>NZ_JBHXCQ010000005.1:0-291875 GCF_042726295.1 Oerskovia sp. NPDC060338
GGCGCGACCTCGAGGTCGCGCCCGCCCTGTGCTGCGTCAGGAGGACCTACTTCGTCGCGCGGGCCTCGAGCAGCTCGACCAGGGTGCGCACCGCGACGCCCGTGCCGCCGACCGGCGTGTAGCCGAACGCCGAGCCCTCGTTGAACGAGGGGCCCGCGATGTCCAGGTGCGCCCACGGCGTGGAACCGACGAACTCCTGGAGGAAGAGGCCTGCCACGAGCATGCCGCCGAACCGGTCGCCGATATTCGCGATGTCCGCGACCTTCGACTTCATGGAGGCGGCGAGCTCCTCGGGCAGCGGCATGGGCCAGAACTGCTCGCCCGCGGCCTCGGCCGCGGTGACGACCTCGCTGCGGACGGACTCGGTGCCCATGACGGCCGAGACCCGGGTGCCCAGCGCGACCATCTGTGCCCCGGTGAGCGTCGCGACGTCGAGCACGACGTCCGGGTTCTCCTCGATCGCGGCGACCAGGCCGTCGGCCATCACCAGGCGCCCCTCGGCGTCGGTGTTGAGGACCTCGACGGTCTTGCCGCCACGGATCGTGATGACGTCCGAGGGGCGCTGGGCCGTGCCCGACGGCATGTTCTCCGCGAGGCAGAGCCACCCGGTCACCGCGACCGGCAGCCCGAGCCTCGAGGCCGCGAGCACGGTGTGCAGGACGGCGGCCGCGCCGGCCATGTCCGACTTCATGGCCTCCATGCCCTTGGCGGGCTTGATCGAGATGCCGCCCGAGTCGAACGTGATGCCCTTACCCACGAGCGCGACCTTGGCGTGCGGGCGCGAGGGGGAGTAGGAGACCTTCACCAGTCGGGGGCCGCGCGAGGAGCCCTGCCCGACGGCGAGGATGCCGCCGTAGCCGCCCGCCGCGAGGGCCTTCTCGTCGAGCACGGTCACCTTGACGCCCGTGCCCTTGGCCGCTGCCTTGGCGATGTCGGCGAAGGCTGCGGGGAACAGGTCGTTCGGGGCCGTGTTGACCAGGTCGCGTGTCGCGTGGACCGCCGCGGCGATCGTCGCGGCCCGCTCGACCGCAGCCTTGGCCTTGGCCCCGCGGGCGAGCGAGGTGAGGACCTCGATCGTCGCGACGGGCCCCGCTGCCTTGGCCCCGGCCGCGGTCTCGCGGTAGCGCGTGAAGGAGTACGCCCCGAGGAGCGCACCCTCGGCGATCGCCGCGACCTCGGCCTCGTCGGCGGCAGGGAGCGCGACCGCGACGGACGACGCCCCCGTCAGCTCGCGGACCGCCGCGCCGGCTGCGCGGCGCAGCGTCTCGGCCGGGAACGAGCCCGAGGCGTCCCGGGCACCGAGACCCGTCAGGACGAGCACGCCCGCCTTGAGGTGGGCACCCGCGGGCACCGTGCGGACCTCGTCGCGCGCGCCCGTGATGCCCAGCGCCGGAGCGAGGGCCTCGAGCTCGGCGACCACGTCGCGGGGGAGGTCGTCCCCCACGACGGCCACGCCGTCTGACGTCGTCTGGGTCCCGACGACGAGCGCGTCGACCTTCACGCCGGTCGGGTTCTTGCTGGAGAGAGTGAGTTCAGCCACGCCTCGATGCTAGCCGCTGCCGGCCGCCGGGCCACCGGCGGGACGGGCACGCCCCCGCGCACGGCGCGGGACGGTCGGACGATTCCTGCCCGTGGGCCCCGCGCCGGTAGGCTCGGCGTCGTGGTCCTCCCCCTCGTCCTCCTCGCCGTCGCGCTGTGCGCGGCACTCACCGGTTGGGCAGGGTGGTTCGTCGCCCGCGACCGTGCCGTGATCCTCAAGCAGCTGTGGGGCGGTGCCGTCATCGAGGGCGTGATCGTCGTGCAGATGATCGTCGCCGGAGTGCTCGCGGCGACCGGGAGCTCGGCGTCCGACACCGTGAAGCTCTGGGGATACCTGATCACCGCCCTGTTCATCCTGCCCGTCGCCGCCGTCTGGGCGTTCGCCGAACGCACGCGCTGGAGCTCGGTCGTGCTCGCGGTCGCCGCGATCACGGTCGCGTTCCTCGAGTGGCGGCTGTGGCAGATCTGGACCGCCTGAGGAGAGATGGCGTGACCCACCCCGAGACCCCTGAGACCGCACCCGACCCCGCGACCCCGGCGACGTCGTCGGGCGAGGGGGCTCCCCAGACCGCCCGAACCCCGGACACGCCGCGCACCACGGGAAGCGGCTTCGGCCGCGTCCTGGTGCTCGTCTACGGGATCTTCGCCGTCGCGGCGACCGCGCGCGCGTCCGTCCAGCTCCTGCGCGACTGGCACGAGGCCCCCGTCGCCTACGTCCTCTCGGCGCTCGCGGCCGTGGTCTACATCGTCGCGACGGTCGCGCTCGCGCGCGGGTCGCGCACCTCGCGGACCGTCGCCTGGACCGCGGTGAGCGTCGAGCTCGTGGGCGTGCTCGCCGTCGGTGCGTGGTCCCTGCTGGACCCGGCGGCGTTCCCCGAGCCCACGGTCTGGTCCGACTTCGGGATCGGGTACGGGTTCGTGCCGCTGGTCCTGCCGGTCGTGGGCCTCACCTGGCTGTGGCGCACGCGCCCGCCCCAGACCTCCATCACCGAACCGAAGGATCCCGCATGAGCCGGCTGTACTCCCTCCTCTTCAACGGCGTCTTCAAGCACATGGACCCCGAGAAGGCGCACGAGGTGGTGTTCCCGGTCATCTCCCTCGCGGGACGCACGCCCGTCGTGGGCGGGGTCATCCAGGGCGCCGCGGCCCCGTACCTGGGCCGTGGCGCGAACGGCCCCGGCAGCGTCCAGGCGCTCGGCCGCTCGTTCCCGGCGCCGTTCGGTCTCGCGGGCGGCTTCGACAAGAACGCCAAGGCGATCCGCGGCCTGACCATGCTGGGCTTCGCGTTCATCGAGATCGGGACCGTGACGGCGCACGCCCAACCCGGCAACGAGAAGCCGCGCATGTGGCGCGAGCTGTCGCTGCGCGGCATCCGCAACCGCATGGGCTTCAACAACGAGGGTGCGGCGGCCGCGGCCCAGCGTCTCGAGGCCCTGCGGCGCTCGGCGTCCGGGCGAGCCGTCATGATCGGCGCGAACATCGGCAAGACCAAGGTCACCCCGGCAGAGGACGCTGCGGGCGACTACGCGACGAGCGCCGCGCTCCTCGCGCCCCACGCCGACTACCTGGTCGTCAACGTGTCCTCGCCCAACACCCCGGGCCTGCGCGACCTGCAGTCGACCGAGGCGCTTCGGCCCATCCTCCAGGCGGTCCGCGAGGCGGCCGACGACTCGACGCGCGCCGCCGGGGCACGCCGCATCCCGCTGCTCGTCAAGATCGCCCCGGACCTCGCGGACGAGGACGTCGACGCGGTCGCCGACCTCGCGCTCGAGCTGGGGCTCGACGGCGTCGTGGCGGTCAACACGACGATCGGACACGATCTGGGTCCGGGCGGGCTCTCGGGCCCTCCGCTGCTCGAGCGCGGGCTCGACGTCGTCGCTCGCCTCCGCGGTCGGCTCGGCCCGGACGTCACGATCATCGGCGTGGGGGGCATCTCGACGGCCGACGACGCACGCGCCTACCTGGCGGCGGGCGCCGACCTCGTGCAGGGTTACACCGGCATGATCTACAACGGCCCGTTCTGGGCCGCGAGCATCAACCGGTCCCTGGTGCGTGACGCGGCCCGGGGCGTTCGAGGTGGAGGCGCACGATGATCCGACCCCAGTGGGTGTGGGAGCTCGACGACGCGGACGGGCGCGCGCTCACTACGCCCGTGAGCCCGGCGTTCACCAACCAGTTCGACGCCGAGCAGTGGCTCGGCGAGAGCTGGCGTGACCTCGCGGCACAGGGAGCGGCAGCGGCCCGCCTGCTGAACGACGGCGCCCAGGCGACGGCCACCGTGGAGCTGCGCACGGCGTGAGCCTGTCGTCCGAGGTGCTGCTGGACTCCGACCGGCCCCCGCCGGCCCGGCACGGGGCGTCGCCGCGGGTCAGCGGGCGTCCGCGGCGGTATCGCTGGACGTGGGGCCAGCGGGGGTCGCGCGGTAAGGCCGTGACGGCGAAGCCGGTCCGACGGTAGAACGCGACGGCGTCGTCGTCCGTCTCGGCGAGCAACGGCGCCCCCTGCACGGCCTCACGGACCGACATCACGAGCCGGCGCCCGAGCCCGGCCCCGCGGTGGCAGTGCTCGACCGCGAGGTGGCGCAGGACCGTGCCCGTGGTTCCCGCCTCGTACGACGCGAGACCCACCAGCCGCCCGTCGACGAACGCGACGATCGTCGTCAGGCCGCCCCGCACGTCGACCGCGAGACTCTGCAACGCCGAACCGGTGCGGCCGCTGGCCGACGCGAGGAGCCCGAGGTCGTCGGCGGACCCGCGGTCCCGGTCGGTCGGGGCGCGGAAGGACACGTCGGCGGGCATCGGGTCACCCTAGCGGCCGCGCACGAGGCGGTGCCCGAACCTGCCCCTGTCGCGCCGAGCATGCGGTTGCCGCTGGTCGAGCATGCGGTTGTCGTCGGGCAGGAGGCGATTCGCGACGACAACCGCATGCTCGGCACCGAGACCAGACCGACCCGTCCCCCGCCCACGACGACCTACCCGACGACGACCTAGCCCACGACGACCTACCCCACGACGTGCTCCCACGCGGCCGCCAACCGGGGCACGGCCCGCCCGATCGCCTCGGCGTCCGGCGCGAAGGTGAGCCGGACGCGCGAGGTCGCTCCGCCGTCGGGCGTGAGGGACGGCCCCGGGTTGATCACCACGCCGCGCACGGCCGCCGCCGCGGTCAGGGCGTGCGCGAGCGGACGCCCCAGGTCGATCCACAGCGACAACCCGCCCGCGGGCGACGCCACGCGCCACGACGGCACCGCGGCCGTGACGGCCGAGCGCAGCAGATCCCGCTGCGAGCGCAGCAGGGGAAGCCGCTCCGCGAGGACCTCCTCGCGTCGGGCGAGCAGCTCGGTCACCGCGAGCTGCTCGAGGACCGAGGTCGCGATGTCGCTCGCCGCACGGGTCCGGGCGAGGTGCGCGACGACGTCGGGGTGCGCCCTGACCCACCCCACGCGCAGCCCGCCCCAGAAGGTCTTGGACGCCGACCCCACCGTGAGCAGGTGGCTCGTCGCCGACCCGTCGCCCGCGAGCGGCTCGGGCGCGGGGCCGTCGAGCGCGATGTCCGAGAGCGTCTCGTCGCCGATCACGGTCACGCGGTGGCGCAGCGCGATGCGGCGCACCTCGGCACGCTCGTCGGGCGTGAGGCTGTACCCCGTGGGGTTGTGGAAGTCGGGGATCAGGTAGGCGAGCCGCGGGGTGGCCGCGCGGACCGTCGACTCGAAGAGCGCGACGTCGAAGCCCGGGCCGTCGCCCGGCAGCCCTGCTCCCACGGGGAACCCGACGACGCGCGCCCCGCGCCCGACCATGGCCTCGATGCCGTGCGCGTACGTGGGGGACTGGACCACGACCCGGTCGCGCGGGCCGAGGACCGACTGCGCGATCGTCGAGATCGCGTGCTGGGCGCCCGTGGTGACGAGGACCTGGTCGGGGGTCGTGGGGGTGCCGCGTTCGGTGAGCCGGTGCGCGATCGCCTCGCGCAGCGGCTGGAGGCCGAGCGGCTCGTACCCGCGGCCCGACAGGTAGTCGGGCAGGGCCTCGAGCGCGCGCCCGTAGGCCGCGTGGAGCTGGGGCGGGGCGGCGGGGGCGGCCTGGCCCAGGTCCACCAGGTCGTCGGGTGGCTCGACGCCCACGGGGACCGGGGCGTCACCGCCGCACCACCGGGGCTGGGAGCGGCGCGTGGGGCGCGGCAGGACCGCGACCGTCCCGACGCCCGTGCGGCTCGTGACGAACCCGCGCTCGCGCAGCGCCGCGTAGGCCGCGGCCGTGGTGGTCCGGGACACGCCCAGGGCCCCGGCGAGGTCGCGCTCGCTCGGCAGGCGCGTGTGCGGGGCGACCGTGCCGGACAGGACCGCGCCACGCACCGCGTCGGCGAGCGCGACGTACGCGGGCCCCTCGGTCTGCCACCCCGTGATGAGCGCGCCGAGCGCTGGTGCAGAGAGCCGGCGGTGCACCGGAGGGAGCGTGGGAGCGGGCGCGGCGAGCGAGGTGGACATGGGGCCACTCTCGCCGAATTGGCTATGGATTACCAGTCCATTGATGCCGCACAGTGGGGGAGTGTCGATCACTCAGGGCTTCAGCCCCCTCCGCAGCACCCTCCAGCTCGCGCTCGGGCTCTTCGGCTTCTCGCTGACCATGGCCATGCTCCTCCACTCGGGCATGGGCGCCATGCCGTGGGACGTCTTCCACCAGGGGGTCGCCCTGCGCACGGGGCTCCCGCTCGGGGTGGTCGTCGTGGCCGCGAGCGTCGTGGTCATGCTGCTGTGGATCCCGCTGCGCCAGCGCCCCGGGATCGGCACGATCGCCAACATCGTCGTGATCGGCGCGACCCTCGACCCGTTCCTGCTGCTGCTCGAGCGCATCGACCCCGACCCCACGACGGTCGGCCGGGTGGCGCTCGCGGTCGCGGGCGTGGTCCTCAACGGCGTCGCGACCGCCGCCTACCTCGGCGCGCGGCTCGGACCCGGTCCGCGGGACGGCCTCATGACGGGCCTGGTCGCCCGCACGGGCTGGCCCGTGCGGCGCGTCAAGACCGCGATCGAGGTCCTCGTGGTCGCGATCGGGTTCGCGCTGGGCGGGACGCTCGGGTGGGCGACGGTCCTCTATGCGCTGGGCGTCGGCCCCGTCGTCCAGGTCGCGGCGCGGTGGCTCGCGCCGCACCTGCGTCCGGCGGTCGTCCCGGTCGAGGTGGCCGACGGCGTCGCGCACCTCACGGGGGACGTCGCGTCGGTGGACGGGGCCGTCGCTCCGGGGCCGGTCGAGGGTACGCGCGGCACGGACGGTCTGGGAGGGGTAGCGGGCGAGCCTGAGCCCAACGCTGCCTAGGCTTGTTCGCCGCGGCTCCGCGACCGGTCGTCGGGCAGTCGGACGGCCGGGCCGCCGCTTTAGCGCCCCGGCGGGGCCTAGTGCTGGTGCGCTGGCTCGGCGTGCTCGTGCTCGGCGTGGTCGTGGTCGTGCTCGTGGTCGTGCGGCTGCGCGTCCTCGTCGTCGCGGTCCGCGCGCACGTTGACGGCTCCCGCGGTCCAGTACCCGACGACCTGGTGCCGGTCGCGCGGCATGCCCCAGGCGGTGCGCAGGGTGCGGCGGATGTCCCGGCTCGCGGCGCTCTCGCACGCGACCCATGCGTAGCCCGGCGTCGCAGGGACGGACAGGCCGCGCACGGCCTCGACGAGCGCGGCGCCCGTGCGGGCGCCCTCGGCCGTGACGAGCCAGGTGTAGGTCACGTCGCCCCGGGTCTCGAGCTGCTGGCGGTCCTCGAGCGTGGGGACCTCGACGACCGCGTGCGCGACGGCCCCGGCCGGGAGCTCCTCGACGATGCGCCCCAGACCCGGCAGGCCCGTGGGGTCGGCGACGAGCAGACGCCACTCGGCATCGGCGGGGGCGTCGTAGTAGCTGCGCGAGTCTCCGCCCGCGAAGACGCCCAGCACGTGGCCCGGCTCGGCGCGCACGGCCCAGTCGGACGCGAGGCCGCCGTCGTGCACCGCGAGGTCGACCACGATCGTCCGGCCCGCTTCGTGCACGCGGCGGGCCGTGTAGTGACGCCACGGGGGCTCGGTGCCCTCGACGGGCACGACCCCGTAGTCGTCCTGGTTGAAGAAGGCGATCTCGGCGACGGTCTCGCCGGGGAACGGGAAGGCGAGGTCGATGCGTTCGTCGCCCTGCCCGTCGGTCGTCCACCTCCAGTCGCCGACGGCCTCGAGGTGGACACGGACCATGTGCGGCGTGATGCGCGTCGCCGTGACGACGCGGGCCGGGAAGCAAGGTGAGGACACCCTGACACCGTAGGTCGGGCGAGGGGGTGCTGTGGGGCCAGGGTGTACCGCGCACCGGCCACGGCGGGAGTCCCGGCACGACGACGGCGGCCCCCGGTGCTCGGTGAGCACCCGGGGCCGCCGTCGGACGACCAGACCTGCGGCGTGGCCGCGGGCCTGAGAGCAAGGGTCAGCGCGGTCCGGGGGCTCCGGCGGCGGTCTTGCCGGCGTCGCGCTCGACGACGTCGCCGAGGATCTCGTCGATCTTCGTCATGAGCTCGGCGGGGATGACCACGCCCGAGGCCTTGACGTTCTCGGCGACCTGCTCGGGGCGCGAGGCGCCGATCAGGGCGGCTGCGACGTTGTCGTTCTGCAGGACCCACGCGACCGCGAGCTGTGCCTGCGTCAGACCCAGCTCGTCGGCGACGGCCTTGAGCTGCTGGACGCGCGTGAGCACGTCCTCGGTCATGAACTGCTGGATGAAGCGCGAGCCGTTGGCGTCCGTGGCACGCGAACCTGCCGGGGCGGGCTGGCCGGGCAGGTACTTGCCGGACAGGACGCCCTGGGCGACGGGGGACCAGACGATCTGGGACAGGCCCAGCTCGCGCGAGGTCGGGACGACCTCGTCCTCGATGACGCGCCACAGCATCGAGTACTGGGGCTGGGACGAGATGAGCTGGAAGCCGAGCTCCTTCGACAGGGCGTGACCCGCACGGATCTGGTCCGCGGTCCACTCGCTCACGCCGATGTAGAGGGCCTTGCCCTGGCGGACGATGTCGGCGAACGCCTGCATCGTCTCCTCGAGCGGGGTCGACTGGTCGAAGCGGTGCGCCTGGTAGAGGTCGACGTAGTCGGTGCCGAGGCGCTGGAGCGAGCCGTTGATGGACTCCATGACGTGCTTGCGCGACAGGCCCGAGTCGTTGGCCCCGCCGGGGCCCGTGGGCCAGTAGACCTTGGTGAAGATCTCGAGCGACTCGCGGCGCTGGCCCTTGAGGGCGTCGCCGAGGACCTGCTCGGCCTTGGTGTTCGCGTAGACGTCCGCGGTGTCGAACGTGGTGATGCCGGCGTCGAGCGCGGCGTGGACGCACTGGGTGGCGACGTCGTTCTCGACCTGCGAGCCGTGGGTGAGCCAGTTGCCGTAGGTGATCTCGGAGATCTTGAGACCGGAGTTGCCGAGGAAGCGGTAGTTGGGCATGGGGACAACACTAGGTTGCCCGGGGCACCTCGGTGCAACTCCGGTCCGTCCGGCGGACCGGCCGGCGACTACTCGGGGAAGGAGCCGTGCTTCTTGTGCATGGGCTTGGGCAGGCGCGCGCGGCGCAGCTGGAACGCGCGCATCACGGCGTACATGGCGTTGCCCTTGGGGGCGCTCGGCCCGAACTTCGCGATCAGGCGCTTCTTGAGCGAACGCCACATGATGAACGCGTCGATGATCGTGATGAGCACGATCCCGTAGAGCACGAAGATGATGATCGTCGCCATGTTCAGGTTCTGGTTGAACACGAACGTCAGGACGATGAACACCAGGGCCACGGGCAGGAAGAACTCGCCCAGGTTCCAGCGGGCGTCCACGTAGTCGCGCACGTAGCGCTTGACGGGGCCCTTGTCCCGGGCAGGCATGTAGCGCTCGTCGCCCGTCTGCATGGCCTGGAACTGGCGGTCGCGTGCGTCACGCTGCTGCTGGCGCGCCGTCTTGGCCGCCGACTTGCGGTCCGAGGGCACGAGCGGGCGCTTGTTGGCGGCCTCGGAGACCTTGCGCTTGGGCGTCGGCCTGCCCTTGCCGCCGGCCTTCTCGATCTCGGCCGCAGCGGCGACGGGATCGGGGGCGTCGTTCGACGAGGGCGCGGAGGACTTGTTGCGTGAGAACACAGGTCCAGCGTAGTCGAGGACGGGGGCTGCCTCGTCACGGGTGCGGGCCGGACCGGGAACGTACCGGCGGGTAGCGTTGGCCGGGTGAACAGCACACCAGGAACCAGTACTCCTTCCGAGCCCGACGACGTCGCTCACCTGCGCGCCCGGGTCGCCGACCTCTTCCCCGCCCTGCGCGAGGACCTCGAGGCGCTCGTGCGCATCCCGTCCGTGTCGAACGCGGCCTTCGACCAGGCGCACGTCGCGGCGAGCGCCGAGGCCGTGGCCGAGCTCCTGCGCGGGGCAGGCCTGCCCGAGGTGCAGATCCTGCAGGCGACCGGGGTCGCGGGCCCGCTCGGCGCGCCCGCGGTCGTCGCGCGCCGCCCGGCCCCCGAGGGCGCACCCACGGTCCTGCTCTACGCGCACCACGACGTCCAGCCCCCGGGCGACGCCGCCGCGTGGGACACCGACCCGTTCGTCCCGACCGAGGTCGACGGTCGCCTGTTCGGCCGCGGTGCGGCCGACGACAAGGCCGGGATCGTCGCGCACGTCGGTGCGCTGCGTGCCCTCGCCGCGCTCGGGGACGACCTGCCGATCGGTGTCACGGTCTTCGTCGAGGGCGAGGAGGAGGTCGGCTCGCCGAGCTTCCTGCCCTTCCTGCACCAGTACGAGGACCTGCTCGCGGCCGACGTGATCGTCGTCGCGGACTCCTCGAACTGGAAGGTCGGGGTCCCAGGGCTCACGACGAGCCTGCGCGGGCTCGTCGACTGCGAGGTCGAGGTCGCCGTGCTGGGGCACGCGGTCCACTCGGGCATGTTCGGCGGCCCGGTCCTCGACGCGCTCACGCTGCTCGCGCGCCTGATCACGACCCTGCACGACGACCAGGGCAACGTCGCGGTCGACGGGCTGGTGTCTGCGCCGGACCCGAGCGTCGACTACGAGGAGGCGGACTTCCGCGCCGACTCCTCGGTCCTCGACGGGGTGCGCCTCGCAGGGGAGGGCGCACTGTCCGGCCGGTTGTGGACCAAGCCCGCGCTGTCGGTCATCGGGATCGACGCCCCGAGCGTCGCGCACGCGTCCAACACGCTGACCCCGCGTGCGACCGCGAAGCTCTCGCTGCGCATCGCGCCAGGCCAGGACCCCGTCGCCGCGCTCGCCGCGCTGCGCACGCACCTCGAGTCGAACGCACCGTTCGGCGCACAGGTCACGGTCCGCGACGGCGAGCTCGGCAAGCCCTTCCAGGCGCCGACCGACTCGACGGCGATGCAGGCCGCGCGCTGGGCCTTCGAGACGTCGTGGGGCACCGCGCCGGTCGACATCGGCATCGGCGGCTCGATCCCGTTCATCGCCGACCTGCTCGACGTCTTCCCGGACGCGGCGATCCTGGTCACGGGGGTCGAGGACCCTGACTCGCGTGCTCACGGTGCCAACGAGTCCGTCCACCTGGGCGAGCTCGAGAAGGTCGTCCTGGCCGAGGCACTGCTGCTCACGAGGCTCGCGCAGGGCTGAGGCCCCGCGCTCCTGACGACCCGGGGCCGGGTCCGGGCCGCCGTCGACCGACGGTCGCTCTCTGGACCCGGCCCCGGTCCTGCCGGCCGAGGGGGCCCGGTGCTACGTTCGGAGCATGACCCCGCAGGAGCTCGAGGAGCTCGTCCTGCTGCGCCGCGCCCGCGACCTGATGGACCGGGAGTACGCGGCCCCGCTCGACGTCCCGACCATGGCGCGCAAGGCGCTCATGTCTCCGGCGCACTTCTCGCGCCGGTTCCGCGCGGCCTACGGCGAGACGCCCTACTGCTACCTCATGACGCGCCGGATCGAGCGCGCCATGGCTCTGCTGCGTGGCGGAGCGAGCGTCACGGACGCGTGCATGGCCGTGGGGTGTACGTCGCTCGGTTCGTTCAGCGCGAAGTTCGCGGAGATCGTGGGCGAGCCCCCGTCGGTGTACCGGAGCCGCGAGCACGCCGCCGTGAAGGCGATGCCCCCGTGCGTCGCGCAGGTCGTCACGCGCCCGGCCCGGGGCGCGACGGGCCCGTCCGGCACGTCCGGCACGGCCGCGCGAGCATCGAGCAGGATCGGAGAAGCGAGCGCACGGGCCTCGTCCTAGAGTCGCCGTCATGACCATCTCGCTGAAGTTCTGCAACATCACCGTCAACGACGTCGACGAGTCGATCACCTTCTACGGCGACGCGCTCGGCCTCAAGGTGCACAACGACGTGGGCGCGGGCGGGTTCCGCTGGGTGACCCTCGGTTCCGACGTGCAGCCGGGGCTCGGGATCGTGCTCTCGGCCCCGCACGCGGGCCGGTCGCAGGCCGACGGGGACGCGCTCCAGGAGCTCATGATCAAGGGTGTCCTGCCGATCCTCGTGTTCGAGACCGACGACGTCGACGCGCTCTTCGAGACCGTCCGGGCCTCGGGGGCCGAGGTCCTCCAGGAGCCCATGGACCAGGACTGGGGACCGCGCGACTGCGCGTTCAGGGACCCGTCGGGAAACATGGTGCGGGTGGCCCAGGCGGTCGCGGCCTGAGAAGGGGGAGCGGTTGCGGCCTGATCTGGAGGAGTGGTCGCGGCCTGACCTGCTGGGGAGTCCCCGCGGGCCGAGCCGGGGCGCCCACCGAGGCGCGCGCAAGGGAGGGCCGTCGTGCCGCGACCAGGGCCCGCCCGACGGCGTCCCCTCCGCGTGCGGTCGTCTCGCCGCGTGCCCCGGTCGCGCAGGTCGGGGCCGGGCGGTGGTCGACTCCTGTGCCTGGTGGTGGGATGGGGACATGGCGAACGAGTCGATGGTCCCCCTGCTGCCGTGCGCGTCGATCGACGAGATCGGCGACTTCGCTGCGGCTCTCGGGTTCGAGGTCACCTACCGGCAGACCCGGCCGTACCCGTACCTCGCGCTCCGGCGGGAGGGGATCGACCTGCACTACTTCGGGATCGAGGGCTTCCGGCCGGAGGACTCGTACGGCTCGTGCCTCGTCGTGGTCGACGACACCGAGCCGTTGTACGACGCGTGGGCAGCGGGCCTGCGCGCTGCCCACGGGAGGCTCCCCCTGAGCGGGTTCCCCCGGATCACCAGGCCTCGTCGCCGGGCGAACGCCGACGGGCTGAGCGGCTTCAGCCTGGTGGACCCCTCGGGCAACTGGATCCGCGTCGTGCGGCGGGCCGTCGACGGTCCGGCGGGCGACACGGTCGACGCAGCCGAGGCGACCGGCTCCGTGCCCGACGTGCCGGCCGTCGACGCGGCCGAGCTCGGCGCGGCCTTGGAGGGTGAGTCCCGCCTGCTGCGAGCCGTCTCGAACGCGGTGGTCCAGGCGGACTCGCGCGGCGACGTCGGGCAGGCCGCGAAGATCCTCGACGGAGCGCTGCGGCGCGAGGAGGCCCTCGGGGACGCCGGAGCGTCGGCTCGCGACCGGGTCGAGGCCCAGGCCTACCGGGCCGAGCTGGCCGTGCGCCTCGACGACGCAGGGACGGCCCGGCGCATGCTCGACGAGGTCGATCGCTGCGTCGCGGCCGCGCGAGGCCAGCACCTCACGCAGGACCTGACCACGATCCTGACGCAGCTCGAGGACGTCAGGGAGTGGCTGGCCGCGCAGGGGTGATCCGGGCCGTCGAAGCGGGCGGACGGAGACCCCCGGTCACAGGAGGAACGGCGTGCTCGGGCCTGTGAGGTAGTCGTCGGGGTGCGTGACGGGCGCCGCGAGCATGCCCGCGCTCGCGTCGATCAGGAAGTAGCCGACCCCGGTCCAGGCCGGCGGGGTCCCCTCGTGGACGCGCGCCTCGTGCTCGGCGCAGACGCCCAGGGTCATGGGGCCGAGGATCTCGAACCGTCCCCGGACCACACTTGGGGGGAGGTCGCTCAGCGCGGCCTGCAGGCGCCGGACGAGGTCCTCGACGACGGGGTTGGCCGTGGTCGGTCCGGCGAGCGCCTCGGCGACCGAGGGGACCGTGCGGACCTGGAAGACGAACCGCGCACGCCAGCTGGGGACCGGCAACGACGCCAGGTGCTCGATCCACGGCAGGAGCAGGCAGGCGAGCAGGTCTCGTACTCCGGCGTCGTCGCTCAGGTTCGCGACGAGCGCCGTCCGGCGCCTGTTCATCTCCTCGAGGTGCCGGTCGAGCAGCGCGCGCAGCAGCTCGTCGCGGCCGCCGAAGTGGTAGGCGATGGCCGAGTGGTTGGCCGTGCCCGCGTGCTCGGTGATCCGGCGGTTGGACACCGCGTCGATGCCGTAGCGGGCGAAGAGCTCCTCGGCCGAGTTCAGCAGCGTCTCGCGCGCCCGGTCGCTGTGCTGTCCCATGCGGTGGGCCTCTTCTCGTGATGGTCTCTCATGTCCCCGTGCGCGCCTCGACCGCGGCCCGTCGAGGCCTTGACCTGCGAGGACTCCCTGCCTCGAGTCCGGGTGCGGTGATCATGCCACCTGATCGACGGGGGTGCCCGTCGCGTCGCTGGGCGGGACCCTCGCGTCCACCACGTGACATTTTTACGCCACGTGGCGTAATCTCGTCGAGTTGGACCATCCCAGCCGCACATCGAGGCGGCGCCCTTGCAACGGCGCACGGGGCCGCACGTCGCCCTCCCACCACGCCGTACAGGAGCACACACTTGAGCAACCAGACGCCCCCGCGCACCTCGGGCACGGGGTTACCGGACCCCGCATCGCCGCCCGTTCCGACGACGGACGGTGCAGAGGGCGCCGCCGAGGCTGCGGCCGAGGCGGCCGCCCTCAAGCGGGCCAAGGCCGAGACCATCGGCCGCTACGTGGCCATGTTCTTCATGCCGCTCGTCATGGTGTCGATGATGATCAGCGGCTACCTCGGGACGATGCACGCCCCGACGCCGCACGACATGCCGATCGCCGTCACGGGCAC
The DNA here is from genome assembly GCF_042726295.1 of Oerskovia sp. NPDC060338. Taxonomy (NCBI): domain Bacteria; kingdom Bacillati; phylum Actinomycetota; class Actinomycetes; order Micrococcales; family Cellulomonadaceae; genus Oerskovia; species Oerskovia sp. NPDC060338. The sequence goes on from NZ_JBHXCQ010000005.1 coordinate 14,481, forward strand.
GGCCCCGGACGCGCGGGCCTTCGCCGAGGCGCTCGAGGCCGCCGACCCCGACGCGGTCGACGTCCGTATCGTCGGTTCGGACGAGGAGGCCCGCGAGCTCGTGCTCGACCGGGAGGTGTCGGGAGCCGTGCACATCGTCGACGGCGAGGCGACGGTGTACACGGCAGGCTCGGCCGGGTCGTCGCAGTCCTCGACCGTCACGGGCATGCTCGCCCCGCAGGTCCTGGCCCAGGGGCTGACGCTGGGGACCGAGGACCTCGCGCCGCTGCCCGCGTTCGACCCGGCGGGCCTGGGGGCGATGTTCCTGGCCACGGCACTGGTCATGGCCGGCTACCTGCCCTTCAGCGTGACGCTCTCCAACTCGCCCGAGCTCCTGCGCTTCCGTCGGGCCGTGCCGCTCCTCGCCGGCTGGGCCGCCCTGGTCGCGGCGCTCGTCTGGACCGTGACGGGGCCCATGCTCGGCGTGGTGCAGGGTCACACCCCGGAGGTGCTGGGCATCGCCTGGCTGGGCGTCTTCGCGGTCGGAGCGGTCCAGCTCCTGCTGACGCGCTTCCTGGGGCCCATGGCGGTGATCGCGGCGATGCTCCTCCTGACGGTGCTGGGCATGCCGGCCTCGAACATGAGCATGAGCGTCTACACCATGCCGGAGTTCTTCACCTTCCTGCACGCGTTCCTTCCCATGCCGGCGATCGGCGAGGCGCTCCGCTCGGTCCTGTACTTCGACGGGTCGGGCGTCGGCTCCCACCTGCTGGTCCTGGTCGTCGGCGCGGTCGTGGCCCTGGTGCTGACGCTCGCGTTCGACGCCCGCAAGCGGCGCCGCAACCCGGACGCGGGCCCGCCGCCCGTCACCGTGCCGTCGCTGCACGGCGGGCCCCGGCCCGCGACGCGCCGCTGGCGCTACACCGCGCTGCTCTTCTTCCCGCTCGCCATGGTCACGATGATGATCTCGGTCATGCTCGGCGCCATGTCGTCCCCGACCCCTCGTGACATGCCCGTCGCGGTCGTCGGGTCCACGGTCGAGCAGGCTCAGGAAGCGGTCGACGGGCTGGACCAGAGCATGCCCGGCCTGTTCGACCTGCGAGCCGTGGGCTCGGTCGACGACGCCCGCACCCAGGTGCAGGACCGCACGGTCAGCGCGGCCTTCGTGCTCCCTTCGGCGGAGCACCCGAGCGCGGCCCTGGTGACCAACCAGGCAGCCGGCGCGAGCGCGAAGCAGGTCGTCACGGCCGTGTTCGGCCAGGTCGCCGCCGGGCAGCAGACGGAGCTCACGACCGAGGACGTCGCCCCGCTGTCGACGACCGACACCATGGGCTCGGTGAGCATGTACCTGGCCATGGGCTGGGTCATGTCGGGCTTCATGATCATCATCGTGGGAGCGAACGCCGCGCCGAGGTCCCGGCCGCTGCGCCGCCTCGTGCCCATCGTGGCGGGGTGGGCCGTGTTCATGTCGGCGGTCCTGTGGCTGATCGCCGGGCCGATCACGGGGAGCATCAGCGGGCACTTCTGGCCGCTGCTCGGTACGGGGATCGTCGCGATCTTCTGCGTGGCCATGTTCAGCGCGGTGCTCGAGCGGCTCATCGGGATGCTCGCGGTCGTCCCCGCGGTCGGCATCCTGATGCTCGTCGGGGTCCCCGCGTCCGGGGGCGGACTGTCGATCTACATGGAGCCCGAGGTCTTCCGGGTCCTGCACGAGATCCTGCCCATGCCGGCCGCCGTGGAGTCGATCCGCTCGATCCTCTACTTCGGTGGTGACACGGTCGGTTCGCACCTGGTCACGTTCGGGATCTGGGGAGTCGTGTCGCTCGCCCTGGTCATGGTGATCGACAGGGTCAAGCCGCTGCGCACCCATGCGGTGAGCCCGGAGCCCGACGCGGTCGAGCCCGTCGAGGAGCTCGCGCTGGTCTAGCGGTCACGGGCGCCCGCCGTCTCTCGGCGGGCGCCCGTGGTGCGGCAGCGGCTCAGCCGGGCAGGACCTGCGCGTGAGGTCGTGCCGCCTCGTCCGTACCCCGCTGCACCTCACGGAAGTGCTCGACGACCGGGAACGGCTCGTAGAAGTGGTGGAGCAGCGCCTTCCACTCCTGGTATCCGGGCGAGCCGCGGAAGCCCTCGGTGTGGGCCTCGAGGCTCTCCCAGCGCACGAGCAGGAGGTACGTCGCGGGGCGCTCGAGGCAGCGGGCGAGCGACAGTGCACGGAAGCCCGGCACGGACGAGATGATCGAGCGTGCCGTGGCGAAGGCTTCCTCGAAGGCCTGTTCGCGGCCGGGAACCACGTGCAGCAGGGCGTGCTCGAGCACCTCGTCGGTCATGGTCCCGAGCCTAGGGGGAGCGGGGGTCAGCGGGCGGCGACGTCCACGGCCTGGGCCCAGTCCCGCACGTCCGCGGGGAGCTCGGGGCTCGTGACGTCCGCGCCGAGCAGGCCGACGACGTCGGGCCCGGGGATGCGGTCGCCCGCCTTCGAGAGGAACCGGCCCGCGATCAGCCCGCGAGCGCACAGGTCGCCGCCGCGTGTGAAGACCTGCTCGAGGTAGACCACGCGCTCGTCCCAGCCGATCACGCGGGTCGTGATCTCGAACCGGTCCCAGAGCTGGAGCGAGCGGCGGTACTTCATGGTCGAGGAGGCCACGACGGGGTACCAGCCCTTGTCGCGCAGCAGGCCGAACGCGCCGAGGTCCGCGAGGAAGTTGCTGCGGGCCACGTCCATCATCTGCAGGTACACGCCGTTGTTCACGTGCAGGTAGAAGTCGAGGTCGCCCGGGCGCACGCGCATGCGTGTCACGGAGGGGTCGAGGACCCCGCGGCCCGGGACGGCCTTGCGCGGCAGGGTGCTGGCGATCGTGAGCTGGATCTGTCGGGTCACCGTCGCAGGGTACAACCCGGAACGGGCGGTATCAGGTATCTCGGAGGAGTCCCGGAGGCCGAGCCCCACCGCGGAGACGCGCCACAGGGTTTCGGCCCGCCGATGGCGACGTGTGAGGATGGCCCCCGTGACCTCCCGGACCGCCGCCCCCCTGCCCGACAGCGCCACGCACGACGCCCAGGCCGTGCGGCCCACGACCTCGCGCCACTGGACCGTCCGGGCCTTCCGCGCGGTCGCGATCGCCGAGGCGTTCTCCTGGGCGGGCCTGCTCGTCGGGATGTACGTCAAGTGGATCGCCGAGGCCTCCGAGATCGGCGTGAAGGTCTTCGGCCCGGTCCACGGCGCGCTCGTGATCGCCTACGTCCTCCTCGCGATCCTCGTCGCGGTCCGCCAGAGGTGGTCGCTCCTGACGGTCTTCTTCGCCCTCGCGGCGACCCTGCCGCCGTTCCTCACGGTCGTGTTCGACCGGTGGGCGCACCGCTCGGGTCGCTACGCGGAGCGCACGAGCGCCTGACCGACGCGCCGGTCCGCCCGACCAGCGGCGACGAGCCCGCCCTCGGGCTCAGGTGCCCTCGTACTGCAGGTCGTGGCGCACCTGGTCCGCGACCTCCGCGTTCTCGAACCGCTCGACCAGGTGGAGCGCCATGTCGATCCCGGCCGAGACACCTGCCGAGGTGACGACGTCGCCGTCGTCCACGAAGCGGGTCTCGGTGTCGACCATGATGCTCGGGTCGATCCCGGCCAGCTCGTCGTAGTGGTCCCAGTGGGTCGTCGCGGGGCGCCCGGCGAGCAGCCCGGCCGCCGCCAGGACCAGCGAGCCCGTGCACACGCTCGCGAGCAACGGGGTCTGGACGCGCATGGCGTGGAGCCACTCGAGATGGATCCGGTCGCCCACGAGCTGCTGCACGCCGGGCCCGCCGGGATAGACCAGGAGCTGGAGGGGGCCGACGTCGTCGGCCGAGCGGTCGGGCACCATGTGCAGGCCCTGCGCCAGCCGGACCCCGCGACCGTCCCACGAGAACGTGGCGACCCGGGGCTTGAGGGCTGAGCGCTCACGCCAGGCGGTGAACACCTCGAAGGGACCGGCGACGTTGAGCTCCTCGGCCCCGTCGAACACGTAGACGCCGATGCTCAAGCCGTTTCCGGTGGCCATCACTCACCCCTCGGTTCTTCTGCGGTCGTGCGGTCGTGCGGTCGTCGGGTCCGCCGGCGTGCGCCGACGGACCCGACGGGGGTCCTACAGTCCGGGCAGGGCGAGCATCTGGTCGAGCGCCACGCGAGCCCAGTGGGCGTCGTCGGCGTCGACCACGATGCGGTTGACGGTGCGGCCCGCGACGAGCGACTCCATGGCCCACACGAGGTGGGGCAGGTCGATGCGGTTCATGGTCGAGCAGAAGCAGACCGTCGAGTCGAGGTAGTGCACCTGCTTGTCCGGGTGTGCACGGGCGACGCGACGCACCAGGTTGAGCTCGGTGCCGATCGCCCAGGACGAGCCGGGCTCGGCGGCGTCGAGCATCTTGATGATGTACTCGGTCGACCCGACGTAGTCCGCGGCCTCGACGACCTCGTTCTTGCACTCGGGGTGGACCAGGACGTTGACGCCCGGCACCGCGGCGCGGATGTCGGAGACGTTGCGCTCGGAGAAGCGGCCGTGCACCGAGCAGTGCCCGCGCCACAGGATCATGCGCGCGTCGCGCAGCTCGGCGTCGGTCAGGCCGCCGTTGGGCTTGCGCGGGTCGAACACCACGCAGTCCGCGGGGGACATCCCGAGCTTGAGCAGCGCGGTGTTGCGGCCGAGGTGCTGGTCGGGCATGAACAAGACCTTGCTGGGAAGGGAGCCGCCCGCGGCGTCCAGCTTGTCGAACGCCCAGCGCAGCGCGACCTCCGCGTTGGAGGACGTGCAGATGGTCCCGCCGTGCCGTCCCGTGAAGGCCTTGATGGCGGCGGTCGAGTTCATGTACGTGACGGGGAGCGTGACGTCGGCGATCCCGGCGTCCTGCAGGACCTCCCACGCGTCCTCGACCTGGTTGATCGCGGCCATGTCGGCCATCGAGCAGCCCGCCGCGAGGTCCGGCAGGACGACCTGCTGCGCGTCGGAGGTGAGGATGTCGGCGCTCTCCGCCATGAAGTGCACACCGCAGAAGAGGATGAACTCGGCCTCGGGGCGGGCAGCGGCCTCACGGGCCAGCTTGAACGAGTCGCCCGTGACGTCGGCGAAGTCGATGACCTCGTCGCGCTGGTAGTGGTGGCCGAGCACGAACGCGCGCTCACCGAGCGCGGCACGAGCCACGCGGGCACGTTCGACGAGGTCGGGGTCGCTCGCAGCCGGCAGCTCGCCGGTGCACTCGACGCCTCGCTCGGAGGCCAGGTCCCGGCCTTGCCCGAGCAGCAGGAGGGGGGACGGGGCGGGTTCCGCAAAGGTGTTGTCCAGCAGGATGCTCACGGGAACATCGTCGCACAGCGAGGCCGGGACGAGGGGGTTCGTCCGCCTCCTCCGAGCGGCCCGACGGCGCCGCGCGCGCCCCGTGGGCAGGTCCGTCTCGCGGGGTGGTCGCCCCGCGCACGAGCCGGTGCGACCCGTGCCACCGACCGCACGCGGACCTGGCACAATCGCGCCATGCGCCTTCTCCTCGCCGTCGCGGAACCGCTCGTCCTGACCGACGGCACGCTCTCCGCGAGCGAGGTGCGCGACCTGGTCGCCGCGGCCTGGGAGGAGTCGTCGGGCGCCCGGGTCGACGCGTGCGTCCTCGACCCGGGGGCGGACGGCTTCCTGCGCGCCCTGGCCGACCTGGCCACGGAGGAGGTCGTGACGGTCGCCCGCGACACCCGAGGTCGGGACGTGCCCGCGACCTTCCGCCTCGGACCGAGCGCTCCGGGGGGCGCGCGCACCGCGTACGTCGAGGCCGCGGCGCTCCGTGTGACGAGCTCCTCTGCGGAGGACCCGGCCGCCTCGGCGCGCACGGACCGGGGCGACCTGGGTGCGCGGACGAGCTACGGCGTCGGGCAGGTCGTCGCGCAGGCCGCGCGGCTCGCTTCACGTGTCGTGGTCGCGACCGGTGGCCTGGGCGCGTACGACGCGGGCGCCGGCCTGGTCGCGGCGCTCGCGGGACAGGACGACGGGCCCCTGACCCGAGGAGGAGCGGGGCTCGGCGAGGTGGGCCCGGCCGACGCGGCCCAGGTGCTCGTAGCTCGCGAGCACCTCGCGGGGACCGAGCTCGTCGGGGCCGTGGACTCCGACCTGCCCCTCCTGGGCCTGCACGGGACGAACGGTGCGCTCGCGGACGCGGACCCTGCCCTGGCCGTGCTCGCCCAGGAGCTCGAGCGCGCGCACGGGCACTGGGCGCACGAGGTCTCCCGAGCGCTCGCGCAGGCGTCGGCAGGTGCGGCGCCGCGCTCGCTGCTCGCAGGCCCGACGGCGCCCGCCGCCCGGGCCGCGGCCGGCGCCGCGCAGGCCGTCCGCGAGACGAGCCGGGCCCTCACGACGCTGCCCGGGGCAGGGGCCGGTGGTGGCCTGGGGTTCGGCCTCGCGGCCCTCGGGGCACGGCTGCTGCCCGGCACCGCGGTCGTCGCGGACGTGGTGGGTCTCGACTCCCGGATCGTCGCAGCCGATCTGGCGGTCGTGGTCGTCGACTCGCTCGACGCCTCGGCCGTGCACGAGGGCGCCCTGCCGGAGGTCGCGCGCCGGGCCGCCGCGCTCGGCCTCCCCGTCGTCGTCCTGGCCCGGGAGGTCCTCGCCGGGCGACGCGAACAGGCGGCAGCGGGGGTCAGCGGAGCCTACGAGCTGGGTCGGGACGAGCCGTCGGCGAGGGCCCGCGTCGGTCGCGTGGCCCGCACGTGGAGCGGCCGCGCGCCGAGCGCCTGAGGCCCGCTGCCCGTGGACCGTCGTGAGCCTCACGACGAGCCGCGGGCACTACCGTCGTAGACTCGGGAACAGAACCACGGCCCGTCGTGTTGACGGGTATGCGACAAGCCTGAGGACCGATCGGCCTGCCCGGGAGCGGGAGCCGCAGGCCGAGGGCACACCACGGGGCGAGAGCCCACCGAAGACTGTGCGGAGAACACGATGAGCGAGACCACCGAGACCGCCACCCACGGCGTCCTGCTGACGGACTTCGCGGCCGGCAAGATCCGCAGCCTCCTCGAGCAGGAGGGCCGCGACGACCTGCGTCTGCGCGTCGCCGTCCAGCCCGGCGGCTGCTCGGGCCTGATCTACCAGCTCTACTTCGACGAGCGTGTCCTGGACGGCGACGTCCTCAAGGACTACGACGGTGTCGAGGTCGTCGTCGACAAGATGAGCGTCCCCTACCTGGACGGCGCGACCATCGACTTCGCCGACACGATCGAGAAGCAGGGCTTCACGATCGACAACCCCAACGCGGGCAGCGCCTGCGCCTGCGGCGGTTCGTTCGGCTGATCCGCAGCGCCCGGCCCTGCGGCCTCGCAGCGGTCGAGCCACGACGGCCCGGTCACCTCACGGTGGCCGGGCCGTCGGCGTCTTCGGACCTCCTGCTCACCCGCCCAGCCGGACCGTGACCGCCCAGGTCGTGCCGCCGTCGGGCGGGGGGCTCTCGTCCTCGCCGGTCTCGACCACGGTGTTCTCCAGCACGACGTGCCCGCGCATGCGCGCCCACGCGGGCACGTCGTGGCGCGCCGCGGGGTCGGTCGACCAGACGGTCAGCACGTCGCCCGGTGACCGGTCGCGGGCGACCGCGGCGAGCCGGATGACGGGCAGCGGGCAGCGCAGGCCGCGTGCGTCGACGACCTCGGGGCTCTGCAGCGGCTCGTGGCTCACAGCCCGCTCACCCCGAGCGAGGCGCGCACGCGGGCCACAGCGCCCGGCAGGACCGCGAGGAAGCGGTCGACGTCGTCCTCGGTCGTGCTCCGGTCGAGCGCGATGCGCACGTTGCCGTGCGTGAGGACGCCCATGGCGGCCAGGACGTGGCTGGGCTCGAGCGAGCTCGACGTGCACGCCGAGCCCGAGCCGACCGCGAAGCCCGCACGGTCGAGCTCGCTCACGAGGGCCTCGCCGTCCACGAACAGGAACGAGAACGTCACGACGTGGGGGAGCCGGTCGTCGGGGTCGCCCACGACCTCGACGTCGGGGACCTGCCCGACGACGGCCCGCACCTTCTCGACGAGCGCGCGCCGCCGCGCGTCCTGGGCCGCGCGGTCGGCCTGGACGGACTGGAGGGCCACGGCCGCGGCGAAGGCCGCGGGGACGCTCACGCCGCCCGGGAACCAGGGGTCGGCGTCCTCGGGCCAGGTGCGGCGGAAACGGACGCGGTTGCGGACCGCGAGCACGCCGACGCCCGCGGGGCCGCCCCAGTCGCCGGGGTCCGCGGCGAGCAGGTCCCAGGTGCCGGGCACCTCCGCGTGCCCGACGACGGCGCCCGCGTCCACGAGGAGCGGGACCCCCGCGCGGCGGGCCGCCTCGTGGACGGCTCCGACCGGCTGGACCGTCCCGACCTCGCCGTTGGCGGCCTGGAGCGCGGCGAGGGCGACCCCGGGCGACGAGACGGCCTCGATCATCGCGGTCTCGTCGACCCGTCCGAAACGGTCGACCGGGACGGTCACGAGAGGGGGCGACGCCGTCTCGGGGGCGTCGGCGGTCGCCGAGGAAGCGGTCGCCGCGGGAGCCTGTGCGGTGGCTCGCTCGGGGGAGCGGCCCGCCGAGGACGTGGCCAGCTCGGCCGCGTGCAGGACGGCCGCGCGCTCGACCGCCGAGACGACGATCCCCGGCCCGACGCGTCGGCGCCCCAGCGCGACCGCGCCGACGGCCGCGTGCAGCGACGAGGTGTGCGAGGGGGAGAGGTGGACCTCCTCGGTGCGGGCTCCCAGGCCCGCGGCGATCGCCTCGCGGGCGCCGTCGAGGAGCACGGCCGCGCGCCGCGCCTCGGCGTGGAGGCGGCGAGGGTCCGCCCACCCGTCGTCGAGCGCCTGGTCGAACGCGGTGCGGGCGAGGGGGTGCAGGAGCGCCCTGCCCCCGTTGTCGAGGTAGACCCGGCGCGGGGGAGTGGTGGTATCCGTCACATGTGCTCCTGGGTGGGGTGGAAGACGGTGCGGAGTGGTCCGCGGGCCTGCCGATCGGCGGACTTTCATTGGAGATGCGCCGAATGCGCCGAGGCGGCTTCTCACAGTCTGCACGGTAGCGTGAGGCTCGGGCGAAGCGACGATCTGACAGAACGGTCAGAGGTGTGCCGAACCCCGTGTTTTCGGGGAAAGTTGGCGGATTCGTCACGTTCGCAGGGCGCGTTGACGGCGCGCGGGAGGGCATTCAAGCGCTAGGCTCTGTGGGTCGAGGACGAAGGTTCTGCGGGGACCTCGTGGAGAGATCGAGCCCCCCTGTCGGACGTTGAAGTGAAAGGCCCCCCTTGCACTCGCAATCCCCTAGCCGCACACGGCGAACCATCCTGCGAGCGACGGCTTCCGCCGTCGCGATCGCAGCGGTGGCGTCCGGTTGTGCCAGTGAGACCGTTCAGCGCGGATTTCTCCCCGGATATTCCGACGGTGAGGTGACCGACCAGACCGCCCGCATCACATCGCTGTGGAACGGGTCCTGGATCGCGGCACTGATCGTCGGCGTCATCACGTGGGGACTGATCCTGTGGTGCGTGGCCGCCTACCGCAAGCGCAAGGACGACCACGTCCTGCCCGTGCAGACGCGCTACCACCTGCCCCTCGAGATCATGTACACGGCTGTGCCGATCGTCATGGTTCTCGTGCTCTTCTACTACACCGACCGGGACATGACGGCGATCAAGGATCTCTCCGAGACCCCTGACGTCGAGATCCAGGTCATCGGCAAGCAGTGGAGCTGGGACTTCAACTACCTCACGGACGACGTCTACGAGTCGGGCCAGCACGAGGCCAACGTCGGAGACCTCCGTTCCGAGGACGAGATCGAGGGTGCCCCGGGCACCGCGACCTCGCTGCCGACGCTGTACCTGCCCGTCAACGAGGTGATCCGGTTCAAGCTGGACTCCCGTGACGTCATCCACTCGTTCTGGATCCCCGCGTTCCTCTACAAGATGGACATGATCCCGGAGCGCACCAACGAGTTCCAGGTCACCCCCACGCGTGAGGGTGTCTACGCCGGCAAGTGCGCCGAGCTCTGCGGTGAGCACCACTCGGGCATGCTCTTCAACGTGGCCGTGGTCTCCCGAGCGGAGTACGACGCCCAGATGCAGAAGCTCGAGGACAAGGGCCAGATCGGCGAGCTCGGGCTGGACCTGAACCGCCTCCAGGACCCGAACCAGCCCGTCGTCACGGAAGGTGAGAACTGATGGTCGCGCAGGCCGAAGTCATTCCTGGTCTCGCCCCGAAGCGTCAGACGCTCGGACGAACCGTCATCAAGTGGGTCACCTCGACCGACCACAAGACGATCGGGTACATGTACCTGATCACGTCGTTCATCTTCTTCTGCATCGGTGGCCTCATGGCCCTCGTGATCCGCGCGGAGCTCTTCGAGCCCGGGATCCAGATCGTGCAGAGCAAGGAGCAGTACAACCAGCTCTTCACGATGCACGGCACGATCATGCTGCTGCTGTTCGCGACCCCGCTGTTCGCGGGCTTCGCGAACGTCATCATGCCGCTGCAGATCGGTGCGCCCGACGTCGCGTTCCCGCGACTGAACATGTTCGCGTACTGGCTCTACCTCTTCGGTGGGCTCATCGCCTCGGCCGGGTTCTTCACCCCGCAGGGGGCCGCGTCGTTCGGGTGGTTCGCCTATGCGCCGCTGTCGAACACGACGTTCAGTCCAGGAGCCGGAGGGGACCTCTGGGTCTTCGGTCTGGCGCTGGCCGGGTTCGGAACCATCCTCGGTGCCGTCAACTTCATCACGACGATCATCACGATGCGCGCCCCGGGCATGACCATGTTCCGCATGCCGATCTTCACCTGGAACACGCTCGTCACGAGCCTCCTGGTCCTGATGGCCTTCCCGCCGCTCGCCGCGGCCCTGTTCGCGCTCGGCGCGGACCGCAGGCTCGGCGCGCAGATCTTCAACCCGGAGAACGGCGGTGCCATCCTCTGGCAACACCTCTTCTGGTTCTTCGGCCACCCCGAGGTCTACATCATCGCGCTGCCGTTCTTCGGCATCGTCTCCGAGATCCTGCCGGTCTTCAGCCGCAAGCCGATCTTCGGCTACAAGGGTCTGGTCTACGCGACGATCGCGATCGCGGCCCTCTCGGTCACCGTGTGGGCGCACCACATGTACGTCACCGGTGCGGTCCTGCTGCCGTTCTTCGCCTTCATGACCATGTTGATCGCCGTGCCCACCGGTGTGAAGTTCTTCAACTGGATCGGCACCATGTGGCGGGGCAAGCTCACGTTCGAGACGCCCATGCTCTGGTCGATCGGCTTCCTCGTGACGTTCCTCTTCGGTGGTCTCACGGGCGTCATCCTCTCGAGCCCCGCGCTGGACTTCAGCCTCTCCGACTCGTACTTCGTCGTGGCGCACTTCCACTACGTGGTCTTCGGCACCGTGGTGTTCGCGATGTTCGCGGGCTTCTACTTCTGGTGGCCCAAGTTCACGGGACGCATGCTCAACGAGAAGCTCGGCAAGCTGCACTTCTGGCTGCTGTTCATCGGCTTCCACGCGACCTTCCTCGTCCAGCACTGGCTGGGTGTGGCCGGCATGCCGCGTCGTTACGCGGACTACATGCCGGAGGAGGGCTTCACGTGGATGAACCAGGTCTCGACGGTCGGTGCCTTCATCCTCGCCGCGTCGACCCTGCCGTTCCTCTGGAACGTCTACACGACCTGGCGCAACGCGCCCAAGGTCACCGTGGACGACCCGTGGGGCTACGGGGCCTCGCTCGAGTGGGCGACCTCCTGCCCGCCGCCGCGTCACAACTTCACCTCGCTGCCGCGGATCCGTTCGGAGCGTCCTGCGTTCGACCTGCACCACCCCGAGGTCGCGGCCATGGACCACGCCGAGCCCAACCCGAGCGTCCTGCAGCAGGTCTACGGTGACGCCGACCGCCGCGGCGAGACCGCAGCAGCGGTGGACCGGGTCGAGGGCACGGAGCGTTCCAGCTCGTCGACCTCGACCATGATCATCGACGAGCCGCGCGCCGGCGAGAAGGAGGACGGCAAGTGAAGGTCGAATCGAGGCTCCACCTCTTCCTCGCACCGTTCTTCCTCCTGATGGCGCTCGTCTACGGGTTCTGGAGCCACTGGGAGCCGGTCGGTTCTGCAGCGCTCTTCCTGACCTTCGGGCTCGCGGCCATGATCGGTGCCTACCTGGCGCTGACCGCCAAGCGCATCGACGCCCGCCCCGAGGACGACCCGGACGGGCTCATCGAGCAGGGTGCCGGCGACCAGGGCGTGTACGCCCCGTGGAGCTGGTGGCCGCTGGCCATCGCCGCAGCCGCTGCGATCGCCTTCCTGGGGCTCGCCCTGGGCTGGTGGATCTTCGGCATCGGCGTCGTGCTCGGTTCGGTCGCGCTGGTGGGCTGGGTCTTCGAGTTCTCTCGCGGACAGCACGCGCACTGATCGTCCGAACGTCACGACGGGCCCCGTCTCCCTCTGGGAGGCGGGGCCCGTCGGCGTTCCCGGGCACGTGAGGCGCGGACCGTCTCATGCACTCGCCCGTGGGGTGTCCTGGCGTGCCTGTGGGCCCCATCTGGGCGGCCGTGCTCGGCGGAGCGTTCCCTGGCCTGATCCAGGTCAGGAGGGCATACGGCCCCGCCGCGACGAGAGCTTCCGAAGGAGCGCGAGAGGTAGGGGAGAGAGCCCAGAACCGGGCCCGAGCCGCTCGGCGCGGCCACCGGGTGCCGCGCCCGTGGGCCGACCCTGTGCGACGACCGGTCTACGCCCCAGGAGGGTCGTACGGGGCCCGTGCCTGCCGCCCGCCCGCCCGCGTGGCACCTTGCCGTCGGCGCCGTGCTTGTCGTCGCGCTCCGAGACGCGACACCTCGAGGTGTCCAGGTCCTTCGATCGAGCGCACCGGGACCGCGCTCTGCCTCGAACGCTGCGTGGGGGCCTCCTTGCGAACGACGTACGGGCCGCACAGCACCCCGAGAAGGGGGCTGTACGGCCCGTGAGGGGACGTCGAGGGTCAGGCGGGGATGATGAGGCCTTCGCCCTGGGTGCGGGCGCGGGTGAGGCGTGCGTCGGCGTCGGCCCAGTTGACGAGGTTCCACCAGGCGGTGACGTAGTCGGCGCGCACGTTCTGGTAGTCGAGGTAGTAGGCGTGCTCCCAGACGTCGAGGAGGACGATGGGGATCAGGCCCAGGGCGATGTTGCCCTGCTGGTCGTAGAGCTGGACGATGATGAGCTTCTTGCCGAGGGTGTCCCAGGCGAGGATGGCCCAGCCCGAGCCCTGGACGCCTGCGGCGACGGCGGCGAAGTGCTTCTTGAACTTCTCGAACGAGCCGAAGTCCTCGTCGATGGCTGCGGCGATGTCGCCGGTGGGCTCGCCGCCGCCCTCGGGGGAGAGGTTGGTCCAGAACGCGGAGTGGTTGACGTGGCCGCCGAGGTTGAACGCGAGGTTCTTCTCGTGGAGGTTGACCGCGGCGAGGTCGCCGGAGTCGCGGGCCTCGGCGAGCTTGTCGAGCGCGGTGTTGGCGCCGGTCACGTAGGCCTGGTGGTGCTTGGAGTGGTGCAGCTCCATGATGCGGCCGGAGATGTGGGGCTCGAGTGCGCCGTAGTCGTACGACAGCTCGGGAAGGGTGTAGACAGCCATGCCGGAATGCCTCCTGGATCGTGTGCCGCGCCGGAGTAGAGCGACATCTTTGACGAACGCGCTCGAGAACGGCAAATGTGATCGAACGCGACACCGGTGGAACGCAGAAGACCCGTGAGATTGTTCCGGCCGAGGCCGAGCAGTCTCACGGGTCTTCTGGTGCTCCGCAGGGGAGCGGGTCAGTGCTTGGTGCTGCCGGCCCCGGTGTCGTCGGGGCTGACGATGTGGCTGCCGCCACCCACGGCCGACCCGGACTCGACGGCCTGCGTCGTGTCCGCGGCGCCCAGGGCGTCGTGCTCACCGTGCGAGTGCGACGCCGCGAGCTCCGACGGGGTCACGGGCTCGACCCGGTCCTCGTAGAAGAACTGCGACAGACGCTGGAGTCGACGGTCCTTCTTGTAGCCCTTGCGGCGGACGCCGCGCGAGTCGGTCGCCGGGTCGATCTCGAGCGGGGCGTGCGCCGTGTAGTTCACACGGAGCCAGCGCTCCTGCTCGTCGAGCGGACGGTGGACCTCGATGTACTCACCGTGCGCGAAGCGCACGATGCGGCCGGTCTCGTGGCCGTGCAGGACGAGCTCGCGGTCCTTGCGCTGGAGCCCGAGGCAGATGCGCTTGGTGATCCAGAAGGCGATCACCGGACCGACGAAGAGGAGTACTCGGAACACCCACGTGATCGCGTTGATCGACAGGTGGAAGTGCGTCGCGATGAGGTCGTTCGAACCGGCCAGGGCCAGGATGATGAACGCCGTCAGGAACGCGACACCGAGCCCGGTGCGGACCGGGACGTTGCGCGGGCGGTCGAGCACGTGGTGCTCGCGCTTGTCCTTGGTCACCGCGGCCTCGAGGAACGGGTAGACCGCGAGGAACGTGAACAGCAGGCCCGGGATCACGACCGCCGGGATCAGGATGTTGAGCGAGAGCGTGTAGCCCGCGATCACGTACTCGGTCTGCCCGGGCATGAGTCGTAGCGAACCCTCGAGGAAGAGCATGTACCAGTCGGGCTGGGCGCCCGCCGACACGGGGGAGGGGTCGTACGGCCCGTAGTTCCACACGTTGTTGATGGCCATCGTGGCGCCCATGGCGGCGATGACGCCGAACACCACGAAGAAGAAGCCACCGGCCTTGGCGACGTACACGGGGAAGAGCGGGAAGCCCACGACGTTGCCGTTGGTGCGGCCGCCACCCGGGTACTGGGTGTGCTTGTGCAGCACGACGAAGAACAGGTGGAGCGCGACGAGCGCCAGGATGAGGCCCGGGACCACGAGGATGTGGAGCGTGAAGAGCCTCGGGATGATGTGCTCGCCAGGGAACTCGCCACCGAAGATGAAGTACGACAGGTACGACCCGATGACCGGGATCGACTTGACGACGCCGTCGGTGATGCGCAGGCCGTTGCCGGACAGGACGTCGTCCGGCAGCGAGTAGCCCGTGAAGCCCGCGAGCAGGCCCATGATCATCAGGAGGAACCCGACCATCCAGTTGAGCTCACGGGGCTTGCGGAACGCGCCGGTGAAGAACACGCGCATCATGTGGGTCACGATCGCTGCCATGAAGAGCAGCGCGGACCAGTGGTGGATCTGACGCATGAGCAGGCCGCCACGCACCTCGAACGAGGTGTGCAGCGTCGAGGCGAAGGCCTCGGACATGAGCACGCCGTTCATCGACGCCGGCTCACCGTGGTACGTGACCAGGCCCATGCTCGGCACGAAGAACATCGTCAGGAAGAATCCCGAGATGATCAGGACGACGAACGAGTAGAGGGCGATCTCACCCAGGAGGAACGACCAGTGGTCGGGGAAGACCTTCCGGGCGAACTCCTTCACGGCTCCGGCGATGCCGGTGCGCTGGTCCAGGTAGTCTGCGGTCGCTTCAGCGGGTCCCGCGGTGCTGGTGCTCACTTCAGGCGCTCCCAGTAGCTCGGTCCGACGGGCTCGTGGAAGTCGCTCTGCGCAACCAGGTAGCCCTCGTCGTCAACGGTGATCGGCAGCTGCGGGAGCGGCCTCTTGGCCGGGCCGAAGACGACCTTGGCGCCGTCGGCGACGTCGAAGGTCGACTGGTGGCACGGGCACAGCAGGTGGTGCGTCTGCTGCTCGTAGAGCGCGACGGGGCAGCCGACGTGGGTGCAGACCTTGGAGTACGCGACGATGCCGTCGTACGACCAGTCCTTGCGGTCCGGGGCCTCCTTGAGGTCACGCGGGTCGAGGCGGACCATCAGGACGATCGCCTTGGCCTTCTCCGAGATCCACTCGTGGGAGTTGCGCACCTCCTCGGACACGTCCGGGATCACGTGGAAGGCGCTGCCGATCGTGACGTCCTCGGCCTTGATCGGGCGGCCCGACGGGTCGAGCGCGAGGCGCATCTTGGGCTTCCAGAGGGTGTGACGGAACTTGCTGACGTTCCAGTCTCCACCCACCTCTGCCACGAGGGGAACAGCGATCGCGAGGGGGAACAGCGCGAGAGCCGTCACGACGGCACCCTTGAGCACGCCACGACGGGCGATGCCCGAGTCCTCTGCACCCTCGGTGAGGGCCTGGACGGCCTCTGCGCGCACTGCGTCCGAGCTGCGCTGGGCGTGCCGCTCGTCGACGTGCTCGTGGTCCGACATGAGCGTCTTGGCCCAGTGGACGGCCGCGAGGCCGATGCCGAGCAGCGCGAAGGCCAGGCCGAGCCCGATGATCAGGTTCGTGGTGCGGATGCCCGCGACGGACGTGTCGTCCGGGAGGGCGAAGAAGGCGACCAGCATGCCGATGGTGCCGATGATCGAGATCGTGAAGAGGATCACGACCTGCATCTCGGCACGCTTGGCGGCCTGGGGGTCACGGTCTGCCATCCGGCTCTTGTGAGCCGGGATGCCTGGATCCTGGAAGCGGTCGAGCTCCTGCCCGTCCTGCTTCGTCAGGTCCGTCGAGTTCTGGTTGTCGCTCACGACGACTTCGCTCCGATCCACACAGCGGCGCCGATCAGCAGGCCGAGCCCGACGATCCACGCCCAGAGGCCCTCGCTGACGGGGCCGAGAGAGCCGAGGTCAAGTCCACCGGCAGAACCCTCACGCTGCTCGACGAGGTAAGCGATGACGTCGCGCTTCTCGTCGGGCGTGATGTTCATGTCGTTGAAGACCGGCATGGACTGCGGACCGGTCAGCATGGCCTGGTAGATGTTCCGCTCGGAGGTGTCCCACAGTGCAGGGGCGAACTTGCCCTCCGAGAGAGCACCGCCCGCGCCGACGGCGTTGTGGCACATCGCGCAGTTGGTGCGGAAGACGGCCGCGCCGTTGGCGGGGTCGCCGAGCGAGGCGTCGATCTGCTCGTCCGTCGGGATCGCCGGGCCGGCGCCCAGGGAGGCGATGTACGCAGCGAGCTGCGACGTCTGCTCCTCGTCGAACTGGCGCGGCTTCTGGATGGCCTGAGGGCCCTCCATCTGCATGGGCATACGACCGGTCGACACCTGGAAGTCGACAGCGGCCGCGCCGACGCCGACGAGGGACGGAACGGTGTCCGAGCCCTCCGCGTTCGGGCCGTGGCAGGTGGCGCAGTTCGCCTGGAAAAGCTTCTGGCCTGTCTCGATGTCCTCAGTGCTGGCGGTGTCAGCGCTGGCTGGACTCGGGGCAAAGGCGGCGTAGACGCCGCCGGTGACCAGCAGCGCCAGCAGCAGCAGCACGACCGGAGCGAAGCGGTGGTGTCTGCGGGCGGCGAGTGCCTTCACGAAATGATCCTCGTCTCGCAAGTGGGGGGTGCAGGGGGCAGGTGTGGTTGTCCGGGCATCGGTGCCGCGGGCGTCACCGCGTCAACGAAGGATGTAGATCACGAAGAACAGTGCGATCCACACGACGTCGACGAAGTGCCAGTAGTAGGACGTCACGATGCCGGTCGTGGCCTCGTGGTGCCCGAAGTTCTTGGCGGAGAAGGACCGACCGAGAAGGAACAGGAAGGCGATCAGACCGCCGACGACGTGGATGCCGTGGAAGCCCGTGGCCATGAAGAAGACCGAGCCGTAGGGGTGCGACGAGATGGTGAGTCCCTCGTGCACGAGCTCGGCGTACTCGTAGATCTGACCGCCGATGAAGATCGAGCCCATGATGTACGTGAGCGTGATCCACTCGTTCATCCCCCACCGGTTGACCTGGAAGATCGATCCGGTGCGGACGGGCTGGAAGCGCTCCGCCGCGAGGACTCCGAGCTGGCAGGTCACGGAGGACAGCACCAGCACCGTCGTGTTGACCACGGCGAAGGGGATGTTGAGCTTCTCGGTCTGAGAAGCCCACTCCTCCGCCGGGATCACCGAACGTGCGGTGAAGTACATAGCGAACAGTCCAGCGAAGAACATGAGCTCGCTGGCCAGCCACACGATCGTCCCGACCGAAACTGGGTTCGGTCGGTTGACGCTCACGTGCTGGTGGGCGTGGGGGGCAGCCGTTGCGGTCGACACATCAGCCATTATGGCCGACGTCGGAGCGATTTGGACCATCGAACCAGGGGGTGGCGCGCGGCGAATCTCACAAACTCTCCAGATCTCCCTACCAAGCCCTGCACTTCGTGACGGATCGCGTTGAAGTGCCATGAAAGGGCGTCATTCCGGGCGTTGTGCGAAGAGTGCGGGCCTCGACATTTCCTGACGGTGCGCTGGGAATTGCCATGAAATGACGACGACGGTCGGCGCCCGCGCCGCGCGCGAGCATCCCGGCGGTCACCTCGGGCGCTCGGCGCCACCGACCGCGGACGCCGCCCCTGTCCGGTGGGCGGACGCGCGACGGCCGTCACCGGTGCGGGGGGTGCCGTGGCGCGACCCGACGTGCCAAGATGCCGGGGAGCGCTGCTCTCGTCGTACAGGTGCCGGTCGATGACCGGGCACCGCGGGCAGCGCGCCACCAGACCAGACCCGGCCGGGACCGGTCGGGACCACGTGAGACCCGAACGAGATGGAGGCGACGATGACGTCGACCACGAGCGGCACGACGACCACGTCCACCGGCGGCGCCCTGTCGGTGCAGGGCACGGACGTCGAGCCGACCACGGCGCCCCGTGAGGCGCGCGCCCCCCGCATCCTGCTCTACAGCGACGACGCGACCGTCCGCGAGCAGGTACGGATGGCGGTCGGGCGTCGGGTCCGTGCCGGTGCTCCGGACATCGTCTGGAAGGAGGTCGCGACCGCTGCCGCGGTCGTCGCCGCGGCCGACGCGGGCGGCTGGGACCTGCTCGTGCTCGACGGCGAGGCCGACAAGGCCGGGGGCATGGGACTGTCCCGCCAGCTCAAGAACGAGATCTACGAGTGCCCTCCCGTTCTGGTCCTCACGGGCAGGCCCCAGGACGGTTGGCTAGCATCGTGGTCGCTCGCCGACGATGCCGTTCCTCGGCCCTTCGACGCGATCGAGCTGCAGCGGGCGATCGTCTCGCTGATCGAATGACCTCATGAAGGGCAGGTCCTGTGACCACGACCCCGGGCATCCCGGCACACGCTTCCTCCGACCCCGCGCCGACGGCCACCGTCCTGGTGTCCGAGCAGTCGGAGCCGACGTGGCCCGGGCTCCTCACGGAGCTCATCGCCGGCCATGACCTGAGCGCCGCGCAGACGGCCTGGGCCATGGACAAGGTCATGACGGGCGAGGTCAGCCCCGTCCGGCTCGCGGCGTTCCTGATCGCGCTGCGGTCCAAGGGCGAGACGGTCGGCGAGCTGCGCGGCCTCGCGGACTCGATGCTCGCGCACGCCACGCGCTTCCAGGTCGCCGGCCCCTCGGTCGACATCGTGGGGACGGGTGGGGACCGTGCGCACACGGTCAACGTCTCGACGATGGCTGCCGTGGTCATCGCGGGGACCGGGGTGCGCGTCGTCAAGCACGGCAACCGCGCCGCGTCGTCGTCCTCCGGGTCGGCCGACGTCCTCGAGGTCCTGGGCATCCGGCTGGACCAGTCGCCCGAGCGGGTGGCTCAGCTCGTCGACGAGGTCGGCATCACGTTCTGCTTCGCGCAGGTCTTCCACCCTTCGTTCCGGCACTCGGCGGTCGCGCGCAAGGAGCTCGGCGTGCCGACGGCCTTCAACTTCCTGGGCCCGCTGACCAACCCGGCGCAGCCTCGCGCGGCCGCGATCGGGGTCGCCGACGAGCGCATGGCCCCGCTCGTGGCGGGGGTCTTCGCTTCCCGCGGGGCGTCGGCGATCGTGTTCCGTGGTGACGACGGTCTCGACGAGCTGGCGGCGACGGGCACGTCGACCGTCTGGGAGGTGCGCGACGGCGAGGTGACCGTCCACTCGCTCGACGCGGCCCGCGACCTCGGTCTGCAGCGGATCACGGTCGAGGACCTGCGCGGCGCCGACGCGGCCTTCAACGCCGAGGTCGCGCGGCGCGTCTTCGCGGGCGACCCCGGGCCCGTGCGCGAGACCGTGCTGCTCAACGCTGCGGCCGCCCTGGTCGCGGACGGGAGCCTGCCGGGGACCGCGGAAGGAACGCTCGTCGAGCGCCTCGCGGCAGGCATGCAGCACGGTGCGGCGAGCATCGACTCGGGCGCGGCCGCGGCCGCGCTCGACCGCTGGGTCTCCGCCTCCTCGCGCTGAAGCGGTCCGGTGGGGCGACCCGCGAAGGTCGCTCCACCGGGGGACGGGGCTCCGTCAGTCGTCGAGGCCGAGCGCGAACGCCTGCTCGAGGTCCACGTCGGAGTAGGCGCGGAACGCGATGAACGTCTCGGTGCGCAGCACACCCTGCACCTTGCTGATCTTGTCGGCGATCACGTCGGCGAGGTCGTCGTGCTCGGCGACACGCACCATCGCGACGAGGTCCGCCTTGCCGGTCACGGAGTAGACCTCGCTGACCCCCTTGAGCGAGGCGACGTGCGAGGCGACCTCAGGGATGAGGTTCGGTTCGGTGTCGATCAGCACGATCGCGGTCAGCATGGGTCCTCCGTCGGGTCCGTGGCACGCGGTTCGCCGGTCGGGGAACCGCTGCCCAATCTAGCCTTGCCGTGGTGTGCGACGCGCTGCGCGGTGCGGGTGCCGTCCGCGAAGGCTCGCGCCGAGCGGACGGGCCACGAGAGCGGGTGGCTCACGTCGACGAGCCGGACCCCCGGTTGTTCGAGCCAACCCAGCACCAGGTCGGCCTCGTGGGGGTGGCACGCGGGCGCCGGGGCCACGGGGGCCGGCACGTCCTCGGCGGTCGCGACGAGCGCGTCGATCGTCGCCCAGGGGTCCGCACCGGCGGGGGAGAGGCCCGTGGCTGCGAGCCGTGCGTGCCGCACGACCACGATCTCCCAGCGGGCGCCCTCGACGGGGCGGGCGGCGACGAGCTGGGCGCACGCCGCGAGCGGTCGGAGCCGTTGCGCACGCCCGGCGCCCAGGAGGAAGGCTTCGAGCCGGGCCGTGACCTCGGCGGCCTGCTCGTAGCGCTCGGTCGCGGCGAGCTCGGCGATGCGCGCGCTCAGGTGCTCGACGACGTCGCCAGGGTCCGCGAGCATGGTCGCCCGCGCGCGGCCCACCACGGCCGGGTAGTCCTGCGGTCGCTGCTCGGTGGTGCAGGGCGCGCCGCAGCGTCCCATCTCGGCGAGGGCGCACGCGCTCGCTCCCCGGGCGGGCAGGAGCGGGAGCCGCGGGCTGCACTGGCGCAGGGCGAGCGCGTCGTGCAGGGCGTCGATCGCGAGCTGAGCCTGCCGGCGCGACGAGTACGGTCCGATGTGCGCGGCGTCCGGCCGGACGTCCTGGACGATCGAGAGCCGAGGGTGGTGCTCGTTCGTCAGACGCACCCAGCTCATGCGCTCGGGGAACTTGGAGCGACGGTTGTAGCGCGGTGAGTGCTCGGCGATCAGCCGGAGCTCGCGGACCTGGGCCTCGAGGACCGTGGCGCACTCGACCGGGGTGACGGCGTGGGCGATGCGGACCATCTCGGTCATGCGGCCACGCTTCTCCGCAGCCGTGAAGTAGCTGCGCACCCGGCGCCGGATCGACGTCGAGGTGCCGACGTAGAGCACCTCCTCGCCGGGACCGCGGAACATGTAGACCCCCGGGCCGTCGGGGAGGCCGTCGGCGAGCGTCCGCTTGCGCCGGACGTCGGCCAGGACCGGGTCGGTGGCGGTCGCGAGGTCCTCGAGGTGCGTGACCCCGAACGGTGCCACGCGCTCGAGCAGCGCGTGCAGCACGTCGACGGTGGCGCGCGCGTCGGCCAGCGCCCGGTGCTCGGGGGTCACGGCCGCGTGGAAGAGCGCGGCCAGGGTCGAGAGCTTGTGGTTGGGGGCCTCGTCGCGGGTCACGACGCGTCGCGCGAGCGGCACGGTGTCGAGGACCTGGTTGCCCGGCCACTCGTAGCCCGCGTCCTTGGCGGCGGCCTTGAGGAAGCCGATGTCGAACGGCGCGTTGTGCGCGACGAGCACCGCGCAGCGGGAGAACTCCAGGAAGCTGGGCAGCACGGCCTCGATGGGTGGCGCGGTCGCGACCATCCCCGTAGTGATCCCCGTGAGGCGCGCGATGAACGCCGGCACCGGCGTGCCCGGGTTGACGAGCGTCTGGAACTCGCCGAGCACCTCCCCGCCGCGGACCTTGACAGCGCCGATCTCCGTGATCCCGGCCGAGGCGGGCGAACCGCCTGTCGTCTCGAGGTCCACGACCACGAAGGTCACGTCCTGCAGGGGGGTACCGAGCTCGTCGAGACCGAGCTGGACGGGTGTGCTTCCCTCGACGGGTGCGGGGGTGAAGGCGCGGACGGAGAGCGGCCGAGACCCGTCCGGGGCGGGCGTTCTGCGTGGTGCGTCCCGGGTGGGGACGGTCGTGGACGACATGGGGTGAAAGTAGCCTCGGGCACTGACACGTCCGTCCGCGCGGCCGGTGATCGCTGCCCGTAGTGTGGACCCATGGATGGGACGAGTCGGGACAAGAAGGACACACCGCATCGATCGGACGATGCGCCGCCCGATCCGGTCGTCGTCCCGTCCGTCGTCCGCACCCAGCTGCTCGAGCTCTCCGCGCGCGTCCTGGGCGCCTGGGAGCCCTCGAGCGTCCCCGTGCCCCTGCGCAGGGTCCGCACGTTCGCGCCGCGCCGACGAGCGGTGTCGGGCGCCGTGCCCCTGTGGCAGGCCCTCGAGACCAGCGCGTCGTTCCGGCACGCCGTGGCGGCCGCCTGGAGCACGGCTCACCCCCGGGAGGCGCGCGCCCTCCGGCCCGACGGCGTCACGTCCGCGGACGGCGACGTCGCCACGGCGTCGGTCGCCTCTGGTGCCGACGAGAGCACCGAGGTTGCGCCGGAGGCGGCGGGAGGCACGGGTCCTGCGGGGGCGCCCGACACGCCGGACGACTCGCTCGACGAGGTGACCACGTCGGCAGGTGAGGTCCCGGTGCGGGACGAAGGCTCCGCCGTCGGGCAGGGCGAGGCCGAGGCCGAGCGGGCCGCGGGCGGCCTCGTGGACCTGGCCGTCGGCGCGTTCCTGCTGCGACCCGACGGCTGGGAGGACCACCTGGCGCGCGCGGCCTCGGCCCTCGAGGCGCAGGCCGAGGCGCAGCACCGTGCTCAGGAGGTCGAGCGTGCCGCGGGGGAGCACGACCGGGCCGTCGCCGAGCTCGCCGCTGCCCACGAGGCCGCGGCTGCCGACCGCGCTGCGCTCGACGAGGCCCGGGCCGAGATCGCGACGCTCAAGAAGCAGGAGCGCAAGCTCCGGTCGGACGCCGACCGCGCCCGGGCCGAGGCGCGGGCCGCGCTCGCGGAGGCCGCCGCGCGCACGGAGGCTGCCGAGGCGCTCGCGGCGCGGGCCGCCGACGAGCGCCGGGAGGCGTCGGTCGCGCTCGACCGCGCGCACGCCGCCCGTGACGAGGCGCGCACGCTCACGCACACCGGGGCCGAGCTCGCCAACGCGCGCGCCAGGCTCCTGCTGGAGACCGTCGTGGACGCTGCGGTCGGGCTCCGGCGCGAGCTCGGGATCCCGCCGACGACGCTGCGACCGGCCGACACCGTGGCCCCCGTGGACGGCGGAGGTGTGCCGGGCGCTCCCGACCGCACCCGGCCCGGGTCGCGCGGGCGGACCGGCGACGACCCGGCGCTGCTCGACGACGTCCTGGCCGTCCCCCAGATGCACCTCATCGTGGACGGGTACAACGTGACCAAGACGGGCTTCGGCGCACTGACCCTCGCGCAGCAGCGGCGCCGCCTCGTGGACGGGCTGGTGCGCGTCGCGTCGCGCACGGGGGCCGAGGTCACGTGCTGCTTCGACGGGCAGGACCTGGGCCACCTGCCGCCCGCGAGCACCCGCGGGGTGCGCGTCCTGTTCACGTCGGGCGAGATCGCCGACCACCTGATCCGCCGGCTCGTCGCGGCCGAGCCCGAGGGGCGGCCCGTCGCGGTCGTCACGAGCGACCGGGAGGTCGCGGACGACGTCCAGGCCATGGGCGCCGTGGCGATCGGCTCACCGGCGCTCGTCGCGCGGCTCGCGAGGCTCTGAGGGCGCGGTGTGCGGACAGCGCACGACGGCCGGCCCCCGCTCGGGGGACCGGCCGTCGTGAGGGGCGGGTGTCTCCGTGAGGATCAGCGGGCGGCAGCACCCGCGTAGATCGCGTCGATCTCGATCGAGAAGTCCTGGAGGACGACGTTGCGCTTGACCTTGAGCGACGGCGTCAGGTAGCCGTTCTCGACCGTGAAGTCCGTCGTCAGGATCGTGAACTTGCGGATCGACTCGGCACGCGAGACGGCCTTGTTGGCGCGGTCGACCGCGGCGTCGAGGGCCGCGAGGACGTCGACGTCGAGAGCCGCGGCGTCGATGCTCATGGGCTCCTTACCGTGCATCGCGAGCCAGCCGGGCAGGCCCTCGGGGTCGATCGTCATGAGCGCGCCGATGAACGGCTGCCCGTCCCCGACCACGACGCACTGGCTGACCAGGGCGTGCGCGCGGATGCGGTCCTCGAGCACGGCAGGGGCGACGTTCTTGCCGCCCGCGGTCACGATGATCTCCTTCTTGCGGCCCGTGATGCGCAGGAACCCGTCCTCGTCGAGAGAGCCCAGGTCGCCCGTGCGGAACCAGCCGTCGACGAACGCGTCCTGCGTGGCCTGCGGGTTGTTGTGGTACCCGCGGAACACGTGGTGGCCCTTGAGCAGGATCTCGCCGTCCTCGGCGATCCTGGCGCCGCAGCCCGGGAGCTGAGGCCCCACGGTCCCGATCTTGGTCGCGGTCGGCCGGTTGACCGACGTCGGTGCGGTCGTCTCGGTCAGGCCGTAGCCCTCGAGGATGCGCACGCCGATGCCGCGGTAGAAGTGCCCGAGCCGCTCTCCGAGCGGGGCGCCGCCCGAGACGGCCCACTTGGTCTGCCCGCCGAGCGCGGCACGCAGCTTCTTGTAGACGAGCGCGTCGGCGACCTTGTGCTGGAGCTTGAGGCCGATGCCCGGGCCCTTGGGGTCGTCCAGGGCGCGGGAGTAGGCGATCGCGGTCGCGGCGGCCCAGTGGAAGATCTTGACCTTGCCTCCCGCGGCGGCCTTCTGCTCCGAGGAGTTGTAGACCTTCTCGAAGACGCGGGGGACCGAGAGGATGTAGGTCGGCTTGAACTCACCCAGGTCCTCGAGGAGCGTCTTGGTGTCCGGGGTGTGCCCCAGGACCGTCCCGCCCGCCACGACGAGCACGCCGATGAAGCGCGCGAACACGTGCGCCAGGGGCATGAACAGGAGCGTGCGACCATTCGCCTCGGCGAAGACCTCGGGCAGCGCCTTCACGGCGTTGACGGTCAGCGAGTAGAAGTTCTCGTGCGTGAGCTCGGCGCCCTTGGGACGTCCCGTGGTGCCCGAGGTGTAGATGATCGTCGCGACGTCCGCGAGGTTCGCGAGGCCGCGGCGGCGGGCGATCTCGTCGTCGCTGACGTCCTTGCCGGCCTCCTTGAGCGCGGCGATCCCACCGTCGTCGATCACGAACACCTGGCCGAGCTCGGGCGCCTGTGCCCGGACCTCCTCGACCGTGGCGGCGTGCGCGGGGGACTCGACCACGAGCAGCCTGACCCCGGCGTCCGAGAGGATCCACTGGACCTGCTCGGCGCTCGAGGTCTCGTACAGGGGCACGGGGACCGCGCCCGCAGCCCAGGTGGCCCAGTCGAGCAGGGTCCACTCGTAGCGGGTGCGGGACATGATGCCCACGTGCTCGCCGGGCTGGATGCCCAGGGCCACGAGGCCCTTGGCGACCGAGACGACGTCGGCGTCGACCTCGCGTGCGGTCAGTGTCTTCCAGGGGGCGCCCGGCCCGCTCTTGACCTCGACCATCGGCTGGTCGGGCCCGGCCGCGACACGGCTGGCGAAGAGGTCGTTGAGGTTGTCGAGGGGATCGACATCGATGATGCGCGGTGCGCTGAACTCGTCCATGCTGGCTCCAGTGGCAGAAGTCGACGGTGTGAGAACACTACCCACAGGACCGAAGTGTCGTTGACCGCCTCCGAGTCGGTACTCTTCATGGTGCTGTGCGCTGTTGCGCAAGATTTCAGGCCGTACCTGGGCGAACACCGGGAGCGACCGACGATCGGAGCCGACGGACGTACGCAGAACCGATGCCGAGGCGGTGCACAACCGTTACCGGCGGGCGTTCCCATCCTGTGAGTTCCAGACCGCTACGTGAGTGAGGACCTGACATGCATGCCATCGGAGTCGACATCGGCGGAACGAAGATCGCCGCAGGTGTGGTCGACGAGAACGGCAAGATCCTTGCGCAGACGCGTCGCGACACCGAGCCCGACGACGTCGCGAGCATCGACGCAGCGGTCGCGGACGTGTACGCCGAGCTGTCCAAGGAGTTCGAGGTCGAGGCCATGGGCCTGGCCGCAGCCGGCTTCGTGAGCCCCGACCGCACCTCGGTCCTCTTCGCCCCCAACATCGCCTGGCGCGAGTACCCGCTGGCCGCCAAGGTCCGCGCGCTGATCGGCGACGACGACGTCAAGATCGTCGTCGAGAACGACGCCAACGCGGCAGGCTGGGCCGAGTTCCAGTTCGGCGCGGGCCGCGACGCCTCGGACATGCTCATGCTCACGGTCGGCACGGGGCTGGGCGGCGCGATCATCGTCGACCGCAAGCTCGTGCGCGGTCGCTGGGGCGTGGCGGCGGAGGTCGGGCACATGCGCGTCGTGCCCGGCGGTCACTACTGCGGGTGCGGCCACGAGGGCTGCTGGGAGCAGTACGCGTCGGGCAGCGCGCTCGTGCGCGACGGCCAGGCCGCACTCATCGCGCAGCCGGACCGTGCGACGGCGCTGCTCGAGCTCGCGGGCGGCGACGCCTCCAAGCTCAACGGCCCGCAGATCACGCAGGCCGCGCAGGACGGCGACGAACTCGCGATCGAGCTGCTCGCGACGCTCGGCCGGTGGATCGGTGAGGGGGCTGCCTCGGTCACGGCGCTGCTCGACCCCGAGCTGATCGTGATCGGTGGCGGTGTCGGTGCTGCCGGCGACCTGCTGCTCCAGCCCGTCCGCAAGGCGTTCGCGGACCAGCTCTCGGCGCGCGGGCACCGTCCCGAGGCGCAGATCGACCTCGCCCAGCAGGGCAACGAGGCCGGCATCGTCGGCGCGGCGGACCTCGCCCGCAGCTAGTCGAGGTCGTCGGCGTCACGGGTCACCGAGGCGGTGGCCGGCACGGCCTGCGTCGACGGGACGGCCCGCGACCTCCGCACGAGGTCGCGGGCCGTCCTGCTGCGCGGTCCGACGTCCCGCCCGGGGCGCGACGCACGCCGAGGGGCGTGGCGCCGTCGGGCACGGGAAGCCGTCCCACGGTGCCGCCCGGACGCCCCAGGACGGGCACCGGACGGCGACCGTCAGACGACGGCGCCCGGCCCCGCGTGGTCGTCCTCGCGTCGGTGGGGCATGCGCCACACGAGCACCGCGAGCCCGACCAGGAACAGGCCGCCTGCGACCTGGGCCGCGATCGTCGGGAACGGCCGGAGCACGACCATCCCGACGAGCAGCAGGATCGGGATGCCCGCGACCAGGCCCCAGGCCATGGTCAGCAGCGGGTCCCGGCCCATGCCGATGTCCGGGTCCGGGGGAGTGAAGTGGCTCTCGGCCTCCTCGAGGTCCTCGACCTCGGGCGTGGTCGGCCAGTCCCGGGGGCCTGGCCCCTGCACCCAGGGCGCGACCGGGAAGGTCTCGTGCAGGTCGCGGGGCGCCGAGGGGCGGGCGTCGGGCGCGGACGGGCCGGGTCCCGCCTCCGCGACGGCCGACTCCGCAGCGGCCGAGACGTCCGAGAGGTCGGCCACGATGTCGGCCCAGCGGGCCTCGACGTCGGGGAGGTCGTCCTGCGGCGTGGTCGGCTGGTCGTCGGTCGGCTCGATCGCGTCGTCCTTCCCGTCGTTCTCGTCCTGCGGTCCTGCATTCGGTGCGGCCATGGGGTTCACTCTAGAGTCGGAACCGCAGCCCGTGTTCGCGGGGTGCTCCAAGGAGGAACGTTGTTCTACTGGTTCATGAAGCAGGTGTTGGTCGGCCCCCTGCTCCGGCTGCTGTACCGTCCGTGGACGCGCGGCGTCGACAACGTCCCCGACGAGGGCGGAGCGATCCTCGCGAGCAACCACCTCGCGGTCATCGACTCCTTCATCCTGCCCCTCGTGCTGAACCGCAAGGTCCAGTTCCTCGGCAAGTCCGACTACTTCACGGGCAAGGGAATCAAAGGGCGCCTGACGGCCGGGTTCATGCGCGGCGTGGGCACCATCCCCGTCGACCGTGCGGGCGGCAAGGCCAGCGAGGCCGCGCTCACCACGGGACTGCGGGTCCTGGGTGACGGCGAGCTGTTCGGCATCTACCCCGAGGGCACGCGCAGCCCCGACGGGCGCCTCTACCGCGGCAAGACCGGCGTGGCCCGCCTCGCTCTCGAGTCCGGTGCGCCCGTGGTCCCCGTCGCGATGATCGGCACCAACATCGCCCAGCCCATCGGCAAGGTCATCCCCAAGCCCATGCGGATCGGGATCGTGATCGGCGAGCCGCTCGACTTCAGCCGCTACAAGGGCATGGAGAACGACCGCTTCATCCTGCGCGCCGTCGCGGACGAGATCATGTACGCGATCATGAGCCTCTCGGGCCAGGAGTACGTGGACATCTACGCCGCGACGGCCAAGGCGCGCCTCGCGGCCGGACCCGCCGCTACCACACCTCCCGCCTCGCCCGTGGCCCCGGGCGGAAGGCCGGTCCCGGACGTCCAGGTTCCGGAACCGCCGCAGGAGGACCCCGCGCCGTCAGTAGACTGAGGGAGCAGGCCGTCCCGCTGCCCCGGGGGATCCCCGGCGTCGATCGACGCAGGCACGGCGGCATCCTTCAACGAGAGGCTCCTTTGCTATGTCTGATCGTCGGCAGGTTCGTCGCGTCGCTCTCCTGACGGCCGGTGGTTTCGCCCCGTGCCTGTCCTCCGCCGTGGGCGGTCTGATCGAGCGCTACACCGAGCTCGCCCCCGAGGTCGAGATCATCGCCTACCAGCACGGCTACCACGGCCTGCTGACCGGCAACAAGATCGTCGTCGACGAGGAGACCCGCAAGAACGCGGGCATCCTGCACCGCTTCGGCGGCTCGCCGATCGGCAACTCGCGCGTCAAGCTCACGAACGCGAAGGACTGCGTCAAGCGCGGTCTGGTCCAGGAGGGCCAGGACCCGCTGCAGGTCGCCGCGGAGCAGCTCAAGGCCGACGGCGTCGACGTCCTGCACACCATCGGTGGCGACGACACCAACACGACCGCGGCGGACCTCGCGGCCTACCTGCACGAGAACGACTACGAGCTGACGGTCGTGGGCCTGCCCAAGACGATCGACAACGACGTGATCCCGATCCGTCAGTCGCTCGGCGCATGGACCGCCGCCGAGGAGGCTGCGGGCTTCGCGCGCAACATCATCGGCGAGCACCGCTCGGGCCCGCGCATGCTGATCGTGCACGAGGTCATGGGGCGTCACTGCGGCTGGCTGACCGCCGCCTCGGCCGCCGAGTACCGCAAGTGGCTCGACACGCAGGAGTGGGTCCCGGGCATCGGCCTGACCAAGGAGCGGTGGGACATCCACGCGGTGTTCGTCCCCGAGCTCGCGCTCGACATCGAGGCCGAGGCAGCGCGCCTGCGCACCGTCATGGACGAGGTCGGCAACGTCAACATCTTCCTGTCCGAGGGCGCGGGCATGAACGAGATCGTCGCGCAGCTCGAGGCGTCGGGCGAGACGGTCGAGCGCGACCCCTTCGGCCACGTCAAGCTCGACACGATCAACCCGGGTGCCTGGTTCGCCAAGCAGTTCGCGGAGAAGCTCGGCGCCGAGAAGACCATGGTCCAGAAGTCGGGCTACTACTCGCGCGCCGCGGCCGCGAACGCCGAGGACCTGCGCCTCATCAAGTCCATGACGGACCTCGCCGTCGACTGCGCGTTCAAGGGCGAGTCGGGCGTGATCGGTCACGACGAGGAGAACGGCGACCGCCTGCGCGCGATCGAGTTCCCGCGCATCGCGGGCGGCAAGGCGTTCGACGTCTCGCAGCCGTGGTTCGGCGACCTGCTGGGCGAGATCGGCCAGCCGCTCGTCCCCGCCGCCCCGACGGCGCACTGATCCGCTGATGGCGACCACGACCGGCGCGGAGATCACCCAGGGGCTGGACGCGTTCCGTTCCCTCGTCGCGCAGCAGCAACCCACGTGGCCCGACGCCGCGGCCCTCGCGGACGTGTCCGCGCGGCTCGCGGCCTCCGCGCCGCTCGTGGTCCCCTCGGAAGCCGACACCCTGCGCTCGCGGCTCGCCGCCGCGGGCCGGGGCGAGGCCTTCCTCCTGCAGGGCGGTGACTGCGCCGAGACGTTCGCGGACGCGAACGCCCTGCGCATCCGCAACAAGGTCCGCACCATCCTGCAGATGGCCGTGATCCTGACGCACGGCGCGAGCATGCCCATCGTGAAGATGGGCCGGCTCGCGGGGCAGTACGCCAAGCCGCGCAGCTCGAACGACGAGACGCGCGAGGGCGTCACGCTGCCCGCGTACCGCGGCGACATGGTCAACGGGCACGCCTTCACGCCCGAGGACCGCGTCCCGGACCCCGAGCGGCTCATGCAGGCGTACCGGATCTCGTCGGCGACGCTCAACGTGGTCCGGGCCTTCACGGGCGGCGGGTTCGCGGACCTGCGCCAGGTGCACGAGTGGAACCGCGGTTTCATGCGCAACCCCGCGTACGCGCGCTACGAGAGCACGGCCGCGGAGATCGACCGCGCGATCCGTTTCATGAAGGCGTGCGGGGTCGACTTCGACGCGCTGCGCACCGTGGAGTTCTTCGTGAGCCACGAGGCGCTCATCCTCGACTACGAGCGGTCGCTCACGCGCATCGACTCGCGCTCGGGCAACGCCTACGACACCTCGGGGCACTTCCTGTGGATCGGTGAGCGCACGCGCCAGCTCGACGGCGCGCACGTCGACTTCCTGTCGCGCGTGGCGAACCCGATCGGCGTCAAGCTCGGCCCGACCACGGCCCCCGACGACGCGCTGCGCCTGATCGACAAGCTCAACCCGGACGCGATCCCGGGCCGCCTGACGTTCATCACGCGCATGGGAGCGGGACGGATCCGCGACGCGCTGCCAGCGCTCGTCGAGGCCGTGCGCGAGTCCGGCGCCCCCGTCACGTGGGTCACGGACCCCATGCACGGGAACACCATCACCTCGGACAGCGGGTACAAGACCCGTCGCCTCGAGGACGTCCTGGACGAGGTCCGTGGCTTCTTCGAGGTCCACCGCGCGCTCGGCACGGTGCCTGGTGGCCTGCACGTCGAGCTCACGGGCGACGACGTCACCGAGGTGCTGGGCGGCAGCGAGGAGATCGACGACGCAGGCCTGGCCCTGCGCTACGAGACGCTCGTGGACCCGCGCCTGAACCACCAGCAGTCGCTCGAGATGGCCTTCCAGGTCGCGGAGATGCTCCAGGCCCGCTGAGCCTGCGGCCACGGCCTCACGGCCGGGCCTGTGGCCCGGGAAGACCCCACGCAGCCCGACGGCGGCGCACCCGCGGGTGCGCCGCCGTCGGGCTGCGTCGTACTCAGGGGGAGAGCGGCGTGCGCGAGGTCGAGGGGCCCGATGCGACAGAGGTGACCGCGAGGTGGAGGAGGACCGTCGAGAGAGGGGCGTGCGGCCCTCTGTCTCGACGTGAGCCCCCTGTCTCGCGAACCGCCAGGTGGCCGATCAGGTCAGAAGACCGAGCGCGTCAGAAGACGTTGACGACGACCGTCGACCCCTTGGGCGCGGTCTTCCCGGCCCCGCCCTCGGGCGACTGGGCGTAGACGATGTTGAGCGGGCTGATGCCCTGCGGGTGGCGCACCTCGACCACGAACCCCGCGTCCTTGAGCATCTTCTCGGCCTCGGTGACGTTGCGCCCGTAGGTGCTGGGGATCTCGACGAGCGGCGGGCCGAGCGAGATCACGAGCGCGACCTTGTCGCCGCGGTGCCCCTCTTTGCCGCTCTCGGGCGTCTGGCTGATGACCAGACCTGCGGCGACCGTCTCGGAGTAGTCGTCGGTCGAGCTCGGGTCGAGGCCGAGGTCGGTGAGAGCCGTCAGGGCGGCGTCTTTCTCGAGCCCCACGACCTGCGGGATCGTGACCGGAGCCGGTCCCTGGGAGACGGTCAGCTGGACGACGGTGCTGTGGGGCTGCGAGCTGCCCTCGGGCACGGAGACGGCGAGCACGTCGCCCGCGGGCATGTTGTCGCTGTAGTCGCCGACGGGGTCGCCGACCTCGAAGCCCGCGTCCTCGAGCGCAGCGGTCGCGGCCTCGGCGCTGGTGCCGACGAGGCCCGTCGGGACGTCGAGCATCTTGACCCCGAGCGAGACCAGCAGGTTCACGGCACCGTCCTTGCGGACCTTGCCGCCCGCAGGAGGATCGGTCGAGATCACGGTGCCGGCCGGGAAGCTGTCGTCGTAGGCCTCCTTGACGGTGCTGCGCAGGTCGACGGCCCGGAGCGTCGTCTCGGCCTCGGCCTGCGTCGCGCCCACGAGGTTCCCGGGGACAGCCGTGTAGGCGCCCGGGCCGCTGAGGAACCACCACGAGGCGCCGACCGCGGCTCCGGCGAGGAGCAGGACGACCAGGAACCACCACCAGCCGGCGCGTCGCCGGCGGCGTCGGGGCGAGGGGACGCCGTCGTCGTGGCCGTCGGCCGCCAGGTCGCCGCGCGACATCGCGAGCGTGTGCTGCACGCCCTGACCCTGGGCCGAGGTCGTGACCAGGTGAGCGGTCGACGCGGGGCCGATGCCCGTGAGGACGGTCGTGGGGGTCGAGTCGGGCTGGGCGGCCGAGGGGGAGCCCGGGCGGCCGGTCTGCGGGTCCCCGGCGGTGCGGGAGGCGCCGGCCGTCGAGGCACCCGCCGCGGCGACCCCGGCGAGCACCGCGGTCGCTCCCGAGTCCGGTCCCTTGGCGTTCGAACTGGTCGGGCCGCTGCTCGCGGGGACCGACCGGCGTCCGAACACCGCAGGGTCGAGCGCGGCGCGGGTCTGGCGCACCAGGGTCAGCGCGGCCGCGGCGTCGACCGGGCGGTCGTCGGGGGTGCGAGCCGCGAGGGCGCACACGAGGACGTCGAGCTCGGCGGGGAGCCACGGTTCGACGTCGGAGGGCGCAGGCACGTCCGAGTTGACGTGCTGGAAGGCGACCTGCAGCGGGGTCTCGCCCGTGTAGGGGAGGCGGCCCGTGAGCATCTCGTACGCCATGACGCCGACGGCGTAGACGTCCGTCCGTGCGTCGCAGCGACCCGAGGTGATGAGCTCGGGGCCGAGGTAGGCGACCGTGCCGAGGATGGTGCTCGTCGCGGTCGAGGCGGCCTCGGTCACGGCACGCGCGAGGCCGAAGTCCGCGACCTTGACGTGGCCCGACGCGTCGATCAGGACGTTCTCCGGCTTGACGTCGCGGTGGACCAGGCCCTTGCGGTGGGCCGCGGCCAGGGCGTCCAGGATCTCCTCGAGCAGCTCGAGGGTGCGGCCCACGCTCAGCGCGTGCTCGTCCTGCAGGACGTGGCGGAGCGTCGTGCCCGGCACGTACTCCATGGTCAGGTAGCTGGTCTCGCCGTCGATCCCCTGGTCGTAGACGGCGACCACGCCCGCGTGGGTCAGCCCCGCCGCGGCCCGCGCCTCGCGCCGGAAGCGCGAGACGAACTCCGCACCGTCCGAGCCCTCGGCCAGGTGGGGGTGCATGACCTTGAGCGCGACCTCGCGGTCGAGTCGTCGGTCCAGCGCCAGGTACACCGTGGCCATGCCGCCACGGGCGATCTTGGACACGACCTCGTACCGCCCGTCGACCAGGCGGCCGACGAACGGATCAGTCGTCACAGTTGCCACGTCGGAAGTCTAGGCGTCCCGGGACGTGGAACCGGTGAGGCGCCGCATGGTGGTGGTGGGGGTCGTGAGGACGGATCGTGAGCGACGGGTGGGCGGGCGCCGGTCCCGGAGCCACGTACGCTGGTGCCGTGACTGATGTGACTGACCTCGAGCAGCTCGTTCCCGAGTGGCTGACCCTTCCCCAACTCGCCGAGGTGCTCGGCACGACCGTGACGCAGGCCCGCAGCATCGTCCAGGACCGTCGCGTCGTCGGCGTCAAGCGCGGTGAGCGCACCTCGTTCCAGATCCCCGCGGCCTTCGTGGTCCCGGCGCACCGTGCCAACCCGGCCAACGTCGCGCCGGCCCCGGAGAACCCCGAGGACGGGCGCCACGTGGTGCTCATGTCCGTGCAGGGCACGGTCGCGGTCCTCACCGACTTCGGCTTCACCGACGCCGAGATCATCGAGTGGCTCTTCAGCCCCGACGAGGCGCTGGGGACCACGCCCATGGAGGCGCTGCTCGCCGGCCGCAAGGCCGAGGTGCGACGGGTCGCCCAGGCGCTGCTCTGACGCACTGACCCCGGCGCCGGACGTCCTGCGTCCGGCGCCGGGGTGTCGAATCTCAGGCCGTGCGCTGCACCGCGGCGCGCGCGAGCTCGGCGACCACCTCTGCGCCCGGCGACGCGAGGTCGGCCGCGTCGAGCGCCGCGAAGGCCTGCTCGCTCAGCTCGTCGATGAGTCCCTCGACCGCGGCGACCGCTCCGGTCTCGACCAGCAGGCCTCGCAGCGTGTCGACCGTGGCCAGGTCCAGCCCGGGGTCGCCCAGGGCACCCAGCAGCAGGTCGCGCTGGGCGGGCGTCGCGGTCCGCAGCGCACGCGAGACCAGGACGGTCCGCTTGCCCTCGCGCAGGTCGTCCCCGGCGGGCTTGCCCGTCGTCGACGGGTCGCCGAACACCCCCAGCAGGTCGTCGCGGAGCTGGAACGCCTCGCCGATCGGCAGGCCGTAGGTGGGGACCGCCGCGAGGCGGTCGGGGGACGCGCCCGCGAGGGCGGCCCCCAGCGCGAGCGGGTGCTCGACCGAGTACCGGGCCGACTTCGAGCGGATCACCGCGCGTGCCCTGGCCTCGTCGGCGTCCAGGTCCTCGCCCCACGGCACGGCCTGTGCGAGCACGTCGAGGTACTGCCCGACCGTGACCTCGGTCTGCATGTCGTCGAACAGCGTCCGGGTCCGCAGCGCGACGTCCTCGGGGATCCCGACGAGAGCCCCACGGATCTCCGCCTGGCTCCCGATGAGGCACAGGTCGCCGAGCAGGATCGCTGCCGACGAGCCGTACTGGACGTCGCTGCCCGACCAGGCCGCGTCGCGGTGCCGCGCCGCGAACGCACGGTGCGCCGCGGGGCGGCCGCGCCGGGTGTCGGAGTTGTCCATGACGTCGTCGTGGAACAGGGCGGCCGCCTGGAAGAGCTCGAGCGCCGCGCCCGTCCGGACGGCCGCACGTCGGCGCCCGTCGTCGACCTGGCCACCGTGCGCGCGCCAGGACCAGTAGCAGAAGGCTGCCCGCAGGCGCTTGCCACCCGTGAGCAGGTCGGCGGTGGCCTGGGCGAGAGGTGCGGCGTCCTCGCCGATCGCGGCGAGCTGGGCCCGCTGGGAGTCGAGGAAGGCGCTGAGGGCCGCGTCGACGTCGGGGCGGAGGTTCTCGCGGTCGACGGGCAGGGAGGCGGGCGCAGGGGCGTCAGCAGGCATGACCGCAGCCTAGGTCACGCGGGAGCGACGACCTGCCCGCTGACCGTCACGAGGCGGGCGTCCTCGGTGTCCAGGACGCCCACGAACAGGGTCTCGGTCGTGCCTTCGGGCGTCGCCCGGTTGAACGCGGCCTGGCCGCTCAGCCCGCCCGTCGAGGAGCCCGCGACCGCTGTGAAGCCCGCCGCCACCATCGCCTGCGAGTAGAAGTCGAGGACCTCCTGGACCGAGGCGGGCGACGAGAGGTTGAGGGTCACCTGGCGCAGCGGCTGGCCCTCGACGTCGGCCGCCGAGCTCGCGAGGACCTGCGCCTCGGGCGGGACGGGAACCACGTCGACGGGGAAGCCCTCGACCAGGGCTCCCGCCACGGAGCTCTCGTCGAACGAGGGCATGTCGGCAGCGGGGGAGAGCCCCTCGGGGGCTGGGGACGAGGCATCGCCCGACGGCGCCTCTCCCGTCCCGCGGTCGGGTCCGGTCGGGGGGTCGGCGGGGGCCGAGCAGCCCGCGAGCAGGCCGAGCGCGAGGCAGGCCGCGACAGCGGTCGCCCGCGCGGTCCGGGGGCGATCGATCGAGTCAGATGGACGACGCACCCCCACACCGTAGTCATTGCGCGGCACGTGGCTCGACCACAGCCCCCGTGGGCACGGAACGCCGTCCACAGCTTCGCCAGGGATCGCCACGAGGCGCTGGTCGCGCGGTGGGATGAGCCGCATGACGACCACGATCCGGGCCCGCGGGCCCCGCGAGCTCCTCGCCTACGTCCCCTTCCGGCTCGGGTACCGCCCCGACGACAGCGCGGTCCTGATCAGCCTGCGCACCCCGCGCGGCCGGGTGGGGCTGGTCGCGCGCGTGGACCTGGGAGACCTCGCCGACCTCGAGCACGGCCCGCAGGTCGCCCGCACGCTCGTCTCGCACCTGTGCGCCGACGGCGCACGGCGCGCGGTGCTCGTCGTGTACACCGACGCGGACCTGCGGACGGGCGGCGCCTCGGCCGCTCGTGAGCGCGCCGCGGTCGAGCACTGCCGGGATGCTGCCGAGGACTTCCTGGGCGACCTGGAGGTGTGGGTCGTGGGCGCACAGGGCTACTCGTCGCTCGACTGCCTCGACGAGGCGTGCTGCCCCGCGGCGGGCAGGCCTCTCACCGATCTCGAGTCCACCCAGGTCGGCGCGCACATGGTCCTCGCGGGGGCCGCCGTCGCGCCCTCCCGGGCCGATTCCCTCGCGATCGCGGTGCTCGAGCCCGCGCTGCGCCGTCGGGCCGTCCGGGCCTCCGCGCGCTGGCGCGCCGAACGCGAGAAGGCGCTCGCGGTCGGCGGGGACGCCACGGCCCGCTGGCGGGCCGCGGGCCTCGACGCATGGCAGGCCGCCGTCGCGACCGTCGACCGACGCGAGCGTGGGGGCGAGGTAGCGCTGCCGCCCGCTCTCCTGGGACGCCTCGAGGCGGCGCTCGAGAGCATCCCGGTCAGGGACGCCGTCCTGCTCTCGTTCACCGCGGGCACGGAGGACGTCGCCCGCCTCACCGCGACCGCCGTCCCGGGACCGCGGGTCGAGGCGGGGACCGCCTCGGTCATCGCGGCGATGGTCGACCCCGCGGTCGGGCTGCCGCCCGACCCGGACCTCGTGCGGAGCGCGCGCACGGTCCTCGAAGAAGTCGTGGGCGCCGGCCGCCAGGGCAGGCAGGCGCCCGCCCTCACGCTCCTTGCGCTCCTGGCCTGGTGGGAGGGAGACGGCGGGCTGGCCGCGGACCGTCTCGAGAGGGCGCTCGGCGCAGACCCCGCGTACCGGCTCGCGCTGCTCGTCAGGAGCGCGCTCGAGGCGGGGCTCGCACCGGGCTGGGCCCGCGCCGAGGCGGACGTCGCGAGGTGAGGATCGGCGGGCGTTCCGGTACCGTCGCACCTGCCGGGGTGGTCCCGGTCCGCAGCCCGGGAAGCCCCGTCCTGCGCGCGCCAGCAGGCATGCCGGCAGGCATGACCATGACGGAGGATTCCCATGACGGTCGTCGTCGGCTACCTGTCCACCCCCGAGGGTCGCGAGGCTCTCGGCACCGCCGTCGACGAGGCGATCAGCCGTCGGAGCGAGCTCCTGGTCGTCGTGAGCGACAAGGACGGCCGCTCGCTCCCCGAGCAGGCCGACGAGCGGCTCGCGGACATCGCCCGGATCACGGCGCCCCTCGACGAGGCAGGGATCCCGCACCAGGTCGTGACCGGCACGGGCGAGGTCGCCGAGGACCTGGTGTCGACCGCGGAGACCCACGGTGCCGGCCTGATCGTGATCGGTCTGCGTCGACGGAGCCCGGTCGGCAAGCTCATCCTCGGGTCCAACGCCCAGCGCATCCTCCTGGACGCCCCGTGCCCGGTGCTCGCGGTCAAGCCGCACCGACCCTGACGAGGGCTCGCAGGGTCCGCGTCGTGTCGCCCGCGCGGCCGCTCGACGCGCGCGGGCCGGAGGGTGTGACCAGGACCATCGTCCGGGGGAATCTTCCGCGGTCCCGGCGCGTTGACCAGGGGACGACAGCAGCGGAGTGGACGTGTGCAGGCCTGTAGGCGGCAACTCACCCGCGTCGGAACACGCTTCACCGGCGCCCGACGACGGTTCGGCCGGTACAATATAGGTGTCCGCACATGATCCGAGAGTCCTCCGATCTCCCGGGCACGCCCCTCCAGTGA
Source organism: Oerskovia sp. NPDC060338 (assembly GCF_042726295.1). NCBI lineage: Bacteria > Bacillati > Actinomycetota > Actinomycetes > Micrococcales > Cellulomonadaceae > Oerskovia > Oerskovia sp. NPDC060338. Next base: position 52,629 of record NZ_JBHXCQ010000005.1, read on the forward strand.
TTGCCGAAAGGTCGGTTTGTGGCGCCCTCTTCCCAGAACCCCGCTCTCCCGCACGAGTTCGAACACCCCGCGTTGCAGGAACTGCTGCGCAAGGGCAGTGAGAACGGCCGGGTCGACGCCGAGAGCTTTCGCAACGCCTGCGAGAGCGCGACGATCGGCGACCCCAAGCGTCTGAAGGCCGTGCTGCGTGCACTGGCCGGTGCCGGTGTCGAGGTCGAGATCCCCGTCGCGACCAAGGTCGCCGCCGCCACCTCCTCGCGCTCCACCACCACGTCGCGGGCCGTCAAGCCCGCCACCAAGAAGGCCGCGACCCCGCGGGCAGGTGCCGTCACGACGACGCGCACCGCCGCAGCCACCGCCGCTGCCGAGGCCGGGTCCACGGACGCCGCGACCGACGAGGCCGCAGCGCCCGCCGCCAAGGCACCCGCGGCGCGCAAGCGTGCCACGACGGCCAAGACAGCTGCCCCCAAGGCAGCCGCCACCACGCGCCGCAAGCGCGGCGCCAAGGACGACGAGGACTCCGACGAGGTCGTGGTCGAGGACCTCGTCGAGACCGACGACGACGCGGAGACCCCCGCGACCGCCGCCAAGCCCGCCGAGGAGGCGGACGAGTCGCGAGGCTTCGTCTACTCCGACGCGGACGACGACGACGCACCGGCCCAGCAGGTCGTGACCGCGGGTGCCACGGCGGACCCGGTCAAGGACTACCTCAAGCAGATCGGCAAGGTCGCGCTGCTGAACGCCGAGCAGGAGGTCGAGCTCGCCAAGCGCATCGAGGCCGGCCTGTTCGCCGAGGAGCGCCTGAGCTCGGGCGACACGTTCGAGCCCAAGCTGCGCCGTGAGCTCGAGTGGATCTCGGGCGACGGTCGTCGCGCCAAGAACCACCTGCTCGAGGCCAACCTGCGTCTGGTCGTCTCGCTCGCCAAGCGCTACACGGGCCGCGGCATGCTGTTCCTGGACCTGATCCAGGAGGGCAACCTCGGTCTGATCCGTGCGGTCGAGAAGTTCGACTACACCAAGGGCTACAAGTTCTCGACCTACGCGACGTGGTGGATCCGTCAGGCCATCACGCGCGCCATGGCCGACCAGGCCCGCACCATCCGTATCCCGGTGCACATGGTCGAGGTCATCAACAAGCTGGCCCGCGTGCAGCGCCAGATGCTCCAGGACCTGGGCCGCGAGCCCACCCCGGAGGAGCTCGCCAAGGAGCTCGACATGACCCCCGAGAAGGTCGTCGAGGTCCAGAAGTACGGCCGCGAGCCCATCTCGCTGCACACGCCGCTCGGCGAGGACGGTGACAGCGAGTTCGGTGACCTCATCGAGGACTCGGAGGCCGTGGTCCCCGCGGACGCCGTGAGCTTCACGCTGCTCCAGGAGCAGCTCCACCAGGTTCTCGACACCCTCTCCGAGCGCGAGGCGGGCGTCGTCTCCATGCGCTTCGGCCTGAGCGACGGGCAGCCCAAGACGCTCGACGAGATCGGCAAGGTCTACGGCGTGACGCGTGAGCGCATCCGTCAGATCGAGTCCAAGACCATGTCGAAGCTGCGTCACCCGAGCCGCTCGCAGGTCTTGCGCGACTACCTGGACTGACCGGTCCGACCAGCAGCGCCGAGAGGCCCGCACCCCTTCGGGGGGTGCGGGCCTCTCGTACGTCGGTCGCCGGGTCCGGACAGAAAGAACCCCGGCCGGTGGTGCTCACCGGTCGGGGTTCAGGGTGCCTGCGTGCGTCGAGCGCACGCGAGGGGTCTCAGCGAGCGCCGTGCTCCGCGAGCAGGCGGTCGGTCTCGTCCTGGACGTGCGTCGCGATGTCTGCGTAGGCGGCAGCGTGCGCGCGGGCGTGGTGGGCGCAGAAGAGCAGCTCCCCACTCGGCATGGTCACGCGCACGTACGCCTGGGCGCCGCAACGGTCGCAACGGTCGGCCACGGTCAGCGGTTCAGTCGTCGTAGCAGTCACGTGACCATGTAATCATCCCCGGACCCTTTCCTCGTACCGAAATGGCCCGGGTTCGCTACCCGCGTAGCCGCGGCTTCTCGGGAATACGGTGGACGCCGCGACCGAGTGCGACGCGTCACGGCCCGGCGGCGAGGACCTGTGGGTGGCAGCGTCTAGGCTTTCCCTTCGTGACGACCACCTCTGAGTCCAGCTACACCGCACGGCACCTCTCCGTCCTCGAAGGACTCGAGGCCGTCCGCAAGCGACCCGGCATGTACATCGGGTCCACCGACTCGCGCGGTCTCATGCACTGCCTCTGGGAGATCATCGACAACTCGGTCGACGAGGCTCTCGCGGGCAACTGCGACGCGATCGAGGTCGTGCTGCACGCCGACACCTCGGTGACGGTCAAGGACAACGGCCGCGGCATCCCCGTGGACATCGAGCCCAAGACGGGGCTCAGCGGAGTCGAGGTCGTCTTCACCAAGCTGCACGCGGGCGGAAAGTTCGGCGGCGGCTCGTACACGGCTTCGGGCGGCCTGCACGGGGTGGGCGCCTCGGTCGTCAACGCTCTGTCCTCGCGCCTCGACGTCGAGGTGGACCGCGGCTCCAAGACGTACCGCATGACGTTCCACCGCGGCGAGCCCGGTGTGTTCGCCGACCCGGCGTCCGGACCTGACCCCGACGCGACGTTCACGCCCTTCGTCGAGCGCTCCGAGCTGGCCGTCGTGGGCAAGGCGCCCCGCGGGAAGACCGGGACGCGCGTGCGCTACTGGGCGGACCGCCAGGTGTTCCCCAAGACCGCGGTCTTCTCCTACGACGAGCTCGTGACCCGCGCGCGTCAGACGACCTTCCTCGTCCCGGGCCTCAAGATCACGCTGCGCGACGAGCGCGGGCTGCCGGGCACGCCCGGCGCCGACGGCCCGGTCGAGGAGAGCTTCCAGCACTCGGGCGGCACGATCGACTTCGTCGACTTCCTCGCCCCGGACCCCGCCGTCACCGCGACGTGGCACCTGACGGGTTCGGGCACGTTCAAGGAGACCGTCCCGGTCCTCGACGAGCGGGGCCACCTGACCCCGCAGGAGGTCACGCGCGACTGTGAGGTCGACGTGGCGCTGCGCTGGGGCACGGGCTACGACACCGAGCTGCGGACCTTCGTCAACATCATCTCGACGCCCAAGGGCGGCTCGCACCTCGCGGGCTTCGAGGCCGGGCTGCTCAAGATCCTGCGCAAGGGCGTCGAGACCAACGCGCGCCGCCTCAAGGTGTCGACCAAGGACGCCTCGGAGCGCATCGAGAAGGACGACGTCCTCGCTGGCCTCACGGCCGTGCTCACGGTCCGGCTCGCCGAGCCGCAGTTCGAGGGGCAGACCAAGGAGGTGCTCGGCACCGCTCCCGTCCGCGCGATCGTTGCGCGCGTCGTCGAGCAGCAGCTCGGCGCCATGCTGACCTCGACCAAGCGCGACGAGAAGACGCAGGCCTCGCTGCTGCTCGACAAGGTCGTCGCCGAGATGCGCGCCCGCATCACCGCGCGCAAGCAGAAGGAGATCTCGCGCCGCAAGAACGCGCTCGAGACCTCGTCGCTGCCGTCCAAGCTCGCGGACTGCCGCAGCGACGACGTCGAGCGCAGCGAGCTCTTCATCGTCGAGGGCGACTCGGCCCTCGGCACGGCCAAGCTCGCCCGCAGCTCCGACTTCCAGGCGCTCCTGCCCATCCGCGGGAAGATCCTCAACGTCCAGAAGGCCTCGGTCACGGACATGCTCCGCAACGCCGAGTGCGCCGCGATCATCCAGGTCATCGGCGCGGGCTCAGGGCGCTCGTTCGACCTCGAGGGCGCGCGCTACGGCAAGGTCGTGCTCATGACGGACGCCGACGTGGACGGCGCGCACATCCGTACGCTGCTGCTCACGCTCTTCTTCCGGTACATGCGGCCCCTCGTGGACGCGGGCCGCGTCTACGCGGCCGTGCCGCCGCTGCACCGCGTCGAGGTCATCGGCGCGGGCTCGCGCAAGAACGAGTACATCTACACGTACTCCGAGGCCGAGTTGCGGGACGTTCTCAAGAAGCTCGACCGGTCCGGCAAGCGCTACAAGGACGACATCCAGCGCTACAAGGGCCTCGGGGAGATGGACGCCGACCAGCTCGCGGAGACCACCATGGACCCGCGCCACCGCACGCTGCGTCGCGTCACGGCCGAGCACGCCGAGTCCGCAGAGCGCGTGTTCGAGCTCCTCATGGGCTCGGACGTCGCACCGCGCAAGGACTTCATCATCGCGGGGGCCGCAGGGCTGGACAGGGCGCGCATCGACGCCTGACGTCCCGTCTGCTGGGCGCCCGCCTCGCTGCGGGGCGGGCGTTCGTAGACTGCCAGGTGTGAACCCCCAGACTCTTCGTGCCACCCCGGCGCGCTCGCTGACCGCCCTGACGTCCCTCCTGCTCGCGGTCGGCCTCCTGGCCGGCTGCGCCCAGGGCGAGGACACGCCCGCGGCCGACACCACGGCCTCCTCGACGGTCGCTGCCGACGACGCCTCGTCCGAGCCGGCGGACGACGCGTCCGGCGACGCCGCTGACGACTCGGCGGACGACGTCGAGCTCACCTACGAGGGCGTCGCGGGGAAGACGGCGCTCGAGCTGCTCGTCGCGGCCGACCCCACCGCCGTGGTCCAGGGCGAGGGCGAGAACGCGTTCGTCACCGGGATCGACGGCCGCGAGGCGCAGGACTCCGCCAAGGAGTTCTGGGCCCTGTACGTGAACGGTGAGATGGCCCAGGTCGGCGCCGGGTCGCTCGTGACGGAGACGGGAGACGAGATCACGTGGAAGCTCGAGACCTACTGACCCGCTGGTGGCGGCCCGCGATCGCGGTGGCGTTCGTCGCCATCGCGATCGTGTTCCGCCTCGTGCGCGAGGAGATCGGCGCCCCGCCGAACCTCGAGCTCGTGACCTCGGCGGCGTTCGTCGCCGCGGTCCTCGTCCGGCACCGCCTCGCGTTCCTGGCACCGCTCGTCATCGCAGTGGTCTCCGACCTCGTGCTGGGCAACACGTCGATCGCGCTGTTCACGTGGAGCGCCTGGCTCGTCGTGGGCCTTGCAGCACTGCTGACGCGCAGCACGTCGGGATGGGGGCGTGTGGGTGCAGCCGCCGGGCTGGGCCTCGGCGGGTCGCTGTGGTTCTTCTTCTGGACCAACTTCGGCGTCTGGTTCCAGGGGCGCGGGGTCTGGTACCCCGCCGGGCTCGACGGGCTCGTGGCGAGCTACGTCGCGGGGCTGCCGTTCCTGCGGACCATGCTGGTCGGGAACCTCGTGCTCCTGCCGGTCGTGGCCGCGGGCACGCTGCTCGTGGAGCGGCTCGAGCGCTCGCGGGGAGTCGTGGCGGTGCCGCAGGCGGCGTGAGGTCGCTTCGTCTTTCGCCGAGGTAGAACGTCCTGCGCGAGATAGAACCCGGTGGGTACTACCTCGCGCAGGACGTTCTACCTCGCGGTCTCCGGGGCCGAGCCCTCGTCAGCCCAGCTCCTCGGCCAGGGCGACGATGATCCCCTCCGGCCCGCGGAGGTAGCAGAGCCGGTAGGCGTCCTCGTACCGGACGATCTCGCCGACGAGCGTGGCGCCGTGCGTGCCGAGCCGGGCGACGGTGTCGTCGATGTCGTCGACCGCGAACATCACGCGGTGCAGGCCCAGGGTGTTCGACGGCGCCGCACCCAGGCCGATGTCGACCGCGTCGGGCGAGCGGTAGGCGGACAGCTCGAGCCGTCCGGGCCCGTCGGGCACGCGCAGCATCGCGATCTCGGACCGCATCCCGTCGAGCCCGACGACGCTCCCCGCCCAGGCACCCTCGATGGGCGCCCTGCCCTCGAGCTCCATCCCGAGCTCGACGAAGAACGCGACCGCCGCGTCGAGGTCGGCGACGACGATGCCGATGTTGTCCAGCCGCTGGATCGCCATGCGTCGTCCCGTCTCAGTGGTTCTGGTCGGCGGCGCCGACGCCGCGGTCGGCGGCGGCCATGTCGCCCGTCGCGGGCGTGCCGTCGGCAAGACCGTAACGCAGCATGACCGTGCCTGCAGGGCTCGCCGCGGGCGGCTCGAGCAGAGTCAGGTTGGTGGGGACGGCGCCGCCGTCGAACACCTGCTTCCCGACGCCGAGGACGATCGGGTGGATCCAGAGGTCGAGGCGGTCGAACAGCTTCTCGCGCAGCAGCGTCTGCACCAGGCCGAGGCTGCCGACGACCTTGACGTGCTCGTGCCGGTCGCGGACCTCACGCACCGCGGCGGCGAGGTCGGGGCCGAGCTGCGTGGACCCGGCCCAGGAGAGGTCGGGTGTGCCGCGCGAAGCGACGTACTTGGGGATGCGGTTGAACAGCGCGGCGAAGTCGTCGTCCTGGCCACCCTCCTGGTGGGGCCAGAACGCGGCGAAGATGTCGTAGGTGCGGCGCCCGAGCAGGAGGGCGTCGGTGCCCTCGTACGCGGCAGCGACCTGCTCACCGGCGACGTCGTCCAGCAGGGGAGCCTGCCAGCCGCCGAACGGGAACCCGATCGGGTCCTCGTCGGGCCCGCCGGGCGCCTGCCCGACGAGGTCCAGGGTCGTGAACAGCTCGATCTCGATCGATCCCATGATGTGCTCCGGTGGGTCGGTGGCAGGGGCATGGTGTAGACCGGGCAGCGGGGTGGAACTCATCGTCCGCGGCGAGCCGTTCGACATGTGGCCGTCCTCGTGACCCTGGAGCTGCGACGCGGCTGGCGAGCTGTCGCGGGGGCGTCGGCGGGGTCAACGCGCGGTCAGGTCCACCCCGAGCAGCCGCCAGGCGCGCAGTGCGAGGAGTCGGAGCGTGGCCACGGGCGCGTCGGCCGAGACGGCTGCGGAGACCATCGTCACCGAGAGCATCAGGTCCGATGCTGTGCGATCTCCCGGGACAGTTCCGTCCGCCTGGCCGTTCCGGACCCGCGCGTCGATGACGGCCTCGACGCGGGCTGCGAGCGAGGCGACGCGGTCGTCGGTGTTCGCGGCGCGGACGAGGTCGACGAACGCGGTCGAGTCCACGATCTGCTGCGTGATCTTCGTGAGCAGGTCCCGGAGCGTCGAGCGCGGGTCGGCAGCCAGCAGCTCGAGCTCGGCCACGTTGTCCTCGAAGACGGCCACGGCGAGGGCGACCCGGTCGGGAAAGTGCCGGTAGAGGCTGCCTTGCCCGACGCCGGCCCGCTTGGCGATCGCCGCGAGCGGGGCGTCGATCCCGCTCTCGGCGAAGACCGCTCGAGCCGCCGTGAGGAGTGCGGTGCGATTGCGCGCCGCCGCGGCCGGGCCGAGGTTCGCGGCTCGGCCGGGCGGCGTGTCGGTAGTGGGCATGCTGGGGAGCCTAGACCTGTGTCATCCTCTCGTGCGGGCCATGTGGCGGGCGGCGCGCAGACCGAACACGGCAGCCGGACCGATCGTCGACCCCGGACCCGGATAGGTGTGTCCCATCACGGAGGCGGAGTTGTTGCCGGCGGAGTACAGGCCCTCGATCACGGAGCCGTCGTGACGCAGTGCGCGGGAGTCGGCGTCGGTCACCACTCCGCCCTTGGTGCCGAGGTCGCCGATGACGATCTTGTAGGCGACGAAGGGGCCCTTCTCGATGGTCCCCAGGCACGGGTTCGGTCGCACGGTCGGGTCACCGTAGTAGCGGTCGTAGGCCGAGTCGCCCTTGCCGAAGTCCTGGTCGCGACCGGTGCGAGCGAACCCGTTGAGTCGCTCCACCGTGGCCCGGAAGGTCGCCTTGTCGAGGTCGAGCTTCTCGGCGAGCTCCTCGAGGGTGTCCGCCTTCACCTCGATTCCCTCGGACCTCATCGCCTTGGTGAGCCTCGGGTCCAGCGCGAAGGAGCGCAGGTAGCGGTGGCGGTGGCGGGCGTCGAGGATGAACCGGTAGTCGCCCTCCTTGTCGTGCTCGAGCATGTGATGGCCGAGATCTACGTAGGACTCGGCCTCGTTGGCGAACCGGGCTCCTCGGGCGTCGACGATGAGCGAGTAGGGCAGCGACCGCTCACCGACCAGGAAGGACGGACCGGATCCCTCCGGGCCTGCGATCGACGCACCCCACCAGGCGTCCTCCATCAGCTCGACGGCGGCACCGGCCTGTTGCGCGAGGTCGATCGGAACGCCGAGGGCACCTGGGCTGCCCGACGGTGAGCCCTCGATGCCCTGGAGCTCCAGGCGCTTGGCCTTGTTCTGGTCGAAGCCCCCGGCCGCGAGCATGACCCCGCGGTTCGCGCCGATCGTCACTGCCCTGCCGTCCTTGCGGACCTGGACGCCGACGACGCGGTCGCCCTCGAGGATCAGCTCCTCCAGAGGTGACTCCAGCCACAGGGGCGCCTTGCCCCCGACGAGCACGGCATGCCCGAGCCGTGCCGTGAGGCCCGCGCCGATGCCGGTGAGCTTCTTGCCGGTGACGACGCCCCCGAGCACCCGGAAGACGACTCGAGCGCCACGCCCGAAGCCGTCGAGGGTCGACCAGGCGCGCACGATCTGCCACACGTCGTCTGTCATCATCGGCAACGGCATGAGGATGCGCAGCGACTTCGCCAGGTCGCCGATCTTCCGTACGTCGAACGGCTTGGGCTCGATCGCCCGGCCGATCTTGCCGCCCGGCAGCTCTGGGTAGTAGTCCGGGTAGTCGGTGGCGCGGGCGAAGACGACGCCGTGCTTCTCGGCCGTGAGGACGAAGTCGTCGACGCCGTCGACGTACGCCTCCTTGCGCTCGCGCGCCGTGGCACGACCGACGTCGCCGATCGTGGCCTCCATGTACTCGAGCGCCTCCTCGCGCGAATCGCCGGCACTGGCGCGCTGCATGAGCGGGTTGTTCGGAAGCCACATGCCGCCGCCCGACATCGCGGTGTTGCCGCCCCACCTGTCGGTGCTCTCCAGCAGCAGGACGCTGAGCCCTTCATCGACGGCGCCCAGCGCGGTCGTGAGCCCCGCACCTCCTGTGCCGACGACGACGACGTCGTAGGTGTGATCGAAACTGCGCACCGTTAGCCTCCTCCAACCGGACAACTCTGTCCGGTTCAGTCTGGCACAGCTCCCCGCCCAGCACCATGCTCGTGACTCACGTGGGGATCACACGCTGAAGTACTTCGCCTCTGCGTGGTGGAACACGAACGCGTCCGTCGACTGCTCCGGGTGCAGCTGCAGCTCGTCCGAGAGCACCACACCCGCCCGCTCGGGCCGCAGCAGCTCGACGACCTTGCGCCGGTCCTCCATGTCGGGGCACGCGGGGTATCCCAGCGAGAACCTCGCCCCGCGGTACTTGAGGTCGAACATCCCTTGGACGTCCGAGGGCTCCTCGTCCGCGAACCCGAGCTCGGAGCGCACGCGCGAGTGCCACATCTCGGCGAGCGCCTCGGTGAGCTGCACGGACAGGCCGTGCAGCTCCATGTACTCGCGGTACTTGTTCGCGGCGAAGAGCTTGGCCGTGTGCACGTCGACGGTGTCGCCCATGGTCACGAGCTGGACGGGCAGGACGTCGTAGCGTCCGGTCTCCTCGACCCACGAGCGGGGCTTGACGAAGTCCGCGAGGCACAGGTGACGGTCGCGCCGTTGCCGGGGGAACGTGAAGCGCAGCCGCTCGGTCCCCACGGGACCGCCCGAGCCGCCGTCGGGCCCGTCGTGGTGCCCGACGACCACGTCGTTGCCCTCCGACCACACCGGGAAGTACCCGTAGATCACCGACGGGTCGACGATCCCGTCGGTGCGGACCTGCTCGAGCCACGCGTTGAGGCGCGGGCGCCCCTCGGTCTCGACGAGCTCCTCGTAGGAGGCTCCGTCGTCGGAGCGCCCCGGCTTGAGCCCCCACTGGCCCATGAACGTCGCGCGCTCGTCCAGGAACGCCGCGTAGTCGGCGAGCTGGATGCCCTTGACGATGCGCGTGCCCCAGAAGGGCGGGTCGGGGACCAGGTTGTCGGCCGCGACGTCCGAGCGGGCGGGCAGGTCCTCCTCGGGCGTCTGCGTCACGGTCACGGTCGCGTGCCGGCGCTTCTTGAGAGGAGGCAGCCCGACGGCGTCGCGCGCCTCTCCCCGCGCCACGCGGACGAGCGGTTCCATGAGTCGCAGGCCCTCGAACGCGTCGCGCGCGTAGCGGACCTCGCCCTGGTAGACGTCGGCCAGGTCGTCCTCGACGTACGTGCGCGTCAGGGCAGCGCCGCCCAGCAGGACGGGCCAGCGCTGCGCGTACCCGCGGGCGTTGAGCTCCTCGAGGTTCTCCTTCATGACGACGGTCGACTTCACGAGCAGCCCGCTCATGCCGATCACGTCGGCATCGTGGGCCTCGGCGGCCTCGATCATCGCGGCGATGGGCTGCTTGATGCCGATGTTGACCACGGTGTAGCCGTTGTTGGTCAGGATGATGTCGACCAGGTTCTTGCCGATGTCGTGCACGTCGCCACGCACGGTGCCGATCACGATGGTGCCCTTGGATCGCCCGCTCGCGTCCTCGGACTTCTCCATGTGCGGCTCGAGGTAGGCCACGGCGGTCTTCATGGCCTCGGCCGACTGCAGCACGAACGGGAGCTGCATCTCGCCCTTGCCGAACAGCTCGCCCACGACCTTCATGCCCTCGAGCAGGTGGTCGTTGACGATGTCGAGGGCCTTCCAGCCCTCGTCGAGCGCAGCCTGCAGGTCGGTGTCGAGCCCCTTGAGCTCGCCGTCGACGATGCGCCGCTCGAGGCGCTCGCCCAGTGGCAGGGCCGCCATCTCGGCCGCGCGGGCGTCCTTGAGCGACGCCGAGTCGACGCCGGCGAACAGGTCGAGCAGCCGGGCCAGGGGGTCGACCGTCATGTTCCCCTCGGCGTCGAACTCGCGGCGGTCCCACACGAGGTCGAGCGCGGCCTGGCGCTGCTCGTCGGGGATCTTCGCGAGCGGCAGGATCTTGGCCGCGTGCACGATCGCGGAGTCGAGCCCGGCCTCGACGGCCTCGTGCAGGAACACCGAGTTGAGGACGACGCGCGCGGCGGGGTTGAGCCCGAACGACACGTTGGAGACACCGAGCGTGGTGTGCACGCCCGGGTAGGCGGCCTTGAGCGCGCGGATGGCCTCGATGGTCTCGATCGCGTCGCGGCGCGTCTCCTCCTGCCCGGTCGCGATGGGGAACGTCAGGGTGTCGACGACGATGTCCTCGATGCGCATGCCCCAGGTGCCCACGAGGTCGTCGATCAGGCGGCTCGCGATGGCCACCTTCGCGTCGGCCGTGCGGGCCTGGCCGTCCTCGTCGATCGTCAGTGCGATGACCGCGGCGCCGTGCTCCTTGACGAGCGGCATGATCCGCGCGTAGCGCGAGGTCGGGCCGTCGCCGTCCTCGAAGTTCACCGAGTTCACGACCGCGCGCCCGCCGATGAGCTCGAGGCCCGCCTGGATCACGGGCGGCTCGGTCGAGTCGATCACGAGCGGCAGCGTCGAGGCGCTCGCGAGCCGCGAGACGACCGCGCGGGCGTCCGCGACGCCGTCGCGCCCCACGTAGTCGATGCACACGTCCAGCAGGTGCGCGCCGTCGCGCGTCTGGGCGCGCGCGATCGCGACGCACTCGTCCCAGTTCTCGGCGAGCATGGCCTCGCGGAACGCCTTGGACCCGTTGGCGTTGGTCCGCTCGCCGATCGCGAGGAACGAGGCGTCCTGGTCGAAGTCGACGTGCGAGTACAGGCTCGCGACACCGATCTCGCGGGCAGGGTCCCGCGGGGTCACGGGTCGGGCGCGGACGGCCTCGACGACCTGGCGCAGGTGCTCGGGCGTGGTGCCGCAGCACCCGCCCACGAGGCCCAGGCCGAACTCGGTGACGAACTGGGCGTGCGCGGCCGCGAGCTCGCTCGGCGTGAGCGGGTAGGAGGCGCCGTTCTTGCCCAGCACGGGCAGGCCCGCGTTGGGCATGCACGTCACGGGGATCTCGGCGTGCTTGGACAGGTGGCGCAGGTGCTCGCTCATCTCGGCGGGCCCCGTGGCGCAGTTCAGGCCGATCGCGTCCACGCCGAGCGACTGGAGCGTGGTCAGCGCCGCGCCGATCTCTGAGCCCATGAGCATGGTGCCCGTGGTCTCGACCGTGACCTGCACGATGACCGGCACCGACCGCCCCTCCGCAGCCATCGCGGCGCGCGAGCCGTTGACCGCGGCCTTGGCCTGGAGCAGGTCCTGGCTCGTCTCGACGAGGATCGCGTCGACCCCGCCCTGGAGCAGGCCCGCGGCCTGCTCGGCGAACGTGTCGCGCAGGTTCGCGTACGTCGTGTGCCCCAGGCTCGGCAGCTTGGTCCCGGGGCCCATCGAGCCCAGCACCCAGCGCGGATGCTCGGGGGTCGAGAACGCGTCCGCGCGCTCGCGCGCGATGCGTGCCCCGGCCGCGGCGAGCTCGCGGATGCGGTCCTCGATGTCGTAGTCCGACAGGTTGGACCAGTTGGCGCCGAACGTGTTGGTCTCGACGCAGTCGACGCCGACCTCGAGGTAGGCGTCGTGGACGGCGGCGATGATGTCGGGGCGCGAGACGTTGAGGATCTCGTTGCAGCCCTCGAGCTGCTGGTAGTCCTCGAGGCTCGGGTCCTGCTCCTGGATCATGGTCCCCATGGCGCCGTCGGCGACGACCACGCGGGTGCGCAGGGCCTCGGCGAAGGCGGCGGATCTGGCGTTGGCGACGTCGTGGGGCATGAGGCGAACTGTAACGCCGGGCCGCGTGCGGGGACCCGGGCGTCCGGAAAACAGGATGCTGCGCGGCACCTCGCGACCTAGCGTGGTGCGCATGAGCACCGAACCGCCCGCCCCGCCCGCTCCGCCCACCTTGGCCCCGATCGCCGAGCGCGTGGCCGCACCGGCCCACCTGCCGCTCCCCGAGGTCGACGGCCTCGTCTGGCGCTCGCTGACGCTCGTGGACGCCCCGGCCCTGTTCGGGCTCACCGCGGCCGTCGAGGAGCACGACCAGCACCCGTTCCGCACCTCGCTCGAGGAGACCGAGGAGATGTTCGAGGGGGAGTGGCGCGACCTCGCGCGCGACACCCTGGTGGGCCTGGACGCCGACGGCGAGCCGCGCGCCTACGCGTCGGTCGACACCCGTCCCGGGGACGCGAGCGTCGTCCGCGCGTTCGTCCAGGGTGCGGTCCACCCGCGGTGGCGGGGACGCGGTGTCGGTCGTCAGGTCCTGGCCTGGTCGACGGGGCGGGCGCGGCAGCTCCTCGCGGCGTCGGGCAAGGAGCTGCCCGCGCGCATCGCGGGCTACGTCCAGGACGACGACGCGTCCGAGTGCCGCCTGTTCGAGGCCGCGGGATACACCGCGAACCGCTACTACTCGACCCTGCGCCGCGACCTGTCGCTGCCCGTCCCGGAGGTCGCGCTGGGCGACGGCCTGCGCGTCGTGCCATGGTCTCCCGAGCTCGACGAGGCCACGCGCCTGGCCCACAACGACGCGTTCCGCGACCACTGGGGCAGCGAGCCCGCGACGCCCGAGTCGTGGGTGCACGGGCGCAGCATGTTCGCCCCCGAGTGGAGCGTGCTCGTCGTCGACGACGTCGCCCCTGCTCCCGGTGCAGTCGACGGTTCGGAGTCGGTGAGCGAGACGCCCGACGGCGCGGCTCCCGCCCTCAGCACGGCCGGCGGTCCCGTCGTGGCCGGCTACCTCCTGTCCGGCCGGTACGAGCAGGACTGGCCCGTCGCGGGGTACTCGAGCGGCTACACCGAGACCCTCGGGGTGCGTCGGGAGTACCGCGGGCGCAGGATCGCGCTCGCGCTGCTCAGCGCGGGCATGGCCGCGTACCAGGCGGGCGGGGTCGAGTACGCCGAGCTCGACGTCGACACCGAGAACCCGTCCGGCGCCCACGGGCTCTACTCGAGCCTCGGCTACGAGAAGAAGGACGGCTCCCGGATGTACTCGATCGAGCTCTGAGGCCCTACCGTGTCCCCAGGTCAGCGCGGCAACGGTGCCGCGCGCCAGGGCGCCCGTGACCCGGGTCGCCCCTCCTGGAAAGGGAACGACGTGGTCTCCTCGACTCCTCGCGTCTCGCACGCACCCACCTCGCACCGAGCGGTCCCGATCATGGCCGTGCTGCGGCGCCGCCCCCTGGCGGCGCTCGCGGCCGGTGCCTTCCTGCTGCTCTCCGTGGTGCACCTGGTCGCCCACCTGGCCGGAGCGGAGCAGGTCGCGAACATGACCCAGTGGTTCGTCATGCCGCTCCTGGCGCTCGTCGTCTGGACCGCGACGGGATCGCCCCGCGGCGCGGCCGCTGCACCGGCCGCAGTGCCGCGCGGGCGGTCCCGGCTCGTGCGGTGGACGCTCGTCGCGCTCGGGTTCTCCTGGCTCGGTGACTCCGCGCCCGACCTGTCGAGCGGCGACGCCTCGTTCCTGACCATGGTCGGGTTCTTCCTGCTCGCGCAGCTCGCGTACGTCGCGGCCTTCTGGCCGTCGCGCGGGTCGAGCGTGCTGCGCCGCCCGGTCCTGCTCGTGCCCTACGCGCTCGCCCTCGTGGCGCTCGTGGTCCTGTGCGCCCCGCACGCGGGCGCGCTGCTGGTCCCGGTCATGGTCTACGGCCTGTGCCTGACGCTCATGGCGGTGCTGTCGACCGGCGTGCACCGGGTCGCGGGCATCGGCGGGGCGATCTTCCTGGTCTCCGACGCGCTCATCGCGCTCGGGGCGTTCGTCCCGGGCTTCGAGGTCCCGGGGCCGCTGTCGTCGGGGTTCTGGGTCATGCTCACCTACCTCGCGGGCCAGGCGCTGCTCACGGTCGGGATCCTGCGTCGCGACGCGGGCGAGGCCGGGGAGTCCTAGTCGGCGTGCCCTGTGCGCCGTGCACGCCGCACGAGACGGCCGAGGGGCCGACCGGAGACACCGGTCGGCCCCTCGGCCGTTCGCCGCACGACGCGGCGAGGTCGTGCTGTGCTCAGCCGACGCCGATCGCGGTGATCGGGACGTCGAGCGGGGCGCCCGAGCCGTCGCGTCGCTGGTCGACCGGTGGGAGGTCGACCGGCTGCCCGGCGGACCCGACGGCCCGGCCGGGGCCGCGGCCGACCCACGCGAAGATGAGCGAGTCCTCGCCCTTGAGGAAGCGCTGGGCGCGGACGCCGCCCGTCGCGCGTCCCTTGCCCGGGTACAGCTCGTACGGCGTGACCTTCCCGGCGCCCGCCTGCGTGCCCGGCAGGGCGTCGGACGACCCGGCGATGGTCACGACGGTCATGAGGTCGCGGCTGTCGGCCTCGACGACCCCGAAGAACGTGACGCGCTGGTCCGGGCCGAGCTTGATGCCCGCCATGCCGGCCGCGCTGCGCCCCTGGGGGCGCACGGCCGACGCGTCGAAGTGCAGCAGGTTCGCGTCGGAGCTGACGAACACGAGCTCGTCCTGGTCGGTGACCGGTGCCGCTCCGACCACGCTGTCGCCCTCCTTGAGGGAGATGACCTCCCATGCGTCGCGGTTGGTCGGCACGTCGCCTGCGATGACGCGCTTGACCACGCCGCCTGCGGTACCGAGCGCCAGGGTGGGCGCGTCGGGGTCGAGCGAGACGATCGTCAACGGCTCCTCGCCCGGCTCGAGGCTCACGATCTCGCTCAGCGGGACGCCGCCGGACAGGCTCGGGGCACCGTCGGTCGGGGGCAGGGTCGGCAGGTCCAGCACGGAGAGACGCACGATCCGTCCGCGGCTCGTGACGAGACCGACGTCGCTGCGCACGCTCGCGAGCACGGTGCCGCGCAGCGCGTCGTGCGAGTGGCGGCGCCCGCCCGTGCCGGGCTCGGTCGCGTCGCTCGTGCGGGCCAGGAGCCCCGTCGCGGACATGAGTGCCCAGCAGGGGGTGTCCTCGACCTCGAGCGGCACGGCCGAGATGGTCCCGAGCACGCCCTGGGCCGAGGTGGGCGAGGCACCCGCCGACTCGAGCAGGATGGTGCGGCGGGGCGTGCCGTAGGTCTTGGCGACCTCCTTCATCTCCGCCGAGACGACCGCGCGCAGCTTGGCGTCGTCGCCGAGGATCTCCTCGAGCTGGGCGATCTCGAGGCGCAGGGCCTCCTGCTCCTTCTCGAGCTCGAGGCGGGAGAACTTGGTCAGACGGCGCAGCCGCAGCTCGAGGATGTACTCGGCCTGGGGCTCGGAGAGGTCGAAGACCTCGCGCAGGCGGGTCCGGGCCGTGTCCGCGTCGTCGCTCGTGCGGATGACCTGGATGACCTCGTCGATGTCGACGATCGCGAGCAGCAGGCCCTCGACCAGGTGCAGCCGTTCCTTGCGCTTGGCGAGCCGGTACGCGCTGCGACGCCGCACGACGTCGATCCGGTGGTCGACCCAGACCTGGAGCAGCTCGCGCAGGCCCAGCGTGCGGGGCTGGCCCTCGACGAGCGCGACGTTGTTGATGCCGAACGAGTCCTCGAGCGGCGTGACCTTGTAGAGCTGCTCGAGCACGGCCTCGGGGTTGAAGCCCGTCTTGATCTCCACGACCAGGCGCAGTCCGTGCGCGCGGTCGGTCAGGTCGGTCGCGTTGGTGATGCCCACGAGCTTCTTCGACTTCACGCCCTCGGCGATCTTCTCGATGACCTTCTCCGGCCCCACGAGGTAGGGGAGCTCGGTGAAGACGATGCCCTTGCGCTTGGCCGTGATGTTCTCGATGCGCGCCGTGGCCCGCGTGCGGAACGAGCCGCGGCCCGTGCGGTAGGCGTCGCGGATGCCGTCGAGGCCGACGATCTTGCCGCCCCCGGGCAGGTCCGGACCGGGGATGAAGCGCATGAGCGCCTCGAGGTCCGCGGTGGGGTGCTTGATGAGGTGCTGGGCCGCGGCGACGACCTCCACCAGGTTGTGGGGCGCCATGTTGGTCGCCATGCCGACGGCGATGCCCGCGGCTCCGTTGACCAGGAGGTTCGGGATGGCCGAGGGCAGGACCTCGGGCTGGGTCAGCTTGTTGTCGTAGTTCGGGATGAAGTCGACGACGTCCTCGTCGAGCCCGACGGTCATGGCCATGGCCGAGGTCGCGAGGCGGGCCTCGGTGTACCGGGGGGCCGCGGGGCCGTCGTCGAGCGACCCGAAGTTCCCGTGCCCGTCGACGAGGGGCAGGCGCAGCGAGAAGGGCTGGGCCAGACGGACCAGCGCGTCGTAGATCGCGGTGTCGCCGTGCGGGTGGAGCTTGCCCATGACCTCGCCGACGACGCGCGCCGACTTGACGTGGCCGCGGTCCGGACGCAGGCCCATGTCGGACATCTGGAACAGGATGCGACGCTGGACGGGCTTGAGGCCGTCGCGCGCGTCCGGCAGTGCACGGGCGTAGATGACCGAGTACGCGTACTCGAGGAAGGACCCCTCCATCTCCGTCGTGACGTCGATGTCGATGATCTTCTCGTGGACCTCGCTCGGGTCGAGCGGGGCTTTCGAGGCGGACGGTCTGCGCGCCATGGGTCGTCGGGCTCCTGCGGGTCGGTGGGTCGGGGACAGCGGTCGTCGCGTGGCGAAGGCTCGGGTGCGGCACAGCGGGCACCGCGGGCACGGGTGCGGCCCGGTCGGGACGTGTTGCCGGTGCCCCGCAGTACCAGCGAACGATACTGCGGGGCACCGACACCCGGGCCTCATTCTCCCGCGAACCGGGCGTGCCGCTGACCAGCGGTGCCGCTACCCACGTAGCCTAGGGCGGGTGAGCGGACACGACGTCCCGGCGGAGCCCGACGCGGGGCCCCACGACGCCGGCCAGGGGGAGTACCCGGTCGAGTGGGAGGCAGACGTGGTGCTGCGCGACGGCAGCACGACGCACGTGCGCCCCATCCGTCCGTCCGACGCCCCGGCCCTCCAGCGCTTCCACATGGGGCAGTCCGAGCGCTCGACCTACCTGCGCTTCTTCGCGAACATCGAGCGGCTCTCGGACCGTGACCTCGCGCGCTTCACGGTCGTCGACCACGACGAGCGCGTGGCCCTGGTCGCCGTCAAGCGCGTGGGGGAGGGGTCGCGCGAGGACATCATCGGCGTCGCGCGCTTCGACAAGGTCACGCCGCACGAGGCCGAGGTCGCGTTCAACATCGCCGACGCCGAGCAGGGGCGCGGGCTGGGCTCGGTGCTGCTCGAGCACCTCGCGGTCGCCGCGAGGGAGCGCGGGGTGCGGAGGTTCAGCGCCGAGGTGCTGCCGCAGAACGGCAAGATGCTCGCCGTCTTCCAGGAGGCCGGGTACGCCACGAGCCAGCACGTCGACGACGGGATCGTCGCCGTCAGCGTCGACCTCGACCCGACCGAGCGCTCGCGGGCGGTCATGGCGGACCGTGAGCACCGCGCCGAGGCGCGCTCGATGCACGGTCTGCTCACGGCCCGTCGCGTCCTGCTCGTCGGACCGGGCCCGACGGCGGAGCCCGGCACCGCGAGCCGTCTCATGGCCGAGCGCGTGCTCGCCAACGCGCTGACGGACCCGGGTGACGGCACGTTCGACGTCGTGGGCGTGGCTCCCCCCGCAGGCTTCGACGACCCTTCCGCGGAGCCCGCGGAGCCCGCGGAGCCCACGGAGCCCGCGGAGCGAGGGGTCGAGCCCGACAGCGTCGACAGCACCGACAGCACCGACAGCACCGACGACGACGGTGCGGCAGGGAGTCCGGCCGTCCGGTTCTTCGCGCGACTCGCGGACGTCCCCGGGCCCGTGGACCTCGCGCTCCTGGCGCTGCCCCCGCACGAGGCGATCGCGGCCACGGCCGAGCTCGAGCGCCTGGGCGTGCGCGCCGTCGTCGTGCTCTCGGCGGGCTACGCCGAGACCGGGCCCGAGGGCGTGGCCCTGCGGCGCGAGCTGCTGCGCACCGCGCACGCGGCGGGGATGCGCGTGGTCGGTCCCGCGACGTACGGGCTCTTCACGACCCACGTCGAGCACCGGCTCAACGCGAGCCTGGCCGAGGTGCTGCCGCCCGCCGGGAGCATCGGGATCTTCTGCCAGTCGGCGCCCACCGCGGTCACGCTCCTGGCGACCGCCCTGCGCCGCGGGATCGGGGTCTCGTCGTTCGTGTCGGCCGGGCACCGGGCCGACGTCTCGGGCAACGACCTCATGCAGTTCTGGCAGGACGACCCCGAGACCTCGGTCGTGTGCCTGTACCTCGAGTCGATCGGCAACCCCCGCAAGTTCTCCCGCATCGCGCGCAGGCTCGCGTCGGTCAAGCCCGTCGTGGTCGTGACCGCGGGGCGCTCGGGGCAGGTCGTGCCGCCCGGGCACGCGGTGCGCTCGACGCGCGCCCCGCGCCGCACGCTCGACGAGATGCTGCGCCAGTCGGGCGTGATCCACGCCGAGAACACCCACCACCTGGTCGACATCGCCCAGCTCCTGGCGTACCAGCCGCTGCCGAGCGGCCGGCGCATCGGGCTCCTCACGTCCTCGGCGGCGCTCACCGCGCTCGTCGCGGAGGCCGTGGGGTCGGCAGGGCTCGTGGTCTCGGACCGGTCGGGCTTCGTGGCCGAGGACGCCGACGACGACGAGGTCGAGGCCGCCGTCGCAGCGATCTTCGCTCCCGACGCGTGCGACGTCGTGGTCGCGGTGCACGTGCCCACGGTGCGCCCGCGCGGGGAGGCGTTCTCGCGGGCCGTCGCGCGCGCGGCCGCGGCGAGCGGGCGCACCACGGTCGCGAGCGTCCTGGGCATGCACGGGCTCGCCGAGGAGCTCTCGGCCCCCGACCCGACGAACCCCGACGGACCACCCGTGCACGTGCCCGCCTACTCGACGCCCGAGGACGCGGTCGCCGCGGTCGGGGCCGTGGTCGGGTACGCCCGCTGGCGCGAGGCCGACCACGGCACGGTCGAGCGACCGACGGGCGTCGACTCCGACGGGGCGCGTGCCCTGGTCGAAGGGGCGCTCGTCGGGGACACCGTGGTGGACCTCGACCCCCAGGACGTCGGGCGCCTGCTCGCGGCCTACGGGATCGAGCTGTGGCCCTCGCGCCGCGTCCGCACGGCCGACGAGGCCGTCGCGGCAGCCCACGAGATCGGTTGGCCCGTGGCCCTCAAGAGCACCGCCGAGTCGCTGCGGCACCGTGCGGACCTGGGGGGCGTGCGCCTCGACATCGGCGACGAGGACGAGCTGCGCGACGACGTCGAGCAGATGCGCGAGACGCTCGCGGCCGTGCTGCCGGGGGTGCTCGGCCCGGGAGCCGGCACGGACGGGCACGGGGAGCAGGGCGGCCCCGCGCCCTTCGAGGTCCAGCGCATGAGCGACGCCGGCGTGGCGTGCGTCGTGCGCTCGACCGAGGACCAGCTCTTCGGTCCGGTCGTCTCGTTCGGGCTCGCGGGCGACGCGGTCGACCTCCTGGGCGACGTGAGCTACGGCGTGCCACCTCTCACGGACGTCGACGTCGCGACCATGGTCCGCTCGATCCGCGCCGCGCCCCGCCTGTTCGGGTACATGGGCGCGCCCGTCGCGGACACCGCTGCCCTCGAGGACCTGATCGCGCGCGTGTCCCTCATGGCGGACGAGCTGCCCGAGCTGCGCAGCGTCGAGATCTACCCGGTCGTGGTCGCCGAGCACGGCGCCGCGGTGCTGGGTGCCCGGGTCCAGGTCGCGGGCGCCCAGCGCGCCGACACCCTGCGCAGGGCCCTGCCGGGCTGAGGCGTCCACAGGCCGCCGCGGGGCCCGGGCGCCCACAGCCCGGGGCGGACTGGCCCCGCCGTGTCGAGCGGTGGGAGAATGCCCGGGTGCCATCTGCTGAATCTGCCTCCCGGACCGACCTGACCTCCCAGCTGCGCCGCGCGGGCTACTACCCCGAGCTGGTCCAGGACGTCCTCGACGTCGCGATCGCCGGCGAGGAACTCGTGTCCCACCTGGTGTACGTCGAGACGACGTTCGACACCGAGGTCCGTCGCCACCTGACCGTCCTGGTCCTGACCCCGACGCGCCTCATCACGGCCCACGTCGACGACCACCCCGCGGACAGCGAGAACCCCTCGGCCTCTGCAGCGGCGACCACCGAGTCCGTGCCGATCACCGAGCTGCGCTCGGTCTCGCTCACGCACGTCGTCCTCGACCCGGAGAAGCACCGCAGCGGCACGCCCCCCATCGAGGTCACGCTCGCGATCGGCTGGGGGGCGGTCTCGCGCGTGGACCTCGAGCCCGCGCAGTGCCCCGACCCGGGCTGCGAGGCCGACCACGGCCTGACGGGCCAGATCACGCCCGACGACATCGTGGTGCGTGTGAGCGCCGAGGCCGAGGGGCGTGACGCCGTCCGCAACGCGCTCGCGTTCGCGCGCGAGCTCTCGACGGCCACGGCCCGCCGCGACGCAGGCCGGGCGAGCCGGTGACGGTCCTGCCCGAGGTCCTGCCCGACGGCCTGCTCGCCCCCCGCTACGACGGCCTCGCGCTCAGCTCGGTCCTGCCCGCGGCGGCGGGCGCGCTCGGGGTCGACCTGACGACCGCCACGGGGACCCGCTCGACCCAGGCTCGCACCGACCTCGCGCTGCCCACCGCGGACAGGGTGTGCGTCGTATTGGTCGACGGGCTCGGCCACGCCAACCTCACCGAGCGCGCGGGGCACGCCCCGTTCCTGCGCTCGCTCCTGCCGTCCTCGCGCGTGCTCACCTCGAGCTTCCCCAGCACGACCGCCGCGGCGATCGGGACCTTCGGCACGGGCACCTCGCCCGGGCGGACGGGCATGCTGGGGTACACCCAGCGCAACGCCGCCACGGGGCGCCTGGCGAACATGGTCTCGTGGGAGGGCGCCGCCCCGCCCCAGGAGCTCCAGCAGGAGCCGCCCGTCCTCGAGCAGGTCGCGGCCACGGGGCGCGAGGTCCTGTCGGTGGGCCCCGCGCGCTTCGCGGGCTCGGGCATGACCGTGGCCGCCCTGCGCGGGGCGCGCTACGTCGCGGCCGAGTCCATCGCGGACCGCGTCGACACGGTCGCCTGGGAGCTCACGGCCCCCGGGCTGGTGTACCTGTACTGGGGAGACGTCGACAAGGCGGGCCACCATCACGGCTGGCGCTCGCGGCAGTGGGGCGACGCGCTCTCGGACCTCGACCGCGAGCTCGGCCGCCTGGCCCGGGCGCTGCCCCACGGCACGCTGCTGCTCGTCACGGCCGACCACGGGATGGTCGACGTCGACCGCTCGCAGCGCTGGGACGTCGCCAGGACGCCCGCGCTCGACCGCGGGGTCGCGCTCGTGGGCGGCGAGCCGCGCGCCGTGCACGTCTACACGCACGCGGACCAGGCGTCGGCCGTGGCCGGTCGCTGGTCCGAGGTCCTCGGGGACGCGGCCCTCGTCGCGCTGCGCGAGGACGCGGTCGCAGCGGGCTGGTTCGGTCCCGTCGCAGAGCACGTGCTGCCGACGATCGGCGACGTCGTGGTCGCGATGCGGGGCAGGGCCACGGTCGTGGACTCACGGAGCCAGACGCCGGCCTCGATGCAGCTCGTGGGCGTCCACGGTTCGCTCACACGCACCGAGATGCAGGTCCCGCTGCTCGTCACGACCACCTGAGCACCACGCCTCCGCCCGGGCGTCGCGAGCACCCGGGCGCCACCTTCCGGGGACCCGTTCCCCCGCACCGAAAGGTCCACGACCGTGGCTGAGCTCGTCTTCTTCTCCGGGACGATGGACTGCGGCAAGTCCACCCTCGCCCTCCAGCTCGACCACAACCACACCGCCCGGGGTCGTTGCGGGCTGATCTTCTCGCGCAACGACCGCGCGGGGACCGACCGCCTGTCGTCGCGCCTGGGTCTCGAGGTCGCCGCGCACGAGGTCCGCGACGACACCGACTTCTGGTCCTTCGTGGTCGCCGAGCGCATGCGCGGCACCACGGTCGACTACCTGATCTGCGACGAGGCCCAGTTCTACTCGACGACCCAGGTCGAGCAGCTGGCCCGCCTGGTCGACGAGGTCGAGATCGACGTCTACGCGTTCGGCATCACGGCCGACTTCCGCACGCGGCTCTTCCCCGGCTCGGCGCGGCTCATCGAGCTCGCCGACCGCGTGGAGGTGCTCCAGGTGCAGTCGCTGTGCTGGTGCGGGGCCCGCGCGACGCACAACGCGCGCACGATCGACGGCTGGATGGTCGTCGAGGGAGCCCAGGTCGTGGTCGGCAACACGGGGGAGAGCGCGAGCGAGGTCGCGTACGAGGTCCTGTGCCGCCGGCACCACATGCGCCGCATGACGTCGGTCTCCGCGCGGTTGCGCTCGACGACCGGGGACGGGCTCGCGCTCGACCTGCCGGAGGCTGCGGGGTAGGGGCAGCACCGGGGCGGCGTCGAGCCCGGGCCCGTGGCGCGGGGAGAGCCGGTCAGTGCTCGGGCTTGGCGCCGAACACGATCTCGTCCCACGACGGGACGCTGGCCCGCGTCTTGCGCGGGCGTCGCGGCTCGCCCGTGCGCGGTGCGGGGCGTTCGCCGTGCTCACCGGTCGCGTCGGGCCCGTCGCGCTCGTCGCGCACCGTCCCGACGACGTCGCGCCCCCCGTGCGAGGCCGCGCCCGGTCGGGTGGTGCTCGTCTCGGCGCCCCCCTCCCTCGCAGGGTGCGGGTCGGTCGGGCCGTGGTCGTCGTCGGTCTCGCGCGACCCTCGATGGCCCGTGCCCGCGGGGTGACCCGTGTCCCGGTGCGACGACGTCGCGTCGTGCGATCCGCCGTCGGGCTCCGGACGCTGTTCCTTGCGGCTCACCTTGCTCAGCGAGAAGACCTTGGCCCCCGCCGGCTCCTGGTCCGCGTCCACCTCGTCCCGGCGCCCCGAGCGCTCACCGAGGTCGAACGTCTGCGGGGGCCCGAACCCCTCGAACGGCGCCGACGGCTCGTCGCGGTGCTGACGGACGCCGCGGCGCTGGCTGAGGTCGTCGAGCATCGACGAGGTCGAGTCCGTCTCTTCGCGCAGCGGGGAGGGCCCGTCGCCGGCGTCCGCAGGGTCTGCCGCGTCCGCGGGCGTCGAGGCGGACGGTGCGGAGGGCGCAGACGGTGCGGCGGACGCCTGACCGCCCCGGGCCGAGTGGTCGAACAGCGCGCCGCGGACGCCGCGGACGGGCTCCTCGGCGACGTCCGTGCCCGACAACCAGCGCGCCTCGTCCTCGAGCGCGTGCAACGCGCGGTTCTGGGGGTCGTACGACCAGCGGGCGCTGCGCGCACGGTCGCCGATGAGGAAGAGCGCGGTGACGGTCCACGGGCCCGCGTGCGAGCGCGCCGCGGACCACTCGACGTCGTCCTCGGCGACCCCGCGTGCCGTGAGACGCTCCGAGACCACCTCGCCCAACGTGGGGGAGTCCTCGTCGTGACCCGCGCGGTTCTTGAGCACCTGAGCCACGACGTACTCCTGCTCGGCGAGCACGGGGCCCTCGAAGCGGTGGACCTGCTCGATCGGGATCCCGGCCTTCTCGGCCACCTCGCGGGCGCTGAGCCCAGCGCGCAGCTGTGCCTGGATCTCACGCACGGGCAGGACGTCGGGGGACTGCGAACGCAGCTGTTCGAGCTGGGCGCGGTCGCGTCGCATGGCGCCGCGCAGCGCGTCGTCGATGGGCAGGGTGAACCGCGCACCGTCCGGTCCGGCGAGGACGAGATGCTCCCCGTCCTCGTGCACCCTCACCAGCTCTAGCTCACTCATGAATCCTCCAACGACGTCGCAGACCGGCTCGTCGCCGGTGGGCCTGCACTCCCGAGAGTGCCATCCCGGCGCGCCGGGACGGCGCAGGCGGCTCGGTGTGCCGCCCGGTGAGGTCTGCTGGGATGATTCTCCCCGTGATCGAGTTCCCCCTGGACGACGTCCTCGAGCTGGGCGCGGTGTTCTGCGCCGCGCTGTCCGGCGGGCTGGCCGCCATCCGCAAGTCGTTCGACATCTTCGGGGTCCTGGTGCTGGCCTGGGCGACCGGGCTCGGCGGCGGGATGCTGCGCGACGTGCTCATCGGCGCTCTGCCCCCCGTGGGGATCTCGAGCTGGAAGCTCGTGGTCGCGGCGCTCGCGGCCGGAGTGTTCATCTACTTCTTCCACCCACGCCTCGAACGCATGCGCCGGGGCATCGTCGTGCTCGACGCGGGAGCGCTCGCGCTCTTCGTCGTGATCGGGACGACCAAGGGCCTGGACTACGGCGTCGGCATGATGGCCGCGGTCATCGTGGGCACGCTCACGGGGATCGGGGGCGGGATCCTGCGCGACCTGCTGAGCAGCGAGGCCCCGCTCATCCTCCAGGACCGCCAGCTCTACGCGGTCCCCGCGATCGTCGGTGCCTCGATCACGGCCGTGCTGTGGCACGAGGGCTGGCTCACGCTGTGGAGCCAGCTCGCGACGATCGCCCTGGTGTTCGGCTTCCGGCTCGTCTCGCTCCGGCTGGGGTGGACCGTCCCGGGGCCGTGGTCCGGTCGTCGCGGGGGTGCGGGGTCGGGCAGGATGTGAGCCGTGACCTCCTTCATCGATGACCCCCGCCTGCCCGACGACGTCACGATCGCCGCACTGCGCGCGCTCGCCGAGAGCATGGCCAGGGAGGCGGGAGCGCTCGTGCGCGACGGCCGGCCCGAGCACGTGGAGGTGGCCTCGACCAAGTCGAGCGCGGTCGACGTCGTGACGGCCATGGACGCCGAGTCGGAGGCCCTGCTGCGCCGGATCATCGCGCGCGAGCGACCCGACGACGCGATCCTCGGAGAGGAGGAGGGGGCCTCCGAGGGGACGTCCGGTCTCACCTGGGTCATCGACCCGATCGACGGCACCGTCAACTACCTCTACTCGGTGGCCTCGTACGCGATCTCGGTCGCGGTCGTCGCGGGCCCCGCGGACCCCGCGCAGTGGACCGTGCTCGCAGGCGCCGTGCACTCGATCGTCGACGGCCGTACCTGGACCGCGGGGCTCGGCGCGGGCGCGACGCTCGACGGCGAGCCCGTGCACGTCAACCCCGCGGGCCCGCTCGCGACCTCGCTGGTCGGCACCGGGTTCGGGTACGACGCCGAGCGGCGCCGTCATCAGGCCGAGGTCCTGACGACGGTCCTGCCGCAGGTCCGTGACATCCGCCGGCTGGGGTCCGCGGCGATCGACCTGTGCCTGGTCGCGACCGGGAGCCTCGACCTGTACTACGAGCGCGGCCTCAACCCGTGGGACCTCGCAGCAGGGGCGCTCGTGGCCCAAGAGGCCGGGGCGCTCGTGACCGGCCTGCGGGGGCGCCCGGCAGGGACGGACATGACGGTCGCGGGACCGCCCGCCGCGGTCGAGGCGCTGGTCGCGATCCTCGAGTCGGCAGGAGCCGATTCGGGGGCCTGATCCCCGGGCCTCCACGGGGGTGACGAGGAACACCCCACCCTGAGGGTGCGCTCGCGCGGTATTTGGTGCAGAATCCGGGGGCCACCGGGAACAATTCCGGGTGGCGGAGCATTACACCGCGTACACCAGTCAGGACGTCTCGCGAAGCGTCCTACGGAGTGCCAGTTCGACGGCCTTCGCCGGACCGAACGACCCCCATGTTCGACCACGACGTTCCGGAGTGTGACCCCACAGATGGCAACTGACTACGACGCCCCCCGCAAGAGCGAAGAGGATCTCAGCGAGGACTCGATCCAAGAGCTGCAGGCTCGTCGCTCCGACAAGAGCTCGGGCGTTGTGGACGAGGACGAGACCGAAGCGGCCGAAGGGTTCGAGCTCCCGGGCGCGGACCTGTCCGGCGAAGAGTTCTCGGTTCGTGTGCTTCCTCGACAGGCTGACGAGTTCACCTGCTCGAGCTGCTTCCTCGTGCACCACCGCAGCCAGCTCGCGTACGAGAAGAACGGGCAGCAGATCTGCTCGGAGTGCGCGGCCTGAGCGCCGAACCCTCACACGACGAACGGCCGCCACCCCTCGGGGTGGCGGCCGTTCGCGTGTCCTGGGCGGCCCGGTCTCGGGTGGTCCGGCCCGGCGGTGGTCCGGCCCGGCGTCGGCGGCTCAGGCCGAGGCGGACCTGGCCGTGGACGTGATCGCGGCGGCGAGCGCGGGGGCGTCGCGCGTGGAGACGAGCCAGTACGGCGTCGGGTCGGCCGGGTCGTCGACCTCGACCCGGACCCCGGTGCGCGCCCAGGCCCGCAGGCAGACGTACGCGCGCGCGTCGAGTCCCGGGCCGAGCTCGTGCGTCATCGCCTCGCGGTCCAGGACCGTGACGTCGCGCAGCAGCGAGGTGGGGATGACGGCCCGTCCGGCGCGCAGGTGGGGCGTGCCGTCGGTGCCCGGCCCCACCGAGACCACGGGTGAGGTCCACCAGAGCAGGACCACCAGGACCACCAGGGCGATGCCGGCGGTGACGTAGGACAGGACCTCGTCCACGGGCCACAGGGCGATGCCCAGGATGACGGCGAAGGCGAGGGCGGCGGACCAGCCGCCGGGTCCGGGCAGGAGGCGTTCGCGGTAGGCGGCGTCAGGCTGAGGCATGGGTCCATCATCCCAGGTCCGTGAGGTGCCCCGTGGTGATGTTCGCCGCCCCGCCCGTCGAGCACTAGGCTCTGCGGGTGCCCATCGAAGAACCAGCGCCCTCGCGCGTGCCCGTTCCCTCGTCCGCCCGTCCGGGCGACGTCGAGGTGCTCGTCCAGCTGCTCGACGACGTCGCGACGGTCCCGTCGTACGCCCACCCGGGTGACGCGGGGGCGGACCTCGTGACGACCGTCGACGTGGAGATCGCACCGCAGGGCCGGGCGACCGTGCCCACGGGGCTCGCGATCGCGCTCCCGGACGGGTACGCGGCGTTCGTGCACCCGCGGTCGGGCCTCGCGGCCCGGCACGGCCTGACGATCGTCAACGCGCCCGGGACGGTCGACGCGGGGTACCGCGGCGAGATCAAGGTGATCCTGCACAACACCGACCCGTCCGCGCCGGTCGTCCTGCACCGCGGGGACCGCATCGCGCAGCTCGTGATCCAGAAGGTCGAGCATGCACGCTTCCTCCAGGCGGAGAGGCTGCCGGGCTCGCACCGGGGCGAGGGCGGATTCGGGTCGAGCGGCGGGTGGGCCGCCGGGCGGTGAGCCCGGAGCGGCGTCGTGTTCGCTCGTGGCCGAGGAGGGTCACGGGAGCGGCGCGGCGGTCTAGTGTGGTGGGGACGGGGATCGGTGCACGCCGTCCCGTACGAGTCGCGGTCGATGGTCGACGCGGCGAAGAGCTGAAGGAGAGCTTCCGTGGGTTTGTTCCGGCGTAGTGCGTCGCAGCAGTCGAGCGACGAGGCGGTCGTCGCCGAGGGCTCCGGGTCCGTGGAGGCTCCGGCGGGTGCGGACGAAAGCTCGGCCCCCGTGGCCCCGGCCGCGGGCACCCGTGGCCCGTTCGACTCCTCGCAGGTCAGCGAGCTCGGTGCCCGTGCGGACCTCGGGGCCATCTGGCTCCCGGGCGTCCCGGGCATGGAGCTGCGCATGGAGGTCGACAAGAAGACCCAGAAGATCACGGGGGCGGCCGCTGCGGTCAACGGCTCGGCGCTCCAGGTCCAGGCGTTCGCCGCCCCCAAGACCATGGGCATCTGGGACGAGATCCGCGAGGAGATCGCCGAGTCGGTGACCCAGCAGGGCGGGACGGTCGACGACATCCCCGGCCCGTTCGGTCGCGAGCTGCTCGCGAAGCTCCCGGTCACGGGTCCGGACGGTCAGCGCGGCTTCCGCGCGGCCCGGTTCGTGGGCGTCGACGGCCCCCGCTGGTTCCTGCGCGGGGTCCTGACGGGCAAGGCTGCCGTGGACCCGGAGGCGGCGCGCCTGCTCGAGTCGGTCTTCGCCAACATCGTCGTGGTCCGCGACAGCAACGCCCGTCCGCCGCGCGACCTGCTGGCCATGCACCTGCCCGGTCAGGCGCCGCGTCCTGCGGTCGCGACCCCGGAGGGGGCGGCCCCGTCGCTCCCGGCCTTCGACCCGCTGACCCGCGGGCCGGAGATCACCGAGAGGCGCTGACCCGAGATGTCGCTACGTCAGGCGCTGCACTCCGTGCTGGCCTCCCAGGAGGAGATCGCCGCGGACGAGGAACGTCACGAGGCTTCTCAGCAGACGGGGTGCTCGGCGGTCGCGGACCTCGCGAACCGCAAGCGCGCCCACGTCTCGGGGGTCCTTCGGTCCGTGATCCTGCGCCCTCGCGAGGGCGTGCCGACGGTCGAGGCCGAGCTGTACGACGGCTCGGGCTCGCTCGACCTGGTCTGGCTCGGGCGTCGGCGCATCGCCGGCATCGAGCCGGGGCGACGCGTCCGTGTCGAGGGCCTGGTCTGCGAGATCGCCGGCCGGCGCACCATGTTCAACCCCCGCTACGAGCTGCGCCCTCGCGCCGGCGAGTGAGCCCGTGTCCCACCCCGCAGGCGAGAGAGACGACATGACGCACGAGCACCCTGCCGCCCCCGAGCCGCTCGCCCGGGAGGTGGAGGAGGTCGCGGACGCGATCGACGACGTCGTCCCCCCGGACGAGGGCGCCGCGCGGGGCGTGCGCGCACTGACGGGTGAGTCGTTCTCGCTCGCCGACTCGATCGGCGGGGTGCGTGGGCTCGTGGAGTCCATGGCCCCGGGGCTCGTGTTCGTGGTCGTGTTCATCGCGACGGGCAACACGCTCCAGCCGGCGCTGATCGCGTCGGTCGCGGTGGCGCTCGTGGCAGTGGCGGCGCGGCTGGTGCAGCGCACACCCATCACGCAGGCCTTCGGAGGCTTCCTGGGGGTCGCGATCGGCGTGCTGTGGGCGTGGAAGTCGGGCGAGGCGCAGAACTACTACGCCGCGGGCCTGCTGACGAACGCGGCGTACCTGGTCGCCATGGCGGTCTCGGTGCTGGTGCGCTGGCCCGTGGTCGGGCTGGTCGTCGAGGCGCTGCGCAGCGGGTGGACGGACGGGGACAAGGTCAAGGCCGCGGTCGCGGCGAACGAGGAGCCCGACGCCGGAGCCGCCTCGGCAGCGTCGGTCACCCCGGGCGAGACACCCGTCCCGCGCGGGGAGGACGGCGAGCCCGCCCCGGGTGCCTTCACGGTGTGGGCCCGTCGCTGGCGCGGGGACCCCGCGCTCATGCGGCGCTACGCGCTCGCGACGTGGCTGTGGGTCGGCATGTTCGCGCTGCGGCTGGCCGTGCAGGTCCCGCTGTTCATGGCCGGCGAGGACGCGGTCGCGTGGCTCGGCACGGCTCGCCTCGTCATGGGCATCCCGTTGTGGGCGCTCACGCTCTGGGTGACCTGGCTGCTGGTCCGGCGCCCGCGGGTCGCGGACGAGGAGCCCGCTGCCCCTGCGTCCGCCTGAGCCGAGCCGCTGCTGCGACCCGTGAACTGATCCGCGCGCCTTGCACGAGGATTTGACGCGATGACGCGATGACGCGATGACGCGATGACGCGATGACGCGACCCGCGCCCGAACGGTCCGGGCGCGGGCCGTTCACCCGTCGTCAGACGGGCAGGCCGGTGGTCTCGTCGATCACCCCGGTGCCGCCGTCGTCGTCGGTCGGGTCGACCAGCACCCGGAGGAGCGCGGCCTCGTCGACGTCGCGACCCGTCACGATGAGCAGCTCGTCGCCCACCTCGAGGGTGTCGTCGATGCTGGGCGTGATGGGCTGGGTCCCGCGCACGATCGCCGCGAGCACGGTGTCCTGGGGCCACGCGACCTGACCGACCCTGGTGCCGATGAGCGGGGAGTCCGGGGGGAGCGTGAGCTCGAGGATGTCCGCCCCCGACTGGTGGAACGTGAAGATCCGCACCAGGTCGCCGACCGCGACGGCCTCCTCGACCATCGACGTCATGATGCGCGGGGTCGACACCGCGACGTCCACGCCCCACGACTCGTCGAACATCCACTCGTTCTTGGGGTTGTTGACGCGGGCGACCGTGCGCGGCACGCCGAACTCGGTCTTGGCGAGCAGTGAGACGACGAGGTTGACCTTGTCGTCGCCGGTCGCGGCGACGATCACGTCGCACTCGTCGACCTTGGCCTCCGACAGGGTCGAGAGCTCGCACGCGTCCGCGAGGAGCCAGTCCGCGTCGGCCACCTGCGCGACCCGCATCGCCGCGGGCTGCTTGTCGATGATGGTGACCTCGTGGTCATGGCTGAGCAGCTCGCGGGCGATCGAGCGCCCGACCGAACCTGCTCCGACGACGACGACGCGCATCAGTTCTCCTTGAGTGAGGGGGCGTGCGTGAGGACGCGCTCGACCGTGGGGGCGTCGGTGCTTCGCATGAGCACGTGCAGCACGTCGTTCTCCTGCAGGACGGTGCTGGGGGTCGCCAGGACCCCCTCGCCGAACCGGCCGAGGAACGCGACACGGGCGCCGGTCGCCGACTCGATGGTCCCGACCGCGTGGCCGACCCAGCCCGGGTGGAAGTCGGTCTGCGCGAGGCGGACCTGGCCCGAGGGGTCGCGGTACTCGTCGGTCGCGCCGAGCGGGAGCATTCGACGCAGGACCTGGTCCGAGGTCCAGCGGACGGTCGCGACCGTCGGGATCCCCAGCCGCTGGTAGATCTCGGCGCGGTGAGGGTCGTAGATGCGGGCCACGACGTTGTCGACGCCGTACGTCTCGCGCACCACGCGCGCGGCGAGGATGTTCGAGTTGTCGCCGTCGGAGACCGCGGCGAACGCGTAGGCGTCCTCGATGCCCGCCTGGACGAGCGTGTCGCGGTCGAACCCGAGGCCCGTGACCTTCTTGCCGGAGAACTCCGCGGACAGCCGTCGGAAGGCGTCGGGGTTCTGGTCGACCACGGCCACCGAGTGGCCGCGGTTCTCGAGAGACTGGGCGAGGGTGGCGCCGACACGGCCACATCCCATGATCACGAAGTGCACGAGCGAAACGCTACCGTGACGGCGTCGCGTCCACGTACAGGAGCGAGCGGCAAGATCCGTGGGGCCGTGGACGCGTCAAGGGCCCTCCGAGGGCCTAGCATGGACCAACGTGTCGGATATCGCTGATGCCGCCAAACGATTGCTGCTCGGACGTCCCGTCCGCAGCGACGACCTGGGGCACACCCTGCTACCGAAGCGCATCGCGCTCCCGGTCTTCGCCTCGGACGCGCTCTCGTCCGTCGCGTACGCCCCGGACGAGATCCTGCTGACCCTCTCGATCGCCGGCCTGGCTGCCACGACCATCTCCCCGTGGGTCGGGCTGGCCGTCGTCGTCGTCCTGCTGACCGTGGTGGCGTCCTACCGCCAGAACGTGCACGCCTACCCCTCGGGGGGCGGGGACTACGAGGTCGCCACGGTCAACCTGGGACCGACCGCGGGCGTCGGTGTCGCGTCGGCGCTCATGGTCGACTACATCCTGACGGTGGCGGTCTCGATCTCCTCGGGGACCCAGTACGCCGCGGCCGCGCTGCCGTTCCTGCGCGGCCACGAGGCTGCGTTCGCGATCACCCTGGTCGTGCTGCTGACCCTGATCAACCTGCGTGGGGTCAAGGAGTCGGGCTCGTTCTTCGCGATCCCTGTGTACCTGTTCATGTTCGCGATCGGGATGACCGCGGTGGTCGGCTTCGTCCGGTCGGCCATGGGTACCCTGCCCATGGCCGAGAGCTCGACCTACGAGCTCGTCGCCGAGAGCCACTTCGACCAAGGGCTGACCGGCCTCGCGGGGGCGTTCCTCGTGGCGCGCGCCTTCGCCTCCGGCTGCGCAGCGCTCACGGGCGTCGAGGCGATCAGCAACGGGGTGCCGGCGTTCAAGAAGCCCAAGTCGCGCAACGCCGCCACGACGCTCGCGCTGCTCGGCACGATCTCCGCCTTCATGATCATGGCGATCCTCTTCCTCGCGCAGAAGACCGGTGTCCACTTCGCCGAGAACCCCTCCGAGCAGCTCACGATCAACGGCCAGCCCGTGCCCGACGACTTCGTGCAGGACCCGGTCATCGGCCAGCTCGCGCAGGTCGTGTTCCAAGGCTTCCCGATCGCGTTCTACGCCGTGGCAGCGGTCACCGGGCTCATCCTCGTCTTCGCCGCCAACACCGCGTTCAACGGCTTCCCGGTCCTGGCCTCGATCCTCGCCAAGGACGGCTACCTCCCGCGCCAGCTCCACACGCGGGGCGACCGTCTCGCGTTCTCGAACGGCATCGTGACGCTCGCGGTCGCGGCGATCGCCCTCATCTGGGCGTTCGACGCCCAGGTCACGCGACTGATCCAGCTCTACATCGTGGGCGTGTTCGTGTCCTTCACGCTGTCCCAGCTCGGGATGATCAAGCACTGGACCCGCGAGCTGCGCACCACCCCGGACCCGCGCTTCCGCACCAAGATGAAGCGCTCGCGGGTCGTCAACGCGATCGGCTTCGGGATGACCGGGACCGTCCTGGTCATCGTCCTGCTCACCAAGTTCACGCACGGGGCCTGGATCGCGATCCTCGCGATGGCGGTCGTGTTCGTGCTCATGCGGGCGATCCGCAAGCACTACGACTCGGTGCGCGACGAGCTCACCCTGGGCGAGGACCCTGCGGCGGCACGCGCTCTGCCGAGCCGGGTCCACGCGCTCGTCCTGGTCTCCAAGCTGCACAAGCCCACCATGCGTGCCCTGGCCTACGCGCGGGCCTCGCGACCCTCGGTGCTCGAGGCCGTGACGGTGGGTGTCGACGCGGACGAGGTCGCCGAGTTCACCGCGGAGTGGGAGGCGCTCGACATCCCGGTCCCGCTGCGCGTCCTGGACTCGCCGTTCCGTGAGATCACCCGACCGATCCTGTCCTACGTGCGCTCGATCCACCGCGAGAGCCCGCGCGACCTGGTCGTGGTCTACATCCCCGAGTACGTCGTGGGGCACTGGTGGGAGCACCTGCTGCACAACCAGAGCGCGCTGCGCCTCAAGGGGCGGCTCCTGTTCACCCCGGGCGTGGTCGTGGCCTCGGTGCCGTGGCAGCTGTCCTCGACCAAGGGACAGACCGGCCTCGAGAAGGAGAGCTTCGCGGCGCAGAAGCGGATCAACCGCCGCTACTGAGCCGGACGTGTGCGGTCCCACGCAGCGCCCGGGACCGGATCGGGGACGAAGTCCGTCCGCGTCCGGGATACTAGGGGAGTGTCTGAAACCCTGAACTCCACTCCCACCGCCCCTGAGTCTCAACCTCTGGTCGAGCTCGAGGTCGGGCCGGTCGCGCACGGTGGCCACTGCGTCGCGAGGCTCGACGGGCGCGTCGTCTTCGTCCGGCACGCGCTGCCGGGGGAGCGGGTGCTCGCGCGACTCACCGAGGACGGCGACTCCGCGAAGTTCTGGCGCGCCGACGCGATCGAGATCCTCGAGCCCTCGCCGGACCGCGTTCCCGCGGCCTGGCCCGCGGCCGGTGCCGGGGGTGCAGGGGGCGGCGAGCTCTCGCACGTCTCCCTGCCGGCCCAGCGTCGCTGGAAGGCCGCGGTCCTCCAGGAGCAGCTCAAGCGCCTGGCCGGGCTTGACCTTCAGGTAGAGGTTGAGGGTGCGCCGGGTGACGACGAGCGCGGGGGCCTCGGCTACCGCACGCGGATCGACCTGGTCGCGGACGACGAGGGTCGCGCGGGCATGCGTGTCTTCCGCTCGCACGCCGTCGTCCCGCTCGACGAGATGCCGCTCGCGACCCCGGAGGTCGCGGCGCTCGCCGAGGCCGAAGAGGTCTTCACGCGCCGCTGGCGTCCGAGCACCCGGCTCGAGCTCGTCGCCCCGGCCGGGGGCAGCGACCCGATCCTGCTCGTCGACGGGGTCGTCTGGCACTCGGGTCACATCGACCGCCGCCCCCACGCGCGCCGCGCAGTGACCGAGTCCGTCACGGTCGCCGGCACCGAGCACACCTTCCGCGTCGCGGCCGACGGGTTCTGGCAGGTCCACCGTGAGGCGCCCGCGCTGCTCGCCGAGGCCGTGCTGGCTGCCGCGGGACCGCTCGAGGAGGCGACCGTCGTCGACCTGTACTCGGGGGCTGGACTCTTCACGCTCCCGCTCGCCGACGCCGTCGGCGAGACGGGACGCGTCGTCGCGATCGAGGGTGACGAGCGGGCCGTCAAGGACGCGCGTCGCAACGCGTTCGAGAAGCCCCAGGTCGAGCTGCACCACGGCCCGGTCGAGAAGGTCCTCGCGGCCAAGGACCACGCGGCGCCCACGGCCGACGTCGTGGTGCTCGACCCGCCGCGGACCGGGGCGGGCCGCAAGGTCGTCGACGCGGTCGCCGCGCTGAAGGCCCCGCGCGTCGTGTACGTCGCGTGCGACCCTGCCGCGCTCGCACGCGACATCGCCTACTTCGCGAAGCACGGCTACACGGTTGAGTCCGTCAGGGGATACGACCTGTTCCCCCACACCCACCACGTCGAGGCGATCGCGGTCCTGACGCGCTGACCGTCCCGGGCGGACCGCACAGGGGCCGTACAGGCGCGCCCCAGGTCCGCCCGGAAGACTGTCGTCAGCGGTGGTTCACCTGTCGCCCGGACCGGATCCGGGCGACGATGGACTGATGTGCGCCGGGAGCCACCGGCGATGGGCAGAGCGGAAGAGGGCGCATGCAGGTCACCGTGGTCGTGCCGACGTTCAACGAGGGGCCGAACGTCGAGGAGCTCGTCGGGCGGCTCGCCGTCGCGGTCGAGGGGATCGACGCGGAGGTGCTTTTCGTCGACGACTCGACGGACGACACGCCCGCGGTGGTCGACCGCGTGGCCGAGGCCTCGACCCTGCCGGTCCGCCTGCTCCGTCGCGACGAGCCGGTCGGTGGTCTGAGCGGGGCGGTCGTCGAGGGCTTGGGGCAGGCGCGCGGGGAGTGGGTCGTGGTCATGGACGGCGACCTGCAGCATCCGCCGGAGATGGTGCCGGTCCTGCTCGAGACGGCGGCGTCCACGGGCGCGGACCTCGTGGTGGCCTCGCGGTACACGGGCAACGGCGACGCAGGTGGGCTCGACGGGAGGTGGCGGCACCTCGTCTCGTCGGCGTCCTCGTTGCTCGCTCGCTCGATGTTCCCGGTGCGGCTGCGCAACGTGACCGACCCCATGACGGGGTTCTTCGCGGTGCGTACGGCCGCGATCGACGTCGCGGCGCTGCGGCCGCGGGGGTTCAAGATCCTGCTGGAGATCCTGGCGCGCAACAAGGTCGAGGTCGTCGAGGAACCGTTCGTGTTCGGGGAGCGGTTCGCGGGGGAGTCCAAGGCGACGTTCGCGAACGGGCTGCGGTACCTGCAGCAGCTCACCGCGCTGCGGTTCGGGCGGATGTCCACGTTCGCGCTCGTCGGTGCGTTCGGGGCCGTGCTGAACCTGGCGATCATGTGGGGTCTCGAGCAGTTCGGGGTGCACTACATGCCCGCCGCGGTGGTCTCGGCGGCCGTCACGATCGTGACGAACTTCCTGCTGCTCGAGCACTTCGTGTTCCACGACCTGCGCGACGAGGGGCGCAACGTGTGGAAACGTGCCGCGCAGTCGTTCACGTTCAACGGCATCGAGGCCGCGGTACGTCTGCCGTTCCTGCACTGGCTCGTGGTCCTGACGGGCATGCCGCCGGTCCTCGCCCAGGCGTTGACCCTGGTGGTCGCGTTCCTGCTGCGCTTCGTCTTCCACGCCCAGGTCGTCTACCGGCCCCGCAAGAGCGAGCCCGCGCCCGTCGTCCCGCTCACGGGGGAGAAGGCGGCCCCCGCGGCCGACGAGGACTAGGCGCCCGCTCAGGCGGTGCGCACGGGCGCGCCCGCCGTGGGACCCGGACCGCGAGGGCCGGCACGGCTGTCATGATGGTCGCCGCGGCCGGCCCCCGGCCGCGGCGACCTGAGGAGGGCCACCAGCATGGGCATCGTCGACAACGCGGTCTACGTCGACGGGCGGCGCACGGCCAACCCGTCGAGCCTCGACGAGACGTTCGAGACCATGCGTGAGCGGCACGGGCTCGCATGGGTCGGTCTGTACCGGCCGAGCGAGGCCGAGATCCGCGCGGTCGCCGAGGAGCTCTCGCTGCACCACCTCGCGGTCGACGACGCGATCGCAGCCCATCAGCGCCCCAAGCTCGAGCGCTACGACGACAACCTCTTCGTGGTCCTGCGCCCGGCCCGCTATCTCGATGCCGAGGAGCGGGTCGAGTTCGGTGAGCTGCACGTCTTCGTGGGCCCAGACTTCGTCGTCACGGTCCGGCACGCCGAGTCGCCGGACGTGGGGGCCGTCCGCCGTCGGCTCGAGTCGACGCCCGAGCTCCTGCGGCTCGGTCCCGAGGCCATCCTCTACGCGGTGCTCGACCAGGTCGTCGACGAGTACGCCCCCGTGGTCGCGGGGCTGCAGAACGACATCGACGAGATCGAGGACCAGCTCTTCAGCGGGGACCCGGCCGTCTCTCGGCGCATCTACGAGCTCTCGCGCGAGGTCATCGCCTTCCAGCGGGCCACCCATCCCGTCGTGGGCATCCTCCAGTCGCTCGAGCGCGGCTCGGAGAAGTACGGCGTCGACATCGAGCTCCAGCGCAACCTGCGCGACGTGCTCGACCACTCGCTGCGCCTCGCCGAGCAGGCCGACTCGTTCCGGGTCCTCCTGCAGAACGCGCTCATGGTCCAGGCCACGCTCGTGGCCCAGCACCAGAACGAGGAGATGCGCCGACTGTCGGAGACGAGCCTCGCCCAGGGCGAGGAGGTCAAGAAGATCTCGTCCTGGGCGGCGATCCTCTTCGCACCCACGCTCGTCGGCACGATCTACGGCATGAACTTCGAGCGCATGCCCGAGCTCGGTTGGGGCCTCGGCTACCCGGCGGCGGTCGCGGCCATGGTCGCCATGGGGTTCGCGCTCTACCTGATCTTCAAGCGCCACAAGTGGCTCTGACCCGCTCCGGCGGGCTGCACCCCGCTCCGACAGGGCAGAACCTGCGCTGACGGGCACAATCGACGGGTGAGCACCTCTGCCGACGACGGCGCCCCCGCGACCGGACCCGACCGCCCACCGGGCGCTCCGTCGTCGGGCACCGTGACCGCCGGTCACCGCGGGCTGAGCGCCCAGGAGGTGGCCGCGCGCGTCGAGGCCGGGCAGACCAACCGCACCTCGCAGGCGACCTCGCGCTCGCTGAGCGCGATCCTGCGGTCCAACGTCTTCACGCTCTTCAACCTGATCCTCGCGATCGCCGTGACCCTCGTGCTCCTCACGGGCCGCTGGCCCGACGCGGTCTTCGGGTTCGTCGTGGTCATCAACGCGGGGATCGGGATCGTCACCGAGTACCGCGCCAAGCGGACCCTCGACCGGCTCTCGATCCTCACCGCCCCCTCGGCGCGCGTCGTGCGTGACGGGACCGAGCAGGAGGTCGCGCTCGACGAGGTGGTGCTCGACGACGTGATGCTCGTGAGCATCGGCGACCAGGTGCCGGCCGACGCCCAGGTCCTCGAGGCCACGGGGCTCGAGGTCGACGAGTCCATGCTCACGGGCGAGTCGCGCCCCGTGCACAAGGCGGTCGGCGACGAGGTGCTCTCGGGCTCGTCCGTGGTGGCGGGGCACGCGGTGTGCCGTGTGGTCCGCGTGGGCGAGGCCGGGTACGCGCAGCGCATCACGGCCGAGGCCAAGAAGTTCTCGGTCGTGCGCTCGGAGCTGCGCGAGGGGGTCGACAAGATCCTCAAGGTCGTCTCGATCGGGATCGTGCCCATCTCGCTCCTGCTGTTCTGGAGCCAGCTCTACTACACGGGCGGCGTGCGCGAGTCGATCGCCGACGGGACGTGGCGCGACGGCGTGGTCGCGGCCGTGGCGGGCGTCGTCGGGATGATCCCCGAGGGGCTCGTGCTGCTGACCTCGCTCAACTTCGCCATCGCCGCGATGCTCCTCGCGCGCCAGGAGGTCCTGGTCCAGGAGCTGCCCGCGGTCGAGATCCTCGCGCGCGTCGACGTGCTGTGCCTCGACAAGACCGGCACCATCACCGACGGGCACGTGGCACTGGACGAGCTGCGCGCGCTCGCGCACGTCGAGGGCGCCCGGGAGGCGCTCGCGGCCGTCGCGGCCGACCCCGAGGGCAACGCGACGTCGCAGGCTCTCGCCGAGGGGCTCACGGACGTCGAGGCCGCAGCGGCGCTCGACTCGGTCCCGTTCTCCTCGGCCCGCAAGTGGAGCGCGCTGCGCACGGGCGCGGGCGCGTTCGTGCTGGGCGCCCCCGAGATCCTGCTCGCGGGGCGTGCGGACGCCCCCGCGACCGCGGCGCTCGCGGAGGTCCGCGAGGCTGCCGACACCGGCGCGCGCGTGGTCCTGCTCGCGCACGCCCCGTCCGGGCTCCCGGCGACCGAGGCGCCGCTCCCGGACGACCTGGTGCCCGCGCTGCTCGCGGTGCTGGGCGAGCGCATCCGCCCCGACGCGGCCCAGACCCTCGAGTACTTCCGGCGTCAGGGCGTCCGGGCCAAGGTCATCTCGGGCGACAACCCGGAC
Organism: Oerskovia sp. NPDC060338; assembly: GCF_042726295.1. Taxonomy (NCBI): domain Bacteria; kingdom Bacillati; phylum Actinomycetota; class Actinomycetes; order Micrococcales; family Cellulomonadaceae; genus Oerskovia; species Oerskovia sp. NPDC060338. The sequence goes on from NZ_JBHXCQ010000005.1 coordinate 91,625, forward strand.
ACGGTCGCGGCCATCGCGACCAAGGTCGCGCTGCACGGCGACGGCGAACGGGTCGAGGGCTTCGACGCGCGCCGGCTCCCCGAGGACCCTGCCGAGCTCGCCGAGGTCGTCGACGCGCACGACGTCTACGGGCGCGTGACGCCCGAGCAGAAGCGCGCGATCGTGCACGCGCTCCAGTCGCGCGGCCACGTGGTCGGCATGACGGGCGACGGCGTCAACGACGCCCTGGCGCTCAAGGACGCCGACCTCGGGATCGCGATGGGCAACGGTGCCCCGGCGACCAAGGCCGTCGCCCGGGTCGTGCTGGTCGACGGGCGGTTCGCGACGCTGCCCGGCGTCCTGGGGCAGGGGCGGCGGGTCATGGCCAACATGGAGCGGGTCGCGAGCCTGTTCCTCGCGAAGACGACGTACGCGGCGATCCTCGCGGTGGCCGTGGTGCTGCTCGTGTGGCCCTACCCGTTCCTGCCGCGCCACATGACCATCGCCGGCTCGCTGACGATCGGCATCCCGGCGTTCTTCCTCGCTCTGCCGCCCAACAACCGGCGCTACGTCGCGGGCTTCCTGCGCCGGGTGCTGAGCTTCGCGATCCCCGCGGGGGTCGTGATCGGGGCGGTCATCCTGCTCGTCTACGGGTACCTGCGGCCGCTCGTGGGGACGGGCGACGCACGCTCGGCCTCGACGCTCGTGCTGATCGGCGTCTCGCTGTGGGTCGTGGGCATCCAGGCGAGGCCGCTCAACGGGTGGAAGCTTCTCCTGATCGCGGCGCTCGCGGCGTGCGCGGCGCTCGCCGTGGCGGTCCCGTGGGTCCGGGACTTCTTCGCGCTGCAGGTTCCGACGGCGCAGGAGGCCGTGGTCATCACCGTCGCCGTGCTCGTGGGCTGGGCCGCGATCGAGGCCGTGTACCGGTTCCTGGTCCCGTGGCTCCTGCGGTGGCACCGCGCGTGAATATCTTGACGTCAAGATAAATGCGGTATGCTGTGTGTCGGCGGCATTTCGGTGCGTCGCCCGGCCCGGCGTACGCTGGGCAAAGCCCCCAGAACCATCTTGATCGTCATCCGACGACCTGCCACGTCGGGCGTGCGACGTGGGCCACAGAGCCCGCGCGGTGCCCCAGGCGAGGTGGTCGTCACCCACCCTCGCCAGGTAGAAGGAGCAACCGTGAGCAGCGTCGACACGTTCGGGTCGAAGGGAACACTGGAGGTCGGTGAGAACTCGTACGAGATCTTCCGCCTCTCCGCGGTAGAAGGCGCCGAGCGCCTCCCGTACAGCTTGAAGATCCTCGCCGAGAACCTCCTGCGCACCGAGGACGGCGCGAACATCACCGCGGACCACGTGCGCGCGATCGCCGCCTGGGACCCGGACGCTCAGCCTGACACCGAGATCCAGTTCACGCCGGGTCGCGTCATCATGCAGGACTTCACGGGCGTCCCGTGCGTCGTGGACCTCGCGACCATGCGCGAGGCCGTCGCGGACCTCGGTGGCGACCCGTCGCGCATCAACCCGCTCGCTCCCGCCGAGATGGTCATCGACCACTCGGTGCAGATCGACGTCGCGGGTCGCCGCGACGCGTTCGAGCGCAACGTCGAGTTCGAGTACCAGCGCAACCACGAGCGCTACCAGTTCCTGCGCTGGGGCCAGACGGCGTTCGACGACTTCAAGGTCGTCCCCCCGGGCACCGGCATCGTCCACCAGGTCAACATCGAGTTCCTGGCGCGCACCATCATGACGCGCGAGGTCGGCGGTGTGCTCCGTGCGTACCCCGACACGTGCGTCGGCACCGACTCGCACACGACCATGGTCAACGGCCTGGGCGTGCTCGGCTGGGGCGTGGGCGGCATCGAGGCCGAGGCAGCGATGCTCGGCCAGCCCGTCTCGATGCTCATCCCGCGCGTCGTCGGCTTCAAGCTCAGCGGCCAGATCCCCTCGGGCGTCACGGCGACCGACGTGGTCCTCACGATCACGCAGATGCTGCGCCAGCACGGCGTCGTCGGCAAGTTCGTCGAGTTCTACGGCGCCGGTGTCGCGGCCGTGCCGCTGGCCAACCGCGCCACGATCGGCAATATGAGCCCCGAGTTCGGCTCGACCGCCGCGATCTTCCCGATCGACTCGGTCACGGTCGACTACCTGCGCCTGACGGGTCGTTCCGAGGAGCAGCTCGCGCTCGTCGAGGCCTACGCCAAGGAGCAGGGCCTCTGGCTCGACCCGACCGACCCGAGCTACGTCGAGCCGGTCTTCTCCGAGTACCTCGAGCTCGACCTCTCGACGGTCGTCCCCTCGATCGCCGGTCCCAAGCGCCCCCAGGACCGCATCGAGCTGTCGAACGCCAAGTCGGCCTTCGCCCGCGACCTGCCGACGTACGCCCCCGAGGTCGTCGACGTGGTCGACGAGGCCGAGAAGGAGTCCTTCCCGGCCTCCGACTCGCCCGCGATCCACGCCAACGGGCGCCGGACCGTCCCGGTCACGGACACCAACGGCAAGCAGTTCGACCTGTTCCACGGCGCGGTCGCGATCGCCTCGATCACGTCGTGCACCAACACGTCGAACCCGTCCGTGATGCTCGCCGCGGCGCTGCTCGCGAAGAAGGCCGTCGAGAAGGGCCTGGAGGCCAAGCCGTGGGTCAAGACCTCCATGGCACCGGGCTCGCAGGTCGTCACGAACTACTACGAGAAGGCGGGCCTGTGGCCCTACCTCGAGAAGCTCGGCTTCCACCTCGTGGGCTACGGCTGCGCGACCTGCATCGGTAACTCGGGCCCGCTCGACGAGAAGGTCTCCGAGGCCGTCAACGAGCACGACCTGTCGGTCGTCTCGGTGCTCTCGGGCAACCGCAACTTCGAGGGTCGCATCAACCCCGACGTCAAGATGAACTACCTGGCCTCCCCGCCGCTGGTCATCGCGTACGCCCTCGCGGGCACCATGGAGTTCGACTTCGAGCACGACCCGCTGGGACGCAACGAGGACGGCTCGCCGATCTTCCTGCGCGACATCTGGCCCACGCCGGAAGAGGTCCAGGCGACGATCGACTCCTCGATCGACCGTGCGATGTTCACCAAGGACTACGCGGACGTCTTCACGGGTGACGAGCGCTGGCGTGCCCTGTCGACCCCCGAGGGCAACACGTTCGAGTGGGACGAGCAGTCCACCTACGTCCGCAAGCCCCCGTACTTCGAGGGCATGTCGGCGCAGCCGTCGCCGGTCACCGACATCTCGGGTGCCCGCGTGCTGGCGAAGCTGGGCGACTCGGTCACGACCGACCACATCAGCCCTGCCGGGTCCATCAAGGCGGACTCGCCGGCCGGTGTGTACCTGGCCGAGCACGGCGTCGAGCGTCGCGACTTCAACTCCTACGGCTCGCGCCGCGGGAACCACGAGGTCATGATCCGCGGCACGTTCGCGAACATCCGTCTGCGCAACCAGCTCCTCGACAACGTCGAGGGCGGCTTCACGTTCAACTTCGTGAAGAACGCTCAGGACACGATCTACGACGCCGCCCAGGAATACGCCGCGGCCGGCACGCCGCTCGTGATCCTCGGTGGCAAGGAGTACGGCTCCGGGTCGTCGCGCGACTGGGCCGCCAAGGGCACCGCGCTCCTGGGCGTCAAGGCCGTCATCACCGAGAGCTTCGAGCGCATCCACCGCTCGAACCTGATCGGCATGGGCGTCCTGCCGCTGCAGTTCCCGGCCGGGGAGTCCGCGGGCTCGCTGGGCCTGGACGGCACCGAGACGTTCGACATCTCGGGCGTCACGGCGCTCAACGAGGGCACGACGCCCTCGACGGTCAAGGTCACCGCGACCAAGACCGACGGCACCTCGGTCGAGTTCGACGCGGTCGTCCGCATCGACACCCCCGGAGAGGCCGACTACTACCGCAACGGCGGCATCCTGCAGTACGTGCTGCGCTCGCTCGTCAACGACTGACGAGCGTCCGCCGCGGGGGCGGCGTCGTCGGGCCCGGGTACTCCCCGGCTGCCCGACGGCGCCGCGCACCCCGCCCAGGACGTACGACGACGGGGCGTCCCACCTTCGGGTGGGGCGCCCCGTCGTCGTGCTCCGGTCAGGACGAGGACTCGCGCGCCCGCTGCGTGAACGTGCCCGCGGTCACGGCCTCGTAGGAGCGGCGCACGATCTCCTCCAGGACGTCGAGATCATTCGTCGACAGGTCCTTGAGGTACACGCACACGAGGCTCGTGGTGTGCGGGCCGAGGCGCTCCAGCAGGTCCTGGTGAGCGGCCGTCCCGTCGGGCAGGTAGACCGTCGACGCGGCCTTGCGCGGCGAGAACCCGGCCGCTCCCGCGTCGCCCTGCCGCCCGCTCGCGTACTCGTAGTGGTACTGGCCGAACCCGATGATCGACGGCCCCCACATCACGGGCGGTTCGCCCGTGACGCGCTGCATGAGGGCCAGGAGCGTGTCCGCGTCGCGGCGCCGGACCTTGTGGGTGACGGTCGCGAGGAAGGCGTCCACGTCGCCGTCGTGCGGGCGGGTCTTGTTGGTCGAGGTCATGCACCATGATGGCTGACGCCTGGGTTTCGTGAGCAGGGGCGCCCGGCGCCGATCTCTCAGACGCGAGAACCGACCAACAAGTCCGTTTGGGCCGGTTTGCCTAGTATTAGGCTAAATGCTAGTTTCGCACGGCGGAGCAGAGTTGCTCGGCCAACGGTGAGACTGACCGACAGGGAGACGAGAGATGCGGCACGCGAAGAAGCTGGCCTCAGTGGCAATTGGTGCGTTCCTGGTGATCTCCATGGGAGTGAGCGCTGCGAGCGCTGCCTCGGTGACCACAGCAGGAGCGAAGGTGGAGGATCGTCGGCAGTACTGGAGCGGGCCCAAGGAGTGGCGCCACGAGCTCAAGGTTACCGACACCGCCGGTGACGGCCATTTCGTGAGCGGTCCGTGGGAGAGCAATCTGGGATCGAGCGGTTCGGTGACGAACAAGGGCGGCGACTTCACGGCGACCACCTGGGTGTCGGTGACCCGCCACGCAGAGAAGGTCTCACGGATCAAGGCGTGCCGTTCGAACACCGGACTCAAGCCGATGACCTGCTCGTCGTGGAAGGACACGGGGTACTGATCGTTGTTTCCCGTCGGGGCGAAGGCGCCCCCGACGGGTCGAGCCGGATGAGCCTCTTGAATCACGAAAGAAGGAATCGCGTGCCGAGCAGGAAGAATCTTGTCGCAGTCGCCGTTGGCGTCGTCCTTGCCGCAGGTATGGGGGTGAGTTCGGCGCACGCCGTCTCGATCTCGACTGCTGGAGCAAGAGCGGAGCACGTCGGGTCGTCCGGGGGAGCCCAGTGGCACAGCGTCTACGCGCACGACACCGTCAAGGACGGGAAGTTCGTCAGTGCCCCGTGGCGGAGCAGCTACGGATCGAAGGGTTCCGTCGTCAACAAGTCCGGAGACATGACGAGCATCGTTCGAAGCGTGACGAACGGTGGTGAAAAGGTGACCCACATCAGCGCCTGTCGATCCAACGGCGGTATCAAGCCGATGACCTGCTCGGCCGAGAAGAAGACTGGCTGGTAGAGGGTGAGAACTGAGGGTAGGGGGTCGTCGTGATCGCGCTCGACGTCCAGGGGCTCTCGGCGGAGCTCGGCGGACGTCCGGTCCTGCGTACCGTGGACGTGCAGGTCGCTCGGGGAGAGTCGGTAGCGATCGTCGGACCCTCGGGGACGGGGAAGACGACCCTGCTGAACTGCGTCCTCGGCACGGTCCGGCCGCTGTCCGGCCGCGCTCTCGTCGCGGGCCACGACGTCACCAGGCTCAGCCGGTCGAGGTTGGCCCGGCTCCGCGCGGAGCATCTGGGCGTCGTCTTCCAGCACGGCGAGCTGCTGGGGGAGCTGACCCCGGTCGAGAACGTCGCACTCCCTGCCCTCATCGTCGGTCGTCCGCGCGAACAGGCTGTCGCGCGGGCGACCGAGCTGCTGGAAGCCTTCGGTGTGCCCACCGACCGCGAGGCCACCGACCACCTCTCCGGTGGGGAGCGTCAGCGCACCGCCCTGGCCCGTGCGCTCGTCAACGAACCGACGCTCGTCCTCGCGGACGAGCCCACGGGCTCGCTCGACCCGGCGATCCGGGACCGCGTCGCCGACATCCTGTTCGACACGCCCGCGCGCTGGAACTGCGGGCTCCTCGTCGTGACGCACGATCCGCTGGTCAGTGCGCGTGCGGACCGCGTCGTCCACCTGGAGCGCACCCTTGCCGTCGACGAGGTTCACGCGTGACCGCACTGCGCGTCGTCGGGGCCTCTCTCCGGCGGGCTTCACGCTTCGAGCCGTTGCGCAGCGCGGTCCTGGCCGCGGGAGTCGCGGCCTTCGTGCTCAGCGTGGTCTCGCTGGCGATCACGACGGCGACGTACGCCGGGTGGGACTCGAGGGCCGAGGAACGCGCGGGGCGGATGGCCGCGCTCTTTCCCGACGAGGAACCCCGAGCGCTGTGGCGGCACGGTTTCGACCTGGTGGACGGCAGGCAGGTCGACGTCGTCTATCTCGCGCCTCTCGTCGAGGAGCCGCCGGTTCCTCCGGGGCTCACGCGATGGCCGAGAGCGGGCGAGGCCTTCCTGTCCCCTGCCGTCGCGGAGGCGCTCGGGGCGTCGGTCGGGGACCAGACGCGGCACGGCACGATGATCGGTCTCGTCGATCGAGATGGGCTCGTGGAACGTGGCGAGGGCCTGGTCTACGTCGGCGCCGAGGGTCGTCTCGCTCCGGAGTCCGCGGAGCTGATCACAGGCTTCGGCAGCGACCGGTTCGAACAGCCCCGGGCGATCGCCGACCGACGACCGTTGGCGACCTTCCTCGGCGTCCAGATCGCGCTCCTGGTCGTTCCTGCGACGTGGCTCCTGTTCACCGGGATCCGCATCGGGGCCGTCCAACGGGCGCGCAGGGTCCGGATCGTCACGACGCTGGGCATGCGGCCGCGGCAGGTGCGAGCGCTGCTGTGGGGCGAGTCGAGGTCCCCGTGGGGGCTCGGTGCGCTCGTCGCGCTCCTCTGCACAGCGCTGCTTCTGGTCGTCGACGTGGCCCTGCCAGGGGCGTCTCTCGCCGTGGATGCGCAGGACGTCAGGTCCGGAGGTGTGCTCGTCGTCGTGGCGTTCGTCGCCGCCCTCGCCCTGAGTGCCTGGGCCTGCTCGTCGCGTGTCGGCCTGAAGGCCGAGCGGCGCAGAGACCGTCGCCGGTCGTCGTCAGGGCCGTCGTGGTTGGCGCGGACCCTGGCCGTCGCCCGCGTCGCCCGGGGTGGTCTGTCGCTCGTGCTCGCAGCGATCACGGTGATCGGCCAGAACATCGCGGTGGGTGAGGGGCGGGTGGACCTCGTGCCGATGATCGCCCTCGTGGGGACGACCCTGACGTTGGCGGCGTTGCCGGCGGACGCCGTCGTGTGGATCGAGCTGTACGCCCGTCGCCGCCGCGACGTGGCGTGGCGTGCGGGAGACGCGGCCGGTCTCACCGGGGCGGCACAGCTGCTCTCGCGGCCGCGACCTGCCGCACGGTTCGGGGCCACCGCGGCGATCATCGTCGTCATCGTCACGGTGACCAGCGGCTTGCTCACGACGCTGGGGCAGGATGCGGCTCAGGCGCTGGCGGTGCAGCGACACCTCGGCGGCTCGGTGGCGACGATCCAGACCTTTCGACAAGCCGGGGCCGAGTCGAGGGAGCTCACCCTCGACGCCCTGCGGCGTGACTACGTCGTGGCCGCGATCCAGCCGGACGGGGAGGGGATGTCGGTCGTGGCGCCGCGTGGCGAGGACGTCGAGACCTTCGTCCCGGACGGCCGACCGCCGGCATGGCTCGCCTACGTCGCGGGGACGGAGGTCGGGCACCGCGTCGACGAGATCGAGGACGGCCCGGAGGCCACGGTGCTCGTCACCCGTCGAGATGGTTCCTCGATCGACATGGAGGAGCTGCGCGACCAGCTCGGATCGCTGAGCGTCCCGATGTGGCAGGCCGAGCTCCCAGGGGAGGGCTTCGTCGTCGGGACGGCGTCGTCCCTGCACCAGATGCGATGGCTCACCTGGTTCGGTTCGATCGGCCTGGTCCTGACGTTGGTCGCCCTCTGGTCCAACTACTCGAACGAGCTGTTGCGGGCGGTTAGGTCGCTGCTCGCGATCCAGATGTTGGCCCCGAGCGACGCGTTCGTCAAGAGGGTTCTCGCGGCGCGGATCGTCGCGCCGGTCGCTGTCGCCGTGGTCGGAGGTGGTGTCCTTGCGCTGATCCTCTCGATCCCTCCGGTCCCGGGAGAGACGACGAACCTGCCCTACGGGATCGTCCTCGCGTGTGTCCTGGCATCGTTCGTGACGGGCGTGATCGCGTGGAGCGTGACCTGGCGGGCCTGTGTCCGCGGCGCCCGTTCCATGTCGCTCGGAGTGCCCGAGGAGTAGGTGTCTGCCCGTCGGCGGCCCACAAGCTGCCGACGGCGCGGTCAGTCGTCGCCGAGCACCTGCGCGAGCGTGTGCGCGGCCAGGCCGGCGAACGCCGGGTCGTCGTCGGAGTGAGCGGCGAACGCCGAGCCGAGGACCAGCGCCCAGGCGCGCGCGCGGGCCCAGGTCGCGTCGTCGGTCCCGCAGCGGGCGGTCACGGCCTCGCGGAACGTGCGGCGACCCACGGCGTCGAACGTGATCCACGCGGTCGCGAGGTCGGTGGCCGGGTCGCCGCTCGTCATGTCCCCGAAGTCGACCACCGCGCCGAGCCGGTGGTCGCGGGGCGCGAGCACGAGGTTCGCCGGGTGCAGGTCGCCGTGCAGCCACGCCGCGGGCCCGTCCCAGGCGGGGACCTCGACGAGGCGGGACCACAGGTCGAGGAGAGAGCCGTCGTCGGGCACATGGCCCGACGCGAGGCGCTCCCGGACCGACGCGTCGCGCGCGGCCAGCGGGACGCCCCGGAAGGGGTTCACGGGCGCCTCGGGCGGCGCGGGGACGTGCAGGGCGGCGAGGAAGGCGGCGAGGTCGACGGCGAACGCGCGGCGCAGCGCGGGATCGATCTCGAGGGCGCTCAGCCCGTCGAACCACGGGACGACGCTCCAGGCCCAGGGGAAGAAGGGATCGGCGCACGGGGTCCCCACGCGCACGGGTGCCGGGACGGGCAGGGGGAGGCGCGGCGCGAGGCCTGGCAGCCACTCCTGCTCGTGCGCCACGAGCCCGGCCGCGGCCTCACGGCGCGGAACCCGCACGGCCAGGTCGTCACCCAGGCGCAGCACGACGTTGTCCCAGCCGTTCGCGACGACGACCAGGGGCAGGGATGCCAGGTCGGGGTGCTGGGCCGCGAGCAGCGAACGCACGAGGTCGACGGTCACGTCGACCTCCGCGGCAGGCCGCAGCGCCACTAGACCGGCACCTCGACCGTGCGCGTCGCGTCCCACGGCTCTGCCCAGCCGAGCCGGTCCAGGAGCGCGTCGAGGATCGCACCCGTGAACCCCCACACGAGGTGCTCGCGCCCGTCCGCGGCCACCAGGAATGCGGGGCTCTTGTGCGTGCTGCGTCCCCGGTGCACGACGGCGGTGCGCCGGTTCGCAGGGTCCGTCAGGTCGGCGACGGGCACCCGGAAGACGTGCGCCGACTCGGCCGAGTCGACGACCGCGACCGGTGTGGGCCGCGCCCACCACGCGACCACCGGTGTCACGAGGTGGTTGCTCACGGGCAGGGGGAGCGGGAACAGGGCGCCCAGGACCTCGACGCCGTCGCGGTCCAGGCCCGTCTCCTCGACCGCCTCCCGGAGCGCTGCGTCGACCAGATCCGTGTCCGTGTCGTCGAGCCGTCCCCCGGGGAACGAGACCTGGCCCGGGTGGTGGCTGAGCGTCGAGGCGCGTGCGAGGAGCAGCACGTCGAGGTCGGCAGGCACGGGGGAGGCCGGCGCGTCGTCCGTCGCGTCCCGACCGGACACGCTCCGGGACGCCAGGACGTCGTCGAGCACGCCGAACAGGACCAGGACCGCGGCCTGCCGCACGCGAGACTCGTCGAGCGTGCCGATCGCGTAGCGCCACGGACGCGGCCACGGCGAACCGTCCTGGGCGAGGGCCGCGAGCTCGGTGCGCGCCGAGCCCGCCGAGGGGGGGACGGTCACCAGCCCGCGGGCAGCGGGCGCCCCTCCTCGTAGCCGGCCGCGGACTGGATGCCCACCACGGCCCGCTCGGCGAACTCGGTGAGCGAGGCCGCACCCGCGTACGTGCACGAGCTGCGCAGGCCCGCGGTGATCTCGTCGATCAGGTCCTCGACGCCCGGGCGGGCCGGGTCGAGGTACATGCGCGAGGACGAGATGCCCTCCTCGTACAGGCCCTTGCGGGCCTGCTCGAACGGCGAGCCGCCCGCGCCACGAGCGGCGACCGCGCGCGCCGAGGCCATGCCGAACGACTCCTTGTAGAGGCGACCCGTGCCGTCGTCGTGCAGGTCGCCCGGGGACTCGTGCGTCCCGGCGAACCACGAGCCGATCATGACCTGGGACGCGCCCGCCGCGAGGGCCAGGGCGACGTCGCGCGGGTGCCGCACCCCGCCGTCGGCCCACACGTGCTTGCCCAGCTCGCGTGCCGCGGCCGCGCACTCGAGGACCGCGGAGAACTGGGGACGGCCCACGGCCGTCATCATGCGCGTGGTGCACATGGCGCCCGGACCGACGCCGACCTTGACGATGTCCGCGCCCGCGGCCACGAGGTCGCGCACGCCCTCGGCCGTCACGACGTTGCCCGCGACGATCGGGACCTGCGGGTCCAGGGACCGCACGGCCTCCAGGGCCTGGAGCATCTTGACCTGGTGGCCGTGGGCAGTGTCGACCACGAGCACGTCCACGCCCGCGGCGAGGAGCTCTGCCGCCTTGGCCTTGACGTCGCCGTTGATGCCCACGGCCGCCGCGATGCGCAGGCGGCCCTGGGCGTCCAGGGCGGGGGAGTAGACGCTCGATCGCAGCGCACCGCGACGCGTCAGGACGCCCACGAGGCGCCCGTCGCGCACGACCGGGGCGACCTTGCGCCGCGAGCGGTGCAGTTCGTCGAACGCGGCCTGCAGACCGCCAGGACCTGACACGACCGACGCGTCGACGGTCTGGGGCTGCGCGGACATGACCTGCTGGACCTGCGTGAAGCGGTCGACGCCCAGGCAGTCGGCCTCGGTCACGACCCCCACGGGCCGGTCGCCGTCGAGCACCACGGCCGCGCCGTGCGACCGCTTGCCGATCAGCGTCAGCGCGGTGTGCACGGTGTCCGTGGGGGAGACCACGACCGGGGTCTCGATGACCGGGTCCTTGCCCTTGACGTCGGCGACCACGTCCGCGACGACGTCGGTCGGCACGTCCTGCGGGATCACGACGATCCCTCCGCGTCGCGCGACGGTCTCGGCCATGCGGCGGCCCGCGACCGCGGTCATGTTGGCCACGACGAGGGGGATCGTGGTGCCCGTGCCGTCGTCGGACGCGAGGTCGACGTCGAAGCGCGAGGTGATCTCGGAGCGGGACGGGACGAGGAACACGTCGCCGTAGGTCAGGTCTGTGGTGGGCTGCTGGCCCGGCAGGAAGCGCACCTCCTCAGTCTACGGAGGCGATCGGCCGGGCGAGGGCGGATCGGGTGCCCAGCGCGTGCAGAGGTCGTGATCGGGCCTCTCCGGGCGCGAGCACCCGTCCGGACGGCCTAGAGTTGTCGGGCTAGTCGAATGGCAGGCGGAACGGAGCGGTTATGACCCTGTTGAGCAGCATCACGTCACCGGAGGACCTCCGGCGGCTGACCCCCCAGCAGGTGGAGACCCTCGCAGCGGAGATCCGCGAGTTCCTCGTCTCCGCCGTGTCCCGCACGGGCGGGCACCTCGGACCGAACCTCGGCGTCGTCGAGCTCACGCTCGCGATGCACCGCGTCTTCGACTCGCCCAAGGACTCGTTCGTGTTCGACACGGGCCACCAGGCCTACGTGCACAAGCTCCTCACGGGCCGCCAGGACTTCTCCGCGCTGCGCAAGCGCGACGGCATGTCCGGGTACCCGAGCCGCGCCGAGTCCCCGCACGACATCGTCGAGAACTCGCACGCGTCGACCGCGCTGAGCTGGGGCGACGGGATCGCCAAGGCCAACGTCGTGCGCGGCCTGCGGGACCGGCACGTCGTCTCGGTCATCGGCGACGGCGCGCTCACGGGCGGCATGGCCTGGGAGGCGCTCAACAACATCGCCGAGAGCCAGGACCGGCGCCTGGTGATCGTCGTCAACGACAACGGCCGCTCCTACTCGCCGACCATCGGCGGCATGGCGCACCACCTGTCGACGCTGCGCACCACGCGCGGCTACGAGAACTTCCTCGACTGGGGCAAGCGCACGCTCTCGCGCTCGGGCGCCCCCGGCCGGTTCGCGTACGAGTGGCTGCACGGGCTCAAGAAGGGCCTCAAGGACGTCGTCGCGCCCCAGGGCATGTTCGAGGACCTGGGCATCAAGTACGTGGGCCCGGTCGACGGCCACGACATCGAGGCGCTCGAGCACGCGTTCGTCCGCGCCCGCTCGTACGGGGCTCCCGTGATCGTGCACGTCATCACCGAGAAGGGCCGCGGCTACACCCCGGCCGAGCAGGACGTCGCGGACCGCTTCCACGCGGTGGGGCAGATCCACCCGGAGACCGGCCTGCCCGTCGCGCCCTCGCGCTTCGGCTGGACCTCGGTGTTCGCGGACGAGATCGTCAAGATCGGGCGCCGGCGCACCGACGTCGTCGCGATCACCGCGGCCATGCTGCACCCCGTGGGCCTCGCGCCCTTCGCCGAGGCGTTCCCCGAGCGCACGTTCGACGTGGGCATCGCCGAGCAGCACGCCGCGACGTCGGCCGCGGGCATGGCCTTCGCGGGCCTGCACCCGGTCGTCGCGGTCTACGCGACGTTCCTCAACCGCGCGTTCGACCAGGTCCTCATGGACGTGGCCCTGCACAAGGCCGGCGTGACGTTCGTGCTGGACCGCGCCGGGATCACGGGCGAGGACGGCGCGAGCCACAACGGCATGTGGGACATGGCCATGCTGCGCATCGTGCCGGGCCTGCACCTGGCTGCCCCGCGCGACGAGGCCACGCTGCGCGAGGCCCTGCGCCACGCGGTCGACATCGACGACGCCCCCTCGGTCGTGCGCTACCCCAAGGGCGCGGTCGTCGCGCCCATCCCCGCGATCGAGACGCTCGACGGCGTCGACGTGGTCGCGCGCCACGACGCCGCACCGGCCAAGAAGACCAAGGCCGCGGCCGCGGCGACCCGCAAGGTCCTGCTCGTGGGCGTCGGCTCCATGACGGGCACCGCCATGGCCGCGGGCAAGGCGCTCGCGGCCCACGGCGTCGAGGTCACGGTCGCGTCCCCGACCTGGGTCCTGCCGCTGCCCTCGGCGCTCGTCAAGCTCGCGGGCGAGCACGACCTGGTGGTCACGATCGAGGACGGCATCGCCGACGGCGGCGTGGGCTCGCTCCTGGGACAGCGCGCGGTCGAGGCCGGGATCACCGTCCCCGTGGTCCCGCTGGGTCTGCCCACGGTCTTCCTGGAACACATGACGATCGACCAGGTGAAGACGACGCACCGCCTCACGGCGCAGGACGTCACGCGCGACGCGCTCACGGCGCTCGCGCTGCTCTGACCGAGCGGGTCGAGACGAGGACGGGGCACGGACCGCGCGGTCCGTGCCCCGTCCTGCGTCCTGGGTCGACTCGGCCTTGGGCCCGGCTGGGCCGGCTGGCCCCGGCTGGGCCGGGTCGCGCAGCGCCTCAGACGAGCGTCGCCTCGGCGGCCCGCTCGATCACGGCGCGCAGGTCGCCCGACGCGGCGAACCACGCCCGCTGGCGTCCCGCGCCACCGCCCGTCGACCACAGCCGCCCGAGGAGCTCGGTCACGGCGTCGAGGTCGCCCGCGTCGACGAGCGCCTCGCGCACGTGCGCGACGAGCTGCCCGACGACGTCGTGCGCGGTCGCGGGCCTCCACGTGAGCGGCGAGACGAGGTCTCCGGCGATCCCGGAGCGCCCGGCCCGCCAGGACGCGGTGCGCAGGAGCTCGGGGTGCAGCATGGGCGCCGCCGTGCCCGCGTCCGCCTCGCGGGCCGCGGTCTCCACGAGCCCGCGGGCCAGGGCTGCGAGCAGGGTCGCGGTGTCCGCGTCGAGGCACACGTCCGCGACGCGGATCTCGACCGTCGGGTAGGACGCCGAGAGCCGGGCGTCGAAGTAGATCATCGCGGTGTCGAGGATGGTCCCGGTGCCGACCAGCGCGTCGACCGTGGCGCGGTACGCCTCGGGAGTGCCGAACGAGGGCGCGGGGCCCGCCGTCGGCCACCGTGACCACACCTGGGAGCGGAAGCTCGCGTAACCGCTGTCCTCGCCCTGCCAGTAGGGCGAGTTGGCGCTCAGGGCGAGCAGCGGGGCGAGCCAGGGGCCGATCCGGTCGAGGACCGCGACGCCCTCTGCGTCCGAGCCGACCGCGACATGGACGTGGCAGCCGCCCGTGAGCTGCTCGCGTGCCGTGAGGCCGAACGCGGCGCGCGCCTCGAGGTAGCGGAGCTTCCCGACGGTCGTGGGGGACACGGGCACGGGTGAGGTGCCGAGCGCGACGATGCGCGCGTCGCGCTGCTCGGCGGCCTTGTTGGCCCGCGCGCGCCCGTCGCGGATCTCCTGGGCGAGGTCCGACAGGTCGGCGCACGGGTGGGTGCCGGTCTCGAGCTGTTCCTCCATGAGCTCGAGCTCGAGTTCCCCGCCGGGAGCGTCGCCGGGCCGGTCCGGCCCCGAGCCGCCCGATGCTCCGAGCCCCGCCTGGGTGGGCTCGCTCGTGCTCGCGGCCTCGATGACCTCGGCGGCGACGGCGGTCGGGACGCCGTCCGGTCCGATGAGGAGGAACTCCTCCTCGACTCCCATGGTTCGCATCGAGGCAGTCTCACACGCGCCGGGGTCACCTCGCACGCAGGGGGCCCGACGGCGTCGCGCGCCCTGGCCGGGAGGGTGACGCTGGGGCGCGGGGGAGGGCCCGGCGCCGATACCGAGAATGGTCGGTGCGGAAATGCCGCGTCGGTGTTCTCTCCGTATCGTGGGTGCTCGTGGCGACGTGGCGGACGAAAGTGCTCGAGGTGCATTCCGCAAGGGACTTTGGTCCCGAGTAGTCACTTGTCGAACGCCCAAGGAAGGGTCATGTGAAGACTGTCACAAGCGGGAATGCCGGGCCCTGGGGAGGTGTTCCAGCAGACAGAAAGGTTGCAATCCCGCCGTTTCGCGGGGCGTGGCCCGGTGTCCGACGGTTCACCCTGTGAGCCAGGTGACAGCGACTTGACCACCCCCGGACCCTCTCGGGGTCGTAGCCTGAAAGGGCGAAGGAGAACGGCAGGACGGCACGGATTTCCCGCGTCGACCAAGGTCTTTACCCCCGCCGCGCAGGCTGCGCGGCGTGGACGTCGAGGAGAGTGATATGACCAGCATTTCCGAGGCTCGCAGCACCACTGGCGGCCAGGACGACGCGACCGTCCCCGCTTGGGCCGGCTTCACCGCGGGTCCCTGGCAGGACACGGTCGACGTGCGCGACTTCATCCAGCGCAACTACACCCCGTACGAGGGTGACGACTCCTTCCTCGCCGGGCCCACGGAGCGCACCACAGGCATCTGGGCCAAGCTCTCCGAGATGTTCCCCGTCGAGCGCGAGAAGGGCATCTACGACGTCGACCCGCACACGCCCGCGGGCATCACGGCCCACGCGCCCGGGTACATCGACAAGGACGCCGAGGTCATCGTCGGCCTCCAGACCGACGCCCCGCTCAAGCGCGCGATCATGCCGAACGGCGGATGGCGCATGGTCGAGGGCGCACTGGAGACCTACGGCTACCCGGTCGACCAGGAGCTCAAGAAGGTCTTCAGCGAGTACCGCAAGACCCACAACCAGGGCGTGTTCGACGTCTACCCGCCCAACGTCCGTGCCGCCCGCAGCTCGCACATCATCACGGGCCTGCCCGACGCCTACGGCCGCGGCCGCATCATCGGCGACTACCGCCGCGTCGCGCTCTACGGGGTCGACCAGCTCGTCGCCGCCAAGAAGCTCGACAAGCTCGACCTCGACACGCAGCCGTTCAGCGAGAAGATCGTGCGCGAGCGCGAGGAGCACGCGGAGCAGATCCGTGCGCTCGGCGAGCTCAAGGCCATGGCCGCCTCGTACGGCTACGACATCTCCGGCCCGGCCACGAACGCCCGCGAGGCCGTCCAGTGGCTCTACTTCGGCTACCTCGCCGCGGTCAAGGAGCAGAACGGCGCCGCGATGTCGTTGGGCCGCACCTCGACCTTCCTCGACGTGTACCTCGAGCGCGACCTGGCGAACGGTGTCATCACCGAGGAGCAGGCGCAGGAGATCATCGACGACTTCGTCATCAAGCTGCGGATCGTGCGCTTCCTGCGCACCCCCGAGTACGACTCCCTGTTCTCGGGCGACCCGACGTGGGTCACCGAGACCATCGGTGGCATGGGCGACGACGGTCGTCCGCTCGTCACCAAGAACTCGTTCCGCTTCCTGCAGACGCTCTACAACCTGGGTCCGGCCCCCGAGCCCAACATGACGGTCTTCTGGAGCCCGCGCCTGCCCCAGGGCTTCAAGGACTTCTGCGCCAAGGTCTCGATCGACACCTCGGCCGTCCAGTACGAGTCGGACGAGCAGATCCGCCCGGCCTGGGGTGACGACGCCGCGATCGCCTGCTGCGTCTCGCCCATGGCGGTCGGCAAGCAGATGCAGTTCTTCGGTGCCCGCGTGAACCTGGCCAAGACGCTCCTGTACGCGATCAACGGCGGCAAGGACGAGGTCACGGGCAAGCAGGTCTCGCCCGTCGTGGCCCCCGTGCCCGAGGGCCAGCCGCTCGACTACGACGACGTCCGTGCCCGCTTCGACAAGACCATGGACTGGCTCGCCGAGACCTACGTCGAGGCGCTCAACTGCATCCACTGGTCGCACGACAAGTACGCGTACGAGCGTCTCGAGATGGCCCTCCACGACAAGGAGGTGCTGCGGACCATGGCCTGCGGCATCGCCGGCCTCGCGGTCGCGGCGGACTCGCTGTCGGCCATCAAGTACGCGAAGGTCACGCCCGTCTTCGACGAGCGCGGCATCGTCGTGGACTACGTGACCGAGGGCGAGTACCCCGCCTACGGCAACGACGACGACCGGGTCGACGCGATCGCGGTCGAGCTCGTCGAGTCGTTCATGGCGAAGATCCGCTCGCACAAGATGTACCGCGACGCGCTGCCCACGCAGTCCGTCCTGACCATCACGTCGAACGTCGTCTACGGCAAGGCCACGGGCAACACGCCCGACGGTCGTCGTGCGGGCGAACCGTTCTCCCCGGGGGCCAACCCGATGAACGGCCGCGACACGCACGGCATGCTCGCCTCGGCCCTGTCGGTCGCGAAGCTGCCGTACAACGAGGCGCAGGACGGCATCTCGCTGACCAACACGGTCGTCCCCAGCGGCCTGGGCCGCACCCGGGACGAGCAGGTCGCGAACCTCGCGGGTCTGCTCGACGCGTCGGTCGGTGGCGACGGCTACCACATGAACGTCAACGTGCTGGTGAAGGAGACCCTCGAGGACGCCATGGAGCACCCCGAGAACTACCCTCAGCTCACGATCCGTGTCTCCGGGTACGCCGTGAACTTCGTCCGGCTGACCCGCGAGCAGCAGCTCGACGTCCTCTCGCGGACCTTCCACGGCGCTCTCTGAGCGCAGAACGGCGGAACCATCATGACGACTCTCTCGACGCCCGCAGCCGGCCAGGTGCCCGCGCGTGCCGCCGCCCGCTACGGGGTCGACGGGGTCGCCTCGGCTCCGCTGCCGTGGCGGACCTCCGGTGACGCCCTGGGCCACGACAGTGACCTGGACGCACCGGAGGCCCCCCGCCGCCGGACGGGGGCCGGGGTCTCCGGCCTCTCGACGGCCGAGGACCTCGACCGGCACGACAAGCTCGCGATGATGCGCTCGGGCGAGCTCGGCTCGGTCCACTCGTGGGAGCTCGTGACCGCGGTGGACGGTCCGGGCACGCGCCTGACGGTCTTCCTCAACGGGTGCCCGTTGCGCTGCCTGTACTGCCACAACCCCGACACGCTGCAGATGAAGGACGGCGAGCCGGTCACGGCCGACGAGCTGCTGGCCCGCGTCAAGCGGTACCTGCCGGTCTTCCGTGCCACCAAGGGCGGGCTGACCCTCTCGGGCGGCGAGGTGCTCATGCAGCCCGCGTTCGCCGCGCGCATCCTGGCGGGCGCCAAGGAGATGGGCGTGCACACCACGCTCGACACCTCGGGCTTCCTCGGGGCGAACCTGAGCGACGAGATGCTCGCGAACACCGACCTGGTGCTCCTCGACGTCAAGTCGGGCGACCCCGCGACCTACGAGAAGGTCACGGGTCGTGCGCTCGAGCCCACCCTGAAGTTCGGGCGACGGCTCGCCGAGTCGGGCCTGCCCGGCGGTGTCACGGCCGAGCACCCGGTCGAGGTCTGGATCCGCTACGTGCTGGTCCCCGGACTGACCGACCAGGCCGAGCACGTCGACGTCGTCGCGGACTACGCGGCCTCGCTCAACGAGATCCGGCCCGGCACGGTCACGCGCGTCGAGGTCCTGCCCTTCCACCAGATGGGCCGGGACAAGTGGGAGACGCTCGGGCGCGAGTACGAGCTCAACGACACCCCCGCTCCCGACGTCGAGCTGGTCGACCGCGTGCGCGACCAGTTCCGTGCGAAGGGCCTCACGGTCTACTGACCGTCCCGCCCCCGAGACGTGGCCTGCGGCCCCTGGATCCTGTGATCCGGGGGCCGCTTCTCATGCCCCGGTGAGCACCGAGGTCAGCCACGGCCCCAGCACCGGCAGCACCGCGTCGGGCTGCATGGCCCGGGTGTGGTCGAGCCCGTCGAGCAGCTCCACGTCCCAGCCCGCGGCGCGCAGCTCGTCGGCGTGCGCGGCGAGCGCACCGCCGATGCTCACGTGCACCCCGCCCCACCTCTCGCCGTACTCGATCTCGTCGGCCGTCCCGGCGAATGCGAGGCGCGGGCACGTCACGCGGTCCAGGACGCGTCGGTCGTCGAACGAGTCGAGGGCCTCGTAGAGCGTCACGAACTGGCGTGTCTGCTCCTCGCCGAGCGTCATGTCGAAGCTCTCCCAGTCGAAGTCCTCGGGGTCCGTCGCCGCGTCGCCCCCTGCACGGGGTGCGGTGTCCGTCTCCCGCGCTCGCTCCTCCTGCCCGACGACGTCGCTCGCCTCACGCTCCGCCGTCGGGCCGGCCGGGGGCTCGGTAGGGGGCGCCGCGGGGGAGGCGGACGTCATGCCGTGCGTCGCACGCGTGACCGCGAGCATGCCCGCGTACGGTCCGTCGAGGGGCGGGAAGCCGCCCATGGCCAAGGCCGTCAGACGGTCCGTGCGCAGCGCGAGCTGGAGTCCGCTCAGCGCGAGCCACGAGTAGCCGTAGTACGCGAAGGTCTCGGCCCCCGCGGCGTCGGCGATCGCGAGCAGGTCGGCCGTGACGTTCTCCGGGGTCAGCGTGCCGGCCGCCGGGCGGGCCATGCGGTGACCCTCGTAGTCTGCCGCGACCACGCGGAAGGTGGGGGAGAGCGCGTCGATCAGCGTCCGGCCGAGCGCAGGGTCGACACCCCACTTCCTGAGCTCGTCGGCCGCGGGGCCCGTGGCAGGGACGGGGTTGACCGGGAGCACGACCGCCGGGCCCGTGCCGGTGACCTCGACAGTGAGGGAGCTGCCGTCGTGGAGTGTCGCGGTGGTCTCGCGGGAGGTACGGGCGCTCGGTCCGAGGGGCATTGGCTGGGTCCTTCCGACGAAGCGCCGAGGTGGACGTCCACGCTACCGCGCACGAGGCGACGCCAGCCCGAAATGCCTGGATCCCCGAGCGTGGATGGTCGAGGATCGGACGACACCCGTCGACCCCGAGGAGAACCCGTGCCTGCCGTCCCCGCCGCTCCGCCCACCACTGAGCCGTCGACCCCCGCCGCGCGACTCGTGCGCAGCCCCCGACTGTCCGACGTCGCCGAGTACGCGTACTCGGCCGTCGTCCCGTCGGGCGCGCGGCTCGTCTACGCCGCGGGCGCGTGCCCGCTCGACGCCGACGGCGCGACCGTGGGGGTCGGTGACGTCCGCGCCCAGGCCGCCCGGACCATGGAGAACCTGCGGATCTCGCTCGAGGACGCGGGCGCGACCTTCGGGGACCTCGTCAAGACCACCGTGTACGTGGCCTCGACCTCGCAGGACGACCTCGTGGCCGCGTGGGAGGTCGTGCGCGACACGCTCGCCCCGCACGATCCGCCGAGCACGCTGCTGGGCGTCGCCGCCCTCGGGTACGACGACCAGCTCGTCGAGATCGAGGCGGTCGCTGCGGTCCGCTGACCTGCTGGCTCGGTCCCTCGGGCATACCGTGGGAGGCATGGAGCAACCACCGCAGACGCCCCTGACCCCGCTGACCGAGGACTGGACGCGGGCGCTCGCGGTCGTCGCCCATCCCGACGACATGGAGTTCGGCGCGGCCGCCGCGGTCGCGCGGTGGACCGGGCAGGGCAAGACCGTGGTCTACGCCATGGTCACGAGCGGCGAGGCCGGGATCGACGGGCTGGACCCCGACGAGGCGCGCGGCGTGCGCGAGGCCGAGCAGGTCGCGTCGGCCGCGATCGTCGGCGTCGACGAGGTCGAGTTCCTGGGCCTGCCCGACGGCGTGCTCGAGTACGGACTACCGCTGCGGGCAGCCGTCGCGGCGGCGATCCGGCGGCACCGCCCCGAGGTCGTCATCACGGGCAACTACCGCGAGGCCTTCCCGGGCGGGATGCTCAACCAGGCGGACCACATCGCCACGGGCCGCGCGGTCGTCGACGCGGTGCGCGACGCGGGCAACCGCTGGGTCTTCCACGACCAGGTCGAGGCGGGCCTGGAGCCGTGGGGAGGCGTACGGCAGGTCTGGGTCGCCGGATCCCCCGACGCGGCCCACGGCGTCGACGTGACCGGGACGTTCGAGGCGGGCGTCGCCTCGCTCCGGGCGCACGCCGCGTACATCGCCGGCCTCGGGTGGGAGCACTTCGACCCGGCCGAGTTCCTCGCGACCATGAGCCGGGCGGGTGGGGCCCGCATGGGCGTCGAGCACGCCACGGCGTTCGAGGTGCTGAGGATGGGCTGGGAGGACTAGGGGTTCACTCTGCCCGGGCCGTCGCGCGCGGTTCGACAGGAGCGCTGCGACCATCTGCCCTACCGTGTCTCAGGGGTACCCGTTCCGAGCCCGTCACGGGAAAGGGCAGTGCGATGAGCGATGTTGCGCAGGTCAGGAGCCGGACGGGCGGGGTCCTCGCGGCCACGTGCATCTCGACGCTGGTGGTGAACGCGAACACGTCGGCGGTCAGCATCCTGCTCCCGGCGATCTCCGCGGACACCGGGACGTCCGTCACCACGCTGCAGTGGGCGGTGACCGGGTACTCGCTGGTCGGCGCGGCCGTCATCGTCACGGCGGGCTCGCTGGGTGACGTGTTCGGCCGGCGGAGGGTCTTCCAGCTGGGGTTGCTCCTGTTCGTCGTGTCCTGCGTGATGATCGCGCTGGCCGGGTCCGGGGGCATGGTCATCGCGGGTCGCGTGATCCAGGGGGCGGCGGGGGCGACCATCCTCGCCTGTGGGCTCAGCCTCCTCTCGGTCGCGAACTCGGGCGACGCCCAGCTCCGGGCCGTCTCCCTGTGGGGAGCCGCGGCTGCCGTGGGGGCGGCGGCCGGCCCCTTGGTGGGCGGGCTGCTCGTCGACGCGACCGGATGGCAGGGGTTGTTCTGGATCGACGCGGGGATCGCGGTCCTCTGCATGGTCCTCACGGCGATGACGGTCGCGGAGTCGAGGGACCCCGACAGGCCGCGGACGATCGACTACGCGGGCACGGTCCTCATCGCCCTGACCCTCACGCCCCTCATCCTGGGCGTGACCAAGAGCGGCGACTGGGGTTGGATCTCGCTCGCCACCCTGGGCTGTTTCGCGATCTCGATCGGGGCTGCGGTCGGGTTCGTCGTCGTCGAGGGTCGGGTGGCCGTCCCGCTCGTGGACCTCGCGCTCCTGCGCAACCGCGTCCTGGTGGGTTCGACCATCGCGATCCTGATCGGTGCAGGCACGATCAACGGGCTCATGTACCTGTTGAGCCTGTACTTCCAGGACCCCGCCACCCTGGGCTTCACCCCGCTCCAGGCGGGGCTCGCGACGCTCCCGGCGACCGTGGGGCTCGTGGTGATCGCCCCGCTCGTGCCGCGGCTCGCGGCGCGGATCGGCGGTCGGCAGACGATCGGCTTCGGCTTCGCCCTGACGACGGCAGGGTTCGTGATCGTGGGCTTCGTCGACTCGGCGTGGGCGTACACCGCGTTCCTGCTGCCGCTGGTCGCGATCGCGGTGGGCATGGGCCTGTCCAACGGCCCTGCGTCGGCCGCGGCCACGGCCGCTGTGCCCGAGAACCAGGTCGGCGGGGCCTCGGGCATCTCCAACATGGCCAGGTACGTCGGGGCCGCGGTCGCGACGGCGCTGGCCGCCACCATCTACGGGAACGCGATCGCGACGCGGACGGCCGCGGGGGCCGCACAGAGCGACGCCCTGGCCTCCGGGCTGGCGGCTGCCGCGTGGATGATGGCGATCTTCAGCTTCCTCGGCGTGCTCATGGCCTTCGTGATCGGCCGCCACCGCGCGACGAAGGGGACGCTCGACGACGCCGCTGCGGCGGCGGCTGCCGTCTCCTTCACCCTGCCGACCTCGGCCACGGCCGGGCAGACCAGCCCAGACCGGGGCTGAACGGCAGATATCGCCCCTCGACGGCGGGCACGGTTCACGCGATCTGGATGAGGTGCCCCGGGTTCCGCGGGCTGCACACTCGAACAAAGGCCTGACCGACGACGTCGACGGAGGCACTCATGACCATGCAAGCCCTGCTCCTGGACGCGCGATGAGCGCCGCCGACGTCCCGGCCGACCTCCCCGTCGACGGGGCAGCGGCGGTCCCGGCCGCCCGCACCCGCGCGACGAGCACCCAGTGGATCTCGTGGGTCGCGCTGGCGATGATGACGACCAGCTCGGTCGCGAGCCTGCGCGCCGCGCCGACCATGGCCGTCTACGGCCTGGCCTGCGTGTTCCTGTACCTGCTGCCCGCGGTCGTCTTCTTGCTGCCCACCTCGCTGGTCTCGGCCGAGCTCGCCTCGGGGTGGACCGGCGGCATCTACAAGTGGGTCTCGGAGGGCATCTCCAAGCCCATGGGCTTCCTCGCGGTGTGGTGCCAGTTCGCCATGACGATCTTCTACTACCCGAGCCTGCTGGGGTTCGTCGCGAGCACGCTCGCCTACGTCATCAACCCCGCGCTCGCCAGCAGCGGGGTGTGGACGGCCGCCGTGATCATCGTCGTGTACTGGTCCGGCGTGTGGGTCTCCTCGCGCGGGACCAAGGGGGTCGCGGGTCTCGCGAGCGGAGGGCTCATCATCGGGACCCTGATCCCGGGGGTCGTCCTGGTGACGCTCGGCGTCGTCTTCCTCGGTCAGGGGAACGAGTCCGCGGCGCCCATGACGGCCGACAACCTGCTGCCGGCCTGGGCCGGGCTCTCGAGCCTCGTCCTCATCGTCAACAACTTCCTGTCCTACTCCGGGATGGAGATGAACGCGGTCCACGTGTCGTCGCTGAAGAACCCCGGGAAGCAGTTCCCGAAGTCGATGTTCCTCGCGATGGGCATGGTGCTGGCGATCTTCATCCTCCCCGCGCTGGCGATCAGCTGGATCGTGCCCGCCGAGGAGCTCTCGCTCACGGCCGGGGTGATGCAGGCCTTCGACGCGGTGTTCGCCAACTTCGGATGGCAGTGGCTGACCCCGATCGTCGGGATCATGCTGGTCACGGCGTCGCTCGGCGGCATGCTCACCTGGCTCGCCGGTCCCTCCAAAGGCCTGCTGCTGATCTCCCGTCAGGAGGGGTACCTGCCACCGTTCCTGCAGCGGCTCAACAAGAACGGTGTCCAGCAGAACATCCTGGTGGTCCAGGGGATCGTGACCACCGTGATCGGCCTCGCCTACGCGCTGATCCCCGACGTCTCGAGCGCCTACTGGATCTTCTCGGTCATCACGACGCAGGTGTACCTGATCATGTACCTGCTGATGTTCGTGGCGGCGACCAGGCTGCGCCGCAGGCAGCCCGACCACCCGCGGGGGTTCCGGGCGCCGATGCTCGTCAGCATGTGCGGGGTCGGCTTCGCGGCCTCCTTGGCGGCGCTGCTGGTCGGGTTCATCCCGCCGTCGCAGTTCTCCTCGGGCAGCCCGCTGGTCTACTTCCTCATCGTGGGCGGCGGGGCCCTGGGCCTGGGCCTGTTCGTGCCCTTCCTGTTCTACCGGTTCCGCAAGCCGTCCTGGAAGCAGGCGGAGTCGACGGAGGTGGCGTCGTGAGCACCCCGGCAGAGAGCCAGCCGCGACACGAACGTCGGTGGATCTACATCGGCGCGTGCGTGATCCTGATCGCCCTGGGCGTCTGGGCCGTGCTCGCGTTCAGCGTCGTCCGGGAGACGGCGCGCGCGGACGAGAAGGCCGACCAGCTGATCGCCGCGCTCGAGGACGCCGGGGCACGGACCCCCGACAAGGACCAGATCGTGCGGGTCCTCGGCGAGGACGGCGGCGCGGCCTGCGCGAACCCCAACGAGGCGCTCAGCCGCGCGACGCTGCTCGCGCAGCTCGCCAACGGGGCCACCGGCCCCGGGGCCAGGCCCGTCGTCGCCGACAGCCGCGTGGTCCAGGGGCAGCTGCTCATCATCGAGATCTACTGCCCCGAGGAGCTCGACGAGTTCCGGGCGTTCGTCGACGACCTCAAGACCGACGAGGTGGCGGGGACCTGACACGCTCCACGTCGTCCGCGAGCCGCAGGTCGGCGATCCCGCCCGCACCCCGGCGGGTGCCGGTCAGGCGCCGCCGTCGCCCCAGGGCGCGTCGACCGGCGCGTCCTGCACGTCGAAGTCCCGCACCTCGTCGTCCGTGACGATCCCCTGGGCGACCGTCGGGCCCGTCCCCGCCACGACCGGGGCCCCGCCCAGCCAGCGTGCCTGCTCGGCCGCGACGATCGTCTGCGCGAGCCGTGCCTCCGACACGTCGACAGCGCCGGGTAGCGCGTCGGCCAGGACGCTGCGCCGCGCGTAGGCGTCGAACAACCGGGCCTTGGTGCCGAGGATCTCGACCATGCGCTCGTCGACCGTGTCGGCGACGAGCAGCCGGTGGACCTGCACCGTGCGGACCTGACCCATGCGGTGGGCGCGTGCGACGGCCTGCGCCTCGGTCGTGGGCTTGACCTGCGGCTCGCACAGGATCACGACGGAAGCGGCTTGGAGGTTGACCCCGACCCCGCCCACCTCGATCTGGCTCACGAGCGCCCGGGGCACGGGCGAGGCCGTGAACTCGTCGAGGATCGTCTGGCGGTTCGTGGCGCTCACCGAGCCCGTGAGCGGTCCGGCGGCGAGGTCGCCCAGCGCGCGCACCACGAGGTCGACGACGTCGCGGAAGTACGTGAACACGACGACCTTGCGGCCGTTCCCCGTGGCCTCCTCGACGAGCTCGACGAGCCGGCGCACCTTGGCCGAGTCCTCGGGGTGGTCGACGGCGTACGCGGCCCGGCGCATGGCCATGAAGCTGCCCTCGCGCACCGCGTCGCGGTAGGCGGCGCCGTCGGCCGGGCCGAACGTCTCCCACTCCTCGACCTGCAGCAGCTCGGGCAGCTCCTCGAGCACGTCCTCCTGGTTGCGCCGGAGGTAGACGGGGGCCACGGCGAGCCGGAACCTCTCGGCCCCCGCGGCGCCGTGCGCGGCGCTGACCTGCTCGGCGACGTCGGGCTGGAGGTAGGACACGAGGCGTCGGAACTCCTCGACGCGGTTCTCCATGACCGTGCCGGTCAGGAACAGCACGCGCTCGGTCCGCCTGGCCCAGGCGGCCACGGCCTGCGACCTCTTGGCCTCGGGGTTCTTGACGTAGTGCGCCTCGTCGACCACGAGCATCGCGGGCGCGGGCAGGTCGAGCGGCAGGAGCCCGACCTGCTCGAACGTCGTCACGGCCACGCCGCCCTCGCGCGCCCACTGAGAGGCCTCCTCGGCACGCTCGGGCCCGTGGACGTCGAGCGAGCGCAGCGTGGAGTGCCGCCCGACCTCGCGCACCCAGCTCGTCATGACGCTCGCGGGGCACACCACGAGGAAGTGCGTCGCCCCGCCCGCGGCGAGGTGCGCCATCGCGGCGATGGCCTGCACGGTCTTGCCGAGCCCCATCTCGTCGCCCAGGATCGTGCGCCGCTGGGCGAGGGCGTAGCGCGCCCCGAACACCTGGTACCCGCGCAGCGAGGCGGTCAGGAGCGACTGGTCGAGCGGCTGGTCGTCCACGCGGGCCAGGAGCTCGGGCGGCAGGTGGCCCTCGGTCGCCTGGAGGTCGCGCCCGATGTCCACGACGTCGTCGAGCAGCGCGTAGTACGTCGCCGAGCGCGCCCGGAAGTCGGTCCACGCCTCGAAGGCGTCGACGGGTGCGGTGTCGAGGGCCCCGACGCGTCCTGCGGCCGCGACGGCACCGGACCGTTCGGCGTCCTGGGTGAGCCGGGCGAGCCCGTGCACGGCGTCCGCTGCCCGACGGCGCCGCGCGGGCAGCGAGAAGAAGGACCGGAACGCTCGGGTCGCCTCCTGGGCCGCGACCCGGTGCTCCGAGTGCCCCTCGATGAACGTGACGACCACCTGCCGGTGGACCGTGGCGGCCGTGCGCGCGGCGTCGAGCCCCGCGAGCGCCTGGACGAGGCCGGTCGTGAACGGGTCGCCCGGGGCGTCGTCGATCCGGAACCGCAGGGTCTCCTGGACGGCCTGGGCGATCTGGGCTGCGGCAGCGAGGCAGTGCGTCGCGGTCTGCGGCCCGATCCCGGGGAGACGTTCGAGCCCGGCGGGTCCCGCACGGAGCACGTCGCCCACGGTCGTGACGCCCCCGTCGACCAGGCGGCCCACGCGCAGTCGTTCGCCGCTGACCTCGCGCAGGCGTTCGACCCCGATCGCCGAGAGCTCGCCCAGGACCTTGTCCTGCTGGCTCGACCCGAACGCGGTGCGCACGTGCTCGCGGAACCGGGCAGGCGCCCCGGCGAGTCCCGAGAGCAGCGCGGCGACCTCGTCGGCCCGCGCGACGACCTCGCGGGCCTGCTCGGGCGTGGGGCGGGGAGCGTCGGGCGCGGTCATCGGGCGGAGCTCCTGGGGACGTCGGCGGGGGAGCACGGTCGCTGAGCGAGGACCGGCGGCCGTGATGCCAGGGATCGACGGCCCCGTGACGCTATCACCGGGTGTCCGCGCGCGGGGCGCTCTCGGTCCTTGCTGGGTGCGGCCTGGCCCGGCCCTGGCCCGGCGTCACCGGCCGCGCGACGTTGCGCCGGGGGTGGCGGGCGCGGTCTCGGGGAGGGGGGAGACCTGACCCGGGGCGAGCGCCAGGCGGTAGTCTCCGGTCGTCGCATCGTCCGCGAGCGGGTCCGCTACCGGCGGCCCGGGCCGGTTGCGCGTGACCTGAGCAGTCGGAGAAAGAGGTGCGAGGCATGGCAGACCGTCGTCCGGGACAGCGGGAGGACCGTGAACAGGATGTGGGGTCCGGTGGCTGAGGACCGGGTCGTGATCACGATCGACGACGAGGTCGACGCGGCCTACATCGCGCTCCAGCACATCGGGGAGGGGCAGGCGGTCCGGCAGATCGTCGTCGACGACGCTCGCCTGAGCGGCGAGGTGGTCCTCGACCTCGACCGGAGGGGACGCCTGCTGGGCATCGAGCTGATCGGGTACCGCAGCCTCCTGGAGGGCGACGACGCCGAGACCGCCCTGTAGAGCGGCCGTCCGCCCCAGGGGAGCGGACGGCTCAGCGCAGCACGGGCCACGCGGTCGCCCGGCACGGCAGACCCGAGGGTGGTCGGCCCGCTCCGAGGAGCTGACCGACCACCCTCGGGTCCGGTGCGAGGGGTGAACGACGCGTCAGGCGACCTGCGCCGGGACGTTCGCGACGCCGTCGGGCAGGAGACGGCGGCCGAGGACCTTCTCCGAATAACCCGTCCGGTCCAGGTACGGCGTGATGCCGCCGTCGTGGAACGGCCAGCCTGCGCCCAGGATCATGCAGAGGTCGATCTGCTCGGGACCCTGGACGACGCCCTCGTCGAGCATGTGGCCGATCTCCGTCGTGAGAGCGGTGAGCACCTCGTCCAGGACCCCGGCCTCGTCGAGCGCGCCCGGACCGCCGGCCTCACCCGTGCCGAAGTACGCCTGGATCGCCGGGTCGACGCTCGCGGGGATGCCGCGCGCCGGAGCCGGCAGGACGACCTTGGTGCCCTCGGCCACGAGCTTCTCGAGCCCGGGGGAGGACGGGAAGCGGTCGCCCAGGTCCTCGCGCAGCGAGGTCAGGACGTGCAGGCCCACGGCGGGTCCCACGAGGTCGAAGAGCGCGAACGGACCCATGGGCAGGCCCAGCGGCCGCAGCGCACGGTCGGCGACCTCGACCGAGGTGCCGTTCTCGACGGCCTCCACGATCTTGCCCAGGAGGAGCACGAGCAGGCGGTTGACCACGAAGCCCGGACGGTCGGCAACGCCCACCGCGGTCTTGCGCAACGCCTTGGAGACCGCGAACGCCGTGGCGAGAGCCTCGTCCGAGGTCTTCTCGGCACGGACGACCTCGACGAGCGGCATCTGCGCGACGGGGTTGAAGAAGTGCAGCCCCACGACCCGCTCGGGGTGCGCCAGATCCGCGGCCATCTCCGTGACGGACAGGGCCGAGGTGTTGGTCGCGAGGATCGTGTCGGGCCCGATGATGCCCTCGAGCTCGGCGAAGACCTTCTTCTTGAGGCCCAGGACCTCGGTCACGGCCTCGATCACGAAGTCGCAGCGCGAGAACTCGGTGATGTCCGTGGTGCCGTGGACCGAGGACAGGACCTTGGCGCCCGTGTCCTTGCTCATGCGGCCCGTCGTGACGAGCTTCTCGACCGTCGTGCGGACGTAGGCGAGCCCGTGCTCCACGCGCTCGGCGTCGAGGTCGCGCATCGTCACGGGCACGCCCAGGCGCTGCGCGAACAGGAGCGCGAGCTGAGCCGCCATGAGGCCCGCGCCCACGATCCCGACCGAGGTGACCGGGCGGGCGAGCTTCGGGTCCGGGGCGCCCGCGGGGCGCTTGCCGTGCGAGACGAGCTGGAACGCGTAGACGCTCGCGCGCATCTCGTCGGACATGATGAGGTCCGCCAGGGCCTCGTCCTCGGCCGCGAAGGCCTCGTCCTTGGTCGCGGTGCGGGCCGCGGCCAGGAGGTCCAGCGCCCGGTAGGGTGCGGGCCGCGACCCGTGCACGACCGCGTCGAGCTGCTTGCGCGCACCGGCGACGACCGCGTCCCACACCGGGGCGGGGTCGAGCTCGCGGCGCTCGACGACCGTCGTGCCGCGCACGACGTCGGCGGTCCAGCGGATCGAGTGCTCGAGGAAGTCGGGCGCCTCGAACAGCGCGTCGGCCAGCCCGATCTCGAAGGCCTCCTTGGCCTTGAACGGCTTGTTGGCGCTCGGGCGCGTGAGGATGACGTCCATGGCCTTCTCGATGCCCACGAGGCGCGGCACGAGGTAGGCGCCGCCCCAGCCGGGGACCAGGCCCAGGCCGACCTCGGGGAGCGCGAGCGCGGGGGCGTCGGTCGCGACCGTGCGGTAGTCGCAGTTGAGCGCGACCTCGAGGCCGCCGCCCAGGGCCAGGCCGTTGATGTACGCGAACGTCGGGACGCCCATCTCGCCGAGCAGGCGGTAGGCCGCGTGGCCGCCCCGGCCCAGCTCGAGGGCCTCGTCGCGTGTGCGCACCGTGGCGACCTGCGTGAGGTCGGCGCCCGCGGCGAGGAAGTAGGGCTTGCCCGTCACGGCGACGGCCGCGATCTCCCCGCGAGCCGCGCGGGCCTGGAGCGCGGTCAGCGCGGCCGTGAGCTCGGCGATGCCGCTCGGCCCGAGCGTCGTGGGCTTGGTGTGGTCCAGGCCGTTGTCGAGGGTCAGGAGCGCGAGCGTGCCCGCTCCGTCCGGCAGCTCGACGTCGCGGACGAGGGAGTGGGTCACGCGCTCGGCGCGGGGCGCGGTGGTCGGGGTGCTCATGGGTCAGTTCTCCGCGTTCGTCGAGGCGTCGGTCGTGTGGCCGGAGTAGTCGGCGTGGTGCGGGTTCTCCCAGACCACGGTGCCGCCCATGCCGAGGCCCACGCACATCGTGGTCAGGCCGTAGCGGACCTCGGGGTGCTGCTCGAACTGGCGCGCGAGCTGCGTCATGAGGCGCACACCGGACGCCGCGAGAGGGTGACCCACCGCGATCGCGCCGCCGTACTGGTTGACGCGAGCGTCGTCGTCGGGCATGCCGAAGTGGTCGAGGAACGCCAGGACCTGGACCGCGAAGGCCTCGTTGATCTCGAACAGGCCGATGTCCTCGATGCTCAGGCCCGCCTGGGCGAGGGCCTTCTCGGTCGAGGGGATGGGGCCGATGCCCATGACCTCGGGGTCCACGCCCACGTACGCGAACGACACGAGGCGCATGCGGGCCGGCAGGCCGAGCTCTGCCGCGACGTCGCCCGCCGCGAGGAGCGAGACCGCGGCGCCGTCGGTCAGCGGGGACGCGTTGCCCGCGGTGACCTTGCCGCCGGGGCGGAACGGCGTCTTGAGGTGTGCGATGTCCTCGACCGTGGTGCCCGGGCGGGGCAGCTCGTCGGCCGTGGCCAGGCCCCAGCCCTGCTGGGGGTCGCGCAGCGCGATCGGGACCAGGTCCGGGGTCACGTCCCCGTTGGCGAGCGCCTTGGCGTACTTGGCCTGGCTCGCGACGCCGTACGCGTCCGCGCGCTCCTTGGTCAGGTGCGGGAAGCGGTCGTGCAGGTTCTCGGCCGTCGCGCCCATGACCAGGGCCGTGGAGTCGACGAGCTTCTCGGCGACGAAGCGCGGGTTGGGGTCTGCGCCCTCGCCCATGGGGTGGTGGCCCATGTGCTCGAGCCCGCCCGCGAGCGTGACGTCCTGGGCGCCGATCGCGATGGCCGACGCGGTCGTGGTGACCGCGGTCATGGCGCCCGCGCACATGCGGTCGATCGCGAAGCCCGGCACGGACTTCGGCAGGCCGGCCAGCACGGCCACGCTGCGGCCGAGGGTCAGGCCCTGGTCGCCCGTCTGGGTCGTCGCGGCGAGCGCGACCTCGTCGATGCGCTCGGTCGGGAGCTCGGGGCGGCGGCGCAGCAGCTCGCGCACGGCCTTGACGGCGAGGTCGTCGGCACGGGTGTGGGCGTAGATGCCGTCGGGACGGGCCTTGCCGAACGGCGTACGCACCCCCTCGACGAAGACGACGTCGCGGACGGTCCGGCGCGAGCCCGAACCCTTGCTGGCCACAGTCATGGCATCTCCTGATCTGGACGGCGGTGTCCCTGAGCGTCACCGCTCAGCGTTGGTACAGGCTACCCGCGGTACCGGGAAAATGCACGAAAGTGTGAGACCGAGTATCTTCGGCGGCCGCCGGACCCGCCCAATCAGGGGGGTCGGGTCCGGTCCGGCGGGCTCGATCGGGCGTGCGACGAGCGATACGCAGTCTCGCGCCGAGAAGGCTCAGTGGCCTCCGCGCAGCTTGCGCACGACCTTCTTGGCGGTCGGCAGGCCCTTGTTCCACGCGGTGTACCACATCGAGAAAGGCACGTCGATGCTCCCGAGCAGCTCGTCCTCGTGGCTCGCGAAGCCTCGCTTGAACGTCGAGATACCGTCGTTGAGGAGCCCGTTGACGTCGTAGCGCAGCACGCCGCGCTCGCGCATCGCGTTGATCGCGTACCACTTGAGACCGTAGTTGGCCCGCAGGCGCTGCCCCTCCTCGTCCATGCCGCCGTACAGCTCGAACGACGTGCGGGCCGAGGCCGCGAACCACACGAACGAGACCGGCCGGTCGTGCGGACCGCCCTCGCTCGACCGGGCGAAGGCCGCGAAGACGGGCGAGTGCTCGCCCAGCTGGTCGAACACGAGCTCGTAGTAGGAGTCCTCGTGCAGGCCGAACCCGGCCCGCTCGGCCGTCTGCCGGTACAGGCGCAGGCACGCGGAGAGCTCGGCGCGAGTCGTGACGGCACGGAACTCGAGGTCCTCGCGCTCCGACTTGCGGATGTACTGGCGCGTCTTCTTGGCCATGTCGGCCATGAGCTCGTCGGGGGTCTTGCGCAGGTCCAGGATCAGGGTCGTCGGGTAGAGCACGGGGTTGACCGCGGGAACCGCGCCGTCGAGCTCGAGGGAGGTCCCCGCGTCCCAGTCCGGTTCGAGCGTGATGCCCACGCCGCCGACGTTCTCGCGGCACCAGCGCACCACGGCCTCCGTGACGCCCGACCGGGTCGCGGGGTAGCCCGTGCCGTCGGGCATGACGACCGGGCCGCGGGGCACGTAGCTCAGCGCCTTGAACTGCGCGGGCAGCGAGCGGACCAGGACCTGCGCGAGGCCCAGGACCGTGCCGTCCGAGCCCGTGACCTGCAGGCGGCGAGGCGTCCAGGCCCCGGCCCCCTTGACCTCGCCCCACCCCCAGAGCTGGAGCGGGTGACCACCCATCTCGAGCACCTGCTCGTCCCAGGCGGCGCGGTCGGTGATCGTCGTGACGGTCAAGGAGGAGGACTCGGGCAGCATGCCCCCGACCTTACCGGCGAGGGGAAGTGCCGGACGACGGCGTCTCTTGCCGTTCACCCCGGCCGACGTCCAGGACCTCGGCCAGGGTGGGCGACGGTGTCGGCGAGCCCCGCGCGAAGGACCTACGGGGCGCTCTCCGGGGTCGGGGTCGGGGCAGGGCGCGGGACCGAGGCCGGGTCGGCCAGGGCACGGGCGAGCGGCTCGGCCACGAGGTCGAGCTGCCACTCGCGCGCGCCGCGGCCGCGCAGGAACTGCGCGACGTGCTCGGCGTCGAGCGGGGAAGGAGGCGTCCAGCACACGCGGCGCAGGGCGTCCGGCTGCAAGAGGTTCTCGAGCGGTACCGAGAGCTCGTCGGACAGCTCCTGGACCACGACGCGCGCGGCGTCGAGCCGCTGGGCCGCGTCGGGATCGCGGTCGGCCCACGCGCGCGGGGGCGGCGGGGCGTCGCTGCGCGGCCCCCGGGCGCTGGGCAGCGCGTCCTGGGGCAGGGCGAGCGCCTGGTCGATCGCGTGCTGCCAGGCCGCGGCCCGACGGGCCGTGTTGCGGCCCGAGAACGCGGGCAGCTTGACCAGCTCGGGCACCGAGCGCGGCATGGCCTGGGCGGCGGCGACGATCGCACGGTCGGGCAGGACGCGTCCTGGGGCGATGTCCCGGCGGCGGGCGTTCTCGTCGCGCGCC
This sequence comes from Oerskovia sp. NPDC060338, assembly GCF_042726295.1. Classification (NCBI taxonomy): domain Bacteria; kingdom Bacillati; phylum Actinomycetota; class Actinomycetes; order Micrococcales; family Cellulomonadaceae; genus Oerskovia; species Oerskovia sp. NPDC060338. The sequence goes on from NZ_JBHXCQ010000005.1 coordinate 124,847, forward strand.
TCCCAGAGGCTGCGGACGACCGCGAGGCTGCGCGGGTTGCGCAGCGCGTGCACGCCCGACGTGCGCCGCCACGGCTCCTCGCGCGGCGGGGGCGGGGGAGCGGTGCGCACGGCCTCGAACTCCTGGGCCGCCCACTCGGCCTTGCCCTGCTCCTCGAGCCGCTCGCCGAGGATCTTGCGCAGCGGGATGAGGACCTCGACGTCGAGCGCGGCGTACCGCAGCCAGTCCTCGGGCAGGGGGCGCGTGGACCAGTCGGCCGCGGAGTGCTCCTTGGCGAGCCCCAGGCCCAGGACCTCGGCGATCACGGCTGCCAGCCCCACGCGCTCCATGCCCAGGAGGCGTGCCGCGAGCTCGGTGTCGAAGATCCGGGCGGGATACAGGTTCTGCTCGGCGAACCCGGGCAGGTCCTGGGACGCGGCGTGCAGGATCCACTCGGCGTCGCCCACGGCCTCGCGCAGCGGCGAGAGGTCGGGGATCGCGATGGGGTCGATGAGCGCGGTGCCCGCACCCTCGCGGCGCACCTGGACCAGGTAGGTGCGCTGGCCGTACCGGTAGCCCGACGCGCGCTCGGCGTCCGCTGCGACCGGGCCCGAGGCCGCGGCGTAGGCCTCGACGACCTTCGCGAAGGCCTCGGGCGTGTCGATCACCGGACCGACGCCGTCGGCCGGTTCGGTGAGCGGGGTCACGGCCGGGGCGGCGGACGGGTCCGCGACGTCGTCAGGTGCGGCCGGGGGCGCCGAGGCGCCGACGAGGACGTCGGGCGACGCGTCGCGTGCCGTGCCGGCGTCGCCGGAGGGGCCGCGGCCGGCGGACCGGCGCGAGGAGAAGGAGGGTGTGTGGGCCGAGCTCATGGACCCACGGTATTGCGTCGCGGGCGTAACGACGTCACGCCGTCCGGCAACGGGGGCAGCCCCGCGGCCGTGCACAGGAGCGTCGACCAGGCCTCGAGGTGAGCTCCGACGTCGGTCGAGGTGGGGGTCCACGACGCCCGGATCTCGAGGTCGACGTCGTTGGCCTGGCCTGCCAGCGCCCCGAAGCTCTCGGAGAGCACGCGGGTCACCGTGCCCCCCTCGGCCACGGCGTCGGCGCCCGAGTGCGAGAGCGCGTCGTCGAGCCAGGTCCAGGCGACCTCGGCCAGGAGCGGGTCGGTGGCCATCTCCGGCTCGAGCGTCGCGCGCACGAGCGTCACGACGCGGAACGTGCCGTGCCACGCCTCCTGGCCCGCCGGGTCGTGCAGCAGGATGAAGCGACCGGTCGCGAGCTCCTCGCCCGAGCCGTCCGGCCCGGCCACCTCACCCGTGAGCGCGAGCGCGAACGGGGCGATCCTGCCCGGAGCGGGCACCTCCTGGAGCCGCACCTCGGGGCGCAGCCTCCGACGCCCGACCGACTCCAGGGCGCGGAGGAAGTCGGGTGGTGCCGCGGCTTCTCCGGACTTGATCACACGCTGCACAGTACGAGCAGATGTCCACATCGTGGAGGTTAGGCGCGCGGAGGAGATCGAATCGTGATCGCCGGACTAGGCTGTCGGGAGTGTCCGCCGACGCCCGTCGTCGGCATGTCCCGCCGGCGCCCGGCACTCCTGCTCGCCGGAGCCAGCACCTACCCCCGAGGAGCACAGCAGATGACAGCCCGCGCACAGATCGGCGTCACCGGACTCGCGGTCATGGGCCGCAACCTGGCCCGCAACTTCGCTCGTCACGGCTACACGGTCGCGGTGCACAACCGCTCCTTCGCCAAGACCCAGTCGCTCGTCGCCGACCACGGCGACGACGGCGACTTCGTCCCGTCCGAGTCGATGGCCGACTTCGTCGCCTCGCTCGAGCGTCCCCGCAAGGTCGTCATCATGGTCAAGGCCGGCGGCCCGACGGACGCCGTCATCGCCGAGCTGGTCCCGCTCCTCGAGCAGGGCGACATCATCATCGACGCCGGCAACGCGCACTTCCCCGACACGCGCCGCCGTGAGGCCGAGCTCAAGGAGAAGGGCCTGCACTTCGTGGGCACCGGCGTCTCCGGCGGCGAGGAGGGCGCGCTCAACGGCCCCAGCATCATGCCCGGTGGCGCCCCGGAGTCGTACGAGACCCTCGGCCCCATCCTCGAGGACATCTCGGCCAAGGTCGACGGCGTGCCCTGCTGCACCTACGTCGGTCCCGACGGCGCGGGCCACTTCGTGAAGATGGTCCACAACGGCATCGAGTACGCCGACATGCAGCTCATCGCCGAGGCGTACGACCTGCTCAAGCAGGGTCTCGGGGCCTCAGCCCAGGAGATCGGCCAGATCTTCGCCGAGTGGAACAAGGGCGATCTCGAGTCGTTCCTCATCGAGATCACGGCCGACGTGCTCCAGCACGTCGACGCCGAGACGGGCAAGGCGTTCGTCGACATCATCCTCGACCGGGCCGAGCAGAAGGGCACGGGCCGCTGGACGGTCCAGAACGCGCTCGACCTGGGCGTCCCGATCACGGGCATCGCCGAGGCCACGTTCGCGCGCGCGCTGTCCGGCTCGGTGCCCCAGCGCACGGCCGCGGTCGGCGTGCTGCCGGCCGACGCGGGCCAGTGGGAGATCACGGACCGAGACGCGTTCATCGAGGACGTGCGCCGCGCGCTGTACTCGTCGAAGGTCGTCGCGTACTCGCAGGGCTTCGACCAGATCGCCGCAGCCTCCGAGGAGTTCGGCTGGGGCATCGACCGTGGCGCCATGGCCCGCATCTGGCGCGGGGGCTGCATCATCCGCGCCCGCTTCCTCAACCGCATCACCGAGGCCTACGAGCGTGACGAGAACCTCGCGCTGCTCCTGGCCGACCCGTACTTCACGCAGACCGTCGGTGAAGGCGTCTCCTCGTGGCGTCGCGTGGTGTCCCAGGCCGCGCTCAACGGCGTGCCCACCCCCGCGTTCTCGTCCTCGCTCGCGTACTACGACGGGGTGCGCGCCGAGCGCCTGCCCGCGGCCCTGATCCAGGCCCAGCGCGACTTCTTCGGCGCCCACACCTACCACCGCGTCGACAAGGAGGGCGTGTTCCACACCGAGTGGTCCGGCGACCGCAGCGAGTCCAACGCATGACGGGGACTTCTCTCCCCGATCTCCTGCCTGTCGGCGTCGGTGGTGACATCGGCGTCTATGCGATGGTCCGCGCGTTCCACGAGCAGTACGGGACCGACGCCGTCGTGATCTCGAGCGTCGCCACGCGCGCCATGGCCGACTCGTCGTTCGTCACGAACGTCGTGACGCCCGGCATCGACGACCCCGAGGTGCTCGTCACCGCGCTCGAGCGCGTCGCCGCCCAGCACCCCGGCAAGACGCTCGTGCTGCTCACCAACGCCGACTGGTTCGTCCGGTCGATCGTCGAGAACCGCGCGCGGCTCGAGGACAAGTACGTCATGTCCTACTGCACGCTCGAGGTCCTCGAGCAGGTCTCGAGCAAGGAGGGCTTCGCGGAGGTCTGCGACCGGCTCGGCATCCCCACGCCGCGCACGGTCGCGGTCAGCGTGCCGCAGCTCGTCGCGGACGGCGGGCTCGCGGCGATCCCCGCGCTGCGCGTCGACCTCGAGTTCCCGGTCGTCGCCAAGCCGTCCTCGAGCGCGGACTACCACTACGTCTCGTTCCCGGGCAAGCGCAAGATCCACCACGTCGACTCGCGTGCCGAGCTCGACGAGCTGCTCGGGCACCTCGTCACCGCGGGGTACCCGGGGACGTTCCTCGTCCAGGAGTTCATCCCGGGCGACGAGACGCAGATGCGCTCGCTCACGGCCTATCGGGACACGCGGGGCGTGATCACCCTGCTCGCCACGGGTCGTGTGCTCCTCGAGGAGCACACCCCGGGCACGCTGGGCATCCCCGCGGCGATCCTCACCGAGCCGTACGAGGACGCCATGGAGGCCGCGAGCCGGTTCCTCGACAACGTCGGGTACACCGGGTTCGCCAACTTCGACTACAAGCTGGACCCCCGCACGGGCCGGCACGTGTACTTCGAGGTGAACCCGCGCATCGGTCGCAACAACTACTACGTGACCGCGGCCGGGGCCAACATCGCTCGTGCGCTCGTCGAGGACCGGGTCCTCGGCAGGTCGATCGAGCCTCTGCTGGCCACGAAGGAGGTCCTGTACTCGGTGGTGCCGTTCCGGCTCCTGCAGAAGTACATCCTGGACCCCTCGTTGCGGATCCGGCTGCAGGCGGTCAAGGACCGTGGCGACGCGGTGAACCCCCTGAAGTACTCGAAGGACGGGGGGCTCAAGAGGCGACTGGTCGTCGAGGCGATGACCCAGAACTTCTACCGCAAGTACAAGAAGCACTACCCGGAACCGACCACGACGGGCTACTGAGACCGTCGGTGCCGAGCGCACCGACCCTCTCCCCGCCCTGACGAGCGGACCGGACAGAGCGAGGGGCCGTCACCACCTGGTGGTGACGGCCCCTCGTCGTCGGGTGCGGCTCGGTCGTCGGGTGCGGCTCGTCGTCGTGCTCGCCGCGTCGTGAGGTGCGGCCGCGGCGTGCGGGTGGTCGGGTCAGCCCAGCTCGCTGGTGCCCGAGTACAGGTGCAGCACGGGCACGTGCAGCTCCTCGCGAGCGCGCGAGGCCCAGTCCTGGTGGAACGTGTCCTCGACCGCGTGCGGGTACGTCACGATCGCGATCTCGCGGACGTCCCCGGCGGCGACCGCAGCGCGCAGCGCGGGCAGCGGGTCGTCCTCGGTCACCGTGCCGTCGGCCTCGCGGCCCGCGGCACGGAGCTCGGCGACGCTCGCGTCGAGCTGCTCCTGCGCGGTGGCCGTGGCCTGGGCACGCGACGGCTCCTTGCCGAGCACCTCGTCCCACGCCTCCTTGAGCTCTCCCACGCTGAGGTGGTCGATGATCGCCGAGACGACGTTGCGCTCGGTGTCGGCGGGTACCAGGACCCGGTAGGCGAGGGTCTCGTCGGGGTGCAGGGACAGGATGTGCTCCACGTCCACGGCGGCGAGGGTGTCTTCGGTCAGGACGAGGATGGTGTCGGTCACAGGCCCAGACTAGTCAACGTTCTCAGCGCAGCGCCCATCGGGCAGCCAGTGTCCCGCCCGCGTGCAGCAGGTGCTCGAGCCGAGGACGGCGCGGGTCGGCGCTCGCGGGACCGGTCGTAGCGCCCGCGACGAGGGGCGGCATGCCGGCCACGATCCGTCCCGGCCCCGGACCGACGAGCACCGGCGTCGTGGTCACGCACAGCTCGTCGAGCAGGTCGGCCGCGAGCAGGTCTGCGAGCAGGTGCGGGCCGCCCTCGCACAGCACCCGGGTCAGGCCCCGGTCGGTCAGGGCCGCGAGCCCGGCCCGCAGGTCGGGCCCGGGCGTGGGGGAGGGGAGGTCCTGGGACGGGAGCGGCGCACCCGCGCGCGCGCCGTCGTCGGGCCCGACGACGAGGACGCGGTCCGCGGGGACGCTCGCCCGGGCGATCCCCGCCCCGTGTTCGTCCGTGATGACGAACGGCGGACGATCGCCCGCGGCCAGCGCCGCGGGCAGGTGGCCGCTGCGCGTGACGACCGCGAGCTCGAGCGGGCCGCGTCCCGCACGCAGGTGCTCGAGCCCGCGCGGGACGTCGAGCGCGGTGTAGCCCTCGGCCCGTGCCGTACCCGCCCCCACGAGCACGACGTCCGCGAGGGCTCGCAGCACCCGGAACACGCGCCAGTCGGCCGCGTCGTTGATGGTGCCCGATCGATGGTCGGGTCCCCACGCGCCGCCGTCGACGCTCGAGACCATGTTCGCGCGCACGTGCAGCCCCGGCGGGGACGCGTAGAACGCTGCGAGCTCCTCCTCGCGGGGCGTGACCTCCAGGCGCGTCCCGGCGAGGTGCCCCGCGCCGCCCGGGCCGATCAGCACGTCCAGCGCGGGCAGCGACGGGGCAGGGCTCGATGGGGTGACGTCCGACACAGCGCTCATCCCGCCAGGCTAGTGCGCGTAGGCTGGATCCTCGTGACTGCTGCGCCTCCCGATCTCGCCGGGACCCCGTCCGACTCGTCGAACCCGCCCCGCACCGCCGCCTCGCCCGCTCCGGGCACGGCGAGCCTGCCGGACGCGGGCACCGAGAGCACGGCGCGCGTGCGGGCGCTCGCGGACATCCGGCCCGTCGTGCCGCCCACGCGACTTCTTGCGGACCTGGTGCCGCCGCGCCACTTCGCCGACGCACGCTTCGCGACGTACCGCGCGAACCCTGCCTACCCGAGCCAGGCCTCGACGGTCGCCCGTCTCGAGGAGGTGGGTGCCCAGCTCGCTCCCGGTGCATCCGGCAGAGGCATGCGTGGTCTGTTCGCCAAGCGCAGGGCCGTGCCCGCGATCTACATGGACGGCGGGTTCGGCGTCGGGAAGACCCACCTGCTGACCTCGCTCGCGCACGCCGTGGGACCCGACGCGGCCTACGGGACGTTCGTCGAGTACACCAACCTCGTGGGGGCCCTGGGCTTCCAGGCCACGGTCGACGCGCTCGCGACCAAGCGGCTGGTCTGCATCGACGAGTTCGAGCTCGACGACCCGGGCGACACGGTCCTCATGTCCCGGCTCCTGCGCGAGCTCGCGGACCGGGGCGTCGCACTCGCCGCGACCTCGAACACGCTGCCCGGCTCGCTGGGCGAGGGACGCTTCGCGGCCGAGGACTTCCTGCGCGAGATCCAGGCCATGGCGGCACGGTTCGAGGTCATGCGGGTCGACGGCGAGGACTACCGTCACCGCGCGGTCGTGACCGAGACGCAGCCCCTGCCCGCCGACGTCGTCGCTCAGGTCGCGGCGAGCCACCCGGGCGCGACGCTCGACTCGCTCGACGAGGTGCTCGACCACCTGCGGCACGTTCACCCCAGCAAGTACGGCGCGATGCTCGACGACGTCACGCTCGTCGCGCTCACCGGGGTCCACCCGGTGACCGAGCAGTCGGCCGCGCTGCGGCTCGTGGTGCTCGTCGACCGCCTCTACGACCGCGACGTGCCCGTCCTGCTCGCGGGCGGCCAGGCCGAGGGGGCGGGCGCCGCAGGTGCCGAGGCCGCGATGTTCACCGACGAGATGTTGCGCGGCGGCTACCGCAAGAAGTACTTCCGGGCGCTGTCCCGGCTGGGCTCGCTCGCCGAGGACGGTCGCGCCCTCACGCGGACTCCAGCCGCCTGAGCTCGGTCGCGACGTCGAAGTCGGCGGGCGGCCACCCGAGGTCCAGGCGGCGCAGCGCGTCGAGCACGAGCACGAGCTCGGAGACCGCGAGCCGCGAGAACCACTTGGAGTCGGCCGGGACGACGTGCCACGGCGCGACCTCGGTGTTGGTGCGGTCGATCACGGCCTGGTACGCCTCTTGGTAGGCGGGCCACTTCTTGCGCGCGTCGATGTCGCCAGGGTTGTACTTCCAGTGCTTCTCGGGACGCTCGAGGCGTTCGCGGAGCCGCGCCTTCTGCTCGTCCAGCGACACGAAGAGGGCGACCTTGACGATCGTCGTGCCGCTCGCGACGAGCTCCTGCTCGAACGCGTTGATCTCGTCGTAGCGGGCCTCCCAGACCTCCGGGGGGACCAGCTCGTCGACACGGACCACCAGGACGTCCTCGTAGTGCGAACGGTCGAAGACCCCGAGGTAGCCCGGGTCCGGCAGGGCGCGACGGATGCGCCACAGGTAGTCGTGCTCACGCTCCTCCGCGGTGGGGACCCCGAACGACGTGTGCTGGACACCCTGCGGGTCCACCAGGCCGATCACGTGCCGCACGATCCCGCCCTTGCCCGAGGTGTCCATGCCCTGCAGGACCAGCAGGACCGAACGGTTCCCGCCGCTGCGTCCCTCGGCGAACAGGCGCTCCTGGAGGTCCGAGAGCTCGTCGGCGTGCGCGTCGAGCAGCCGCTCGGCCTGCTTGCGCCCCTGGGACCACCCGGGGGTCGAGGCGCGGTCGAACGACGCGAGGTCGAACCCGCGCGGCGCGCGCAGCGACTCGACGGGTGGCACGTCCCAGCCGGCGGACTTCTTGCTGCCGGAACGGGCGGCGCTGCCCTCAGGTGCTGGTGCGGGGCCGGCCGAGCCGGACGAGTGCTTTCCCATGCGGGTGAGGCTAGTCACCTCGCGGTCAGGACGACAGCCGAACGGCCCGCGACACGCACGGAGGACTCGTCGACGGGAGCTGGCGCGAGGGGCTCGAGGTCCCGTCGCGCGCTCGCATGGTCGGGCCCTGGCCGAGCGACGTCGTCGACCTCCCCGCCGGTCTGGGCCGGGTCGTCCGGAGGCGACCACCGCGCGGCCACGGTCCAGGCGCGTCGGGACGAGGGGAGCAGTGCGGTCCGCGGGTGTGGCCCCACGTTGACGACCGTGACGGCGTTCCCGCGCTGGACGAGCACCACGCCTCCCGGTCCGCGGCGCACGATGAGGGCCGCGTCGTCCCGCACGGCCCGGCGCAGGCGCAGGAGCGCGCCGGTCCAGGCGCGCAGGCGTTCGGTCGCGGGCGGCTCGAGCCGCGGGACGTAGGCCGAGGCGAGGAGCAGCGCGGTCGCGATCGCCTGGCCGTCCTCGTCGACCCGTTCGGTCGATCCGAGGCCGAGCATGACCTGCGCGGCGTCGGGCGCCGTCAGGATCCTGCTGAGGGCGTTGAACCACGTCGCGTCGCCCTCCCGGGCGCCCGCGACCAGGGTGTGGAAGGACCGCTCGAGACCGCGGACCCACAGCGTGCCCAAGCCCCTGCCTCCCTGCTCGGCCGGGACCAGCATCCGGGGTTCCGCCGTCTCGCACTCGCCCACGAGCCGCACCGGACGCCCCAGCACGAGCGACGCGGCGTCCGCCGTGCGGGCGACCTCGACCAGGAGGTGCACGGGCGAGGCGTCGGCAAGGTCCTGGACGCGGGCGATGCGCAGCGCGTCGACGTGGAAGTCGCGGAACCATCGGTCGGCGCTGTCGACGACCCAGTCGTGGACCTCGCGGCTGCCGGCGCGGTCGAGGTTGATCCTGCGCCCCGCGGGCAGGTCCACGGCCGGCTCTGCGGCGCGCTCGTCCCGCGAGGGGAGCGCGGGCAGCGGCGCGCCCGCCGGGCGGCGCCGGCTGCGCAGGGGGGCCAGGTACGGGGCGTAGGCCTCGAGGAAGGCCGCTCCGGGGGCCGCGCGGTGGTAGGCGACCCCGAGCGAGACGCCGATCCCGTGCGCGTGGGCCGCGTCGACGAACCGCTGGAGAGCGCGTGGCCCGCCGATCTCCTCGCACACCGTGTAGAGGTGGGGACACAGCACGCCCGCGACCGAGCCGATCGTCCGCAGCTCGACGACCGCGATCCCGAGCGCGGCCAGGGAGTCCAGCTGCTCGGCCGCCGCGTCGAGCGTGCCCTCGGGGGTGAACGTCGGGACGTCGACGTCGAGGACCGCGCCCCGAGCGTCGGGACCTCGCCACGCCTCGTCCGTCCAGTCGAACGCGGGGTCGAACGAGCGGCTCCAGCCGAGCAGCCCGTGAGGCTGGCGCGGGCTGCGCGGATCGGGGAGCGGTGGGCCCCCGTCGATCGAGAACCCGTAGTCGGTGCCCGGCTCGAGCTCGTCGTCGGCTCCCCACCAGTTGGGCACGTGCATCCCGACCAGGCGCAGGGGGCGACGCTCGGGCTCGGGACGGGTCCCGGCCGCCTCACCGTCCGGGGTTCCCTCGCCGCCCCGGGCAGGGCCGGGCAGCACGACCTCGATCGTGCGGGCCCGGGGCGCCCAGACGACCGGCCGCGGGCCGGGGACGGGGATCATGGGGGCGTCGTCGGGCGGCTTGGCGATGTTGCGGTAGCGCGAGGTCATCCGGCGTTCGCCTCCCTCTGCGCCCGCACGAGCAGCACCGTGGCGAACGACGAGACCGTGAGCAGCTCGCCCGCGCGGAAGGTCAGGGGCTCGGGCTCCGCGCCGTCCGCGGTGCTCACGAGGGTGCGCCACGTCGCGCCGTAGGCCGCGGCGGGCAGCGTGAAGTCCAGCGCACGGTCCGAGGCGTTGAGCAGCAGCAGGAACGAGTCGTCGACGATGGGCTCCCCGCGCCGGTCGCGCTCGGGAAGGTCGTCTCCGCCCAGGAACACCATGACGGACTGCGCGTACCCCTGGTTCCAGTCGGTCGTGTCCATGCGGCTGCCCGAGAGGTCGAACCAGTCCATGTCAGGGATCTCGCCGTCGGGCGTGCCGGCGGGGCCCCGGAAGAAGCGCCGCCTGTGCAGGAGCGGGTGCGCCCGCCGGATCTCGACCACGCGGCGGGCGAAGTCCAGGAGGCTGCTGCGCTCCTCGTCGAGCCCCTCCTCGCCACCCCAGTCCATCCACGTGATCTCGTTGTCCTGGCAGTACCCGTTGTTGTTGCCGTGCTGCGTGCGGCCGATCTCGTCGCCGTGGGAGAGCATGGGGACGCCCTGGGAGAGCAGGAGCGTCGCGAGGAAGTTGCGGCGCTGACGTGCCCGCAGCGCACGGACCTCGGGGTCGTCGGTGGGCCCCTCGACCCCGCAGTTCCACGACCGGTTGTGGTTCTCGCCGTCGGCCCCGCCCTCGCCGTTGGCGTCGTTGTGCTTCTCGTCGTAGGAGACCAGGTCGGTGAGCGTGAACCCGTCGTGGGCCGTGACGAAGTTGATCGACGCGATGGGCTTGCGACCGGAGTGCTCGTACAGGTCCGAGGACCCCGTCAGGCGGCTCGCGAACTCGGGCAGCATGGCCGGTTCGCCGCGCCAGAAGTCGCGCACCGTGTCGCGGTAGCGGCCGTTCCACTCGGTCCACAGGGGAGGGAACCCACCGACCTGGTAGCCGCCGTCGCCCAGGTCCCAGGGCTCGGCGATGAGCTTGACCTGGGACACGACCGGGTCCTGCTGGACGATGTCGAAGAACGCCGAGAGCCGGTCCACCTCGTGGAACTGACGGGCGAGGGTCGCCGCGAGGTCGAAGCGGAACCCGTCGACGTGCATCTCGGTGACCCAGTACCGCAGCGAGTCCATGATGAGCTGGAGCACGTGGGGCGAGCGCATGAGCAGCGAGTTGCCCGTGCCCGTCGTGTCGAAGTAGTGGGCCTCGTCGCCGTCGACGAGCCGGTAGTAGGCGGCGTTGTCGATCCCGCGGAACGACAGCGTGGGGCCCAGGTGGTTGCCCTCTGCCGTGTGGTTGTAGACGACGTCGAGGATCACCTCGATGTCGGCCTCGTGGAGCGCCTTGACCATGGCCTTGAACTCCATGACCTGCTGCCCGCGCGTGCCGTACGCGGTGTAGCCGTTGTGGGGCGCGAAGAAACCGATGGTGTTGTAGCCCCAGTAGTTCGAGAGCCCCTTGGCGACCAGGCTCGGGTCGTTCACGAACTGATGCACGGGCATGAGCTCGACGGCCGTGACGCCCAGGGCGCGCAGGTGCTCGACCACCGCCGGGTGGGCCATGCCCGCGTACGTCCCGCGCAGCTCGTCGGGCACGTCGGGGTGCAGCATGGTCATGCCCTTGACGTGCGCCTCGTAGATGACCGAGTCGTGGTAGTCGTGCTGGGGCGGGCGGTCGTGGCCCCAGTCGAAGAAGGGGTTGACGACGACCGAGAGCATGGTGTGCCCCAGCGAGTCCTCGGTGTTGGTGGGGGCCGGTGGCGCCTGCTCTTCTGCGACCGGCTCGTCGTCGGCGTCCTCGCGCGGCGCGCCGTGGTCCTCGTCCGCGGGCGTCGGGAGGGCCCCGCCGGTCGCGGCCTGCACGGCCGGCGTCTCGCCGAACCGGTAGGAGAAGAGCGACTCGTCGCCGTCGACCTGCCCGTCGATCGCCTTGGCGTACGGGTCGACCAGGAGCTTCGCGGGGTTGCACCGGTTGCCTGCCGCCGGGTCGTACGGGCCGTGCACCCGGTAGCCGTAGCGCGCTCCCGGACCCAGCCCGGGCAGGTAGACGTGCCAGACGTGCGCGTCGACGTCCTCGAGCAGGACGCGCGTCTCGCGGGGACGCCCGTCCTCGTCGAGGTCGTCGGCGATCAGGCACAGCTCGACCTTCTCGGCGACCTCCGAGAAGAGGGCGAAGTTCGTCCCCGTCCCGTCGAACGTCGCGCCCAACGGATACGGTCGGCCCGGCCAGGTCTGCATGGGTCGAGCCTTTCATCCCGGGCGCAGGTTGTCGCCCACGGCACGCCCCGGGGTTCAGGACGGGGCAGGAGACGAGTGCGCGCCGGGCGCCTCGGGAGGTACGTCGGAGCCCGACGGCGTCGCGCGCCCGGGGGGAGTCGGCCCCGGTGGGCGCGACGAGGACCCTGCGACGTCCACGGAGTCGATCGTGCTCACGGCCCTGCCCTGGTCCTCGAGCTCGTCGAACCAGTCGGAGGCTCGCAGCCGCTGCTCGAGGGCCGGCTCGACCCCGGTGAGGTACAGGCGGCACCCGTTCTCGGCCAGCTCGTCGTCGAGGTCCTCGAGCTCGTCGACGACCGTCGAGGACACCCAGTCCATGGCGCTCACCTCGAGCACGAGCGTCCGGGCGCTCGCAGCCCTGGCGAGCTGTGCCGTGCGCTCGACCGTGGGGCGCACGTTGGCCGTGTAGAGCATGCCCCGCAGCCGGAGCACGAGGAGGCCCGCGCCCGTGCTGGTGTCCGTGGAGCCGGGGCCGGGCAGGGCGCCCGGGGTACTCTGCGCGACGCCCGCGGTCGGCGCTCCGGCCGGCAGCGGCTGGTCGGGCGCGGCCTCCCACCCGTCCGGGCCGTGTCGCAGGACCTCGACCTGGGGGCGGTCGAGGTCGCGCAGCACGATGAAGAGCGTCATGAGCACGCCCGCGGCGACACCCGCGAGCAGCCCGGAGAGGAGCCCGACGAGCGTGGTCGCGACCGCGATCCACAGCTCGGACATGTCGAAGCGGGTCAGCGCCCGGAACTCTCGCACGTCGACGAGCCCGAGCGTGGCCACGAGCACGACCGCGCCGAGGGTCGCCTCGGGCATGTGGTCGAGGACCGGGGCGAGGAAGAGGGCCACGAGGACCGCGAGCAGCGCGGTCACGACGCTCACGAGCTGGCTCCGTGCCCCGGCCCGCTGGGCGACCGCGGACTGCGAGAAGCCGCCCGCGGCGGGGATGACGGCCGTGAACCCGCCCACGAGGCTCGCGGCCCCGACCGCGAGCAGCTCCTGGTCGGGGTCGATGCGCGGGTCCTTGCGGTTGCGCACCTCGCGGGCGACCGCGACGGACTCGAGGAAGGCCATGATCGCGATCGCTGCTGCGGCGGGCAGGAGGTGGGGCACGTCGCCGAGCCGCGGCAGGACGATCGCGGGGAGGCCCGCGGGGATGGGGGAGACCAGGCTCACACCGCGCTCGGTGATGCCGCCGAACGCCGAGGCGAGGATCCCGCCCGCGACGACGAGCAGCGGGGCAGGCAGCCTGGGCCAGAGGCGGCCGATGCCGACGAGCGCCGCGAGAGAGACGACCGAGAGGAGCACGGTCGTCCCGTCGACGTCCGAGAACGCACGGACCGCGGCTCGGACCTCGGGGACGAACCCGTGGCCGTGAAGAGTCTCCCGTGCTCCGAGGAGCTTGGGGACCTGCCCGACCGCGACCGTCAGCCCCACGCTCGCCTTGATGCCCGTGAGCGTCGCATGGCTGATGTTCTGCACGAGGGAGCCCAGCCGGAGAGCGCGTGCGACGAGCAGGATGACCCCGACGAGGACCGTGAGCGTCGCGAGCGCCCGGATCCGCGCCTCGGAGTCGCCGCCCCCGCTGATCGTCGAGAGGCCGACGAGGGACGTCGCGACGAGCGTCGCGATGGTCGAGGTGGTCGACATGCTCAGCGCGCGCGATCCGCCGAGGGCCGCGTAGACGACCATCGGGAGCATGCACGTGTAGAGCCCGTACTGGACGGGCAGGTCGGCGATCGTCGCGTACGCCATGGCCTGGGCACGACCACGGCGCCGGCCGTGAGCCCGGCGAGCACGTCGGTGCGCAACGAGGCGAGACGGTACCCCTGCAGGGTGGGGAAGAGGCCCTGCGGGGCCCGGGGAGGATCCGGGGCAGCCATGGCCCGAGTATCGCCCGCGGGGAGCGTCGGCGCGCCTCGTGGCCCGACGACGACGCAGCGGCCTCGGTCCGCGCGGTCTCGGAGGGTCGCGAGACGAGGGCAGCGAGAGCCTGAGCGTGAATCCTCACAGGGGTCGAAATAGTGTGCCAAGCGCGGAGCGCATCCCGACCGCCCCATTCCTGCGCCTCACCGCCTGCCAGGAGAGGGGTGATCTGTCCCTGGGGGCGCTTGCCCGGTCGGCGCGGAGCCGTGCGTCGGACCGTCGGACCTGCTAGACCAGGGGTATGAGCAGCACGAGTGAGCACCGCGCCCCTGACGCGGTCGACCTGAACGAGAGCGACGTCTCGTCCGCACGCATCTCCCCACGTTCGCGGCTGACCCTGGAGCAGGAGGCAGAGGTCGACGTCCGCGAGGGAGGGGACGCCTCGAAGGCGCCGCAGTCCTTGGCCGACGAGGAACGGCGACCCACGGACGGGATGTCGAGCGGACGGTCGTGGGACGACCCGGACGAGCTCTGAGGAGCTGACGGCCGGCGTGCCGGAGCGGTGCGGCGGACCAACCGCCCCGGCACTCAGTCGAGCGTCGGCAGCCGGTCCTGGTCCACGGCGACGAGGCGGGGCATGCCGGCAGGGGCCACCTTGCTCAGCGCGACGTAGCGCGCCTCGGCCCGGTGCAGCCGGATGTGCTCGTCGAGCGACCAGTCCGGTCCGTTGGTGAGCTGCATGCCGCACGAGCAGTCGATCGTCACCCGGCCGTCGTCGACCCGTCGGACGTGGCCGATGGTGACGTGCGAGGTGCGGGCCTCGGCCTTGGCGCGGCGCATCGAGGCGCTGACGGGTTCGTTGGCGGGGGAGTCCACCCGACGAGCCTAGACGCTCGGACGGTGCACGAGGGGAACCGGGGCCACGCACGCGACAGGCCAGGCGTGCCCGACCCGGTGGTGGTCAGTGCTCGTGGACGAGGCCCAGCTGGTGTGCGCGGTCGTGCGCGGCCTCTGCCGCCTCGCGCGCCGCGATCCTTGCCCGCACCTCGGCCCGGCGCAGCGGGGGGACCGTGCTCGGGGGCTGACGGCGCTCGGGAAGGTCGGCGAGCAGCCGCGTGACGGTCGCGGCGATCTCGGCGACGGCCGCGTCGACGGGGCCACGGGTCGCCGCGCTGACGCTCTGGACCCCGGCGACCTTGCGGACGAACTGCAGTGCGGCCGCCTGGATCTCCTCGTCGGTGGCGGGTGGTTCGAGCCCTCGCAGGGCCGTGATGTTGCGACACATGCTCTCGACGCTACGTGCGACCCGTCGTCGCGACAAGGGACGGATCGCGCCATGGCGTCGGGCCCGACGATTTCCACGCCTTGAGGGGGTATGACAAAAGGCCGTCCCGGTGGGGACGGCCTTCGTTGTGGTGGGCGATACTGGGATCGAACCAGTGACCTCTTCCGTGTCAGGGAAGCGCGCTACCGCTGCGCCAATCGCCCAGGGCTGTTCTACGAGAGAACAGCACAAGGGGTACTGCCTTGCTGAGAGGTGGAGATGGGATTCGAACCCACGTGCACGGCTTTGCAGGCCGCTGCCTCGCCTCTCGGCCACTCCACCAGGGACTCGAACCCGACAAGTCCGAAGACTTATCCGAGCGGACGACGGGATTCGAACCCGCGACCCTCACCTTGGCAAGGTGATGCTCTACCACTGAGCCACGTCCGCACTGCCGAACCTCGTCCGGATCTCTCCGGCGTTTTTCGGCGCGTCACAGACTCTAGCCGAAAGATGGGGCAAGAGTCCAAATCGCCCCAGGTCAGTGCTCTGTTCCGTCGACCTCGCGCGGCATCGAGCGGCGTCGTCGACGGCTCGGCGTGCGGTTCACCGCGCAGCGATCGGGTACGGGTCGCGGGTGGCCGTCGCGGGCCGCTCCCTCGTGCCGGCGCTCCTTCGTGCCTGCCCGGGCCGCGGACCGCCGCGAGGGGGCAAAGGTGTACGGACCGCGTCCGTCGCGGAACAGGAGGCAGATCGTGGTGCACCCGAGCTGGGCGCAGTCGGACACGGACGCCCGGGTTGCCCGGAGCGGCCTGGAGGCGTGCGGGGTGGCGTACGGGCTCAGGGGTCCTTGAGCGGGTATGACAAAAGGCCGTCCCGGTGGGGACGGCCTTCGTTGTGGTGGGCGATACTGGGATCGAACCAGTGACCTCTTCCGTGTCAGGGAAGCGCGCTACCGCTGCGCCAATCGCCCAGGGCTGTTCTACGAGAGAACAGCACAAGGGGTACTGCCTTGCTGAGAGGTGGAGATGGGATTCGAACCCACGTGCACGGCTTTGCAGGCCGCTGCCTCGCCTCTCGGCCACTCCACCAGGGACTCGAACCCGACAAGTCCGAAGACTTATCCGAGCGGACGACGGGATTCGAACCCGCGACCCTCACCTTGGCAAGGTGATGCTCTACCACTGAGCCACGTCCGCACTGCCGAACCTCGTCCGGATCTCTCCGGCGTTTTTCGGCGCGTCACAGACTTTAGTAGACGAGAGCGCTGGGCGTCCAACCGGGTTCGGGCCCCGCGCGAGGCTCGGTAGCGTTGTGGGGTGCCAGCGCTACGAACCAGTTTCCCCAGGACCCGCGCCGTTCCGCGGTTTCCTGACGCTCCGTCCGCTCGGGTCGAGGCGGTGGAATGAGGCGCGGGTCACGCTCCCAGACCGCGCGGAGGGTTGCGGAGGGCTTCGACGTGCAGGGCTCTGACCTGCACCGGGAGGGTCCAGAGGCGGCGGGGGGTCGACCCCGCGAGGCGGGTGCCGCCGGCCACGGGCCGAGCACGGTGCGCGACGGGGCGGGGTTCGCGTCGTTCGCCGGCCGCCAGGCGGCCCGTGCCGTCGAGTGCATCGACCTCGCGGTCGAACCCGAGCGTCTGGCCGAAGGGCTCTGGTTCGTCGTCGCCGACTTCGAGGATCCCGCGCACGGGGGGCGGGCGCGTGCCTGGCGCTTCGCCGACCACGACGCACCCGGCGACGACCTGACCGCGCGCGTGACGCCGTCGGGCAGGGAGGGCTCGTGGCGCGGGCCGCACCCCGACACCTGGCGCAGCTCGCTGTCCCGCGACGAGTACCAGGCCGCCGTGGCGGCCGTGCGTCACGCCGTGCACGAGGGGGACGTCTACCAGGCCAACATCTGCCGCGTCCTCACCGCGCCGCTGCCCGCGGACGACCGCGAGCCCGACGCCCGTGCGCTCGCCCGGATCCTCGCCGCGGGCAACCCCGCGCCCTACGCGGGCGCGATCCACGTGCCCGCGGAGAGCGGGATCGAGCCCATGTGGGTCGTGACGGCCTCGCCCGAGCTCTTCCTGCGGCTCGAGAGCGGTGTGCTCTCGTCGGGCCCCATCAAGGGCACCGCGGCCACTGCGGACGGGTTGCGCGAGAAGGACCGCACGGAGAACGTCATGATCACGGATCTCGTCCGCAACGACCTGCAACGCGTGAGCGAACCCGGCTCGGTCGAGGTCACCGACCTGCTCGCGGTCGAGGCGCACCCAGGCCTCGTGCACCTGGTCTCGCGCGTGCAGGGGCGCGTGCAGGTCGCCCAGGACGCCCCCGGTGGTCTCTGGGGACAGGTGCTCGCTGCGACGTTCCCGCCCGCGTCGGTCTCCGGTGCACCCAAGTCCTCGGCGCTGCGGATCATCTCCGAGCTCGAGCGCGGCCCGCGCGGTCCCTACTGCGGGGCCGTCGGCTGGGTCGACGGCGACACGGGCGAGGCCGAGCTCGCCGTCGGCATCCGGACCTTCTGGTGGTCCGACGCCGAGCTGAGGTTCGGGACCGGGGCAGGCATCACGTGGGGCAGCGACCCTGTCGAGGAGTGGGAGGAGACCGAGCTCAAGGCCGCGCGGCTCGTCGCGCTCGCCTCGGGCGAGGCTGCGGCAGACTGAGGTCATGTCGATCGTCGTGTGGGTGGATGGGTCCTTCGTCGAACCGCGGGAACGGGCGCTGAGCGCGCTCGACCACGGCGTGACCGTGGGGGACGGGATCTTCGAGACGTGCGCCGTGTACGGCGGGCAGGCGTTCGCGCTGACCCGTCACCTGCGGCGCCTGGGCCGGTCCGCGGCCGGCATGGGGTTGCCGGCGCCCGACGAGGCGCGCATCCGCGACGGGGTCGCGCAGGTCCTGGCCGCCGCGGGGGAGAGCGCGGGGCGCCTGCGCATCACGGTCACGGGCGGGTTCGGTCCCATGGGGTCGGGGCGTGAGGACGGCGAGGAGACGATCGTGATCGCCGCGGGTCCCGCGTCGCCCGGCCCGACCTCGCGGACCGTGCGCTCGCCCTGGGTGCGCAACGAGCGCTCGGCGGTGGCCGGGCTCAAGACGACCTCGTACGCCGAGAACGTCGTCGCGCTCGCCGACGCCGTCGCGCGCGGGGGAGACGAGGCGATCCTCGCCAACACCGTGGGCGAGCTGTGCGAGGGCACGGGAGCCAACGTGCTCGTCGAGGTCGGCGGAGAGCTCCTGACGCCCCCGCTGTCGTCGGGCTGCCTCGCGGGCATCACGCGCGAGCTCCTCCTGGAGTGGGCGGCGGAGGACGGGCTGCCCGTCCGCGAGGCCGCGCTCCCGTTCGAGGTCCTCGACCGTGTCGTGGCTCCAGGGCCCGACGGCGGAGCCGCCCCCGGCGTGGGCCTCGCCCTCGCGGGGAGCGTGCGCAACATCCAGCCCGTCGTCTCGCTCGACGGTGTCGCCGTACGTGCCGGGGAGCTGTCGCTCGCGGCGCGCGAGCTGTTCGACCGCCGGCGGCGGGAGCGCATGGACCCGTGACGAGGCGTGAGTCCGGTGCAGGGGGGTGGGGTGCACGGTGTGCGGAGGCCGGCGGGCGGCCTGCCGGAGGTCGACTGCCCCGCCCGCTCCTGGCTCGTCTGCGAACCGTGAGAAGCGGCCGAGGCGCGGAAACAGGCCGTTGCGGGACCAGCGGCGCTACGCTGGGGGAGTCCCGTGACGGCGGGCGGAGGGCCGGGTCCGGAGGCCAGTTCGCGATCTGGGTCGAAATACGGCTAATATCTTCCAGGACGCACGGCCGGACCGAAAGGTTCAGTCGAAGCGGGCGATTGGCGCAGTGGTAGCGCGCTTCGTTCACACCGAAGAGGTCACTGGTTCGAACCCAGTATCGCCCACCGAAGGAGAAGGCCCCCAGCCAGCGGAAACGCTGGCTGGGGGCCTTCTGCGTCGCATCTCGTGCACCGCGCGTGCAGTCGGGGCTGGGCCTGCATCAACTGAGGACAGGCGGCCCCCGTCGTCCCCGCGCCGGTGCGAGGAGCGGGGCTCGCGGTGGCGGGCTTGCTCGCGCTCGCTGGGCTTGCCTGTGTCGTCGTGGGTGGGAGCGTCGTCGCCCGGGCGTGGCGCCGTTCGTGACGTCGGCGTCGGGTGGTGGGGACTGCAGCCGCTTCGCCCGAGCCTTGTCGTCTGGCTCGGGCCCCTGCAGATCCCCGCAGCGCGACCACGGCTGCCGTGGTCCGGTCTTCGTTCGAGCCGACGCCGACCGCGGAGCCCGTCCGGCGTCAGGGCGCAGCGGTAGCCACAGCCGGGCGACCTCGTTCCTTGGCACGCGCCGTGACGCGACGGCCAGCCGGGTACCCGGCGGCGGGTGGCCGGTTCAACCGGCCAGCCCTCCCATCCCCCCGCCCAGCGGACCCGTAGGCACGGTGTTCCGTTCGCGTCCGCAACGGGTGCAGGCGAGGTAGCGGGAGTCCTCGATCTGGCGACGCTGCCACTTGTGCCAGCCCACCATGCATCGCACGTCCTTCATGACGAGCCCCTCTCGTCGACGGCGGGTGGCGTGTCCGCCACGCGACGCCACTGACCACGCTAGCCCTGGGCGCGCGGCGCCGACAAGGTTCGAGGTGCCTGTGCCCGGCGGGCGCGCCGCAGCCAACGGCTACGCCGTATGACGCGCTCGCTCGCCCGGGTCGGAGGCAGCAGGCTCAGCTGTTGAGACCCAGCCCCTTGCGGCCTTTCGCGAAGTAGGCGATCGGACCCACCCAGTTGGCGAGCATCGCCACGCCCCACGCGAGCTTCGAGCCCTCGACCTCGTCGGCGGAGCGCTTGGCCAGGTCTCGGTAGCCCGCGACCGTGAGCGAGATCTGTACGACCGAGACCGCCAGCATCAGCACCTTCTTGCCGGCGCTGAACTCGTTCCACGTCTTCTTGTGTGCCATGAGCACTCCTCCCGTAGCGGTGTGACGTCCCCCTGGCCACGACGCTACGCGGGCACCGCTCGACGCGCACGGCACCGGGCCCCAGCGCACCGGTCCCAGGTGTTCCGGCCCGGCTCGGCCAGGCGCGTGACCGACGGTCACGACCGTCGGCGGCACGGTGACAGGTCCGCGAACTACGCTCGGCGGGTGAGCGACGAGATCGTGGTGCGCGAGGCGCGCACGGAGGACTGGCCCGGGATCTGGCGGACGCTCGAGCCCGCCTTCCGGGCCGGTGAGACGTACACCTACCCGCGGGACATCAGCGAGGCCGAGGCCAGGACGGCATGGACCGCGCTGCCGGGCGTGCGCGTCCTCGTCGCGGTGGACCCCGCCCACGGTGAGGGGGCGATCCTCGGGACCGCCAAGTACCTGCCGAACCACCCTGGCGCCGGCTCTCACGTCGCCAACGCGAGCTTCGTCGTCGGGCCCGCAGGGACCGGACGGGGCGTCGGGCGGGCGCTCGCAGGCGCGGTGCTCGACGGCGCGCGTGCTGACGGTTTCCTCGCGATGCAGTTCAACGCGGTCGTCGAGACCAACGAACGAGCGGTGCGCCTCTGGGAGTCCTTCGGGTTCGAGATCCTCACGACCGTGCCCGACGCGTTCGCGCACCCCGTGCACGGCCTCGTGGGACTCCACGTCATGCACCGGGAGCTCTGAGACGGTTCTCGTCCCCGTGGCGACGTCCTGGGCCGCTGGCGGTCACCCGGCACCCGGGCTGCGCGCGACGACGGCGCCCCACCCGGTCCTCCGACCGGGTGGGGCGCCGTCCTCGGGTCGTGGCGGCTCGCGCAGAGCGCGCCGCCAGGCGTCAGGCCGCGGCGACCTCCCGCGGGAAGAGGCGGGCCATGACGTCCGAGAGCGCGATGACGCCGGCGACCGAGGCGCCGTCGGTCACCACGGCGAGGTGGTTGCGGGTCTCGCGCATCTGGGCGAGCGCCGCGTAGACGGGCACGGACCGCTCGAGCGTGAAGGGCGGCCGCATGAGGTCGGCCGCCGGACGGTCGACGCCCACGTCCAGGGTGTCGCGCACGTGCACGACACCCGAGATGCTGCTGTCGTCCCCGAGCAGGATCCGCAGGTGGCCGGACGCGCGCGTGGCCTCCTGCACGTCGTGCACGGTGGCGTCGAGCGGGACCATGGTGGGCGTGCCCCGACCCGTGAGCAGGTCGCCCACGGTGAGGGTCTGCAGGTCCAGCGCACCCGAGAGCTGCGCGAAGTACGCCGGGTCGAGCGCGCCGACGTTGGCCGAGTGCTCGACGAGGTGGCGCAGGTCGTCGGCGCTCTGGCCCGAGGCGACCTGCCCCGTGGGTTCGACGCCGACCTTGACCAGGCACCAGTTGGCCATGTTGTTGAGCCCCGTGAGCAGGGGACGGGTCAGCCACATGAAGCCGCGCATGGGGATGGCCAGCAGCGTGGCCGATGTCTCCGGGTGAGCGATGGCCCACGACTTGGGGGCCATCTCGCCGACGACCAGGTGCAGGAACGTCACGATGATCAGCGCGAGGACGAACCCGGCGGCGTCCGCGACCCACAGCGGGGCCCCCCACGCCTCGAACGCGGGCGTGAGCCAGTGGTGGACGGCGGGCTTGGTGATGGCACCGAGCGCCAGGGTGCAGGCCGTGATGCCGAGCTGGGAGCCGGCGAGCAGCACGGTCAGCTCGGTCGAGCTGCGCAGCGCGGCGCGCGCCGAGCGGCTGTTCGGGGCGGCGTCCTCGAGGCGGTGCCGCTTGGCGGCCAGCAGCGCGAACTCGACGGCGACGAAGAACGCGCTGAGCGCGATGATGACGACGGTGATGGCCACGACGACCCAGGGGTTGCTCATCGGTCGCCCTCCTCGGTCTCGGGCGCCACGTCAGGCGCGGCGTCGGGTGCTGGCAGCGGTCGGTCGTCGGTCGGGAACGTCACCCGGACCAGCGACGGGACGTGGCGCTCGACCTCGACCACGTCCACACGCATCCAGGCGGGTTCCGGCTCGGCCGCGAGGGCCAGGTCGGCGGGGTCGAGCGGGAGCTCGACCACGATCCCCTCACCGGGTTCGAGCAGCGAGCCGTGCTGGTCGATCACGAGACCGGCGATCGTCTCGTAGTCGCCTCGCGGCAGGTCGCGCCCGATCGCGCGCTCGACCTCGTCGATGTGGGTGTCGCCGGGCATGACCCAGATCCCGTCGTCGTCGCGCGGGGCGATGGTGGGCGTCGCGGGGTCGTGCTCGTCCGTGATCTCCCCGACGAGCTCCTCGGCCAGGTCCTCGGCCGTCAGGACGCCGGCGAACCCGCCGTACTCGTCGATCACGCACGCGAGCTGGTTGCGGGTCTCGGTGAGCTCGCGCAGGGCGTCGGGCAGGCTCATCGCGGTCGGGACCACGACCACGGGCCGCATGAAGTCCTGGGCCCGGACATCGTCGCCGTGCGTGGTGGTCAGGACGTCGACGAGGTGGACGACGCCCACGACCTGGTCGTCGTCGGCGAGCACCGGGTAGCGCGAGTGGCCCGCAGCCATCCGTGCGCGCACCTGTGCGAGGGTGTCGTCCGCGTGCACGACGTCCACGCGAGCGCGGGGGATCATGGCGTGCTCGACGTCGCGCTCGGGGAAGTCGAGGATGCGGTCCAGGAGCACCGAGAGCTCGCCGGGCAGGTCGCCGCTCTGCCGCGAGTCCGCGACGATGTGCTCGAGGTCGCGGGCCGTCGCCGAGTGCTCGACGTCGTGGACCGGCTCGATCCGCAGCGCCTTGAGCAGGAGGTTCGACGCCTGGTCGAAGATCTTGATGAGCCACCCGAACACGGCCAGGTAGATGGTCGTCGAGCGGGCGAGCCACAGGGCGACCGGCTCCGGCCGGGCGATCGCGAGGTTCTTGGGGAAGAGCTCGCCGAAGATCATCTGGACGAACGTCGAGAACACCAGGGCCAGGACGGTGCCCACCGCGATGCCCACGCCGGTCGGGACGCCGACGCCGCCCAGGGCCTCGCCCAGCGACTCACCGACGAGGGGCTCGGCGACGTAGCCGACCAGCAGCCCGGTCACGGTGATGCCCAGCTGTGCGCCCGAGAGCATGAACGACGTGCGCTTGGTGACGGCCAGGGCGCGCTTGGCCCCCGGGTCGCCCGAGCCCGCGCGGGCGCTCAACCGTGACCGGTCCACCGCCATGTACGCGAACTCCTGGGCGACGAAGTAGCCCGTCACGGCAGTGATCGCCACGATCACGACGACGCCGAGCAGGAGTGTCAGCACCCACATCGGAACCTGCACCCCCTCGTCGCAGCATCGGTGGCCGGCACAAGGGGGTTCGTACTGTCTGCGTCCATGTCTCTCTCAGATCGCGGGTGGATTCCGTCAGGTCAACGCGGAAGGAGGCCTGAGCGTTCCCAGGATCTCGCACGAGTTTCCGCGACGCCGCCCGTGCCCCGCGAGCGGTCTTCACGAGTGCTCGCCGTGGGGGGGAGGCAGAGACGTAGGGTGTGAGCGACGACCGATCGAGCGAGCGAGGAGATCGACATGGCTTCCACTGCCGTGGCCCAGGCGACCGTCAGCGACGTGCTGGCCCAGCTCGAGGCCCTGGAGGACCCCAAGATCCGCGCGGTGAACGAGCGCCACGGGGACGACCACGGCGTGAACCTCACCAGGCTCCGCGCGGTCGCCAAGAGCCTCAAGACCCAGCACGAGCTCGCAGGACAGCTCTGGGAGACGGGGGACACCGCGGCCCGTCTCGTCGCGATCCTGGTCTGCCGGCCCAAGGCCTGGTCGGCCGCCGAGCTCGACGCCATGCTGCGCGACGCTCGCGTGCCCAAGGTGCACGGGTGGCTCGTGAGCTACGTCGTCAAGAAGAGCCCGCACGTCGAGGAGCTGCGCGTCGCGTGGTTCACCGATCCCGACCCGGTCGTCGCGAGCGCCGGGTGGGCGCTGACGACCGACCGTGTGGCGAGGTCGCCCGAGGGGCTCGACCTGCCGGGGCTCCTCGACCGCATCGAGGCGGACATGAAGGACGCCCCCGAGCGTCTGCAGTGGGCCATGAACGAGTGCCTGGCCACCATCGGCATCCACCACCCCGAGCTCCGTGCCCGTGCGGTCGGCATCGGTGAGCGGCTCGAGGTCCTCAAGGACTACCCGACGCCCCCGGGCTGCACGTCGCCCTTCGCTCCGACCTGGATCGCGGAGATCGTCCGGCGTCAGGCCCGGTAGCGGCGCCGGTCGGGGCCCGACGGGCGTCGTCGACCCCTCGGTGCGGTCGAGCTCACCGGTTCACCCGTCCACGGCCCGGCCACCGCTCGCGACCTCGCGGGCCCACGCCTGGAGCAGGCGTCGTTCGAGGGCGGTCGCGGGCTGGTCGCCGTCGGGCAGGCCCGGGGCGAGCAGCGCTGCCGCCGTGAGCGCGGTCCCGCGGCGCGTCGTGCGGAGCACCAGCGCTCCCGGGACGTAGCCGGCGTCGGGCCCTGCTGCGTCCGCTGCGACCAGCTGGTCCGCGACCGTGTCCCGGAGGCGGAGCATCTCGCCGTGGGTGTAGAAGATCCCACGCGTCTGGCCGTCGGTGTCGGGCGTGAACACGATCGCGGCGTCTGCGGACTGGGCAGCAGGGGCGGGGAGCGCCGCGCACCGGGGCGCGTCGGGGAGGTCTGCCAGGCGGTGGGTCACCTGGAGCGCCGCGCGGCCGATCGCGGACAACGGGCCCACGGCGATCCGCGCGCGCACCGACGGGCGTCCACGTGCCGCGCGCAGTCCGGTGACGTCGGCGATCACCACTCTCGGCTGGGCGAGCTGGTAGGCGGTCCGCCGCTGGCGGTGGGTCCGCGAGCTGCACGACGTCCTGGCGCACAACCTCACGCTGGTCAACGCGCAGGCAGGTGTCGCGGGTTACCTCCTGCACACCGACCCGCGCGCGGCCGAGGAGGCGCTGCGGGGCATCACCGAGCACACGCGCAGGGCTCTCGACGAGCTGCGGGCGACCGTCGGGCTGCTTCGCCAGGAGGGGGACCGGGCCGAGGGGCCTGACGAGCCTGCGGCCGACGCCCTGCGTCCCGTCCCCGGGGTCGGCGACGTGGACGAGCTGGTGCGAGGCCTCCGGGCCGCCGGCGCGGACATCGTCAGCACGACGACGGGCACACCTCGCGCGCTGTCCTCCCGAGGAGACCTCGCGGCCTACCGGATCCTCCAGGAGGCGTTGACCAACGCTGCCAAGCACGCCCCCGGCTCACAGGTCCACGTCGAGCTCACCTGGACCGAGGACCGGCTCGTGGTCGACGTCGTGAACGGCGCCCCCGCGGCCGACGCCCGTACCGGGACCGTCCCGGGCAGCGGGCACGGGCTGATCGGGATGAACGAGCGCGCCACCGCGGCCGGGGGGAGCCTGCGCACCGGCCGCACCCCGGCCGGGGGCTTCCACGTCGTCGCGAACCTGCCCACCACCGACGAGGGCGGGGACGTCTCCACGCCCGGCCCGACCACCCGAGGAACCCCATGACGATCCGTGTCCTCCTGGCCGACGACCAGGCCCTGCTGCGCGGGACCTTTCGCCTGCTGCTCGAGTCCGCACCCGACATGACCGTCGCCGGGGAGGCCGCCGACGGCGCGGAGGCCGTCGCCCTCGCACGCTCCGAGCGCGCCGACGTCGTCCTGATGGACATCCGGATGCCCGGGATGGACGGGATCGACGCCACACGCCGCATCACGGCCGACGAGTCGCTCGCCGGCGTGAAGATCCTGGTCCTGACGACCTTCGAGACCGACGAGCTCGTGGTCGCCGCGCTGCGCGCCGGAGCCAGCGGCTTCATCGGCAAGGGCATCGACCCGTCCGAGCTGCTCGACGCCGTCCGCACCGTCGCGTCGGGCGAGTCCCTCCTGTCGCCCGCCGCGACCACGGCGCTCATCGGCCGGTTCCTCGCGCACGTCCCCGAGCCGGCCCCCGCCACGACGCGCCAGGAGACCCAGCTCACCGCCCGCGAGGAGGAGATCACGGCGCTCGTCGGTCGAGGCATGTCGAACCTCGAGATCGCCGCACAGCTCTTCATCAGCCCGGCCACGGCCAAGACGCACATCAACCGCGCCATGATGAAGACCGGCTCGCGCGACCGGGCCCAGCTCGTCGTGTTCGCCTACGAGACCGGGCTCACGACACCCGGGCAGGGCTGACGGGGCGGTCTGCACGCTTGCGGACCGCGAGCGAGACCACTGCTGCAAGGGCCAGGAGGGCGGTCGCGACGAGGAAGGTCGTCCGCATCCCGGTCGCGACCGCGGCCGCCGTGGCGTCCTGGACCTCGACCGATCCCGTCGCGGCCGCGAACACCGCCCCCATGACCGAGGCGCCCGCGATGAGGCCGAGGTTGCGCGAGAGGCTCAGGACGCCCGAGACCGTGCCCCGTCGCCGAGCGTCGGCCGTCGTCATGACGGCGGTGTTGTTCGCGGCCAGGAAGAGCTGGTACCCGGGAGTCAGGACCACGAGCGCGAGCACGTAGCCGGGCAGCCCCCAGGCGGGAGGAAGCCCCACGAGCAGCACGGTCCCCGTCGCCATGGTCAGCAGCGCGAGGGTCGTCATGGCGCCCGCGCCCGCACGGTCGACGACCCTGCCGGCGACGACGCCGGTCAGGGCCGAGACGACCGGCCCGACCGCGAGCGTGAGGCCGATCGCGGCCTCGCTCAGCCCCAGACCTCCCGCGAGGTAGAAGGGCCCCACGACCAGGGTGCTCATCATGACGGTCGCGACGAGCACGTTCATGAGCAGGCCGCCGCTCAGTGCACGGGTGCGCAGGAGCCCCCACGGCACGAGGGGGGCAGCCGCCCTGCGCTCGATCACGACGAGCAGCGCGACGAGGACCGCCGCGACCCCGAGCAGGGGTGCGGCGCCGACCTGCGGGACGGCGGCAGGGGTCATCGCGAGAGCGCCGGCCACGAGAGCCCCGGCGAGCACGAGGGCACCGGCGACGTCGAACCTCGCACCGGATCGTGCCGGGGCGGGTGCGTCACCGAGGGTGCGCCAGGTCAGCACGAGAGCGACGCCCGCGAGCGGCAGCATGGCCACGAAGCCCGCCTGCCAGCCCGACACCGCGATCAGCAGCCCGCCACCGGCGGGCCCCAGCGCCGTCCCCGCCGCCGAGGTCGTCCCCAGCAGACCCATGGCCGCCCCGGTGCGCCCCTCGGGCACGACGTCCCGTACGAGCGCGAGGGGGAGCGCGATCATGACCGCGGCGCCGACACCCTGCAGCGAACGGGCCGCGACGAGCACCGCGAGCGTGGGGGCCAGTGCGCAGGCGAGCGTCGCGACCGTGAACACACCGAGGCCCGCGAGGAGCACCCGCTGTCGCTCGAGAGAGTCCCCGAGCCTCCCCACGGCGACCGCGGTCACGGTCATCGACAGCAGGTATGACAGGACGACCCACTGCACCCGTCCGAAGGGCGCTCCGAGCTCGTGCGCGAGCGTGGGCAGCGCGACGTTCGCGACGCTCGTGCCGAGCGAGGCCAGGAGCGTGGCGAGCGCGAGCGCGCCCACGAGGACGGACCGGGAGCGTGGTGCGTGCGGGGTGGGGTTCATACCGCCGAGGCTGCCCGCTGCGACCCGGTCTCGGCAATGGATGTTGCCGGAACTGGGACGCGATGGTGGGATGGCGGGATGGACGACCCCACAGCAGCGATCGGACGCGCGCTCGACCAGGTCGGGCCACGGCTCGGCGCCCTCCGGCGGCGACGCGGGATCACCCTCGCGGCGCTCGCGGACACCACGGGGATCTCGAAGAGCACGCTGTCACGCCTCGAGACCGGGGGGCGCAAGCCGAGCCTCGAGCTCCTCCTGCTGCTCGCCCACGCGTACCGCGTACCGCTCGACGAGCTCGTGCGCGCCCCGGAGACGGGAGACCCCCGCATCCGGCTCACGCCTCGCAGGGTCAACGGCAGGGTCGTCGTGCCCCTGACCCGGCAACCTGCGAGCCAGCACGCCTGGAAGATCCTCGTCCCGCGCAAGGCTGCCGAGCCCGTGCTCACGACGCACGACGGCTACGAGTGGCTGTACGTGCTGACCGGCCGGCTGCGGCTCGTCGTGGGCGACCGGGACCTCGTGCTCGACGCCGGGGAGGTCGCCGAGTTCGACACCCGCACGCCCCACTGGTTCGGCAGCACGGGCCGGGAGGGCGCCGAGGTGCTCAGCCTGTTCGGCCCGCAGGGCGAACGAGCCCACACCCGCACCGACCTCACGTCCGACCTCCCGTCCGACGACGCGGCCCGCGGCGAGGACGCGGCCGGCGTCACCGCCGGACCCCGCCGCGGGCCGGAGACCGTGCCGGAGACCGTGCCGGAGACCGTGCCCGACGCCGACGCCGACGCCGAGGCCCGCGCCCTCCCCGACGCACCGCCCTGACCCGCGCCCCCGGGTCGGGGGAGGGCCGTCAACGCTCGACCGGCACGACCTCCCCGGTCACGGTGTCCGCGCGGAACGCCTGCTCGAAGCGGGCGTCGCCGGCCTGGACCGCGCACTCGACGCGAGCCTCGCCGCGTGCCACGTCGTCCGCGGTCACGGTGTAGGTCGGCGTGAAGTACAGGACGGCCTCACCGGGAGAGAGCCGGACGGCGGGGAAGTCGGCGGGGACGTCGCCGTCGAAGCTCCCGCTCAGCCCAGCGCTGACGGGCACCTCGCCCTGGTGCCGGTAGCGCCCGGTGAACGCGAGGATGTCGCCGGCCCGCAGGCCCGGCGCAGCCGGCCCGTAGTTGGCGTCCTGGGCCTCGCGCGTGCCGAGCACCTGGTCGCCGTCGTACCCCTGCCCGATCTCCTTCCAGGTGTGCACGCCCCAGTCGCCGCCCTCGGCCGAGATGACGTGCGACGCGCCCACGCTGACCCACTGCGCGGGGCGCCCCGGGGTGATCGAGCGCAGCACCATGGTGAACTCGCCGCCGTCGTCGTCCACGAACGTCTCGACGGCCTCCCCGAGGGCTGCGGGAGAGAGCGCCTCGGGCTCGACCCGCGCGAAGACGATCTCGCGGTACCCGTCACGCTCGTAGAGCACCCCGAGGGCCCCGTCGGCGAGCACGGCTCCCGTCGAGTAGGCGCTCGAGCCCGCGCAGATCGTCAGGGCGGGCCGCCAGGTCGCGCCCTCGTCGTGCGACACGCTGAGCACGGTGTTGCGGCGCAGGTCGGCGTCGCGGTTGGTCGTCGCGAGCAGGGGAGCGGCCGGGTCGGTCGGGGCACCGAGCCGCAGGACGCTCCCGTTGTCGCTCGGGTCGGGCAGGTCCGGCACCGGTGTCAGCGGCCCGTAGGTGTGGCCGCCGTCGGTCGAGACGGCCTGCAACCGGCAGCCCTTCGCGCGCGAGCTCAGCAGGATGCGGCCGTCGCTCAGCTCGACGACCTTGTTCTCGTTGGCGCCGGGGCCCGTGGGGTCGCCCAGGGTCCAGGAGTCGCCGTGGTCGTCCGAGTAGGCCGACGCGGCGCGGATCTCGCCGTGCAGGAGCAGGACCATCTGCTGGACCAGCCGGCCCGCGTACGGTCCCGTCTCGAGCTGGATGCCCGCGCCGGCCGCCGCGAACAGTCCCGTGACGCCCTGCGGCTTGAGCGAGGCCGTCACGCGGCGGTGGCTCCACGTCAGGCCGTCGTCGTCGGAGAAGGACAGGTCGACGTGCTGGACGTCGTCCTCGGGCTCGAGGCCCGGGGCAGCCTCGAAGAACCCCGCGTGGGTCCCTGCGGCGTGGAAGCAGAAGACCCGTCCGGTGACCTTGTCGACGAGCAGGCTCGGGTCGCCGAACCCCTGGAGCCCCGTGCCGACGCGCACGTCCTGCTGGGGCTCCCAGGTGCGTCCGTGGTCGAGGCTACGGCGGACCAGGAGGTCGATCGTGTTCGGCAGGTCGTCGAGGTTGGGGCGCCCGTCGTAGGCCGCGAGGACGGTTCCTCGCGTGGTGACGGCGAGGGCGGGGATGCGGTACTGGCGGTGGCCGCCGACGCCGCGGGCGGCCAGCACCTGATGGGTGAGTTCGTGGGGGTTCGTGCGCATCACCCAGTTCTACCCCGTCTCGACCCCGTCGGAGGGTCGGTCCCACGCCGAGGAGACCAGCGCCGCGTCGTCCCGGCCTGCCCGACGACGTCGCGGACCTTCGCGCGGAAGGGGCGCGACGCCGTCGGGCAGGGGAGGTCAGGCGCTCCGCCGGGTCTCGCGCGCCGGCGACCACGGGACGGCCCTGCCCGCAGCGAGCGAGGCCGGGACCGACAGGACGCGCTGGTTGGTGCTCCCGCGGAACGGGAGCGTGAGGTCGCGGCGCGCGATCTCGAACCGGCCGTCGACCAGGACGTCGAGACCTGCGAGGAGGTCCCGCTTGTCCTGCGAGCCTCCGCGCAGCTCCTCGAGCGTGAACCCGCTCCAGCACCACACGTCCTTGGACCGGCCGAACCGCTCACGCACGCGACGCACGAGCCGCAGGCACACGCCCGTGTTGAGGAACGGCTCGCCGCCGAGCAGCGACAGGCCCTGCACCGACTCGTGCGCGAGGTCCGCCAGGATGCGGTCCTCGAGCTCGTCGGTGTACGCGGAGCCGTAGCGAAAGCTCCAGGTCGCCTCGTTGAAGCAGCCCTCGCACGCGAACAGGCACCCGCTCACGTAGAGGCTGCAGCGCACGCCCTCGCCGTCGACGAACACGAACGGCTTGTAGTCCGCGACGTAGCCCTGGCTGAAGCGCTCCGAGCGCCAGCCCGGCTGCGGCTCCCGCGGCACGACGGCCTCAGGCTTCCGCAGGGCCCGTGGGGGCCGCGTGCGTCGCGCCGCGAACCACCCCGGCGACGCCGACCTCGCCGAGGCTCACGGGTCCGGCCATGTGCTTGACGCGCGAGGAGATCTCGACGTGCCGGCCGTGCACCATGGGCCGCTGCTGCGGGTTGCCCAGGTACCCGCACGTGCGCTTGACGACGTCGCACGTCCGCGGGTCGGAGTTCCCACAGCCCGGGCACGCGAAGCCGCGCGCGGTCGGCGTGAAGTCGCCCGCGTAGCCGCACGCGTAGCAGCGGTCGATCGGGGTGTTCGTGCCCAGGTACCCCACGCGGTCGTAGGCGTAGTCCCACACGGCCTCGAGCGCCTTGGGGTTCTGCTGGAGCACGGGGTACTCGCAGTAGTGGATGAACCCACCCGACGCGTACTGCGGGTAGTCCATCTCGAAGTCGAGCTTCTCGAACGGCGTCGGGTCCTTGCGCACGTCGTAGTGGAAGCTGTTGGTGTAGTACTCCTTGTCGGTGATGTCCGCGACCTCGCCGAACTTCTCGCGGTCCATGCGGGCGAACCGGTCCGTCAGGCTCTCGCTCGGCGTCGAGTACACGCTGAAGTGGTAGCCGTGCTCGGCCGTCCAGGCCCGGGTGTGCGCGTGCAGCTCGCGCAGCACCCGCAGCGTGAGCTCCTTGGCCTCGGGGTCCTGCTCCCAGGCGCCCCCGTAGAAGGCCGCGGCGACCTCGTACAACCCGATGTACCCGAGCGAGACCGTCGCGCGCCCCGCGCGGAAGAGCTGGTCGACGTCGTCCTCGGGCGCGAGACGTTCGCCGAACGCTCCGTGCACGTACAGGATCGGGGCGTTGCCCGGCACGGCCTGCTTGCAGCGCTCGATCCGGTACACCAGCGCGTCGCGCACCGTGACGAGCCGCTCCTCGAGCAGCGCCCAGAACGCCTCCTGGCTGCCCTGGGCCTCGAGGGCGATGCGCGGCAGGTTGAGCGTCACGACGCCGAGGTTCATGCGGCCCTCGACGACGTCGTTCCCGTCCTCGTCCTGCCAGCCCTGCAGGAACGAGCGGCAGCCCATGGGCATCTTGAAGCTGCCCGTGAGCTCGACGATCTTGTCGTAGCTCAGCACGTCGGGGTACATGCGCTTGGTCGCGCACTCGACCGCGAGCTCCTTGATGTCGTAGTTCTCGTCCCCCGGTTCCAGGTTGAGGCCGCGCCGCAACGTGTAGATGAGCTTGGGGAAGATCGCGGTGCGCCCCTCGGCACCCAGCCCCTTGAGCCGGATCTGCAGGATCGCGCGCTGGATCTCGCGCTCGAGCCAGCCCGTGCCGAGCCCGAACCCGACCGAGGTGAACGGCGTCTGCCCGTTGGACGTGAAGAGCGTGTTGATCTCGTACTCGAGGCTCTGCATCGCGTCGTAGATGTCCTTGGACGTCTTGGCCCGGGCGTACGCGTCGTGCGCCGAGGCGTCCGGGATCCAGCGCTCGGCCTCGACGAGGTGCTTGGCGTGGTTCAGCGCGGCGTAGGGGGCCAGGAGCTCGTCGATCCGGTTGACCGAGCACCCGCCGTACTGGCTCGAGGCGACGTTCGCGATGATCTGCGTGATCTGCGCGGCCGCGGTCTGGATCGAGCGGGGCGGCTCGACCTGCGCGTTGCCGATGCGGAAACCCTCGGACAGCATGGTCCGGAAGTCGATCAGGCAGCAGTTCGTCATGGGCGCGTAGGGGTGGTAGTCGAGGTCGTGGTAGTGGATGTCGCCCTTCTGGTGCGCGTTGGCCACGTGCGGCGGCAGCATGCGCAGGCCGACCGCCTTGCCCACGGCCCCGGCCGTCAGGTCGCGCTGGGTGTTGAAGACGTCCGAGTCCTTGTTCGCGTTCTCGTAGACGACCGCCGAGTCCTTGCTGATGAGGCCGACGATCGAGTGGTTGAGGTCGGTCGACCTGCTGCGCGCGAAGTCCCGCTGGACCCGGTAGTCGATGTAGGCGCGGGCCACGTCGTACTCGCGCGACTCGAGGAGCTCGTGCTCGACCACGGCCTGGATCTCGTAGATCTGGACGACGTCGGCGAAGCGCACCGAGATCTCCGCGACCACCCGCTCGAGCACGCCGTCGAGGGTCTGCTCGACGAGGGGCGAGAGGTCGCCGTGGACGTCCTCGTAGGCCTTGCGGAGCGCTGCCCGGATGCGGGCGTCGTCGAAGGGGAGCCGACGTCCGTCCCTCTTGAGCACCGTCAGGGACGTCGCCTCCTGTGACGCGACGTCCTCGTCCTGCGCGACCTCGACCGGGCTCATGTGCGACCACAACCTCTCGACGGACGCCTCGGGCCGGCACGATCTCACCGGCGCGCCGAGACGCAGTTGGAACTAGATGTAGTAGCAATTACACCCATGTAAGCCCACATGTAGTGGCCAATCCCGGGCGAGCCGGGACCTTCCTCCCTGAGGTCGGGACGTTGGTCACCCGCGTCGTCGGACCAAGGGCCCGCCTGTCGGGTGCGCCGGGCGGCGGTGGCGCAGGGGTCCCCAGGCGTCGCGCGGGAGTCGCGCGTCGTCCGGGTGTCGAGCCCGTCGGAAGCCTGGTAGACCGGCAGGAACGGCACGGGCAGGGCCCGCGCACCGCTCGTGACGAAGGAGCGTGGACATGACGCGTCGACACGTCTCGTGGGTGGGGGAGGACGACCCGGACCGCGTGGACACCGCGGTCCTCTCGCTCGGCGCGGACCGGTTCGAGTGCCTCGGCACGTCACGCGGCCCGACCTACGTGACGGCCTGGTCCCTGACCACCGGGCCGCACTGGGTCACGCGCCGGCTCGAGGTGACGGTGCGGGGGCAGGGCTGGTCCCGGGACCTCCAGCTCGAGCGGGCGGGGTCAGGGGAGTGGGGCGCGGAGGTCTCGCACTCCGGTGCGGCCCCGGTCGACCTCGCGACCCCCGGCCTCGAGGACCCTGCGGCGCTCGCGGGCGCGCTCGACTGCGACCTCGCGCTGTGCCCCGTGACGAACTCCATGCCGATCCTGCGTCTGGGGCTCCTGGGTGCGCAGGCTCGCGCGGCCACCGCGTTGACCATGGCCTGGGTCGACGTCCCCTCGCTCCGCGTCGTGCGCAGCGAGCAGGTGTACGCGGCCGGCGCCCCGTACGACCCGGCGGTCGGGCGCGGGGTCGTCACCTACACGAGCGCCACACGAGACTTCACGGCCGACCTCACGGTCGACGCCGACGGCCTCGTGATCGACTACCCGCGTCTTGCGCGCCGCAGCTGAGCGGCCTCGAGCGCGTGGGTGCTCGTCGCCCGGCCAGAGCCTGTGCTGCCTACAGTGGGAACGGTCGGATCGCACCCACCTGGAGGAGCTCATGGACGAGGCGACGCACGACCGGGAGCTGATCGAGCCGCCCGTCGCGGGGGACGAGGTCGCGACGCTCCTCGGCTCGCTCGAGCGTCAGCGGGCGACGTTCGCCTGGAAGGTCGGCGGGCTCGACGCCGAGGACCTCGGGGTCAGGGTCGCGTCCTCGGCCATCACGCTCGGCGGTCTTCTCAAGCATCTCGCGTTCGCCGAGGAGCTCTGGTTCTCGACCATGCTCCACGGCAGGGCGCCGGGCGAGCCCTGGGACACGGTCGACTGGGACCTGTCCCCGGAGTGGCCCTGGACCTCTGCGGCGCACGACAGCCCGCAGTATCTCTACGAGCTGTGGCGCACGGCGGTCGTCCAGGCGCGCGCGGCGGTCGACGAGGCGCTGGCCGACGGCGGGCTGGACCGTCGGCTCGTCTGGCAGCCAGGGAACGACGGCGAGAGGTCGAGCCTGCGTCGTGTCCTGGTCGACCTCATCGAGGAGTACGCCCGGCACGTCGGGCACGCCGACCTGATCCGCGAGTCGATCGACGGCCTGGTCGGGGAGGATCCCCCCGGGGCGCCCGAGCTGTACCCACCGCGATGAGCGCGCCGGGTCGCCCCGGCGCCTTCGCCTCGCAGCCGCCTGGTTCTTCCGCGCGTGTTGCCCGCGCCTGCGGCGCGGTGCCCGACGCGGAGGTCTCGTAGGCCATCACGACGGCCACGCCGGCTCCGCAGAGCGCGAACCCGACGAGGGTGACGACCGTGAGCTGCTCGCCGAGGAGCACCGCACCCCCGGTGGCCGTCGCCGGTGCGATCAGGAAGAGGAGCGCGTTGAGCGCCGTGACGCCCACCCGGCGCAGCAGCCACCAGTAGAGACCGTAGGCGGCCAGCGTGGGGACCGCGGCCGCGAAGCCGGCCGCGAGCCAGAACGTCGCCGACGGGGGCGGCACGAGCGTCCCCGTCGCCGCAGCGACCACGACGAGCGCTGCGGCCGTCACGACGACGTGCACGGTCAGCGTCGTGAGCACTCCGGCCTGCGCGTCCGACCGACGCTGGAGGAAGGTGGCGACGATCAGGCACGACATGGCGAGAAGGGACAGGAGGTAGGCCGACGGGTGTGCCGAGGCACCCTCGAGCTGCGAACGCACGACCAGCAGCACCCCCAGGGCGCCGACGGCCAGCCCGGCCCACTGTGCTCCACGCACCTGGAGACCCAGCAGCGGGCCCACGAGCACCGCGACCACGAGCGGCTGCACGGCGTCGATCAGCGCGACGGTGCCCGTGGCGATGCCGGCCCCTATGGCGGCGTAGACGAAGACGCAGTAGCCGAACTGGGCGAACAGGCCGATGACGGCCTGGCGTCGGAGCACTGCCGCGCCGGCGCTGCGGGTGAGGCCGCGGGCGAGGGCCAGGGCGAGCAGCACGGCCGCCAGGGGGACGAACCGCCAGACGAGCAACGTGAACGGTGAGACCTCGACGACGGCGAAGGCCGGGACGAGGAACCCCGAGCTCCAGGTCGCCACGAAGGCGACCGCTGCCAGGAGTGTCACCCCGCGATGTAGTAGACCGATCTGTTTACTCATGCGGCGACTATACAGATTGGTATAGTCGACGTCATGCCGGTCCCCGAGCTCACCCCCCTGACACCAGGCGCCCGCCGTGTTCTCGACGCCGCGTCGCGCCTGTTCTACGAACGCGGCATCCACTCGGTCGGGGTCGACACGATCGCCAAGTCCGCAGGGGTGACCAAGAAGACGCTGTACGACCGGTTCGGTTCCAAGGAAGCGCTCGTCGTCGCGTACCTCCAGCACAGGGACGCCAGGTGGCGGGACCACGTCGAGGCCCACCTGGCACGGGTGCCCGCACCGGGCGTCGAGCGCGTGCTGACGGTCTTCGACGCGGCCATCTCCTGGTCCGACGCGAACAGCCCCAAGGGCTGCAGCGCCATCAACGCGCGGGCCGAGGTCGGGGACGGGCACGACGGGAACCCGGTGTTCGGCGAGGTGTCGCGCCAGAAGGCATGGCTGCTCGGGCTGTTCGACGAGCTGTGCCGGCAGGCCGGGATGCAGGACGCCTCGTCGCTGGCGAGGGCGATGATGCTGCTCTACGAGGGTGCGATCGTCACGGTCGGGATGGAGACCTTCACCCACCCGTTCGAGAGGGCACGCGCCGTCGCGCGTGTCCTGCTCGAGTCCCAGCCACCTCTGCGGGAGCCCGCCTCCACGACGTAGCCCCCTGTCCGGCGGGCAGGTCCGCGACAGGCTCTCCGGGCCCGCGCGTCGTCGGTGGGTGCTCCCTGCGCGGTCAGCTCCCGTCGCGCAGGTCGCTCGGCGCGGCGTCGTCCAGGACGATCCGGTCGAAGACCGCGGTGCACGCCTCGCCCATGGGCGCCTGCGCGAGGAACCCGATGCTGACAGGCAGGTCGGTGTAGAGGCGGAAGAGGCGGACGAACTCCCAGGCCTCGCCGTCGCGCGAGGCGTGGAAGGCCCACCCGGGCCCGGTGCGGACGATCCGCAGGTGGACCGACTCGTCGTCGACGTCCCACGAGTTGCAGTCGTCGGTGTACTCGTTCGTGACGGTCGAGACGACCATGGCCCGCCCCTGGGGCGACTGCTCGAAGCAGAGCTTGGCCCAGTGCGCCTCGTCGGCCCACAGGACCAGGGCGCCCGCGTCGAACGTCGTGCGCTCCGACGGCACCCGGACCCGCGCGGACAGCGCCAGCTCGGCGGGAGCGTCGAACACCAGGGCCGGGGCCGCGTGCTGGGGCGGCGCACCCAGGGCGTCGTCGGTCCAGTCGGTGCCGGCCGGGGCCGTCAGGGTCACGGCGTCACCGTCGACCTGACCTGCGCCTTCGTGGGACAACCAGTGCAGCGGGGGGAGGGAGATCTTCGTCACGCGCACACCCTACCCAGACCGCACCGCCGCGAACCCACGACAGGCGACCTGGGGCGCGACGCCGTCGGGCGAGCGGGCCCTTCCCGGCCCAGACCCCGGGAGGAGCCCTACCGGTACCCGGACCACCCGGGCCTCCCGGGTGCGGCCCGGCCCGGAGCATCGTGGACTGGAGGCGACGCCCGCCGGGGCGCCGCGCCGGGCAGCGTCCCGGACCCGCACGCACGACGAGGAGAACACCCATGGCTCCCAGCGACGCCGCCCGTGCCCAGCGCGACGAGCTCTTCCCAGGACGGGTCTCGACGCTCGCGTTCACCGACCCCGAGCTCGTCGAGCACTTCGAGGACCTCGCGTTCGACGAGGTCCTGCGCGACAGCCGCCTCGCACCGAGGACCCGGCTCATGGTCCAGCTCGCGGCCCTGGTCGCGTGCCAGGGGGCCGCGGAGTACCGGGCCATGCTCGGCGCGGCGCTCGCGGTCGGCGTCACGCCCGTCGAGGTCAAGGAGATCGTCTACCAGTGCGTGCCGTACGTGGGCATGGCCAAGGTCCTCGACGCCCTGCACGTCACGAACGAGGTCCTGGTCGAGCACGGCGTCGAGCTCCCGCTGCCGGGCCAGTCGACGACGACCCCGCACGACCGGGCCACCAAGGGGCTGGCCGTCCAGCGGGAGATCGTGGGTGCCGACGTCGTCGAGTCGCTGTACGTGAACGCGCCCGCGGACCAGGTGCACGTCCAGCGCCTGCTGTCCGCGAACTGCTTCGGCGACCACTACACGCGCACGGGGCTCGACCTGCCCACGCGCGAGCTCCTCACGTTCGCGATGCTCGTCGCGCTCGGTGGCTGCGACCCGCAGGTGCGCGGGCACGTGGCCGCGAACGGCAACGTCGGCAACGGACGGGAGGTCCTCGTGGACGTGGTCACCCAGCTCGTGCCGTACATCGGCTACCCGCGCGCGCTCAACGGGCTCAGAGCGGTCGACGACGTCGCACCTGCGGGGTGAGGGGCCCGCCCGGACGCGGGCGTGAGCGCGAGGGCGCGTCGTCCCGACCGGGCGGCGGCCCACGGCGGACCTGCCCGGACGCGGCGCTAGGACGAGAGCGGCTCGAGACGGAAGGTCGCGGCGGCCCCTGCGGTCCCGGTCACGGTGCCGACGATCTCCGGACCGTGCCGGTCGTACTTGGCGTGGTAGGCCGCGTCGACGGCCGGGTGCACGGTGCCCGGAGGTTCGACGAACGCCACGTCCTTCTCGACCCCTCCGGCGCGGACGCGGCCTCGCGGGTCGGCGAGGGCACGGCGGAACCACCCGTTCTCACGGCCGTAGGCCGAGCGCACGTAGATCTCGTCGCCCACACGCACGACCCAGATCGTCACGTACGGCCGCAGCGTCCCGTCGGGCCGCCTCGAGGAGACCTGCAGCTCCTCGGCCCGGCCGATCCTGTCCAGCTCGTCGGTGGTCCAGGCCGTCGTCGGTCCTGTCATGGTGGTCGCTCCTCGCGTCGGTCGGTGTCGGCTCGCATCGAGGCCTGGGCCGGAGCCCGGACGGTCCGCACGTCTCGAACATACGGCCGGACCGGCTCGCGTGGGAGGTCGTGCCGGTACCGGTACCCGAGCGGCACAGGGTCGTGCGCCGACCCGTCCGGCCGTGCACGCACCGCGCGGACCGGGGCTCCATGCTCGACCGTCTCCGGTGGAGAACCCGGTCGTCCCGGAGACGGACGGGCCCCGGCCTTGCCACCCCTCGACCGCGGCAGCAGACTCGACCGATGGAGAGCACCCAGACCGCGGCGGCGTCCGAGCCGTCCGACGCCGTGAACGCGCCCGACCACAAGGCGACCCTGCAGCGGTACCTCCAGGCAGCGCGCGACGCGCTCCTCTGGAAGCTCGACGGCCTCGACGAACGGGCGGCCCGATGGCCGTCGACCCCGACGGGGACGAACCTGCTCGGCCTCGTCAGGCACGCCGCCGGGGTGGAGATCGACTACTTCGGTCGCACGTTCGGGCGGGCGTGGCCCACGCCGGAGGAGGTCGCGTGGGCCGCCGAGGACGCCGAGGACAACGCCGACATGTGGGCGACCGCCGAGGATTCCACCGACTCGGTCGTGGACCTCTACCGGAGGGTCTGGACGTTCGCGGACGAGACGATCGCGGCTCTCGACCTCGACGCGCTCGGCCGCGTCCCGTGGTGGCCTGCCGAGATCGCCGACGTCACGTTGTTCCAGGTCATGGTGCACGTCACGAGCGACCTGACCCGTCACGCGGGACACGCCGACATCCTGCGCGAGCTCACCGACGGGAGCGCGGGGCTCAGGGCGGACGGCGACAACCTCCCACCGCTGTCGGACCAGGAATGGTCTGCGTACGTCGAGCGGTTGCGCGGGGTCGCGGAGGAGGCTCAGCGCCGCGCGGACGTGCGTCCCACCTGACCGGAGCGCCCGGTGGAGCCGACGACGTCACGCACGTGACGCCG
Organism: Oerskovia sp. NPDC060338; assembly: GCF_042726295.1. Classification (NCBI taxonomy): domain Bacteria; kingdom Bacillati; phylum Actinomycetota; class Actinomycetes; order Micrococcales; family Cellulomonadaceae; genus Oerskovia; species Oerskovia sp. NPDC060338. The sequence continues at coordinate 164,293 of NZ_JBHXCQ010000005.1, forward strand.
TCGGGCTCCCTCGGTCCTGGGGTGGGACGGGAGCGCCCGCGGACTCGGGCCGCCCGGCCTCCCGACGGGAGGTAGCGGTCCGCACGGTTGCCCACACGACCAGCCCCAGGCCCGCTCCGAGCACCGGGTAGGTCGCGGCGAGACGGGCGAGCGAGAAGACGGTCACCGCCTGGTCGGTCGCGAGCAGGCGCACGACCGCTCCGAGCGCCCCCACCACGGCGCCGGCCGCCACGGCCAGGACCGCGGAGCGCAGGTGCTGCCGCGCTGCGACGGGCCGAGCGGTCCGCCACCAGCGCACGACGAGGGCCGCGAGGGCGACGAACCCGAGGAACGAGCTCCCGTGCTGGAGGTACTTGTACGCCGCGACCCCGGCGACCGGGGTCCGCAGGACGTCCCAGGTCTGGACAGCGGTCCCGCGCAGGTGCGTGAAGTCGTCCCAGAGGACGTGGGTGAGCGTCCCCGCCACGGCGAACCCGGCGACGGCGGCCGCGATCGCGAGGGGGCGAGCGGTCCGGGTCGACACGTCGGGGGAGAGGGGTGTCCGGCGAGGCAGCGCGGCGAGGTAGGGCCCGCGGACCACGAGGACCCACAGGGCCGTGAAGGCCACGGTGAGGGCGAGGTCGACGGTCACGACGCCCAGCAGACGGTGCGTGGGGTGGGCCAGCTCGTCGGTACCGGGCCATAGCACGTCGAGGAACAGGGGAGCGTCCGGGACCATCGCGCCGATCGTGAACGCCGGCAGCGCCCAGAGGAGGAGGGCGGGGGAGAGCGCGCGACGCGCCCGCCTGCCGGCGAGGGGGAGGGCGACGAGGGCGTGGACGGGGGTGTAGGGCACGGGCGACATGATGCCCGCTCGGCGGGCCGAGGCGGGCGGGGCGACGCCAGGGAGCGGAGCACTCGGGGTCGGACATCTCACACTTTGCGGACATCGCCGTCTCCTTGTTCAAAATAGTGTGCCAAGCGCCTACCTCGTTCGACCCGACCTCACCCGTGCGACTCACCGACCAGCCCGGAGGGGAGGGGGGCACGGGGTGATCCTGAGCTCGTCCGGCGTGTCTTCGCCAGGAAGGATCCGCAGGGCGGCGGTAGTTTGCCGAGTGGTGAGGCACGAGCCTCACCGCACGACGTGACGCGAGGAGCCGAACATGGGTATCGACGAGGCGAAGGACAAGGCTGCGGCCGCTGCCGGCGAGGCCAAGGAGGGTCTGGGGGGTCTGCTCGACAAGGCCAAGGAGTTCCTGACCGACGACAAGATCGACGACGTCGCGGAGAAGATCAAGGGAATCGCGCCCGACTCGGTCGACGGCCACGTCGACGCCCTGGCCGAGAAGGCCAAGAAGGCCAACGACTGACCGGTCGAGATACGCACTCCACCGGCCGAGGTCGGTAACATCGAGGGGCGCCGCCGTCTGGCGGCGCCCTTTCGAATGCCCTGTTGAGCTGCTAGGAGCGCGCACTGTGTCAGACGTCGTATCGTCACCTTTGTCCATCACTCTCGACGGAGAACGGACCACGGTGGAGACGGGGGCGACCGGTGCGGACCTGTTCTCGGGCCGCCGTGAGGTCGTCGTCCTCCGCGTGAACGGTGAGCTCAAGGACCTCGACACCCCGGTCGCCGAGGGCGACGAGGTCGAGGGCGTGACCATCGACTCGCCCGACGGTCTCGACGTGCTGCGCCACTCGGCCGCGCACGTCCTGGCCCAGGCCGTGCAGCAGGTCAACCCCGACGCCAAGCTCGGCATCGGCCCGCCCGTCCGTGACGGCTTCTACTACGACTTCGACGTCGAGACCCCGTTCACGCCCGAGGACCTCAAGGCTCTCGACAAGGTCATGGCACGCATCATCAAGGACGGGCAGACGTTCAAGCGCCGCGTCGTGACCGACGACGAGGCCCGCGCCGAGCTCGCGAACGAGCCGTACAAGCTCGAGCTGATCGGCCTCAAGGGCTCCGGCTCCGCCGACGACGCAGCAGGGGAGGGCGTGTCGGTCGAGGTCGGTGCCGGCGAGCTCACCATCTACGACAACGTCCGTCGCGACGGCACGGTGGCCTGGAAGGACCTGTGCCGCGGCCCGCACCTGCCCAGCACGCGTCTGATCGGCAACGGCTTCCAGCTCATGCGCAGCGCGGCCGCCTACTGGCGCGGCAGCGAGAAGAACCCGCAGCTCCAGCGCGTGTACGGCACGGCCTGGCCCACCAAGGACGAGCTGCGCGCCTACACGGAGCGCCTCGCCGAGGCCGAGCGTCGTGACCACCGCCGCATCGGTGCCGAGATGGACCTGTTCTCGTTCAACGACCAGGTCGGCTCGGCCCTGCCGCTGTTCCACCCGAAGGGCGGCGTGATCAAGCGGGTCATGGAGGACTACGTCCGCCAGCGCCACATCGAGGAGGGGTTCTCCTACGTCGGCACCCCGCACATCACCAAGGAAGAGCTCTTCTTCACCTCCGGCCACCTGCCGTACTACGCGGACACGATGTTCCCGGCGCTCGACCTCGAGGAGGTCGGTGACCACGGGCGCTATCGCCTCAAGGCGATGAACTGCCCCATGCACAACCTGATCTTCTCGAGCCGCGGGCGCTCGTACCGCGAGCTGCCGATCCGGTTGTTCGAGTTCGGCACCGTGTACCGGTACGAGAAGTCCGGCGTGGTCCAGGGCCTGACGCGTGTGCGCGGCCTGACCCAGGACGACTCGCACTCCTACGTCACGCCAGAGCAGGCCCCGGACGAGGTCAAGCACCTGCTGAACTTCATGCTGTCGGTGCTCACCGACTTCGGCCTCGACGACTTCTACCTGGAGTTGTCGACGCGGGACGACTCCAAGCCCGACAAGTTCGTCGGCACCGACGAGGACTGGGCCAAGGCCACCGCTGTGCTGGAGAAGGTCGCTGTCGAGTCGGGTCTCGAGCTCGTGGCGGACCCGGGCGGCGCTGCCTTCTACGGCCCCAAGATCTCGGTCCAGGCCAAGGACGCCATCGGCCGCACGTGGCAGATGGGCACGGTGCAGTACGACTTCAACCAGCCGAAGGGCTTCGGCCTGGAGTACACGGCGGCAGACGGTACCAAGCAGCAGCCGGTGATGATCCACTCGGCCAAGTTCGGCTCGATCGAGCGGTTCATGGGTGTGCTCATCGAGCACTATGCGGGGCTCTTCCCGGCCTGGCTGGCGCCCGTCCAGGTGCTCGCCGTCCCGGTGGCCGAGGCGTTCGACGACTACCTCAAGGACGTCGTCGCCGAGCTCAAGGCCCGCGGCATCCGCGCCGAGCTCGACCTTTCCGACGACCGGTTCGCCAAGAAGATCCGCAACGCGTCCAAGGAGAAGGTGCCCTTCGTGCTCATCGCCGGTGGCGAGGACGTCGAGGCCGGTGCGGTCTCGTTCCGCTACCGCGACGGGCGCCAGGACAACGGCGTGCCCGTGGCCGAGGCCATCGAGCGGATCGTGTCTGCGGTCCGCGAGCGCAGCCAGGTCTGACGCGTGACGTCGGACGGCGCAGGGACGGGGTACTCCGTGGAGGGTCCGCAGGGGCACCCACGGTTCGACGACGGGATGGACCGATTGTGGACGCCGCACCGGATGGTCTACATCGGCGGTCAGGACAAGCCGGTCGACGACCGGTCGTCGTCGTGCCCCTTCTGCCGGATCCCTGCGCTGTCCGACGAGGACGGGTTGATCGTGGCGCGCGGCACGTGGTGCTTCGTGGTGCTCAACCTGTACCCGTACAACCCGGGCCACCTGATGGTGTGCCCGTACCGGCACGTGTCGGACTACACCGAGCTCACCTCGGAGGAGACCGACGAGCTGGCGCGGCTGTCGCAGCAGGCGATGCGGGTGACGCGTGCGGTGTCAGGTCCTGACGGCTTCAACCTGGGCATGAACCAGGGTGCGGTCGCAGGGGCCGGCATCGCGGCGCACCTGCACCAGCACGTGGTGCCGCGCTGGTCGGGGGACGCGAACTTCCTGCCGATCGTGGCGCACACCAAGGCCGTGCCGGAGCTGTTGGGGGACACCCGTGCACGGCTCACGGCGGCCTGGGAGGCCGGCGCGGTCCACGAGGCACGTCCGACGAACGACGACCCGGCGTCTCCTGCGGCGCCCGCACCCAAGGAGAGCTAGATGTTCGGGCGACTTCGCGCCGTCGTGACGCGCTTGTTCACGCCGGTCGCGGCCTTCCTGCTGCGGATCGGGGTCTCCCCGGACGCGGTGACGATCGTGGGCACGGTGGGCGTGGTGGCCTCCGCGCTGTGGCTGTTCCCGACGGGGCACCTGTTCGCGGGCACCATGGCGATCATGGTCTTCGCGTTCTCGGACGCGCTGGACGGGGTGATGGCCCGCCTGTCGGGGCGCTCGGGGCCGTGGGGGGCGTTCCTGGACTCGACGCTGGACCGTCTGGCCGACGCCGCGATCTTCACGGGGCTGATCGTGTGGTTCGTCCGCACCGAGAACACGTGGGGCATCACGGTGGGGCTCGCGTGCCTGGTCCTGGGGTCGGTGGTCCCGTACGCGCGGGCACGGGCCGAGGGCCTGGGCATGACGGCCGCCGTCGGGATCGCCGAGCGTGCCGACCGTCTGGTCGTGACGCTCGTCGCGGCGGGCCTGGTGGGCCTGGGGCTCCCGGTGACGGTCCTGGTCGTGGTCCTGGGGCTGCTCGCGGCCGCGAGCGCCGTGACGGTGGTGCAGCGCATGGCGACGGTGCGTCGTCAGGCGGTCGCTGCCGGGGCGTCCGAGGGTGGTGCCTGAGGTGGGGGTGAGCGCGGACAAGGCGTTCACGTTCGCGTGGCGCAACGCTCACAAGGTGCCGGAGCCGGTGCTGCGGGGGTTGTTCACGGTGATCGCGGACGTGGCGTGGGCGACGCGCCGCGGTGGTGTGGCGCAGCTGGAGAGGAACTTGGCGCGGGTGCGTCCTGGGTCGGACGCCCGGGGGCTGCGCCGGTTGAGCCGGGCGGGCATGCGTTCGTACATGCGCTACTACCGCGAGGCGTTCACGTTGCCGGCGGCGTCCCCTGCGCAGATCGAGGCGCGCGTGCGCCTGGAGGGGTACGAGAACTGCCTGCGGTTCACCTCGCAGGGGGTGACGCCGGTCCTGGCGCTGGGTCACATGGGCAACTGGGACCTGGCGGGGGCGTATGCGACGCCGCACATCGCTCCGGTGCTGACGGTCGCGGAGCGGCTGAAGCCCGAGGAGCTGTTCCAGGAGTTCTTGGCGTTCCGCAACTCGTTGGGGATCGAGATCCTGGCGTTGGGCGACGGGGACGTGTTCCGGGAGCTGATGCGTGGGGCGCGTGGCCCGGGCAAGCTCATCCCGTTGCTCGCGGACCGTGACCTGACGGCGCGGGGTGTGGAGGTGGACCTGTTCGGCGAGCGGGCCCGGGTCGCGGCGGGGCCGGCGGCGCTGGCGGTCTCGACGGGGGCGCCGTTGCTGACGGCGTCGATCCGGTACGAGCGTCTGACGGGGGTTCGGCGCCGGGCTGCGGGGACCCCGTGGGGGATCGTCATCCGGTTCTTCCCGCCGGTCGCGGTCCCCGAGGGTGTGCCGCGCAGCGAGCGGGTCGCGGCGGTGACGCAGGCGTGGGTCGACCAGCTGGCGGAGGGGATCGCCGCGGACCCGGAGGACTGGCACATGCTGCAGAAGGTTTTCGTGGCGGACCTGGACCCGGACCGGTACGCCCGGACCCGGGCGAAGGACGCGCAGGGCGCGACTGGTGGAGGGGCGGTGGGCTCGGCATGAGCCTGAAGGTCGGGATCGTGTGCCCGTACTCGTTCGACGTGCCGGGTGGGGTGCAGTTCCACATCCGGGACCTGGCGGAGGCGCTGATGGCGCAGGGGCACGAGGTGTCCGTGCTGGCCCCGGCGGACGAGGACACCCCCATCCCGGACTACATCACGTCCGCGGGGCGTGCGGTGCCGGTCAAGTACAACGGGTCGGTGGCGCGGATGACGTTCGGTCCGGTCACGGCGGCGCGGGTGCGCCGGTGGCTGGACGCGGGTCAGTTCGACGTGCTGCACCTGCACGAGCCGGTCACGCCGTCGTTGAGCATGCTGGCGCTGTGGATCGCTCAGGGGCCGATCGTGGCGACGTTCCACACGGCGTTGATCCGCTCGCGCGCGCTGCAGGTGGTCTACCCGTTGGTGCGCCAGAGCCTGGAGAAGATCTCGGCGCGCATCGCGGTCTCGGAGGACGCCCGGCGCACGCTCGTGGAGCACATGGGGGGTGATGCGGTCGTGATCCCCAACGGGGTCTACGTCGACACGTTCGCGGACGCTGCCCCTTCGGCGAAGTGGCAGGGGACCCCGGAGGCGCCGACCATCGCGTTCCTGGGGCGCCTGGACGAGCCGCGCAAGGGCCTGCCGGTCCTGACGGCTGCGATCCCGCGCATCCTCGAGGCCGTCCCGGGGGCCCGGTTCCTGATCGCGGGCCGTGGGGACCAGGGGCGCGCGGACGCGCTCGAGGCGCTCGGTGTGGCCGCGAGCGCCGTGGAGTTCCTGGGGTCGATCTCGGACGAGGAGAAGGCGTCGTTGTTGTCGTCGGTGGACGTGTACATCGCGCCGCAGACGGGTGGGGAGAGCTTCGGGATCGTGCTGGTGGAGGCGATGAGCGCGGGGGCGTGCGTGGTGGCCTCGGACCTTGGTGCGTTCCGGCGGGTGCTGGACGAGGGGCAGGCGGGGGCGTTGTTCCCGGTGGGTGACTCTCGTGCGCTGGCGGACACGGTGCTGCGGGTCCTGGCGGATCCGGCGGGCCGGGAGCGGTACTGCGAGCGGGCGATCTCGTTCGTGCGCCGGTTCGACTGGTCGACGGTGACGGCCGAGGTGCTCGCGGTGTACGAGATGGCGTTGGCGGCCTCGGACGCGGTGATCCCGGTGCACGAGGATCCTGCGTCGTTGCGTGGTGGTCGTCGTCTGGGGCTGTGGCCTCGTCCGGAGCAGGAGAGGAACCCGTCGTGACGTGGTCGGAGATCGCCATCATCGTGGTGGCCGTGGTCCTGGTCGCGGGGTGGGCCCTGTGGGTCGCTGCCTCGCGCCTGGACCGGTTGCACCGCAAGGTCATGGCCTCGCGCCTGGCGCTGGACGCCCAGCTGGAGCGGCGGGCGTCGGCGGCGCTCGACCTGGCGGGGTCGGGGGAGCTGGACCCGGCGAGCTCGGTCCTGGTCGCCGAGGCGGCGTACGAGGTCCTGGACGACGACCTGCGCACGCGTGAGGTCGCGTCGGTGGTGCCGGGGCTGGCGGAGCTCGTGGTCTCGCCGGGGTCGGCTCACGGGCCCGACGGCGTCGCGACGGTCGGGGCGCCTCGCCTCCTGGCGGGGGTGGGTTCTGAGCGGGCGCGCGCGGAGAGCGACCTGTCGGCGACGTTGCGCGCGGCCCTGGAGGACCCGGAGGAGGTGCGGGAGATCCGGTCCTCGCTCCTGGGGGCCGAGCTGCTCGCGGCGCTGGCCGGGGCCTGGTACCGGGCGCAGCTCGCGCGCCGCTTCCACAACGAGGCCGTGGCCCAGACGCAGCGCCTGCGCCGCACGTGGTACGCCCGGGTGTTCTCGTTGGCGGGGCACGCGCCCATGCCGGTCACGGTCGAGCTGGACGACGCCTGGCCGCCCGCCCTCGACCGCAACCCCTGACCGACCGGTCGGGTTCCGGGGCTGCCCGAGGGGTGGGCGCACCTCCGTAGACTGGGTGGTGACGTGCGAGCATGTCGGCGGCGTGAGCGTGACCCCTGCTCACGCGTCCCAACGTGAAGATGTGAGGTTTCGCGGTGTCCGTGGAGAATTCCGGCGAGAACAGCCCCCAGGTGACCGGCGACGTCGTCGGCTCGGCCAAGGTCAAGCGCGGCATGGCCGAGATGCTCAAGGGCGGCGTCATCATGGACGTCGTCACGCCCGAGCAGGCGAAGATCGCCGAGGACGCCGGCGCGGTGGCCGTCATGGCCCTCGAGCGCGTCCCGGCCGACATCCGCGCCCAGGGCGGGGTCTCGCGCATGAGCGACCCCGACATGATCGACGGCATCATCGCCGCGGTCTCGATCCCGGTCATGGCCAAGGCGCGCATCGGTCACTTCGTCGAGGCCCAGGTGCTGCAGGCTCTCGGCGTCGACTACATCGACGAGTCCGAGGTCCTGACCCCGGCCGACTACGCCAACCACATCGACAAGTGGGCCTTCGAGGCACCGTTCGTGTGCGGGGCGACCAACCTGGGCGAGGCGCTGCGCCGCATCACCGAGGGTGCGGCCATGATCCGCTCCAAGGGCGAGGCCGGCACGGGCGACGTGTCCAACGCGACCACGCACATGCGCACCATCCGCGGCGAGATCCGTCGCCTGACGTCCCTGCCCGAGGACGAGCTCTTCGTCGCGGCCAAGGAGCTCCAGGCGCCGTACGAGCTCGTCAAGGAGATCGCCGCCACGGGCAAGCTGCCCGTGGTCATGTTCACCGCGGGCGGCATCGCGACCCCGGCCGACGCGGCCATGATGATGCAGCTCGGTGCGGAGGGCGTGTTCGTCGGCTCGGGCATCTTCAAGTCCGGCAACCCCGCCCAGCGTGCGGCCGCGATCGTCAAGGCCACCACGTTCTACGACGACCCGGCCGTCCTCGCGGACGTCTCGCGCGGCCTGGGCGAGGCCATGGTCGGCATCAACGTCGACGACATCCCGGTCCCGCACCGCCTGGCCGAGCGCGGCTGGTGACTCCCGCCCCGCTGCCGGCCCGGTGACACCGCGATGACGAGCACGGCCGACCGGCCCGCCGGTCGCGTCCCGACCGGGGCGGGCGCACCCGTCGCGCCCGCCCCGGCGGCGCCCCCAGCCGCCCAGGACCCACCCAGCTCGCTCGGACCCGACTGGGTCCTGGGCCCCGACGGCATGCGCCACCGGCGCGGTGCGCGCGTCCTGCTGCTCGACGACGAGGGGCGCCTCCTGCTCGCCCGCGGCCACGACACCGACCAGCCCGCGCGGTCCTGGTGGTTCACGGTCGGCGGCGGGATCGAGCCCGGCGAGAGCGACCGCGACGCCGCGGTGCGCGAGGTCCTCGAGGAGACGGGCCTGCGCCTGGACCCCGCCGACCTGCAGGGCCCCGTGTGGACCCGCTCGGCGATCTTCGACTTCTACCGCGAACGCTGCCGCCAGGACGAGGTCTTCTACCTCGCGCGCATCACCGGCCCCCAGGCCGCCGTGCCCCTCACGCGCGAGGGCTGGACCGAGATCGAGCACGACGTCGTCGACGAGATGCGCTGGTGGACCCTGCCCGAGCTCCGACAGGTCACCATCGAGGTCTTCCCCGCGTCCCTGCCGGACCTCCTCGAACCCCTCCTCGACGGGTGGGACGGGCAGACCCGCCACCTCGGCGAGGCCACCGAGTAGCAGGCCGCGAGCGCCGTCGTCGGGCACCCCCGCGGGGCGCGACGTGCGGCGCGTACCATGGGCGATCGTGAAACCGGTCATTGGAGTCCTCGCCCTGCAGGGCGACGTCCGTGAGCACGTGGCCGCCCTCGAGGTGGCCGGTGCGCGCGCCGTCACCGTGCGGCGCCCCACCGAGCTCGCGGCGATCGACGGCCTCGTGCTCCCCGGCGGGGAGTCGACGACGATCGACAAGCTGCTGCGGATCTTCGAGCTGTTCGACCCGCTGCGGGCCGCGATCGCCGCGGGGCTGCCGGTGTACGGGTCGTGCGCGGGCATGATCCTGCTCGCCGACCGGGTGCTGGGCGCCACGCACGACCAGCAGACCCTGGGGGGCCTGGACGTCACGGTGCGTCGCAACGCGTTCGGGCGTCAGGTCGACTCGTTCGAGTCGTCGGTGGAGATGGCCGGGGTGCCGGGCGGGCCCGTGCCCGCGGCGTTCATCCGGGCCCCGTGGGTCGAGGAGGCCGGCCCGGGGGTCCAGGTCCTGGCCCGCACGCGCCACCGGGGCGCCTCGGTGCCCGCTGTGCCGGGCCCGGGCGCCGGGCCCGCCGCGGGCGCGGGCGAAGACGCAGGTAGAATCGTCGCAGTACGTCAGGGAACGTTGCTCGCCACCTCCTTCCACCCCGAGATCACGGGCGATGCGCGGGTGCACGAGCTCTTCGTCGCAATCGTGAAGGAGTAACAGGGGTATGTCAGGACACTCCAAGTGGGCTACGACCAAGCACAAGAAGGCCGTGATCGACGCCAAGCGCGGCAAGCTGTTCGCCAAGCTCATCAAGAACATCGAGGTCGCGGCCCGCACGGGCGGCGGGGACCTCGCCGGTAACCCCACGCTCTTCGACGCCGTCCAGAAGGCCAAGAAGTCCTCGGTCCCCAACGACAACATCGACCGCGCCCTCAAGCGCGGCTCGGGCCAGGAAGCCGGCGGCGCCGACTACCAGACGATCATGTACGAGGGCTACGGCACGGGCGGCATCGCCGTCCTGGTCGAGTGCCTCACGGACAACAAGAACCGTGCCGCCGCGGAGGTCCGCATCGCGTTCACGCGCAACGGCGGCCAGCTCGCCGACCCGGGCTCGGTGTCCTACCTGTTCTCCCGCAAGGGCGTCATCGTGGTCCCCAAGGAGGGCACCACCGAGGACGACGTGATGGAGGCCGTCCTGGAGGCGGGCGGCGAGGAGGTCACCGACGAGGGCGACACGTTCGAGGTCCTCACCGAGGCCACGGACCTGGTCGCGGTCCGCACCGCGCTGCAGGACGCCGGCATCGAGTACGACTCCGCGGACGTGGTCTTCCACCCGTCCATGGAGGTCGAGGTCGACGCCGAGGGCGCCCGCAAGATCCTGCGCCTGATCGACGCGCTCGAGGACAGCGACGACGTGCAGAACGTCTACGCGAACTTCACCGCGAGCGACGAGGTCATGGCCGAGCTCGAGAACGACGACTGACCCACCGTCCCTGGTGTGACGAAGGGCTCCCGCGCGACCGTTCGCGTGGGAGCCCTTCGTCGTGGGTGGCGCGTGAGAAGGTGAGCGCGTGCGCGTGCTCGGAGTGGACCCAGGCCTGACCCGCTGCGGCGTGGGCGTCGTCGACTCGTTGCCCGGGCGGCGCGCGCAGATGGTCGCGGTCGGGGTCCTGCAGAGCCCGCCGGACATGTCGGTGGACCTGCGCCTGCTCACGATCTCCCAGCGCCTGGACGCCTGGATGGACGAGCACGTCCCGGACGTCGTGGCCGTCGAGCGGGTCTTCGCCCAGCACAACGTGAGCACCGTCATGGGCACCGCGCAGGTCGCGGGGCTCGCGATGGTCGCCGCGGCCCGCCGCGGGGTGCCCGTCGCGATGCACACCCCCAGCGAGGTCAAGGCCGCCGTGACCGGCACGGGCCGCGCGGACAAGATCCAGGTCCAACGCATGGTCGCGCGGATCCTGGGCCTGGCCGAGCTGCCCAAGCCCGCCGACGCGGCCGACGCCCTCGCGCTCGCCATCTGCCACATGTGGCGCCCCGCGGGCGCGCTGCAGGGCGGGGACCGGCACCAGCTCACGCCCGCACAGCGCGCGTGGGCAGCGGCCGAGCAGGCCTCGCGCGGCCCGCGCCGCTAGAGGCCGTGGTCCGGGGCCCGGGGTCGGGTCCGGACCACGGCCGCGGGGGAGCGCGGCCGCGAGGTGCCCGACGGCGAGGCTCACCCGGGCGCACCCTCGCCCGTTGCTAGAGTGGCCGCAGTTTCGTACAGGTGTTCGGGGTCGGTCGCACGCGGCCGGGACCCGCGAGGATGCATGGAGGCACAGTGATCGCTTCGCTGTCGGGAACGGTGGCGAACGTCCGCCTGGACCGCGCTGTCATCGAGGTGGGCGGCGCCGGGGGAGCCGTGGGGTACCTCGTGCACGCGACCCCCGCGACGCTGTCCACGCTGCGCGTGGGCGAACCCGCCCGCCTGTCCACGAGCATGGTCGTGCGCGAGGACTCGTTCACCCTGTTCGGGTTCGCCGACGACGACGAGCGCACGGTCTTCGAGGCCGTGCAGACCGTCAGCGGCGTCGGGCCGCGACTGGCCCTGGCGATGCTCGCGGTCCACACGCCCGACGCGCTGCGCCGCGCCGTGGCTTCCGAGGACATCGCCGCGCTCATGCGCGTGCCCGGTATCGGGCGCAAGGGCGCCCAGCGCATCGCGCTCGAGCTCGGCGACCGGCTCGGGGCACCCACGGGCGCCGCGGACGGTAGCGGCGACGACGCGGCGGGCACGGGCGCAGGCGTGGTCGACGACCAGCGCGACCAGGTCGTCCAGGCGCTCGTGGGGCTCGGCTGGAACCCCAAGGCCGCCGAGGACGCGCTCGCCACGGTCCTCGCCCAGGCCGGCGTCGACGTGGTCGCCCCCGACGAGATCGCGGGCGCCCTGCGCGCCTCGCTGCGCGTGCTGGGCGGTCCCCGTGGGTGACTTCGACCGCGTCGGGTACGCCGAGGGCGAGGAACCGTTCACGTCCGAGCGGATCGTGACGCCGGCCGCGGACGAGCTCGAGCGTGCGGCCGAGGCCGCGCTGCGCCCCCGGCGGCTCGAGGAGTTCGTCGGTCAGCTCGTCGTGCGCGACCAGCTCTCCCTGGTCCTGCAGGCCGCGCTCGCCCGCGGCGCGACGCCCGACCACGTCCTGCTCTCGGGGCCTCCCGGGCTCGGCAAGACGACCCTCGCCATGATCATCGCGGCCGAGCTCGGCGCGTCGTTGCGCGTGACGTCGGGCCCGGCGATCCAGCACGCGGGCGACCTCGCCGCGGTCCTGTCCTCCCTCGAGGAGGGCGAGGTGCTGTTCATCGACGAGATCCACCGGCTCGCGCGCCCCGCCGAGGAGCTGCTCTACGTCGCCATGGAGGACTTCCGGGTCGACGTGGTCGTGGGCAAGGGCGCCGGTGCCAGCGCGATCCCGCTGTCCCTGCCGCCGTTCACGGTCGTGGGGGCCACCACGCGCGCCGGGCTGCTGCCCGCGCCGCTGCGCGACCGGTTCGGGTTCACCGGGCACCTCGACTTCTACTCGCCCGACGAGCTCCAGCGCGTCCTGGTCCGCTCGGCGGGCCTGCTCGGCGTCCGGCTCGACGCCGACGCGGCCCACGAGATCGCCGGCCGCTCGCGCGGCACGCCCCGCATCGCCAACCGCCTGCTGCGCCGTGTGCGCGACTGGGCCCAGGTCCGCGGCGACGGCTCGCTGGACCTGCGGGCCGCACGCTCGGCGCTCGAGGTCTACGAGGTCGACGAGCTCGGCATGGACCGCCTCGACCGGGCCGTGCTCGGCGCGCTGTGCACACGCTTCAACGGGGGGCCCGTGGGCCTGAGCACCCTGGCCGTGACCGTGGGCGAGGAGGCGGAGACCGTGGAGACCGTGGTCGAGCCCTTCCTCGTGCGCGAAGGGCTGATCGGGCGCACCCCGCGCGGACGGGTCGCGACCGCGGCCGCCTGGGCACACCTCGGTCTCACGCCCCCCGACCCCCTCGCGCCCCGCGGACCGGGCAGCCCGACGGGGGGACGGAACGGCTCCGGACGGACGGGGCGAACCCTGTTCGACACCGGGGCCTAGACTGGGGGAGTCTGAACGGCGGAACTCCACGGTCGTACGGTTCGTTGGTGATCCGTACGCGTGCGCCTAGACTGCCGCGCAGATCCCAGCACAGAACAGGAATCGGTTACCCCGTCATGGACTTCAGTCTCATCCTCATCCTCGCCCTCGCAGCAGGCGCGATGTTCCTCATGACCAGCCGGTCGCGCAAGGCCCAGAAGGAAGCAGCAGCCTTCCGGACCAACCTGGCCCCCGGCCAGGAGGTCATGACCGGTTCGGGCCTGTTCGGCACCATCGTCGCGGTCGACGAGGAGAAGGACATCATCACGATCGAGTCCACCCCCGGTAACCAGTCCCGCTGGCTGCGGGCAGCGATCGCCAAGCTCGTCGAGCCGCCCGTCGAGGAAGAGGACGGCGACGACGAGGACGACGAATCCGACGAGAACGGCCTGGTCGTGGGGGACTCCGACCGGACCTCGTCGGTGGACGACGTGCTCGAGGTCCCGGACGACCTGTCCGGACTGACGGACAAGCCGGGGGACAAGCGGGACGACGGCACCGACAGCAAGTGACACACGTCGCGCCCCGATCCCGGGGCGCGACGTCGATCCGCGTCATCGCACGCTCGATGTCGCGCGCACGAGAAGAGACGGATAGTTGGCCACCTCCAACACACGACGCGCCAGGCCCGTACGCACCCTGGTGATCCTCGCGCTACTGATCGTCGCGTTGTTCGCGTCGATCTTCGCCGGCACCAAGTGGTCGGACGCGAGCACCACGCCCGGACTCGCCCTCGACCTGGAGGGCGGCACGCAGATCATCCTGACGCCGATCGCCTCCGAGGGCCAGGTCACCGACGAGACGATTCAGCAGGCGATCAACGTGATCCGCCAGCGTGTCGACTCCTCGGGAGTCACCGAGGCCGAGATCACCAGCCAGGGCAAGAACATCGTCGTCGGGCTGCCCGGCACCCCGAGCGACGAGACGCTCGACCTCGTGCGCAAGTCCGCGCAGATGCGGTTCCGCCCGGTCCTGACGTACGGAGCACCCACCCCGGTGGCCTCCGAGACGCCTGCCGAGGAGCCCACCGAGCCCACGGCGCCCGTGACCCCCACGAGCCCCAGCGACCTGGCGCAGATCACCCCGGAGATCCAGGCCCAGTTCGACGCGCTCGACTGCACCGACCCCAAGAACCTGACCGGTGGCAACACCGACGACGCCGACGCACCGCTCGTCACGTGCGCCGACGACGGCACGGTCAAGTACATTCTGGGCCCGGTCGAGATCGAGGGCACCGAGATCGCCAACGCGAGCTCGGGCCTCGGCACCACGGCCCAGGGCGTCAGCACCGGCCAGTGGGTCGTCAACATCGAGTTCAACGCCGAGGGCACCAAGGCCTTCCGTGACACGACCACGCGCCTGGTCGCGCTGCCCGCCCCGCAGAACGCGTTCGCCATGGTCCTGGACGGGCTCGTCATCTCCGCCCCGACGGCCAACGTCGCGATCCAGGACGGCAAGGCCGAGATCTCCGGCAACTTCACCCGTGAGAGCGCCGCGCTGCTGGCCAACCAGCTCAACTTCGGTTCGCTCCCGCTGACCTTCGAGGTCCAGAGCGAGCAGCAGATCTCCGCGACGCTCGGCAGCGAGCAGCTCGAGAAGGGCCTCATCGCGGGCGCGATCGGCCTGCTGCTGGTCGTCATCTACTCGCTCTTCCAGTACCGGGCCCTCGGCCTGGTCACGGTGGCCTCGCTCGGCATCGCGGCCGTGCTCACCTTCGGGGTGATCCTGCTGCTTTCCTGGACCATCGGGTACCGCCTGTCGCTGCCCGGTGTCGCGGGCATCATCGTCGCGATCGGTATCACCGCGGACTCGTTCATCGTGTACTTCGAACGCATCCGCGACGAGCTGCGCGACGGGCGCACCCTGAACTCGGCCGTCGAGAAGGGCTGGGACCGCGCACGGCGCACCATCCTGGCCTCGGACGCGGTCAACTTCCTCGCCGCCGTCGTGCTGTACTTCCTCGCCGTGGGCGGCGTGCGCGGCTTCGCGTTCACGCTGGGTCTGACGACGCTGATCGACCTGATCGTCGTCTTCATGTTCACGCACCCGGTCATGCAGCTGCTCGCACGGACGAAGTTCTTCGCGAACGGGCACCCTGCCTCGGGCCTCGACCCGCGCCGTCTCGGCGCGAACCCCCGCTACGCCGGGCGTGGACGGGTCGCCCGAGCGGGTGCTGCGGACACCCAGGACGCGCCGGTCGCGGCCGACGCCTCGAGCGACGAACCCTTCGGCAGCCCCACGCGCGAGAAGGTCGGCGCGAGCGTCGGCACAGCCGCCGCGGGCGAGGGCACCCGGCAGACGATCGCCGAGCGCCGCGCCGCCGCACGACGTGCGGCAGAGTCCGACGCCACCACCACCGACTCCTCGACCGAGGGCGACAAGAACGAGGAGAACCTCTGATGGCGCAGGGATTCGCCCAGTGGGGCAACGACCTCTACACGGGGCGCAAGTCCTACCAGATCGTCGGCAACCGCCGCCGCTTCTACATCGTCGCGATCGTCATGGTGCTCCTGTCGTTCGGGGTCCTGCTCACCAAGGGCTTCAACCTCGGCATCGACTTCCGCGGCGGCTCGGAGTTCGTCGTCTCGAACGTCAGCGACACGAGCCAGCAGCCCGCGATCGACGCCGTGGCCGAGGTCGCCCCTGACGAGGTGCCGCGCGTCACGACCGTCGGCGGCAGCGCCATCCGCGTCCAGACCGACCGTCTGACGGCCGACGAGGTCACCGAGGTCCGCGACGCGCTCGCGGGCGCCTACGACGTGACCGAGAACGACGTCACGACCGCGTTCATCGGCCCCAGCTGGGGCAAGGACGTCTCGCAGAAGGCCATCACGGGCCTGATCGTCTTCCTCGGGCTCGTGGGCGTCGTCATGACGATCTACTTCCGCAACTGGCGCATGGCCGCGGCCGCGCTCATCGCGCTCTTCCACGACCTCATCATCACGGTCGGGATCTACGCGGCGATCGGCTGGGAGGTCACCCCGGCGACCGTGATCGGCTTCCTGACCATCCTCGGGTACTCGATCTACGACACCGTGGTGGTCTTCGACAAGGTCCGCGAGAACACGAGCGGCATCCTCGACCAGACCCGCAGCACCTACGCCGAGCGCGCCAACCTCGCGGTCAACCAGACGCTCGTCCGGTCGATCAACACCTCGGTCGTCGCGCTGCTGCCCGTCAGCGCCATCCTGTTCATCGGCGCGTTCCTGCTCGGGGCCGGCACGCTGCGCGACATCGCGCTCGCGCTGTTCGTCGGCATGGCCGTGGGCGCCTACTCCTCGATCTTCCTGGCCACGCCCCTGGAGGTCACGCTGCGCGAGCGCGAGACCGCCATCAAGGAGCACACCCAGAAGGTCCTGGACAAGCGCGCAGCACTCGTCGCCGAGGCTGCCGAGGGCACGGGCGGCGCCTCGCGCGACGCCCAGCTCGCCGCGGCAGGGGTCCAGGCCACGGGCCAGCTCCAGCCGGGATCGCACCAGGGCGTCAAGGCGCAGCCGCGACGCAAGCGGGGGCACTGACCTCTCATGAGCACCAGCAGCATCCTGCCCGTCGGACTGACGGGCCTGGGGTCCGAGCGCGCGGCCGAGGTCCTCGGACTCATCCGCGACGTCCCGGACTACCCCCAACCCGGCGTCACGTTCCGTGACATCACCGGTCTGCTCGCCGACGGCAGGGCGCTGGG
The DNA here is from genome assembly GCF_042726295.1 of Oerskovia sp. NPDC060338. Lineage (NCBI taxonomy): Bacteria > Bacillati > Actinomycetota > Actinomycetes > Micrococcales > Cellulomonadaceae > Oerskovia > Oerskovia sp. NPDC060338. The sequence continues at coordinate 181,446 of NZ_JBHXCQ010000005.1, forward strand.
CGACGTGGTCGACTCCCTCGCGGCATTCGCCGCGGGGGGCGTCGACCTCGTCGCCGGTCTCGAGGCCCGCGGCTTCCTGATCGGCGCACCGCTCGCCACACGCCTCGGCGTCGGCTTCCTGCCGCTGCGCAAGGCCGGCAAGCTCCCGCCGCCCACCGAGACCGTGACCTACGACCTCGAGTACGGCACGGCCTCGATCGAGCTGCGCACGGGTACTCTCCCGCAGGGCGCACGCGTCCTGATCGTCGACGACGTCCTGGCCACGGGCGGCACCGCCGCCGCGGGGGTCGAGCTCGTCGAACGCTGCGGGGGCGTCGTCGTGGGGGTCGCGTTCCTCCTGGAGCTCGACGGTCTCGGCGGGCGCTCACGGCTCGCGGGCCACCAGGTCGACACGCTCCTGCGCGTGGAGTCGTAGGATTGCCACTCCGACGGACGTCGAGATTCTCCGGCGACCAGGGAGAGGAGGCACGCATGAGCGAAGAGACACGGACAGGTCGATCGTCCGGTGAGAGCGGGCCGTCCTCGGCGGCGCGCGTACGCTCGCGCCTCGTGCGGTTCGGTGTCCGGGGGAGCCAGGGCGGCACGCCCGCCCTCGAACCGGTCCTGCAGGCGGTACGAACCAACCACCCCAAGTCCGACCTCTCGGTGATCGAGCGGGCCTACGTGACGGCGGAGAAGGCCCACCGTGGCCAGATGCGCAAGAGCGGCGACCCGTACATCACCCACCCGGTCGCTGTCGCCACGATCCTCGCGGACCTCGGCTTCGACGGCGCGACGCTGGCCGCCGCGCTGCTCCACGACACGGTCGAGGACACCGAGTACTCGCTCGAGCGTCTCACCGAGGAGTACGGCGAAGAGATCGCGATGCTCGTCGACGGCGTCACCAAGCTCGACAAGGTGACCTACGGGGACGCGGCCCAGGCCGAGACCGTGCGCAAGATGGTCGTGGCCATGGCCCGGGACATCCGCGTCCTGGTCATCAAGCTCGCCGACCGCCTGCACAACGCCCGCACCTGGAAGTTCGTGCCGTCCTCCTCGGCCGAGCGCAAGGCGCGCGAGACCCTCGAGATCTATGCACCCCTGGCCCACCGCCTGGGCATGAACACCATCAAGTGGGAGCTCGAGGACCTGTCGTTCGCGACCCTCTACCCCAAGGTGTACGAGGAGATCGTCCACCTGGTCGCCGAGCGCGCGCCGGCCCGCGAGGAGTACCTCGCGGTGGTCCGCGAGCAGGTCACGGCCGACCTGCGCACCGCCAAGATCAAGGCGACCGTGACCGGTCGCCCCAAGCACTACTACTCGATCTACCAGAAGATGATCGTGCGCGGTCACGACTTCGCGGAGATCTACGACCTGGTCGGCGCACGTGTCCTGGTGGACACCGTGCGCGACTGCTACGCGGCGCTCGGTGCGCTGCACGCGCGATGGAACCCTGTGCCGGGCCGGTTCAAGGACTACATCGCGATGCCCAAGTTCAACATGTACCAGTCGCTGCACACCACGGTGATCGGACCGGGCGGCAAGCCCGTCGAGATCCAGATCCGCACGCACGACATGCACCGGCGCGCGGAGTACGGCGTCGCGGCGCACTGGAAGTACAAGGAGATCGCCAAGGCCAGCGGGGCGCCCGAGCCCGTGCAGAACGACATGGCCTGGCTGCGCCAGCTCGTGGACTGGCAGCGCGAGACCGCGGATCCCTCGGAGTTCCTGGACTCGCTGCGCTTCGAGATCGGCGGCGCGGAGGTCTACGTCTTCACGCCCAAGGGCGACGTCATCGCGCTGCCCGCAGGCTCGACCCCGGTCGACTTCTCCTACGCCGTGCACACCGAGGTCGGCCACCGCACCATGGGGGCCCGCGTCAACGGGCGCCTGGTGCCGCTCGACTCGAAGCTCGAGAACGGGGACGTCGTCGACGTCCTGACGTCCAAGTCGGAGACCGCCGGGCCCAGCCGCGACTGGCTCGCGTTCGTCAACAGCCCGCGGGCGCGCAACAAGATCCGCCAGTGGTTCTCCAAGGAGCGTCGCGAGGAGGCCGTCGAGCACGGCAAGACCGCGATCGCCAAGGCGATGCGCAAGCAGAACCTGCCCATCCAGCGCCTGCTCAGCCACGAGTCGCTCGTCGCGCTCGCCAACGAGATGCGCTACCCCGACGTCTCGGCCCTCTACGCCGCGATCGGCGAGGGACAGGTGTCGGCCGCGAGCGTCGTGCAGAAGCTCGTGCACGCGATGGGCGGGGAGGACGGCGCGTCCGAGGACCTCGCCGAGGCCGCGCGTCCGGGGCACACGTCGCGTCGCCCCCGTACGGGCGACCCGGGCGTGGTCGTCAAGGGCGTGGACGACATCTGGGTCAAGCTCGCCAAGTGCTGCACCCCGGTGCCCGGTGACGAGATCATCGGCTTCATCACGCGCGGCCAGGGCGTCAGCGTCCACCGCGCGGACTGCGCGAACGTCGTGGGGCTGCGCAACCAGCCCGAGCGCATCGTCGAGGTCGACTGGACCACGGGCAGCAACGCCCTGTTCCTGGTCCAGATCCAGGTCGAGGCCCTGGACCGCTCGCGGCTGCTCTCGGACGTGACCCGCGTCCTGTCGGACCACCACGTCAACATCCTGTCCGCGACGGTCTCGACGTCGAACGACCGGGTCGCGATGTCCCGGTTCGTGTTCGAGATGGCAGAGCCCGGGCACCTGGCCACGGTCCTGTCCGCGGTCCGCAAGATCGACGGCGTGTTCGACGTCTACCGCATCACGGGCTCCAAGGCGGCCGAGCAGCCTCAGCTCCCGGCCTGACCCTCGGGGTTCGTCCGAACGCCCCACGCGCCCGACGCCGTCGCGCACGTGGGGCGTTTCGTCGTCCGGACGGGCGGCCCGCTCGACGGGTGGTGCGGCGCCCCCGGTGGCAGCATCGGGGGATGGACCTGCCCGTGCTCCCGCCCACGCTGCCCATGCTCGCGAAGTCGGTCTCGGGAGTCCCCGACCCGGGCGCGGTCGAGGGTGGGCTCGTGTTCGAGCCCAAGTGGGACGGCTTCCGCGCGATCGTCTACCGCGACGGCGACGAGGTGCGCCTCGACAGCCGCAGCGCCAAGCCCATGGAGCGCTACTTCCCGGACGTCGTGGCCGCCGTCCTCGACGCGTTGCCCGAGCGGTGCGTGGTCGACGGCGAGATCGTGCTCGCCCAGGGGGGCCGGCTCGACTTCGAGGCCCTCCAGCAGCGCATCCACCCCGCGGCCTCGCGGGTCGCCCGGCTGGCTGCCGAGACGCCGGCGAGCCTCGTGGTGTTCGACCTGCTGGCGCTGGGGGACGACGACGTCACGCACGAACCGCTGAGCCGCCGCCAGGAGCTCCTCGCGGGCCTGGGCCTCGACGGACCGGACGTGCACCTGACCCCTCGCACGACGGACCGCGCCGTGGCCCAGGACTGGTTCGCGGTGTTCGAGGGCGCCGGCCTCGACGGGGTCGTCGCCAAGCCGCTCGCAGCGCCGTACCAGCCCAACAAGCGGGTCATGCTCAAGGTCAAGCACGAGCGCACGGCCGACGTGGTGCTCGCGGGGTACCGGCTGCACAAGACCTCGACGCCTGAGAACCCGCTCGTGGGCTCCTTGTTGCTGGGCCTGCACGACGACGCGGGGGACCTGCAGTTCGTCGGTGTGGCGGCGTCGTTCCCCACGGCCCGCCGGGCCGAGCTCGTCGCCGAGCTCGCACCGCTCGTGCTGGACCCCGGGAGCCCCGAGGCCGCCGAGCATCCCTGGGCGGGCTGGGAGAGCCCCGGGTCCGGACGCATGCCCGGCGCGCAATCGCGGTGGAGCGGCACCAAGGACCTGTCGTTCGTGCCCCTGCGCGTCGAGAAGGTCCTCGAGGTGGCCTACGACCACATGGAGGGGTCACGGTTCCGGCACACGGTCCAGTTCCGTCGCTGGCGCACCGACCGGGAGCCCGGGTCGTGCACGTACGAGCAGCTCGAGGAGCCCGTGAGCTACCGGCTCGACGAGCTGCTGCCGGGGGCGCCCGGGGTGGCCTGAGGGCGGTCCAGGACACCTCCCGAGCGGCAGGGAGCCGCGGGCCCCGCGGGGGCCGCGGAGACCGCACGTGCGCGCCGACCGGGCGGGCTAGGTGCCCGCGCCGTCCTCGTGGTGCCGTGAGGCGTCCTTGCTGGGCTGGACCCGCTTGGGTTCGCCCGCCATCTTGGGGTGCTCGGGGGGATAGGGCAGGTCGCCCAGACCGTGGTCGCGCTCGTCGCGTGCCGCGAACTCGAGCGCGGCCTCGAGCGAGTACCGCTCACCGGGGCTCGTCGCGTCGAGGCGCGCGTGCAGGTCGCCGACCTCGGCGAAGCGCGCCGGCATGGTCAGGACGTCGAAGTCGTCGGGCCCGACGTCGGGCACCTCCTCCCAGTGCAGGGGCGCCGAGACCGTGGCGCGGGCGTTGGCCCGGATCGAGTAGGCCGAGGCGATGGTGCGGTCGCGGGCCATCTGGTTGTAGTCGACGAAGATCTTCTCGCCCCGCTCCTCCTTCCACCACCTCGTGGTGACCTGGTCCGGCAGGCGGCGCTCGAGCTCGCGACCGATCGCGATCGTCGCCCGGCGCGCCTCGACGAAGCCCCAGTCCGGCGTGATGGGGACGAACACGTGCAGGCCGCGCCCGCCCGACGTCTTGGGGAACCCCTCGAGCCCCAGCTCGGCGAGCACCTCACGCAGGTGCGGGGCCACCCGCGCTGCGTCCGAGTAGTCGGTGCCGGGTTGGGGGTCGAGGTCGATGCGGAGCTGGTCGGGAGCCTCGACGTCGGCGCCCGTGACGGGCCACGGGTGGAACGTGAGGGTGCCGAGGTTCGCGGCCCAGAGAACCACCGCGAGCTCGGTGGGGCGCACCTCGTCGGCCGTGCGGCCGCTGGGGAACGCGATCCGGGCCGTCTCGACGTAGTCCGGCGCGCCCTGCGGCAAGCGCTTCTGGAAGAACGCGTCGCCGCTGCTGTCGGTGCGGGTGCTGAGCCGGGCGCCCTCGAACACACCCTTGGGCCAGCGTTCGAGGGTCGTGGGGCGCTCTCGCAGGGCCGCGAGGATCCCGGGGCCGACCGACCGGAAGTACGTGACGACGTCGAGCTTGGTCAGCCCGCGGCCGGGGAAGACGACACGGTCAGGGCTCGTGACGCGCACGGTGCGTCCGTCGACGTCGAGCTCGACCGCCGGGGTCGTGGAACGAGGCATCTGCTCACGGTAGACGGGGGCCGGGCCCGTCGCCTGCCGACGCCTCCCGCAGCCGTTCGGCGAGCAGGCCCAGGACCCGCTGGGCCCTGGGCCTGCCGGTGCGCCGCGACCGCAGGTCGAGCGCGTGCAGCACCGCGTCGACGTCGAGCCCGCACCGCGTGGCGAGCGCGTGCAGGACCGGGGTGCTGGACCGTTGGTCGTGCAGGCACGCGAGGTCCAGTGCCGTGCGTTCGACGGTCGTCACCAGCACGCCCCCGAGCAGCGCGGTCTCGCTGTGCAGGAGAGCGCTCTGGCGTGGCGCGCGCCCGGACAGCGGCGGCGGGCGGTGGACGCCGAGCGGGTGGATCACCTCGACGGTCGGCGGGACCGGTGTCCCGCAGTGCACCCACGCGGCGCTCAGGCCGCCGATCACGGTCCGCTCGGGGACGAGGTGCCCCAGGGAGGCGGCACGGACCGCGGGGGTGAGCGGCGTCGTCGGGCGTACGGCGACGTCTCCCCGGACCCGGACCAGTGCTCCCGAGCGGACCAGGTCCGCGAACGCGACGGCCCCGCCGACGTGCGCGGGCCGCACGAGCTCGGGGGCGGGCGCGACACGGGCGGCCATCGCGAGGTCCGCAGGGAGGCACAGGCCCGTGGAAGGGGCGTCCGCGAGGACGGCCTCCGGTGGGGAGGGCGCGGGGGGAGCGGTGGCGGCGGCCATGGGTTCAGCCTGGCGGCCCGTCCGGACATGCGCGAGGGGCCCGGGTGGGCCTGTGGAAACTCTCGTCGTCCACAGGCCCACCCGGCCCCTCAGGTGGTGCAGGGTCAGCCGCGAGAGTCCTCGGCGGCCTTCACGACCTGCTCGAGCCAGGCGCGGCGTGCCGCGATCGACGACTCGATCTCGGCGATCTTGCGCTTGTCGCCCTTGGCGGTCGCAGCCGCCAGGTCCTCCTCGAGGCCCGCGATCGCGGACTCGAGCTGGGCCGCCGCACCCTCGGCGCGCGCACGCGTCTCGGGGTTGGAGCGCGACCACTGGGACTGCTCGGCGTCACGGACCGCGGTCTCGACGGCGCGCAGGCGGGCCTCGACGCGCTGGATGTCGGCGCGAGGAACCTTGCCGGCGTCCTCCCACTTCTCCTGGATGTCCCGCAGGGCCGTCTTGGCCTGCGCGAGGTCCGTCACGGGGACGAGCTTCTCAGCCTGCTCCAGCAGGGCCTCCTTGACGACCAGGTTCTCGGCGTACTCGGCGTCCGTGGCGGCGTTGAGCGCGTCACGGGCCTCGAAGAACGCGTCCTGCGCCGCACGGAAGCGGGCCCACAGGGCGTCGTCGTCGCGGCGGTTGGCGCGCCCGGCGGCCTTCCACTCGGTCATGAGGTCGCGGAAGGCGCCGGCCGTGGCGCCCCAGTCCGTGCTGTTCTGCAGGGCCTCGGCCCGCTGCACGAGCTTCTCCTTGACCTCCTTCGCGGAGGAGTTGCGCTGCTCGAGCTCGGCGAAGTAGTGCCGACGCTCGCGGTCGAAGGCCGTGCGGGCGTGGCTGAAGCGCTTCCAGAGCGCCTCCTCGCTCGCACGGTCGATCCTCGGCCCGTTGCGCTGGGCGTCCTTCCACTGGTCGAGCAGCTTGCGCAGCTCCTCGCCCGCGGGACGCCACTGGATGCGTGCCGGGTCCGTCGAGGCGATCTTCTCCGCTGCCTCGATGATCTCGGTACGGGCGGCGAGCGCCGCTTCCTTGGCGGCGTTGCGCTCGGCCTCGAGCTCGGCGCGGCGGGCTGCCGCGACGGTGCGCAGCGACTCGACGTGCGCGCGCAGGCCGTCCAGGTCGCCGACGGCCGAGGGCTCGGCGGTCTCCTCGCCGAGCTTGGCGAGGGTCGAGTCGATCTCCTTGACGGACAGGTCCGTACCGGTCAGGCGGGCCTCGAAGAGCGCGACCTTGGCCTGAAGGTCCAGGAAGCGGCGCACGTAGAGCGCGAGCGCCTCCTCGGGGGAGACCCCGGGGAACTGCCCGACGCTGCGCTCGCCCGCGGCCTCGGTCACGTAGACCGTGCCCTCCTCGTCGACCCGGCCGAACCCGGCCGCGGCCTTCGCGGCGGCGCTGTCGTCGGGGATGACCGCCGCGGCAGCCGCCGGGGCGATCGACGCGGCGGCCGGGGCCGCTGCAGCCGGTGCACCCGGGCGCGGGGGCCGGGGCACCGGGACGGCGCTCGGCTTGGGCGCGGGGCTGGGCTTGGGAGCCGGGGCCGCAGGTGCCTCCGGTGCGTCCGCCGCGGGGGCCGGTGCGGCCTCAGGAGCCGCCTCAGCAGCGTCCGTCGCGGGGGCGGTCTCGGTGACCTCGGCCGGGGCTTCGGCAGGAGCCTCGTCCGCGGCGGGCGCGGCTTCCTCGACGGAGGTGGCCTCGTCGGCTGCTGCCGCGGGGGCGTCGGTCTCGACGGCTTCCGTGGCAGCGGGTGCCTCGGCGCCCTCGGCCGGTTCAGCGACCGCCGGCACCTCGACCTGCTCCGTAGCGGTGGCCTCCTCGGATGCCTGCGCCGGAGAGTTCGCGTGGTTCTCGGTGCTCTCGCTCACTGGGTCTCAACTCCTTCGATGGTGACCGGGGTCGCGGGGGAGCCGTCAGGGGCCCCGTCCGCTGTCCCCGCGTCAGCGACTGCTCGGACGACGTCCAAGCCGGATGTGATCTTGCCGAAAACTGTGTACCCACCGGTGTCGGTCGGCAAGGTGGTGTCCTCGTAGACGAGGAAGAACTGGCTGCCGTGGGAGTCCGTGGCCTGGGCACGTGCCATGCCGATGGTGCCGGCGGGGAAGAACCCGTCCTCGGGCGCGTTCTCGACGGGTCCGAACGTGTAGCCCGGGCCCCCGGTTCCCGTGCCCGTCGGGTCGCCGCACTGCAGGACGTAGAGCCCGGAGGTCGTCAGGCGGTGGCAGTCGGTGCCGTCGAAGAACCCGCCCTCGGCGAGCGAGACGAAGCTCGCGACGGTCTGAGGGGCGGCCTGCCCGTCGAGCGTGAACTCGATGTCGCCCGCGCTCGTGCGCAGCTCGCCCGTCCACTCGCGGTCCTCGGCGGCGGAGGGCGGCGGGAGGGTGAACGTCTTGGCGGCCGTGGCTGCGTCGGCGTCCGAGTTCGCGGAGAGAGCCAGCACGACGACACCACCCACGACGGCGAGCGCGGCGACCGCGCCGACGATGGTCCACGTCCGCTGCTTGCGGGCGCGGGCCTGCGCCTGACGCTCGGTCCACTTCTCCTCGCGGCGGCGGGCACGCTCACGTTCGCGCTTGCTCGTCGTCACCCCAACTCCTTCGTCTCACGTCACGGGCCGCTCCGCGTGCGGGCGCGAGGGCGCGTTCTGTGCACGGGTGATCCACGGTTTCAGAGGACAGTCTAGGCATCGGGAGCGTTCTGGCGCCGTGTCTTGTCGCCTTTCAGGTCACGGTCCGGTATCAGGTGCCCTCTTTGCGTGGGTCGTTACTGTCGTCCCATGGACCTCTTCCTCGTGGTGGCCCCCGTGTTCGGCACCAACTGCACGCTCGTCGTGCCGGGCCCCGAGGGAACGCTGCCCGACGGCGCCGCGCGCCCCTGCGCGATCGTCGACGCAGGGGCCGGGGTCGTCCCGGGCGTGGTGGAGCTCGTGCGCGAGCAAGGGCTCGCGCCCCGTGCGGTCCTGGCCACGCACGGGCACGCCGACCACACCTGGGACGCGGCCGAGCTGTGCTCGCTCTACGGTGTCCCGTTCTGGATCCACGCCGACGACGCCTACCGGCTCGCCGATCCCCTCGGCACGATCGAGAGCGCCCCGCCCGCGGGACGCGACGGACGGGTCGTGCCCGGCCCGCTGGCCGCGGCGCTCGCCGCGGGCGGCGCCCGGCTCGAGGACTACCGGGCCCCGGACGACGTCCGGACCTTCGGTACGGCCGGCGAGCCGGGAGCCGGGGCCCGCGAGCGGCTCGACCTCGACGGCGTCCTGGTCGACGCCCTGCACGCCCCTGGGCACACCCAGGGCTCGACGCTCTACCTGCCCGTCGCGGTCCGACCTGACTCGAGGGGCGACGGTGGCACGGCGAGCGTGAGCGCGAGCGGCGCCGAGGCCGGGGTCGTGCTCGCGGGGGACGTGCTGTTCGCCGGGTCGGTGGGGCGCACCGACCTGCCCGGCGGGGACGGCGAGACGATGCAGCGAACCCTGCGCGACGTCGTCGGGCGCCTCGACGACTCCCTCCAGGTGGTGCCCGGCCACGGGCCCCTGACCACGATCGGCCGCGAGCGCCGGACCAACCCGTACCTGCGGGGTCTGTGAGCGGATTGCTCGTCCGGTCCTGGAGTCTGGAAAGATCGGGTCCCATGGCCCGACCTACACCTCTCTCCGGTTTCCCCGAATGGCTCCCTGCTGGACGCGTCGTGGAGCAGCACGTGCTCGACACGCTGCGTCGCACGTTCGAGCTCCATGGTTTCGCGGGGATCGAGACGCGAGCCGTCGAGCCCCTCGACCAGCTGCTGCGCAAGGGCGAGACCTCCAAGGAGGTGTACGTGCTGCGCCGCCTCCAGGAGGAGACGGCGGAGGGGGCTGCGGACGAGCGGTCGGGCAAGGCCGACAAGCAGCTCGGCCTGCACTTCGACCTGACGGTGCCGTTCGCGCGCTACGTGCTGGAGAACGCCGGTCACCTGGCGTTCCCGTTCAAGCGTCACCAGATCCAGAAGGTGTGGCGCGGTGAGCGTCCCCAGGACGGGCGCTTCCGTGAGTTCGTGCAGGCGGACATCGACGTCGTGGGTGCGGGCGAGCTGCCCTACCACTTCGAGGTCGAGCTGCCGCTGGTCATGGCCGAGGCGCTGGGCGAGCTGCGCTCGATCGGCGTGCCCGAGGTCCGCATCCTGGTGAACAACCGCAAGGTCGCGGAGGGCTTCTACCGCGGGCTGGGGCTGGACGACGTCGAGGGCGTGCTGCGCAGCATCGACAAGCTCGACAAGATCGGCCCGGACAAGGTCGGGGCGCTGCTGGTCGCCGAGACGGGCGCGACGCCCGAGCAGGCGGACGCGTGCCTCGCGCTCGCGGCGATCTCCGGCTCGGACGCCGGCGTCGCCGAGCGGGTGCGGGCGCTCGCGGGCGAGCACGGCGTGACCTCGGAGCTGCTCGAGGAGGGCCTCGTGGAGCTGTCGGCGCTGATCGACGCGGCAGCCGTGCGGGCGCCGGGCGTCGTGGTCGCGGACCTCAAGATCGCGCGCGGCCTGGACTACTACACGGGCTCGGTCTACGAGACGGTCCTGGTGGGGCACGAGCAGCTCGGGTCGATCTGCTCGGGCGGGCGTTACGACACCCTGGCCTCGGACGGCGCGAACACCTACCCGGGGGTGGGGCTGTCGATCGGCGTCTCGCGGCTGGTCTCGCGGCTGCTGAGCGCGGGCCTGGTCCGCTCGACGCGGTCGGTGCCGAGCGCGGTCGTGGTCGCGGTCACGAGCGAGGAGACGCGTGCCGCGTCGGACGCGGTCGCGGTCGCGCTGCGTTCGCGGGGCATCCCGGTCGAGGTCGCGCCGAGCGCGGCGAAGTTCGGCAAGCAGATCAAGTTCGCGGACCGTCGCGGCATCCCGTTCGTGTGGTTCCCCGCGGGGGTCGGTGCGGACGGCGAGGTCGTCGCGCACCAGGTCAAGGACATCCGCTCGGGCGAGCAGGTCACCGCGGACCCGGCGACGTGGGCGCCGTCCGAGGAGGACCTGTGGCCGCGGGTCGTGCCCGCGGGGGAGTGAGCCCGCTGCCCGGGCGCTGACCCGGGAGGACGTGCGTGAGGCCCGGCAGGGGAATCCCCTGTCGGGCCTCACGCGTGCTGCGGGTCGGTGCGCCGCGCTGCCGTGCTGCCGTGCGCCGGGCGCGGCGACGGCGCCTCGGTGAGAGCCGCTCAGGCCTCCGGGATGTCCCGGCCGAAGGTCTCCAGGGTGATGTCGGCCGGGTCGGGGCCGCGGCGCACGCCCTGGTCGAGCGCGTCGATCGCGGCGAGCTCCGCGTCCGTGAGGGTGAGGTCGGCCACGTCGAAGTTCTCGGCGATGCGTGCGGGCCTGGTCGACTTGGGGATCGCGGAGCGGCCCTCCTGGAGGTGCCAGCGGAGCATGACCTGCGCGGCGGACTTCCCGTGCGCCTCGGCGATCGCGAGGATCTCGGGGTCGTCGAACGTGCGGGCACCGCCCTCGCGGTAGGAGGTGATGCCGCCGATGGGGGACCAGGCCTGGGTCAGGATGCCGTGCGCCGCGTCCACGGCCTGGAGGTCGCGCTGCTGGAAGTACGGGTGGACCTCGATCTGGTTGACGGCAGGGACGACGCTCGCCGTCTCCAGGAGGCGCTCGAGGTGCTCGGGCATGAAGTTGCTCACGCCGATCGCGCGGACCTTGCCGTCGGCCAGGAGCGTCTCCAGGGCGCGGTAGGCCTCGAGCGTGAGGTCGAACCGGCTCGGCAGAGCCTGGTGCAGGAGCAGCAGGTCGATCTGCTCGACGCCGAGCTTGCCCGCGGACTTGTCGAACGCGTGCAGCGTCTTGTCGTAGCCGTAGTCGCTGATCCACACCTTGGTCTCGATGAACACCTCGGCCCGGTCGAGGCCCGACTCGGCGATCGCCCGGCCGACCTCGCGCTCGTTGCCGTAGGCCGCGGCGGTGTCCACCAGCCGGTACCCGGTCTCGAGCGCGGTGCGGACCGAGGAGACGGTCTCCTCGGGCGCGGTCTGGAAGACGCCGAAGCCGAGGGCCGGCAGGGTGACGCCGTTGTTCAGGGTGAGGACGGTCATGTGGTGCTCCTTGGGTGGTGCTGGTCGTGGGGGCAGGACGGCTGGGAGGGGGGAGGTGGCGTCGTCGGGCACGTCGGGCGGGGGCCGTCCAGGAGGGTCGGTGACGGTCAGGGCAGGACCACGACCTTGAGGGCCTCGCGCGCGTCCATGGCGCGGTAGGCCTCGGCGACCTGGTCGAGCGGGAGGACGCGGTCGAACACGCGACCGGGATCGATGCGTCCGGCGAGCACGTCCGGCAGGACGTCCTCGATGTAGGCCCGCACGGGGGCGGGGCCGCCCGTGAGCGTGATGTTGCGTCCGAACAGCGAGCCCCACCCGACGGGTGCGTCCTCGTACTGCGGGACCCCGACCCGTGAGATGACGCCGCCCACGCGCACGACCCCGTACGCCTGCTGGTAGGCGGGCATGTGCCCGACGGCCTCGATCACGACGTGCGTCCCCTGCCCGTCCGTGAGGTCACGGACCCGGGCGACGCCCTCCTCGCCGCGCTCGGGCACCACGGCGCTCGGCGCCGAGGCGCCGGGAGGCCAGGACCGCGCTCAGCCCCACGGCCCCGTCCCCGATCACGGTCCGTCCGGGACCGACCTTGCCCATGTGGGCGGCGTGGTGCCGGTCAGGAACACGTCGGAGAGCGAGAGCAACGAGTTGAGCAGGGCCTCGTCGGTGTCCGCGAGCGCCGTGCCGGTCCGGACGAGCGTGCCGTCGGCGAGGGGGATGCGCACGGCCTCGGCCTGGGCGCCGCCCATCCCGCCCGTGCCGAAGAAGTGCCCGTGCAGGCACGAGGTCTGCATGCCCTCGCGGCAGTACACGCACGTGTTGTCCTGGATGCCGAACGGGCAGATCACGAAGTCGCCGCGGCGGACCGTGGTGACGTCGGCCCCGACGTCCTCGACGACGCCGAGCAGCTCGTGCCCCATGGGGCGCGGCTCGCCCGCGTAGTCGTGGTAGCGGTGCAGGTCCGAGCCGCACACGCACGCCCGCACGACCCGCACGAGGGCATCGGTGGGCTCCTGGATCTCGGGGCCGGGGACCTCGTCGACCCGGATGTCTCTCGTGCCGTACAGGTACGTCGCTCGCATGGATTCGGTCCCTTCGTCCGGGTGGCCACCGGTCGGTCGGCGGCACTGCATCCACTCCACCATCGCCCGGGTGAGGGAGGAACGCCCTGTCGAGAGGGGTACTGACAGTGCATGGCTCGGGCGGGGCACGGTCCGTAGGGTCGTGGGCATGGACCCACGAGACGAGGTGCGAGACTTCCTGTCGAGCCGCAGAGCCCGGTTGAGCCCGACCGAGGTCGGGCTGCCGCCGAGCACCGGGCGGCGCAGGGTCCCGGACCTGCGCCGGGACGAGGTCGCGGTCCTCGCGGGCGTCTCCTCGGAGTACTACGCGCGGCTCGAGCGCGGCAACCTGGCCGGGGCGTCGGACGCGGTGCTCGATGCGCTCGCGTCGGCCCTGCGGCTGGACGAGGCCGAGACGCTGCACCTGCGTCATCTCGCGCACTCCGCCAACCAGCCGGCCCGCAAGCGGCGCGAGCCGGTGCGTGCCGCGACGGTCCCGGTGTCGGTGCAGCGCGTCCTGGACTCGATGACGGCGACCCCGGCGTACGTGACGGACAGCCGTCGCGACATCGTGGCGACCAACGCGCTGGCTCGTGAGCTGCACGCCCCCGTCCACGACTTCGCGCGAGAGACGGGTACCGCGCCCAACACCGCGCGGTTCGCGTTCCTCGATCCTGCGGCTCGGCGCTACTACGTGGACTGGGACGAGGTGTCCCGCGCCGTGGTGGCCGCGCTGCACGGCGCGGCGGGACGCAACCCGTACGACCGGGCGCTCAGCGACCTGGTCGGCGAGCTCTCGACGCGCTCCGAGCGGTTCCGGGAGCTGTGGGCCACGCGTGACGTCCGCGTGCACCGGGCGGGTCTCAAGCGCATGCACCACCCCGACGTCGGGGTCCTTGCGCTCGACTACGACGTCATGGAGCTCGCCCAGGAGCCGGGGTTGGGCCTGGTCGCGTACAGCGCGGCCCCGGGGAGCCCCGCGGCCGACGCCCTCGCGCTGCTGACGTCGCTCGCGGCGACCCGCGACGCCGACGCGGTCGCCGAGGCGGTCGCCGAGGCGGTCGGTGCGGCGGGCGCGCCCGACGGGGCGGGCGCCGACCGGGCGGCGGGCGCGTGAGGGCCGCCGCGGTCTCGCGTCGGGACCTGCTGCGCGTTGCGGTCGCCGGTGCCGGGGTCCTCGCCGTGGCCTCGTGCACGGGGACGGGAGGTCGGGCGCAGCCTCGCGAGCCCGTCGCGGCCGGTCCGACGACGGCGACGCGGCCCACCTCGGGCGGGACGGCAGGCAGCGGCGCGCTGATCGTCTTCTTCTCCCGCGCCGGCGAGAACTACTGGGACGGCGGCCGGCGCGACCTCGAGGTCGGCAGCACGGAGGTGCTGGCGACCATGATCGCCGAGCGCACGGGCTGCGGCCTCTATCGCGTCACCGCCGCCGACCCGTACCCGCACGCCTACGACGAGACCGTGGCGCGCAACGTGCGCGAGCAGGACGAGGACGCCCGCCCGCAGATCGCCGAGCCGCTGCCGGACCTCGCCGGGTACGGCACCGTGATCCTCGCGAGCCCGATCTGGAACGTGCGCCCGCCCATGATCATGTCGACGTTCCTCGACGGCGTCTCGCTCGCGGGTACGACGATCCTGCCCGTCACGACGCACGCCATGAGCGGACTCGGCCGGGCGCCCGAGGTCTACGCGACCTTCGCTCCCGACGCGGTCGTGGGCGAGGGGCTCGCGGTGCGCGGGGAGCGTGTCGCCGACGCCGGGCCGGAGATCGACCGCTGGGTGCGGGCGGCGGGGATCGGCTGAGCAGTCCGGGGGGCGCAGCCGCCGGCGGCGTCGACAACGTGATCGAACATGTGTTCGAATAGCGCCATGAGGTGGGACGGGCAGGCGATCACGGCGGACGACGGCGCGCTGCCCGGGCTCGGACGCATGGCTGGGCTGGTGCGGACCGTGCGCACGCCGGAGTTCGCCGGCGTCACGTTCCACGAGGTGCTCGCCAAGAGCGCGCTGTCCAAGGTGCCGGGGGAGTCCCGCATGCCGTTCACCTGGACGATCAACCCGTACCGCGGATGCTCCCACGCGTGCTCCTACTGCCTCAGCCCCGACACGCTCATCCTCCGTGGTGACGGGCGTCAGGTGCCGTTGCGTGACATCCGGGCGGGTGACCAGGTCGTCGGTACCGAGGTCAGCGGCCGGTACAGGCGCTATGTCCTCACGACTGTCGAAGACGTCTGGGCAACACGCAAGCGAGCCTTCGCCATCACGCTCGAGGACGGGACGCGTCTCACGGCAAGCGGCGATCACAGGTTTCTCACGGACCGCGGCTGGAAGCATGTCGCCCCCCGTGAGTGCGGGGCGGGCCAGCGGCCATATCTGACGACGAACAACAAGCTGATGGGATTCGGGACGGGCGATCTGGAGAAGCACTCCGCCTCCCGGGACGGCGCGGCCTACCGGCACGGCTACCTCACGGGCATGATCCGTGGCGACGGGATGCTCTTCAGGAGGACCTATCGGCGCCGCAGCGGGAACCCCAACAACGTCAGCATGTTTCGGCTCGCACTGGCGGACCGGGAAGCCCTCGACAGATCGCGCGACTATCTCGAGCAGGCGGGCATCACCACCACGATGCGACCGTTCAGCCCCGGGTCCACCACGAGACGATCGATCATGGCGATCTTCACGTCCAGGTCCGCGCACTTCGACGCGATCCAGGCGCTCATCAGCTGGCCACCAGTGGTGGAGCGCGAATGGGCCATCGGCTTTCTTGCGGGGATCTTCGACGCGGAGGGCAGCTGCTCGCAGGGGGCGCTGCGCATCTCGAACAAGGACGAGGAGATCCTCACGCGCATCACCCGAGCGCTCACGGTGATCGAGGTTCCGTTCGTGCGCGAGCCACGCAGGGAGAACGGGGTCTCCACCATCAGGGTCGTCGGTGGGCTGGCGGCGCGGACGCGGTTCTTCAGGATCGTCGATCCTGCGATCAGCAGGAAGCTCGCGGTGACCGGGCGCGCCGTGAAGTCGGACGCGCCGCTCACGGTCCGGTCGGTCGAGGACACCGGGGAGGTGCGCGACCTTCTCGACCTCACGACCGGGACTGGGGACTTCATCGCGAACGGCGTCATCAGCCACAACTGCTTCGCCCGCCCCTCGCACCGCTACCTCGACATGAACCCCGGCGAGGACTTCGACAGCCAGATCGTCGTGAAGATGAACGTCGCCGAGGTGCTGCGTGCCGAGCTCGCCAAGCCGTCCTGGGCGGGCGACGCGGTCGCGCTCGGAACCAACACCGACCCCTACCAGCGCGCCGAGGGACGCTACCGGCTCATGCCCGGGATCATCGACGCCCTCGAGGCCTCGCGCACGCCGTTCTCGATCCTTACCAAGGGCACGCTCCTGCGCCGCGACCTCCCGCGCCTGAGCCAGGCGGCGCAGAGCGTGGACGTGGGCATCGGGGTCTCCTTGGCGTTCGTCGACGAGGATCTCCAGCAGGCCGTCGAGCCCGGGACGCCCACGCCGCGCGCCCGCCTCGACCTCGTCCGCGCCGCGAGGGCGGCCGGGCTGCCGTGCGGGGTCATGATCGCCCCGGTCCTGCCGTGGCTCACCGACTCGACCGACCACCTCACGCGCCTGCTCGACGCGGTCCACGAGGCCGGCGCCACGGGCGCCACGGTCCTCCCGCTGTTCCTCAAGCCCGGCACGCGCGAGTGGTTCATGGCCTGGTTGCGTCGCGACCACCCCGAGCGGGTCGCGGGCTACGAGCGCGTCTACGCGGGCGGGTCGTACGCGAGCCGCGCGTACCGGGACTGGCTGTGGGACCGGGTGCGCCCGCTGCTCGTCGAGCGCGGCTTCGCGAGCGCCGGGCACCGCGCCCAGGCGCGCACGTCGGGCCACGCCCGGACCGCCTGGCACCCCGAGTCTCCTGGCGAGAGAGCGCGGCCCGACGAGGGTGACTACCCGGCCGGGAGTCTGGTGGCGCAGCACCGGGACAGCGGCAGACCGCCGGCACGCACGGGCACGAGTGCGTCCGCGAGCGCCGAGCAGCTGCTCTTCTAGGACGGCGCCGGCAGGACACGCCCGGCGGGCGCCGGCCCTCAGTCCTGCGCGAGCCGTGCCGGGAACCCGCCCGTGGCCACGGGGCCCCAGCCCGTGACCGTCACGCGCAGCAGCGACTTGCCCTGCGCGACCATGGCCCGGCGGTACTCGTCCCAGTCGGGGTGCTCCCCGGCGATCGAGCGGTAGTACTCGACGAGGGGCTCGACCGAGTCGGGCAGGTCGATCACCTCAGCCGTGCCGTCGACCTGGACCCAGGCGTCGTCGAAGTCCTCGCCCAGGACGCACAGCGACGCGGAGGGGTCGCGCCGCAGGTTCACGGCCTTGGCGCGGTCCGGGTAGGTCGAGACGACGACGCGCCCTTCGACGTCGACCCCGTACGTGACGGGGCTCATCTGCGGGGCGCCGCTCGCGCGCCGGGTGAGCAGCACGGCCCGCCGGTTGGCGCGCAGGAACGCGACGAGCTCCGCGCGTCCGATCCGGTCCGTGGTCGCGATCCGCCTGGCCATGCGTGCCTCCCGGGGAGAATTCTCATGAACGTGGTCCGCCCACAGACTAGACTCGTCCGCGTGCGTCGTCTGCGCACTCCCCACTCCCATCCCGGGACGCCACTGCGCGCCCCGGCATGTTCCGGAAGGACTCTCTCCGTGCTTCGCACCCATACAGCCGGCTCCCTGCGGGCCGAGCAGATCGGTCAGACCGTCACCCTCACCGGCTGGGTCGACCGTCGCCGCGATCACGGTGGGGTGGCCTTCATCGACCTGCGTGACGCCTCGGGCATCGCCCAGGTCGTCATCCGTGACGAGTCGGTCGCGCACCCGCTGCGCGCCGAGTTCGTGCTCCAGGTCACCGGTGAGGTCTCCCGGCGTCCCGAGGGCAACGAGAACAAGAACCTCCCCACGGGTGAGATCGAGGTCGTGGCGAGCGACGTCGTCGTGCTCAACGAGTCCGCGCCCCTGCCCTTCCAGGTCTCCACTGCCCTCGAGGGCAACGAGGTCATCGGCGAGGAGGCACGCCTCAAGCACCGCTACCTGGACCTGCGCCGCCCCACCCCGGCCCACGCCCTGCGCCTGCGCGCCAAGGCCAACCAGGCCGCACGCCGCGTGCTCGACGCGCAGGACTTCGTCGAGATCGAGACCCCGACCCTGACGCGCTCGACCCCGGAGGGCGCCCGCGACTTCCTGGTGCCCGCGCGCCTGGCGCCGGGCTCCTGGTACGCCCTGCCGCAGTCCCCGCAGCTGTTCAAGCAGCTGCTCATGGTCTCGGGCATGGAGCGCTACTACCAGATCGCCCGCTGCTACCGCGACGAGGACTTCCGCGCGGACCGACAGCCCGAGTTCACGCAGCTCGACGTCGAGATGAGCTTCGTCGAGCAGGACGACGTGATCGCGCTCGGCGAGAAGATCCTCGTCGCGCTGTGGGACCTCATCGGGTACAAGATCCCCACGCCCATCCCGCGCATGACGTTCCACGACGCGATGCGCCTGTACGGCTCGGACAAGCCGGACCTGCGCTTCGGCAACCCGCTCGTCGAGCTCACGGACTACTTCAAGGACACCCCGTTCCGCGTCTTCCAGGCCGAGTACGTGGGCGCCGTCGTCATGGCAGGCGGGGCCTCGCAGCCGCGCCGCCAGTTCGACGCCTGGCAGGAGTGGGCCAAGCAGCGCGGGGCCAAGGGCCTGGCGTACGTGACGTTCCAGGAGGACGGCACCCTCGCGGGCCCGGTCGCCAAGAACCTCTCGGAGGCCGAGCGCGAGGGCCTGCGCGACGCGACCGGCGCGCAGCCGGGCGACGCGGTGTTCTTCGCCGCGGGCAAGACCAACGAGTCGCGCGCCCTGCTGGGCGCGGCCCGTCAGGAGATCGCCAAGCGCACGGGCCAGATCGACGAGGACGCCTGGGCGTTCGTCTGGATCGTCGACGCGCCCCTGTTCAAGCCCACGGGGGAGGCCGCCGACGAGGGCGACGTCGCACTGGGCAACTCGGCCTGGACCGCGGTGCACCACGCGTTCACCTCGCCCACGCCCGAGTGGATCGACACGTTCGAGCAGAACCCGGGCGAGGCGCTCGCCTACGCGTACGACATCGTGTGCAACGGCAACGAGATCGGCGGCGGCTCGATCCGTATCCACCGCCGCGACGTCCAGGAGCGCGTGTTCGCGGTCATGGGCATCGGCGAGGAGGAAGCACAGGAGAAGTTCGGCTTCCTGCTCGACGCCTTCGCGTTCGGCGCCCCGCCGCACGGCGGCATCGCGTTCGGCTGGGACCGCATCGTGGCGCTGCTGACGAAGTCGGAGTCGATCCGCGACGTCATCGCGTTCCCCAAGTCGGGCGGCGGGTACGACCCGCTGACGCAGGCGCCAGCGCCCATCACGGCGCAGCAGCGCAAGGAGGCGGGCGTCGACGCGAAGCCCAAGGCCGCGCCCGCACCGGACGCCGCTGCGGACACCGACGCCGCTCCTGCCGCCACCGGGAAGGCGTGACCGCCCCGGACACCCGCACGCAGGCAAGGACGCTGGGAGGCTCGACCGGTCTGACGGACCGGTGGGCCTCCCACCCCTTTGTCCTGACCGACCTCGCGGAGTGGGACGTGCGCGGGGTGTGGCAGGACGAGCACGCGTGCGTGCTGAGCGTGGCGCTCGCGGCCCCGGCGGCCGGGGTCGAGGAGCCCGACGGCGCCGCTCGCCCTCCGCAGGCCGTCGGCCTGTGGGGCGTGGGGTCGGCCGAGGCGACGGCGGACGTGCTGGCCCGGGTCGTGGGCTCGGGCGTGATCGGCGACCGCGTGGTCAGCGCGGGGCTGCCGCGCGGGACGCTCGGCTTCCTGGGCGACCGGGTCGCGGACGCTGACCTGCCGGCCGTCCTGCGCGACGGCGACGGTCGGTCGGTGTCGAGCTGGGACTTCTTCGCCACGCGCGAGGCCCCGCCCGCTCAGCCGGGCGAGGAGCGGGTCGAGGCCCTGACCGGGCCGTCGGCCGCGGCCGAGGTGCGCGCGTGCCTGGACGTCGCGAACCCGCTCGCGGAGATGAGCCCCGAGGACCCGTGGGCCCGCTGGTGGGGATGGCGCGGCCCGGACGGTGTGCTGCGCGGGGTCGTCGGTGCCCGGCAGGTCGAGCCCGGCACGCCCTGGGCGCTGGGCAGCATCGCGACCGACCCCGCCTGGCGCGGGCACGGCATCGCCGCGGCCACCACGGCCGTCGTGACCCGGGCCGGTCTGGCCGAGGCGGACTGGGTGACCCTGGGCATGTACGCCGACAACGACGCGGCCCGCCGCGTCTACTCCCGGCTGGGCTACGCCGTCGTGCAGGAGTTCGAGAGCCGCCACTGAGCCGTTCGCCGTAGGGGACGGTGCTCTGGTGCGACGCACCCGGCGTTCTGCACCAGAGCTCCGCACCCGGCGATGCAGGCACGGGCAGCGGCGGTCAGTGCGTGATCGAGAACCTCGAGTACAACCACCTCAGGTGCTTGGGGGCCCACCAGTTGGCCCGGCCCAGGAGCGTCATGGTGGCCGGCACCAGCAGGATCCGCACGATCGTCGCGTCGATGAAGACCGCCACGGCCAGAGCGAACCCGACCTCCTTGATCACGAGCAGCTCGCCGAACACGAAGCCCGCGAACACCACGATGATGATGGCCGCGGCCGAGGTGATGATGCGCCCCGACCTCTGCAGGCCTAGCCGGACGGCTTCGTCGTTGGACAGGCCCGCGTCGTGCAGCTCCTTGATGCGCGAGAGCAGGAAGACCTCGTAGTCCATGGCCAGGCCGAACGCGAACGCGATCACGAGCGCCACGACGTAGGTCTCGATGCCGCCCGCCGACGAGAAGTCCAGCACGCCCTCCAGGTGCCCCTCCTGGAACACCCACACGAGCACGCCCAGCGACGCGGCCAGCGACAGCACGTTGGTCAGCAGGGCCTTGACCGGGATGAGCACCGACCCCGTCATGAGGAACAGCAGCACGAACGTCGCCACGACCACGATCCCCACGGCCCACCACACCCGGTCCGCGAGCGCCGCCCGGAAGTCGACCTGCCCGGCCGCCTGGCCCGTGACGTAGACGTCGAAGCCGGGGTCCAGGGCCCGCACCTCGTCCACGACGGCCACCGCCTCGGGGCCGCCCGCGTCGTCGGCGTCGACGTGGACCCCGACGACCGCGTGGTCGGTGCCGACGGCGACCGCCGGGTCGACCCGCTCGACGTGCTCGAGTCC
This sequence comes from Oerskovia sp. NPDC060338, assembly GCF_042726295.1. NCBI lineage: Bacteria > Bacillati > Actinomycetota > Actinomycetes > Micrococcales > Cellulomonadaceae > Oerskovia > Oerskovia sp. NPDC060338. The sequence goes on from NZ_JBHXCQ010000005.1 coordinate 202,680, forward strand.
CGCGATCTCCTCGGCCCAGGCCTGGGCCCGCTCGGGCGTGGAGTCGGTCACGACGCGCAGGTCGGGGCTCTCGGACGCGGGGAACTGCGCGGTGACCTCGTTGACGAACTCGCGCTGGGGCGAGCTCTGGGGCAGGAGCTCGATGCCCGAGTTGCGCATCTGCAGACCCAGGACGGGCAGGGCCAGGACGACCAGGACCGCCACGGTGCCGAGCATGACCCACACCGGGTGGCGCTGGACGCGGCCGGTGAGGCGCGAGAACACGCCCTCGTCGGACTGGACGTCGGCCGTGCGCGCCAGGACGGCCCGCAGCCCGGGGACGCGGCTGAGGACGCTGGGAGCCACCAGGCGGTGCCCGGCGAGGGCGAGCAGGGCGGGCACGAGCGTCATGGCCGTGGCCACGGCGATCAGGATGATCGCGAGCCCCGCCGCGCCGATCGCGCGCAGGATGTCGGGCTCGAAGACCATGAGCCCGGCGATGGAGATGGCGACGGTCAGCGCGGAGAAGGCGACGGTGCGTCCCGCGGTGGCCATGGTGCGCACGACCGCGGCCGTGACCTCGGCCTGTGACGACGGGCCGGACGTCGCGGTCCCGCCGGGGGCACGCTCGTCGACGAGCCGGTGCAGCTCCTCACGGAAGCGCGAGACGATCAGCAGCCCGTAGTCGATCGACAGGCCCAGGCCCAGCAGGGTCACGACGTTGACGACCGACGCGTCGATCGTGAGCGGGTAGGACAGCGCGAGCAGAACCCCTAGGCCTGCGCCGATCGAGGCGATGGCCCCCGCCATGGGCATCGCGGCCGCGAGGAACCCGCCGAAGACGAGGACCATGACGAGCAGGGCGATGGGCAGGGCGATCATCTCGCCCGTCGTGAGGTCCTTCTCGACCTGCGACGTGATGGCCTCGACGATCAGGTCGTTGCTCGAGACGAGCCCGGTCGCGCCCGGCGAGGCCTCGGCCAGGTCCTCGGGGACGGCCTCGAGGCGTTCGACGACGTCGCTCGCCGCAGCAGCCGTGGTCTCCTCGTCGAGGCCGGCCTCGAGCGTGACCGACACCAGGAACCCGTCGCCGTCGGCCGCGACGAGCGACTGGGCGGCCTCGGTCTCGAGGCCGCCGGGGATCACGAACGGGTCGACGACCGTCGCGACCCCGGTGATCGCGTCGAGCTGCCGGTGCACGGGGTCCATGGCCGCGGCGACCGCAGGGTCGGCCGGGTCGGCGCCGCTCACGAGCAGCGAGATCTCCTCGCCCGTGGTGTCCTGCTCGGTCAAGATCTGCGTGCCGCGCTCGCTCTGCGAGCCCGGGACCGCGGGCTCGCCCGTGGTCAGGCGGTCGAACAGGCTCTCGCCGTGGACACCCACGACGGCGAGGGCGAAGCCGAGGACGGTCAGCACGACCCAGACGGCGACGGTCAGGCGGGGACGGTGGGCGACGGCGCGCCCCAGGCTCTCGAACACCCGGCCAGCATGGCACCTCGGCCGGGGCGGTGCCGGGTCGTGCAGGATGTGGGCGGACCGGAGTCGGTGGGTGTGGGTGGCGGTGCGTAGGCTCGGTGCATGCTTCCCGGGATGGACCTGTTCGACGCCGCGACCTCCGGCACCCAGGGGACACCCCGCCCGGGGCCGGGCTCGCCCCTCGCGGTGCGCATGCGCCCGGCGGCCCTCGAGGAGGTGGCCGGGCAGGAGCACCTGCTGGTCGCCGGCTCGCCCCTGCGTCGCCTGATCGACGTGGACGGGCCGGGCGCCTCGCGCGCGGCCCCGGGCTCGGTCATCCTGTGGGGCCCGCCAGGCACGGGCAAGACGACGCTCGCCTACCTCATCGCCTCGACCTCGGGCCGGCGCTTCGTCGAGCTCTCGGCCGTCACCGCGGGCGTCAAGGACGTGCGCCAGGTCATCGACGACGCCCGGCGCCGTCTGGCCACGGGCGGCGAGGAGACCGTCCTGTTCATCGACGAGGTCCACCGCTTCTCCAAGTCCCAGCAGGACGCGCTGCTGCCCAGCGTGGAGAACCGCTGGGTCACGCTCGTGGCGGCCACCACGGAGAACCCGAGCTTCTCGGTCAACTCGCCCCTGCTCTCGCGCTCGCTCCTACTGACCCTCAAGCCCCTCACGTCGGGCGACGTGCGCGCCCTGGTGCACCGCGCGCTGGTCGACGAGCGCGGGCTGGGCGGGGCCGTGACCCTCGCGGAGGAGGCCGAGGAGCACCTGGTCCGCCTCGCGGGCGGCGACGCCCGCAAGGCCCTGACGATCCTCGAGGCCGCCGCGGGCGCCGCGCTCTCGGAGGTGCCGGACGCCCCGGTGCGCACCACGGGTTCCGACGACGACGCGCCGGACCCGGGCGACGCCGTCGGGCGTGCGGGCGCGGACGACCCGGGGGAGGGGGCGGAGGCTCCCGACGAGGGCGAGGACGAGGACCGCGCGACCGGGGAGAGCCCCGCGCCGGGGACGGCGCACGGCGCCGTGGTCGTCGACCTCGAGACCATGGAGCGCGCGATCGACGTCGCCGCGGTCCGCTACGACCGCGACGGCGACCAGCACTACGACGTCACGAGCGCCTTCATCAAGTCCGTGCGCGGCTCGGACGTCGACGCATCCCTGCACTACCTCGCGCGCATGATCGCCGCGGGTGAGGACCCCCGGTTCATCGCCCGGCGCATCGTCATCTCGGCCGCGGAGGACGTCGGCATGGCCGACCCCAGCGCCCTGCAGACCGCGGTCGCCGCGGCCCAGGCCGTCGCGCTCATCGGTATGCCCGAGGCCCGGATCATCCTGGCCGAGGCTGTCGTGCACCTCGCGACGGCCCCCAAGTCCAACGCGGCCTACCTCGGGATCGACGCGGCCCTCGCGGACGTGCGCGCGGGCAAGGTCGGCACGGTGCCCGCGCACCTGCGCGACGCCCACTACGCGGGGGCCAAGGAGCTGGGGCACGGCAAGGGGTACAAGTACGCGCACGACGCCCCGCACGCGGTCGCGCGCCAGCAGTACCTCCCGGACGTCCTGCAGGGCACGCGCTACTACACCCCCACCGACCGCGGGTTCGAGCGCTCGGTGACCGAGCGGCTCGAGCGGATCCGGCAGATCCTGGGCGACTGAGGGCCGGCGGACGGAGCTGGGGTGCTCGTCGGCACGTCACCGGCGGCCCGTGACCAGGGCGCGGCCCGCCCCCCGTGCCCCGTGCGGTAGACTTCTCAGGTTGTCTCCGCCCGTCAGGGCAGGGACGGCCACCTGGGACCTCGGCCCCGCAGCCCCGCAGGACACCCTCGACCCAGGTCGAGGGGAGTCGCATCCTCACGGATCACGGTGGTGGCTCATCGGCTGGTCCCGCACCCGGCAATCCGCACGGGTGTGACGTCAAGAACACGACAGGACAGGAACACACTGTGTCTTCAGTGACTCGTTCGCGCCGCCAGGTTCGCCTGAGCCGCGCGCTGGGCCTCGCGCTCACGCCCAAGGCAGTCAAGCACTTCGAGAAGCGTCCCTACCCGCCCGGTGAGCACGGCCGCGCCCGTCGCCGCACCGAGTCGGACTACGCGGTCCGTCTGCGCGAGAAGCAGCGTCTGCGCGCCCAGTACGCGCTTCGCGAGAAGCAGATGGCTCGCGCCTACGAGGACGCTCGCAAGGACGCCGGTCTGACCGGTGAGGCCCTGGTCGAGAACCTCGAGATGCGTCTCGACGCGCTCGTGCTGCGCTCCGGCTTCGCCCGCACCATCCTGCAGGCGCGCCAGGCCGTCGGCCACCGCCACATCCTCGTCGACGGCAAGATCGTCGACCGCCCCTCGTTCAAGGTCAAGCCGGGTCAGACGATCCAGGTCAAGCCGAAGAGCCAGGCCACCACGCCGTTCCAGGTCGCCGCTGCCGGTGCGCACCGCGACGTCCTGCCGGCCGTCCCGGCCTACCTCGACGTCCAGCTCGAGAAGCTGAGCGCCGTCCTGGTGCGTCGCCCCAAGCGCGTCGAGGTCCCCGTGACCTGCGAGGTCCAGCTCGTCGTCGAGTACTACGCTCGCTGATCCTCCTGCGCGGCTGCTGCCGCGCGCCGTGCACGAACGCCTCGCTCACCGCTTCGACGGGGAGCGGGGCGTTCGTGCATCCGGGTAAGGTTTCGCGAGGCGTGCCGCTCGTCGCGTCGCGCCATCGAAGGAGGAGCAGGAGATGTCCGTAGGAGATGTGGCCGGGCTGATCGCCGCCATCGCATTCGTGCTGCTGGTCGGGGTCCTCGCGGTTCCTCTGGTCAAGCTCGGCCGGGTCCTCGACGAGGCCCGCGTGAGCATCAAGGAGGTCACGGACCACTCGGTGCCGATCCTCGACGAGGCCGCGACCACGGTCGCGACCACGAACAGCCAGCTCGTCAAGGTCGACACGATCACGACGTCCGCGGCCCAGGTCAGCGAGAACGTCTCGGCGCTGACCGGGCTGTACGCGGCGACCTTCGGGGCGCCGCTCGTCAAGGTCGCGGCGTTCACCTACGGCGTGCGCCAGGCCTTCGCTCGCGCCTCGGGGCGCTCGGGCCCGCGGGCCGGTCGCTGATGCGACGGGTCTTCTGGGTCAGTGTCGGCGTCGCCGTCACGGTCGTCGTGGTGGTCAAGGGGCGGCAGGTGATCGCGCGCTACGCGCCCGCCTCGCTCGTCGACCAGGCGACCGACCAGGTCAACGCGCTCGGCGAGAAGGCCACGGGCTTCGTCGCGGTCTTCCGTGAAGAGTTCCGCACCGCGCGCGACGCGCGCGAGGCCGAGCTCCTCGCGGCCCTGCTCGCCGAGGGTCAGCCGCACCCCGACGACGTGCGCGCGGCCCGCGCCGCCCGGCGCGAGCGCACGGGCAGCCCCGACCTCGACGACGACGAGGACCTCCTGGGGTACTCGTTCTACTGATCCATCTGCCGGACCCCCGCCGGCCGACCTCCGCCCGTCGCGCAGCGCGCACGGTCCGGGAGGGAAGCAGCGCGGGAACATACTTGTTCTAGCCGGTGCCGGCCGCCCAGCGGCGCGCCCCGGCCCGTTCCATCACCGACCTCCGAAGGACATCATGCGTACCGCCGAGATCCGCAAGCGTTGGCTCGACTACTTCGCCGCCCAGGACCACACCGTCGTGCCCTCGGCGTCGCTGATCTCGCCGGACCCGTCGACCTTGTTCACCATCGCGGGCATGGTGCCGTTCATCCCGTACATGACGGGTGAGCAGACCGCGCCCTGGGAGCGTGCGACGAGCGTCCAGAAGTGCGTGCGCACGCTCGACATCGAGGACGTGGGCAAGACCACGCGTCACGGCACGTTCTTCCAGATGAACGGGAACTTCTCGTTCGGGGACTACTTCAAGGAAGGTGCCATCACCTACGCCTGGGACCTCATCACGCGGTCGCAGGACGAGGGTGGCTACGGCATCCCCGAGGACAAGATCTGGGTGACCGTCTTCCACGAGGACGACGAGGCGCGCCAGCTCTGGAAGAAGATCGCAGGCCTGCCGGACGAGCGCATCCAGGGCCTCGGCATGGGACCCAACTACTGGTCCACGGGTGCCCGAGGACCGGCCGGCCCGTGCTCGGAGATCTTCTACGACCGTGGCCCGGCCTACGGCCCGGACGGCGGCCCCGCGATCGACCTCGCGGGCGACCGGTTCCTGGAGATCTGGAACCTCGTCTTCATGCAGTACGAGCGCGGGGACGGTGGGACCAAGGAGTCCTTCCCCATCCTGGGCGAGCTCACGAAGAAGAACATCGACACCGGCATGGGCCTCGAGCGCGTCGCGTTCGTCCTGCAGGGCGTCGACAACATGTACGAGATCGACGAGGTCTTCCCCGTCATCGCCGCGGCCCAGGAGCTCTCGGGCAAGCGCTACGGCGCCGACACCGACGACGACGTGCGCATGCGCGTGGTCGCCGACCACGTCCGCTCGGCCCTCATGATCATCAGCGACGGCGTGCGCCCCTCGAACGAGGGCCGGGGCTACGTCCTGCGCCGGCTGCTGCGCCGCTCGGTGCGCGCCATGCGCCTGCTGGGCGTCGAGGACCCCTCGCTGCCCCAGTTGTTCCCCGTCTCGCGCGACGCCATGCAGGCCTCCTACCCGGAGGTCGGCACCGACTTCGAGCGCATCTCCCAGATCGCCTACGCCGAGGAGGAGGCGTTCCGCCGCACCCTGACCTCGGGCACCACGATCCTGGACACCGCGGTCGCGGCCGCCAAGACCACGGCCGGGTCGTCCGGCACGCCCGTCCTGCCCGGCGACCAGGCGTTCGCCCTGCACGACACGTACGGCTTCCCGATCGACCTGACCCTCGAGATGGCCGCCGAGCAGGGCGTCCAGGTGGACGAGAAGGCGTTCCGCGCCCTCATGCAGGAGCAGCGCACGCGTGCTCGTGCCGACGCGCTCGCCAAGCGCACGGGCGGGGTCGACACCGCTGCCTACGAGGCGCTGCAGAGCGAGCTCGCGCGCCCCGTGGAGTTCCTCGGCTACACCGACGCCACGGCGTCGGTCAACGTCGTGGGCCTCCTGGTCGACGGCGTGCCCTCCCCGGCCGCGACGGCCCCGGCCGACGTCGAGGTCGTGCTCGACCGCACGCCGTTCTACGCCGAGGCCGGTGGCCAACTCGCCGACCACGGGACGATCGTGCTCGACGGCGGCGCGACCATCGAGGTCGACGACGTGCAGCGCCCCATCAAGGGCTTCTCGGTCCACCGTGGACGCCTCGTCGAGGGCGTGGTGGCGCTGGGGGACCCCGGCACCGCACAGATCGACACGGCGCGCCGCAAGGCGATCAGCCGCGCCCACACCGCGACGCACATGATCCACAAGTCCATCCAGGAGGCCCTGGGCAAGGACGCGACGCAGGCCGGCTCGGAGAACGCCCCGAGCCGCATCCGCTTCGACTTCCGCGCCTCGAGCGCCGTGCCCGCAGGGGTCCTGTCTGAGGTCGAGGAGCGCGTCAACACCCAGCTCGCCGAGAACCTCGAGGTCACGGACAAGGTCATGCCCATCGCCGAGGCCAGGGCCCTGGGCGCCATGGCGCTGTTCGGCGAGAAGTACGGCGACCAGGTGCGCGTCGTGTCGATCGGCGGCGACTGGTCGCGCGAGCTGTGCGCGGGCACGCACGTCAAGCAGTCCGGCCAGCTCGGCCTGGTCACGCTGCTCGGCGAGTCCTCGATCGGTTCGGGAGTGCGCCGCGTCGACGCCCTGGTCGGCGACGGGGCCTACGGCTTCCAGGCCAAGGAGCACGCCCTGGTGGGGCAGCTCACGGGCCTGCTCAACGTGCGCACCGAGGAGCTGCCCGACCGGGTGAGCTCGCTCGTGTCGCGCCTGCGCGACGCGGAGAAGGAGCTCGGTGCGCTGCGACAGGCCCAGCTCCTGGCCGCGGCCTCGAACCTCGCGGCGGGTGCGGAGACCGTGGGCACCACGCGCGTCGTGGTGCACGACGCGGGTGAGGTCGCCTCGGCCGACGACCTGCGCGCGCTCGCGCTCGACGTGCGTGGACGCCTCGCGGACTCCGCACCGAGCGTCGTCGCGGTCGGCGGCGTGAGCAAGGAGCGCCCCCAGGTCGTGATCGTCACCAACGCGCCGGCGCGCGAAGCGGGCCTGCGGGCCGGCGCCCTCGCGAAGAAGGCGTCGGGCGTGCTCGGCGGCGGGGGCGGCGGCAAGGACGACATGGCCCAGGGGGGCGGCACCGACGTGTCCGCGCTCCCGGCGGCCCTCGCGGGCATCCGCGACGACGTCGCCTCGGCGCTCTGAGCGGCGACCGGATGACGTTCGACGAGCACCAGGCGGGCGTCCCTCTCCCGAGGGGCGCCCGCCTGGGCGTCGACGTGGGCAGCGTGCGGGTCGGGCTCGCCACGAGCGACCCCGACGGTCTGATCGCGACCCCCGTCGAGACGCTGGCGCGCGACCTCAAGACCGCAGCTCCGGCGCCCGACGACGCCGCGTCCCCCTTGCCGAGCGATGTCGCCCGGATCGCGGCGGAAGTGGAGGAACGAGGTGCACGTGTGGTGTACATCGGGCTCCCTCGACACCTTTCCGGGGCAGAAGGTGCCGCCACCCAGGGGGCACGTGCGTACGCTGGACTGGTGGCCCGTGCCATCGCACCCGTCCCGGTGCACCTCGTCGACGAACGGATGACGACCGTCAGCGCCCACCAGGCGTTGCGGGCCTCGGGCCGCGCTGGGCGCAAGCAGCGCTCTGTCGTGGACCAGGCGGCGGCGGTTATCATCCTCCAGACCGCTCTGGACCGTGAGCGGAGCGCGGGGGCGCGCGCTGGAGAGTACGTAGAACGTTGATCGTCGTGACGTGGCAAGGACCGCCGCGCACGCACTCGTCAGGAGGCAACCTCCCGTGACCGACCTATTCGAACGCCCGCCGGTACAGCACGAGCAACCGACCCGGGCGTCCCGCTCGGGTGGCAGGGACCGCAGGGCCGCGAAGAAGCGCGCCCAGCGTCGGCGTCGCCGCACCCTCATCGTGGTGGTGGCGCTGCTGCTCGTCGGCGGGGCCGGGTACTACCTGGTCTCGAACGCGTCGAGCCTGCTGGGCTTCGAGAACCCGTTCGCCGCCTCGGACTACGAGGGCCAGGGGGTTGACCCGGTCGACGTCACGATCGAACCGGGCTCGACCGGCGCGGTCATCGGGCAGACGCTCGTCGACGCCGGGGTCGTGAAGTCGGTCAAGGCGTTCACCGACGCCTACAAGGCCAACCCCGAGGCGAGCAAGATCCAGCCGGGCAACTTCACCATGCTCACCGAGATGAAGGGCTCGGCCGCCGTGGCGCTGCTGCTCTCCAAGGAGAGCAAGAACGAGACGAAGCTGACCATCCCCGAGGGGTTCACCAAGGCGCAGGTCATCGACCGCGCCGTGTCGGTGACCGGGAAGCCGGTCGAGGAGTTCGAGGCCGCCATGGCAGATCCTGCCGCGGTGGGCCTCCCGGCCGAGGCCGGCGGCAACTTCGAGGGCTGGTTCTTCCCGGCGACCTACCTGCTCGAGCCCGACGACACGCCCGCGACCATCGTGGCCAACATGGTCGCGGCGACCGTGAGCAACCTCGACGCGCTGGGTGTCGCGCCCGCCGATCGCGAGACGGTGATCACCAAGGCGTCGCTGGTCGAGCGCGAGGCCAAGTTCGAAGCCGACCGCCCCAAGATGGCCCGGGCGATCGAGAACAGGCTCGAACGAGACATGCTCCTTCAGATCGACGCCGCCGTGGCCTACGGGCTCGGTCGCTCCGGCACCTCGCTCTCCAAGCCGGACCTGGCCGACGCGTCCAACCCGTACAACACCTACAAGCACAAGGGGCTGCCGCCGGGGCCCATCGCCTCGCCGGGGAAGGCCTCGATCGAGGCCGTGCTCAACCCGGAGCCCGGGGACTGGATCTTCTGGGTCGCCGTGAACCTCGACACGGGCGAGACCAAGTTCTCGTCCACGAACGCCGAGCACGAGAAGTACAAGGCCGAGCTGCGTGCGTGGGAGGCGGAGAACCCGTGACAGAGGCGACGCACCGCGCCGCCGTCCTGGGCCACCCGGTGGCCCACTCGCTCTCGCCCGTCCTGCACTCGGCCGCTTACCGCGCGCTGGGTCTGGACGGGTGGGAGTACACCGCGATCGACGTGACCGAGGAGCGGCTGCGCGGCTTCGTGGAGGGCCTCGACGACGCGTGGGCGGGCCTGAGCCTGACCATGCCGCTCAAGCAGGTCGTGTTCGAGCTGCTCGACCACGTCGAGCCGCTCGCCGAGGTCGTGGGGGCCGTCAACACGGTCCTGTTCCAGCCCACGGGCTCCGGGCGGACCCTGGTCGGGGCCAACACGGACGTCCACGGCCTGGTCGCCGCGCTGCGCGAGGGACTGGGCAGCGGCGCGGGGGAGCGGCCCGTCGCGTCCGCCGTCGTGCTGGGGGCAGGGGCCACGGCCGCCTCGACCCTGGCGGCGCTCGCCGAGCTGGGCTGCACGTCGCCGACCGTGCTGGTGCGTTCGCTCGGGCGCACGGGCGGCCTCCAGCGGGCCGCGCACAGGATGGGGGTGACCCCGCGCTTCGAGCTGCTGGACCCGGCGAGCGCGCGCGTGCGCGACGTCGACGTGGTCGTGTCGACCCTGCCCTCGCGGGCGGCGGACCCGGTCGCGGAGGCGCTCACGGCGCACGCCGCGGCGGGGGGCGCCGCCCCGCGCGGCGTCCTGCTCGACGTGGTCTACGACCCCCGCCCGACGGCCCTCTCCCGGGCCTGGGCGGCCGGGGCACCGGACCGGGAGGGCGTGGTCGTGGGCGGCGAGCGCATGCTCCTGCACCAGGCTGCCGAGCAGGTACGCCTGATGACGGGGCAGGTCGCGCCGCTGGCCGCGATGGCAGCAGCCCTCGAGGAGGCGCTCGCCCCGAGCGTCGCCGGGGCCTGACTCAGCCCGTCAGCAACGCCGGGCCCACGACTCCCGCTCCCCAGAGCGCCCCGAGCACGGAGCCCGTCAGCATGAACGGGCCGAACGGGATCAGGGTCCGTCGTCCTGCACGCCGCGTGGCGAGCAGGACGACGGCCGCCAGACCGCCCAGGAGGAAGGCCGCGCTCGCGCCGACCACGAGCTCGGACCAGCCGAACCACCCGAGGTAGGCGCCGAGCAGCCCCGCGAGCTTGACGTCCCCGAACCCGAGCCCCGACGGGGCGAGGGCCAGGAGGAAGTAGGCGCCGTAGAGGACCAGACCGCCTGCCAGGGCGCGGACTGGTGCGCCGTCGTCGGGCCCGAGGAGGCTCGCCCCTCCCAGCAGGAGCGCCAGCACCGGGTAGGAGGGCAGGACCAGGGCGTTCGGCAGGCGGTGCGTGCGCACGTCGACCACCGCGAGCGCCGAGCCCACGGCCGTGAGGAAGCCGGTCGCGGGCAGCGACGCCGGCGGGTGGCCGACGTGCACGGCCCCCGCGAGCGTCAGGATCGTCGCGGGAATGCCCACGGTCCAGATCGCGGCGCGGTGCGCGCCGACCTCGTCGCGTGCGCGGCGCCACCACGGGACCCGACGTCCCGCTGCCCCCCGTCCGCCGTGCGGCGCTGTGCTCGCCCTGTCCTGTCCCGGCGCGACGGCCGGACTCCCGCCCCCTGCGTTCGTCACCCGGCGAACCTAGCGCAGCGCCGAGGGCCCTCACCGGCGTCGTCCACAGGCAGTGCCCGCAGTGCGGACCGGTCGGCCGACCGGTCCGCACTGCGGGCGGGTTCGGGGCGGGCGTGCGCGGCGTGGGAGGATTCTGCTCATGCTTCGTTGGTTGACATCGGGTGAGTCGCACGGTCCGGCGCTGGTCGGCATCCTGGAAGGGCTGCCCGCAGGGGTCGAGCTCGTGACGAAGGACGTGCAGGACGCGCTCGCGCGCCGCCGTCTGGGCTACGGGCGCGGCGCGCGCATGAAGTTCGAGCAGGACGAGGTCCGCATCCTCGCCGGGCTGCGCCTGGGCCTCACGCAGGGTGGTCCGCTCGCGATCGAGATCGGCAACACCGAGTGGCCCAAGTGGGTCGACGTCATGAGCGCGGACCCCGTGCCCGCGGAGGCGCTGCAGGTCGACGCCGGGACGGGCGACGTCCGCGAGATCGCGCGCAACCGCCCGCTCACGCGCCCGCGCCCCGGGCACGCCGACCTGGTCGGCATGCGCAAGTACGCGTTCGACGACGCCCGACCGGTCCTGGAGCGGGCCTCGGCCCGCGAGACCGCGACCCGCGTCGCGCTCGGCGTGGCCGCGGCCAAGTTCCTCGAGCAGGCCGTGGGGATCCGCCTGGTCTCGCACGTCGTGGGCATCGGCACGGTCGACGTCCCCGAGGACGCGGCCCTCCCGCTGCCCGACGACGTCGAACGGCTCGACGCCGACCCGGTGCGCTGCTTCGACCCCGCGAGCTCGGCGGCGATGGTCGCGGAGATCGACGAGTGCCACAAGGACGGCGACACCCTGGGCGGTGTGGTCGAGGTCCTGGCCTGCGGCGTCCCGTCGGGGCTCGGCACCTACGTGCAGTCGGACCGTCGGCTCGACGCACGCCTCGCGGCCGTGCTCATGGGCATCCAGGCCATCAAGGGCGTCGAGGTCGGCGACGGGTTCCGCACCGCGCGCCGCCGCGGGTCGCAGGCCCACGACGAGATCGTGCGCGGCGAGGACGGCCACCTGCACCGCCTGAGCAACCGTGCGGGCGGCGTCGAGGGGGGCATGTCCAACGGCGAGGTCCTGCGCGTGCGCGCGGCCATGAAGCCCATCTCGACCGTCCCCCGCGCCCTGGCGACGGTCGACGTCGCGACGGGCGAGCCCGCCAAGGCCCAGCACCAGCGCTCGGACGTGTGCGCGGTGCCGCCCGCGGCCGTCGTGGCCGAGGCCATGGTCGCGCTCGTCCTCGCGGAGGCCGTCCTGGAGAAGTTCGGCGGCGACTCGGTCGTCGAGGTCCGCCGCAACGTCGAGGGCTACCTGTCCTCCGTGCCCGAGCTGTTGCGCTGAGATGACGTCGAGCACCGGCCCCCGGGTCGTCCTGATCGGCCCTCCCGGCTGCGGCAAGTCGACCGTCGCGGGGGTGCTGGCCGAGCGCCTGGGCCTCGCGGCGCGCGACACCGACACCGACGTGGAGGTCGTCGCGGGCAAGTCCGTCGCGGACGTCTTCCTCACGGACGGCGAACCGCGCTTCCGTGCGCTCGAGCGCGAGGCCGTGACACAGGCCCTCGCGGTCCACGACGGCGTGCTCGCCCTCGGTGGCGGCGCGGTCCTCGACGAGTACACCCAGGCGGCGCTCGAGGCGTACGCGGCGGCCGGAGGGGTCGTGGTGTTCCTCGACGTCTCCCTGGCGCACGCCGGGCCGCGCGTCGGGTTCAACCAGGCGCGTCCGCTGCTGCTCGGCAACCCGCGCGCCAAGTGGCAGGCGCTCATGGACGGGCGCCGCCCCGTCTACGAACGGCTCGCCACGCTGCGGGTCCTCACCGACGCACGCACCCCGGGCCAGGTGGCCCACGAGATCGAGACAGCACTCGGCGAGGCGCCCTCCGCGGCACCTGCCGACACCACGAGGAGCGAGCAGTGACCGACCAGCAGGAGACCGTGAGCGCAGCACCGGAGGACGAGCAGGGCCGGCCGGCCACGCCCGCCCGCGTCCGGGTCCAGGGCGACCAGCCCTACGACGTCCTCATCGGCCGGCACCTGCTGGGCGAGCTGCCCTCGATGCTCGGCCCGGACGTCCGCCGCGTGCTCGTGATCCACCCGGCCGCGCTCGCGACCTCGGCGGACACGGTCCGCGAGGACCTGCTCGCGGTCGGCTACGAGGCGTACATCGCCGAGGTCCCCGACGCCGAGGAGGCAAAGACCGCTCAGGTCGCCGCGTTCCTGTGGCAGGTCCTGGGACAGGCGGACTTCACGCGCAGCGACGCGATCGTCTCGGTCGGCGGTGGAGCCACGACGGACCTCGCGGGCTTCGTCGCGGCGACCTGGCTGCGCGGGATCAAGGTCGTGCACGTCCCCACGACGCTGCTGGCCATGGTGGATGCGGCCGTGGGCGGCAAGACGGGCATCAACACGGCCGAGGGCAAGAACCTCGTGGGCGCGTTCCACCCGCCCGCGGGCGTGCTGTGCGACGTCGCCTCGCTCGAGTCGCTGCCCAAGTTCGACTTCGTCGCAGGGCTCGCCGAGATCGTCAAGACCGGCTTCATCGCCGACCCGCGGATCCTCGAGCTCGTCGAGGAGAACATCGACGAGCTCAAGAGCTGGGGCGGCGCCACGGTGCCCGCCTCGACGTGGGCCGTCGTCGTCGAGCTCATCGAACGCTCGGTCGCGGTCAAGGCGCGCGTCGTGGGGGAGGACCTCAAGGAGGCAGGCCTGCGCGAGATCCTCAACTACGGCCACACCCTGGGCCACGCGGTCGAGCTCACCGAGCGCTACGCCTGGCGCCACGGGGCTGCCGTGTCGGTCGGCATGGTCTTCGCGGCCGAGCTCTCGCGCCTGGCAGGGCGCCTCGACGACGCGACCGTGGACCGCCACCGCGAGATCCTCGGCAACCTGGGCCTGCCCCTGACGTACCGCGGCGACCGCTGGGAGCAGCTCCTGTCGGCCATGCGCCGCGACAAGAAGTCCCGCGGCGACCTGCTGCGCTTCGTGGTCCTCGACGGGATCGGCAAGCCCTCGCGCCTCGAGGGTCCCGACCCGGCGCTCCTCGCGGCCGCGTACGCCGAGATCGCGATCGACGCGCCCCGCGGTGGGCCGATCGCCCTCTGACGCGACGCCGTCGGGCCCCGTGAGGGCCGCCGCGACGCGCCCACGGCCCGTCCCCACCGGTGGGGACGGGCCGTGCGCCGTCCCGGACGCGGCTCGCTCAGGGCGGGCCTCAGGCCCACCGCCCCCCCGCGAGGAGGACCTCGCGCAGCAGGTCCGCGCGGTCCGTCACGATCCCGTCGACCCCCAGGTCGACCAGCCGCCCCATCTCGAGAGGGTCGTTGATCGTCCACACGTGCACCTGACGGCCCGCGGCGTGCGCGGCCGCGACCGTCCGGGCGTCCACGACCGTCAGCGGTCCCTGGCGCTCGGGCACCTGCAGGCAGTCGGCGCCGCGCAGCGCCCAGGACGCGAGCGACCCGAACGGTGCCCGCGGGGCCCCGGCCCGGGCCGCGAGCAGGAACGTCGCGACCTCGCTCGTGCCCGTCGAGGTCGCCACGGGCCGGGTCAGGCGCTCGACCGTCCGTCGCCTGCGGGCCGGGGAGAACGAGGCGACGCACACGCGCTCGTGCGCCCGCGTGCGTTCGATCGCCGCCGCCACCGGCCCGACGGCGGAGTCCGCCTTGACGTCGATGTTGACCCGCAGGTCCGGCCACGTCCCCAGGACGTCCTCCAGCAGGGGGACCGGCTCGACGCCCCCGATCCGCGCGCCGCGCACCCGGGTCCAGGGCAGGTCCGCGACCGTCCCCGTGCCGTCGGTCGTGCGGTCCAGGGCCGCGTCGTGCAGCGCGACCGCGACGCCGTCGGACGTCGCGTGCGCGTCGGTCTCGACGTACCCGAACCCCAGATCGCGGGCCGCGGCGAACGCCGCGAGCGAGTTCTCGAGCCCGTCGAGCGAGAACCCACGGTGCGCGAGAGCGACGAACCCCGTGGGCGAGTCGAGGTAGGGGTGACGCCAGGCACCGGGGCGACCGCCGCGCCGGTCGGTGCGGCTCATCGGGACGGGCCCGGACGGCGCCCGCTGCGACCCAGGTGACCCAGCCGGTCGTCGAGCCAGGTCAGCATCGACGACAGGTAGGCCTCGCGCGGGCCGTCCGCGGACAGCGTCAGGTCGTGCACCCCGCCCTCGATCGAACGGATCGTCACGTCGGGACCCGCTCGCGGGGCCAGGCGCGCGATCTGCTCGACGTCCAGGACCGTGTCCTGCTCGTCGAGCAGGGGGTTCGCCAGGTCGTCAGGTCCCGAGGTCGCCGAGCGGGCCACGAGCACGGGGCACGCGACGTCGAGCCCGCGGGCGAACCTCGCCTGCCCCTGGCGCACGGCCCGCAGCCAACCGGCACGCACGGGCACGCCGTCGGGCCGCTTGAGCGTCGGGTCGAACTCCCACCGGCCCCCGTTCGCCGCGAGCAGGTGCGTCGCGTACGCCGAGGGGGCGGCGCTGAGCACCGCGAGGGGAGACCACGGCCCGACGGCGTCGAGCACCCTGGTCGCGATCGTCCGGTTCAGCCAGCTCGAGTTGAGGTCGAGGAACGGCGAGTCCAGCACGAGCGCGTCGACCAGACGCTGCCGACGGTGCGCGTGCGCCCACAGGGGCGCCACCAGCCCACCCGTCGAGTGCGCGTGGACCGCCACGGGCAGACCGGGGTGCAGCCCGCGGACCGCGGCGACCGCGACCGACAGGTCCGTGGCGGGCTCCCGCAGGTCCTCGACGAAGTGCGGCACCTGCCCAGGCCGCAGCGAACGCCCCGCGGCCCTCAGGTCCACGGCGAAGAACGCGTAGCCCGCGTCCTCGACCGCGCGGGCCAGGTGGTCCTGGAAGAAGTAGTCGTTGTAGCCGTGCACGTGCAGGAAGACACCCCGCAGGCCACCGGCGGCCCCCGCCCCGACGGGCACGCGGCGCACGAGCGTCGCGACCGGCGGGGGGCCGGGCTCGGCAGCGACCAACGGATCCGGGTCCGCGTCGGCGTCGGCGTCGCGCACCGTCGAACGTTCGGCGCCCCCCAGGGCGCTCGCGGCCCGGGCGGAGAGCGTCGGGACGAGCGACAGCAGCCCTGCGCGCGCGCCGGGCGGCGGGCCGCCCGTGGCGAGGGTCGCGGCCTCGAACCCGGCCAGCAGGTGGTCGGGTCGCCAGGCGAGCCGGACGACCGCCCCGGCATTCCCGCGACGGTCCTGCTCGTCCGTCGTCGCGAGGGGCTCTGTCATGGCTCGTCCTCGGTCATCGCTGGCCCTTCGTCATCGGTGGCTCGTGGTCATCGCCGGTCCTCGGTGCTCGACGACCCTGGGGCGCCCGCGGACGCCGTCACGAGGTCCTTGCCGCCGTCAACGCCGTCGCCGGCCGGGAAGCGCACGAACAGCATGAGCACGAGCCCGACGAGGATCACGGCCACGATCCCCAGGATGCCCCAGAACTGCTGGCCGGACACGGCGACCATGGTCGCGAACGCCATCGGGGCGAGGAAGCTCGCGGCGCGGCCCGTGGTCGCGTACAGGCCGAACGCCTCGGCCTCCCGGCCCTCGTCGCTGATGCGGCCCAGCAGGGCGCGGCTCGCGGACTGGGCCGGGCCGACGAACGCGCACAGCAGCAGGCCCCAGACCCAGAAGACGTTCGCGCCGCCGTCGTGCTGGACGAAGACGGCCGTGCCGGAGATCACGAGACCCACGAGCGAGCCCAGGATCACGCGACGTGGGCCGATCTTGTCGTCGAGCCAGCCGGCCGCGATCGTCGAGAGTCCCGCGACGACGTTCGCGGCGATCGCGAACACGATGACCTCGCTCGCGCTGAACCCGAACGTGCCCGAGGCGATCACGGCGCCGAACGTGAAGACGCCCGCGAGGCCGTCGCGGTAGACCGCGCTCGCGACGAGGTACCCGAGGGTCGAACGACGCGTGCGCCACAGGTGGACCAGGTCGCGCCCGAGCTTGCGGTACGCGCCCACGACACCGATGGGTGCGGCACCGCCCGGGCGCGGCGTCTCCGGGACGGCCAGGAGCACGGGGATCGCGAACGCCGCGAACCACACGGCTGAGAGCAGGACGCTCACGCGGATGTCCATGCCGCCCTCGCTCGTGATGCCGAACCAGCCGACCTCGGGGTTGATGAAGCCCACGAAGAGCACGAGCAGCAGCACGATTCCGCCGACGTACCCGGCGCCCCAGCCGATGCCGCTGATGCGCCCGATCGTGCGCGGTGTGGAGATGTCGAGCAGCAGGGCGTTGTACGCGACCGAGGCCAGCTCGAAGAAGACGTTGCCCGCCGAGAGCAGCACGATGCCCAGGATCACGGCGTCGGACAACGAACCGGGGGTCGGCTGCACGAAGAACATGGCGACCATGGCCGCGACGGTCGCGGCGGTGTTGACGCCGAGCCAGACCTTGCGCCGGCCCGAGGCGTCCGCGAGCGCACCGAGCGCGGGGGCGAGCAGCGCGATGAGCGCGCCGGCGATCGTCAGGCCCCATCCGAGCCAGGCCGTGTGGTCGGCCATGACGGCGTCGGGGTCGGCGGCGCCCGCCTCGACGAACGCGTCGCTCGTGATCCAGCGCGTGAAGACGAACGTCGTGACGACGGCGTTGAACGCGGCCGAGCCCCAGTCCCACAGCGACCAGGCGAGGACCTGGCGTCTGCCGACGGCGCGGGAGGCAGCGTCCGGGGCGGGGGCGAGGCCGCTGCCGGGCCCGTGGCCGGGTGTGGTGGGGGTCACGTTCTGGTGATCTGGCACGCGCGCATCGTAGACCGTCCGGCGGGCGCGATGGTGAACGGTGGGCGGCATCGAATCACACACCGACACCCGAGGGTTCATCCACTGCGCGCCCGGCGGCGACCATGAGCCTGCCGGGCATGGCCCCGGACGTTCGCACGGCAGTCTGACGACCAGGATCCATGCCGCGGTCGACGGGCACGTGCGGCCGCTGGGCGTCGTCGTCACGGCGGGCAGCGCAACGACGGGGCGATCCGCCGATCTCTTCAACCGGCATCGGCATTCCGCTCAGCCACCAGGAGCCCGATTCGTGCTCCTGGTGGCTGGCCGCTCGTCACGCTCCCGCGCGCTTCACTGCTCGAACGGGACACGCCCCCTCGTGCGCACTAGTACGAATGGCAGGAAGGGCGAGGAATCCCGTTGCTCCAGAAGACCCACTTCAGTGCGTTGCGTGTCGCGGGGCCGTAGATGCCGTCAGCCACCAGGCCTCGACCCTGCTGGAACTTCACCAGCGCCGAACGGGTGGCGGGTCCGAAAGCTCCGTCGACCGCCAAGGAAGCCCCGTTGCACTCGTTGAGCGTCTCTTGCAGCACGCTCACCGCACCTCCTGAATGCCCCTGCCAGAGGTTGCAGGTGTACGTTCCAGCCGCGGAGGCGTAGGGGATCGCGATGCCGTTGCGAATGCCGACCGTGTTGCATGTCGGGTACGCGGCGGAAGCGGACGAGGCGAATGCGGCTCCAGCCGCCATCAGCAGACTTGTCGCCAGTGCGATAGACGTTGCTCTTCGTGCGAGTCGCATAAATCCCCCATAAGTCGACATCGGTGTCGCGTCGACGATAAATGGATCCACCGCGGCTCGCAACCGGCGGATCGTGGCTCGCGTGGACGGTCGTGAGGCTCCTTCTGGTGGACCGGTCTCTCGACCGCCTGGACGGCCACCCCGGGGAAGCCGCCCGCCCCGCTAGGCTCTGCGCATGACTCGTGTCCTCATCCTCAACGGTCCCAACCTCGGTCGCCTGGGCGTCCGCGAGCCCGACGTCTACGGGGCGGCGTCCTATGCCGACCTGGTCGCGGCGGGGGAGCGCTGGGGCGCGGAGAACGACCTCGAGGTCCAGGTGCGTCAGACGGACGACGAGTCCGAGCTGGTCGGCTGGCTGCACGGCGCGGTCGACGACGGTGCGCACGTGGTGCTCAACCCCGCGGCGTTCACGCACTACTCGTACGCGCTGCGGGACGCGGCGGCGCAGGTGACCAAGGCGGGCCTGCTGCTCGTCGAGGTGCACCTGAGCAACCCGGCGGCGCGCGAGGAGTTCCGGCACAACTCGGTCATCGGCGGGGTGGCGACGGGCACCGTGGCCGGGTTCGGGTTCGACTCGTACCGGCTGGCGGTCCTGGCGATCGTGTCGCGCCTCGCGGCCTAGATCTCTCCCGCTCAAGCAACGGGGCTTGATCTGACGGAATCAAGCGCCAGGCCTTGATATGAGTGGATCAAGGGTCTACCGTGGAGGGATGTTCGTCCTGACCGTGGACCAGAGAGCCAGCACCCGCCGGGGAGACCTCGTGCCGGAGCTGCTCGACCGCCTCGCGCCCTACGAGGAGCGCGCGGGGGTCGTCATCGCGTTCGACCGGACGGTCGGCGACGAGGTCCAGGCCGTGCTCGACGACGCCGCGCTCGTCGTGGAGGTCGTGCTCGCCCTGGGCAGGTGGGGGGGCTGGAGCACGGGCCTCGGCATCGGTCAGGTGCCGCCAGGGCCGGACGGGCGTCTGCCCCGGGCCTCCCGGGAGGCCTCCGGGTCGGCGTTCGTGCACGCCCGCGCCGCGGTCGAGCGGGCCAAGACCCGCGGCAACCCCGTCCCGTTGGCGGTCGAAGGGCCAGATCCCGCGGCGGCCGGGGAGGTCGAGGCGCTCCTGCGCCTCCTGCTCGCGGTCGGCGCGCGCCGCACCCCTGCGGGGTGGGAGGCTGTCGACGCGCTCGCGCGTGTGGGTGGCACCCAGAAGGATGCGGCCCGGGACCTCGGGATCAGCGAGCAGGCCGTGAGCCAACGCCTGCGTGCGAGCCTGTGGTCCGAGGAAGCGGCCGTCCGGCCGGTCGTCACGAGACTCCTGCAGGAGGCAGACGCGTGAGCTTCGCATCAGGGATGGCCGTGGCGGGGGTCGTGGTCGCGACCCTCGTGCTCAGCGTGCTGGGCGGCATGCTCGTCACGCCGTGGGTGCTGCGGGCCGCGGCGCGCCGCTCCGAGATCGAGGGGGAGACACCTCCCGCCCGGGACCCAGGGCCGGTGCCCCCGCCGCCCGGCCACGTCGCTCCGGCCGCAGGGACCCCTGCGGCGCCGCCCCCTGCGCCCGCCGCGCCGGACCCGGCAGCCGCAGCGGCGCCGTCGGACCCTGGTGGGCCCCTCGGCGAGGAAGCCGTCCAGACCCTGCGCGGCGGCACCTGGATCGGGATCCTCGAGCGCCTCGCGATCACGGGCTGCCTGCTCGCCGGGTACCCCGCGGGGGTCGCGTTCGTGGTCGCGATCAAGGGCCTGGGACGCTACCCCGAGCTGCGCGACCACCCCGTCGCAGCCGAGCGCTTCATGATCGGCACCCTGGCCTCGATGATCTGGGCCGGAGCGACCGGAATCCTCGGCGCAGCGATCCTTGGTCTCCTCCGGTAGACTGGACCGGGCCTTTCGCGGCCCCCGGGAACGCCGCAGCGCTCGAACGCTGCTGTCGGCGCGGGGAGCCCGCCAGGAGAGGCCCGCTACCGCCAGGGCGCGCACCCGAACGTGTGCGCATCAGTGGATCGCACGTGGCTCCCACCGCGAGACACCCCGACGGCAGCCCCATGACAACGCGACAGGAAGACCGAACGTGGCGACGACCAACGACATCAAGAACGGCACCGTGCTCAAGCTCGACGGCCAGCTGTGGACGATCATCGAGTTCCAGCACGTCAAGCCCGGCAAGGGTGGCGCCTTCGTTCGCACCAAGATGAAGAACGTCCTGTCCGGCAAGACCGTCGACAAGACCTTCAACGCCGGCCTCAAGATCGAGACCGCGAACGTCGACAAGCGCGACATGCAGTACCTGTACAAGGACGGCGAGGACTTCGTCTTCATGGACACGTCCACGTACGACCAGATCACGGTCCCCGCCGCGACCGTCGGCGACGCCGCGGACTACATGCTCGAGAGCCAGAGCGCGCTCGTCGCGACCAACGAGGGCGTGCCGCTCTACGTCGAGCTGCCCCCGTCGGTCGTCCTCGAGATCACCTACACCGAGCCGGGCCTGCAGGGCGACCGCTCCACGGGCGGCACCAAGCCCGCGACGCTCGAGACCGGCGCGCAGATCCAGGTCCCGCTGTTCCTCGAGCAGGGCACCAAGGTCAAGGTCGACACCCGCGACGGCTCCTACCTGGGGCGCGTGAACGACTGACGTGGGTGCACGAACCAAGGCACGCAAGCGCGCGCTCGACGTCCTCTTCGAGGCCGAGCAGCGCCAGCTGGACCCGCAGACCCTCCTCGCCGACCGGATCGTAGACTCGGGCAGCCAGACGCCCCTGCCGCAGTACACCGTGGACCTCGTCGAGGGAGTCCTGGCGCACCGCGAGCGGATCGACGAGCTGCTCGAGACCTACTCGCACGGTTGGACCCTCGAGCGCATGCCCGCGGTCGACCGCGCGCTCCTGCGCATCGGCAGCTGGGAGATCCTCTACAACGACGACGTCCCCGACGCCGTCGCGATCGACGAGGCCGTCGACCTCGCCCGTGAGCTCTCGACGGACGACTCGCCGAGCTTCGTCAACGGCCTGCTGGCCCGCATCGAGGAGATGAAGCCGACGATCCTGGCCTGAGCCAGGTCGAGCGGCTGCGCCTCACGCCACCTCGGTGGCACGACGTGCCCCAGGACGCCGGTCCCGCCCTCGTGGCGGGGCCGGCGTCTGCGCGTCCGGGCCGCGCCGACGATGCGGTCGCACTGTGACGAACGACGCCTGCCCACCCCGTGAGAAGCGCCGGGGCACGCCCCGGTCGGGCGGTAGGGTGAAAGGGTCAGATTTCCTTTAAGGCCCGTCCAGTGAGGCGGGGAAGGGGGTCACCAGAATGAGTTCTGGGCCTGCCGTACCATCTTCCGTTCCACCCGTCACCCCCGAGGCTCCCTCGGCCGGTGTGACCACCGTTCTCGGTGAGACCGAGATCGCGCGGGCGCTGACCCGCATCGCCCACGAGATCGTCGAGCGCAACAAGGGCGCGCACGACGTGGTCCTCCTGGGCATCCCCACCCGGGGCGTCCCCCTGGCCGTGCGTCTCGCCGAGCGCCTCGCGACGATCGAGCCGGGCCTCGACACCGCGAGCATCGTGGGCGAGCTCGACGTGACCATGTACCGCGACGACCTCCACAAGCACCCGGTGCGCACCATCGGCGCCACCCACCTGCCCGCTTCGGGGATCGACGGCAAGGTCGTCGTGCTCGTCGACGACGTGCTGTTCTCCGGTCGCACCATCCGTGCGGCGCTCGACGCGATCAGCGACATCGGCCGGCCCCGCGCCGTCCAGCTCGCGGCGCTGGTCGACCGCGGGCACCGCGAGCTGCCGATCCGCCCCGACTACGTGGGCAAGAACCTGCCCACGTCGCTCTCCGAGCGGGTGAGCGTGCGCCTCGTCGAGACCGACGGGCCCGTCGGTGAGGACGCCGCCACGAGCGCGCCCATGACCGACGCGGTCCTCATCAGCCAGCGGCCCACCACGTCCAGCGAGGGCACCCGATGAAGCACCTGCTGTCCACCGCGGACCTCTCGCGCGCCGACGCGATCCGCATCCTCGACACGGCCGCCCAGATGGCCGCGACGCAGTCGCGCGAGATCAAGAAGCTCCCGACGCTGCGCGGCCGCACGGTCGTCAACCTGTTCTTCGAGGACTCCACGCGCACCCGGATCTCGTTCGAGACCGCGGCCAAGCGCCTGTCGGCCGACGTCATCAACTTCTCGGCCAAGGGGTCGAGCGTCTCCAAGGGCGAGTCGCTCAAGGACACGGCCCTGACCCTGCAGGCCATGGGTGCTGACGCGGTCGTGATCCGCCACCAGGCCTCGGGCGCCCCGCACACGCTCGCGCACGCGGGCTGGGTCGACTCGGCGGTCGTCAACGCGGGCGACGGGATGCACCAGCACCCCACGCAGGCGCTGCTCGACGCTTTCACCATGCGCCGCCACCTGGTCGGGCGAGGCGCCGCGGGCGCCTCGATCACCGGTGACCCCTCCGGCCAGGACCTCGCGGGCCTGCGTGTCGCGATCGTCGGCGATGTGCTGCACTCGCGCGTGGCCCGCTCCAACGTCCACCTGCTGCACACGCTCGGCGCGAAGGTCACCCTGGTGGCTCCGCCCACGCTCGTGCCCGTGGGCGTCGAGACCTGGCCGTGCGACGTCTCCTACCACCTCGACGAGGTCCTCGCGGAGGCCGCCCCTGATGCCGTGATGATGCTCCGCGTCCAGCGCGAGCGCATGAGCGGCTCGGGAGCAGGCGGGGGAGCGTTCTTCCCGAACCCGCTCGAGTACACGCGCAACTTCGGGCTCGACGGGCGCCGCCTGGCGCTCCTGCCCGACCACACCATCGTCATGCACCCCGGCCCCATGAACCGTGGCCTGGAGATCTCGGCCGAGGCTGCCGACTCACCGCGCGCGGTGATCGTCGAGCAGGTCGCCAACGGGGTCGCGGTGCGCATGGCCGTCCTCTACCTGCTCCTCGCGGGCGACGCTTCCACGGAAAGGGCTGGACTCGAATGAGCGAGCAGACCACGAACCCCACCTACGTCCTGCAGGGCGTGGCGCCCCTGGGCGCCGACCCGGTCGACCTGGTCCTGGCCGGCGGCGTCATCACCGAGGTCCGCGCGGCGAACAGCCCCGTCACGGACGACGAGACCGTCGTCGACGCGACCGGCCTCGTCGCCCTGCCCGGCCTCGTCGACCTGCACACGCACCTGCGCGAGCCGGGCCGCGAGGACGCCGAGACCATCGTCTCGGGCACGCGCGCTGCGGCCGTGGGCGGCTTCACGGCCGTGCACGCCATGGCCAACACGACCCCGGTCGCGGACACCGCGGGCGTCGTCGAGCAGGTGTGGCGCATCGGGCGCGACGCGGGCTGGGTCGACGTCCACCCGGTCGGCGCGGTCAGCGTGGGCCTCGAGGGCCACCACCTCGCCGAGATCGGCGCCATGGCCGACTCGGCCGCCCGCGTGCGGGTCTTCTCGGACGACGGCAAGTGCGTCTGGGATCCCATCCTCATGCGCCGCGCCCTCGAGTACGTCAAGGCGTTCGACGGCGTCGTGGCCCAGCACGCGCAGGAGCCGCGCCTCACGGAGGGCGCCCAGATGAACGAGGGCGTCGTGTCGGCCGAGCTCGGTCTCGCGGGCTGGCCCGCGGTCGCCGAGGAGGCGATCATCGCCCGCGACGTGCTGCTGGCCGAGCACGTGGGCTCGCGCCTGCACGTGTGCCACCTGTCCACGGCGGGCTCGGTCGAGATCATCCGCTGGGCCAAGGGCCGCGGCATCGACGTGACGGCCGAGGTCACCCCGCACCACCTCATCCTCACGGACGAGCTCGCGCGCGACTACGACCCGACGTTCAAGGTCAACCCGCCGCTGCGGACCGCCGCGGACGTCGAGGCGGTGCGCCAGGGCCTGGCCGACGGGACGATCGACATCGTCGCGACCGACCACGCCCCGCACACGCGTGAGGACAAGGACTGCGAGTGGGCCGCGGCGGCGTTCGGCATGACGGGCCTCGAGACGGCCCTGAGCGTCGTGCAGGAGACCATGGTCGACTCGGGCCGCATGTCCTGGGCTGACGTGGCGCGCGTCCTGTCGTCCGCGCCCGCGCGCATCGGCCGCATCGACGAGGGCCCGACGGCGCAGGGTCGCCCTCTCGAGGTCGGCGAGCCCGCCAACGTGGTCCTGGTCGACCCGGCCGCCCGGCGCGTGGTCGACGGCTCGGCGCAGGCCACCGCGAGCACCAACACGCCCTTCCAGGGATACGAGCTGCCGGGACGGGTCGTCGCGACCTTCCTGCGCGGGCGTGCGACGGTCCTGGCCGGCGCTCCCGTCGAGCAGGTCGCGGAGGTGCGCGCATGAACCTCCCCCTTCCCGTCGCGGTCGGCATCTGGGTCGTCATCGGCCTCGTGCTGCTCACGGTCGTCTTCGTGGGCCTCAAGCGACTGACGACCCGCACGGCCCAGACCGTCCCCGCCCCGCCGGCCGTCCCCGAGGGCGACCTGGGCGAGGTCCTGGCCGGCCCCGTGACCGCGGTCTACGTGTCCAGCACGCTCGCGGGGGACTGGCTCGCCCGCGTCGGGGCGCACCGCCTCGGCTTCCGGTCGAACGCGACCGTGACGGTGCACCGCACCGGGGTCCTGGTCGCACGCCAGGGCGCCCCCGACCTCTTCCTGGCCGCGAGCGCCCTCGAGGCCGTCTCGCTGGCCCCCGGGATGGCGGGCAAGTACGTCGGCAAGGACGGCCTGGTCGTGCTGACCTGGACCGTCCCGGCCGCCGGCGGCGCGCCCGCCACCCGCTTGGATACTGGACTGCGGACCCAGCAGACCGCCGACCGTGCCACCCTCCTGAACGCAGTCCGCGAGCTTCTTCCCGCCGCCGACAGCGCACCGAACGACGACTCGAAGGAGCCGCAGCAGTGAGCATCTCGACCCCCAGCACGGACGCCCAGGCCGACGACCGGACCGCGGTCCTGGTCCTCGAGGACGGCACGACCCTGACGGGCCTGGCCTACGGGGCCCGCGGCACGACGTTCGGCGAGATCGTCTTCAACACCGGCATGACCGGCTACCAGGAGACGCTGACCGACCCGTCCTACCACCGCCAGATCGTCGTCATGACGGCCCCCCACATCGGGAACACGGGAGTCAACGACGAGGACGCCGAGTCGACCCGCATCTGGGTCAGCGGCTACGTGGTGCGCGACCCCGCGCGCCGTGCCTCGAACTGGCGCGCGACGCGCTCGCTCGACGAGGACCTCGCGGCGCAGGGCGTCGTGGGCATCAGCTCGATCGACACGCGTGCGCTCACGCGCCACCTGCGCGAGCTCGGCACCATGCGTGCGGGCATCTTCTCGGGCGAGGACCTGCGTCGCGGCGGCTACCCGCGTCCCACGGAGGAGCTCGTCGAGCTCGTCCGCTCGGCCCCGGCCATGACGGGCGCAGACCTGGCCCGCGAGGTCAGCACGCCCGAGGCGTACGTCGTCGAGCCCTCGGGCGAGCACGCCGGTCAGGAGCCGGTCGCGACGGTCGTCGCGGTCGACCTGGGCATCAAGGCCATGACTCCCCAGCGCCTCGCCGAGCGCGGCGTGCGGGTGCACGTCGTGCCGAGCACGACCACGATCGACCAGATCGTCGCGCTCGCGCCCGACGGCGTGTTCTTCTCGAACGGCCCGGGCGACCCGGGCGCGGCGACGACCGAGGTCGAGCTGCTGCGCGCGGTCCTCGACCGCGGCATCCCGTACTTCGGCATCTGCTTCGGCAACCAGATCCTGGGCCGCGCGCTCGGCTACGGCACCTACAAGCTGGGCTACGGCCACCGCGGCATCAACCAGCCCGTGCTCGACCGCACCACGGGCAAGGTCGAGGTCACGGCGCACAACCACGGCTTCGCCGTCGACGCCCCGCGCGACGGGGAGTCGGTCGCCCCGCACGACGGCGGCCGCTACGGCCGCGTCGTCGTCTCGCACATCGGTCTCAACGACCAGGTCGTCGAGGGGCTCGCATGCCTCGACCGCCCGGCCTTCTCGGTGCAGTACCACCCCGAGGCCGCCGCGGGCCCGCACGACGCCGCCTACCTCTTCGACCGCTTCCTCGACCTGATGCGCGACTCCGCAGGGGCCTCCGGCTCCGCGACGAACGCCGCCCCGGTCACCCCGTCCTCCGAAAGTGAGATCTGAGCCGTGCCTCGCAGAACTGACATCTCCAGCGTCCTGGTGATCGGCTCCGGGCCGATCGTCATCGGCCAGGCGTGCGAGTTCGACTACTCGGGCACGCAGGCCTGCCGCGTCCTGAAGGAGGAGGGCCTGCGGGTCATCCTCGTCAACTCGAACCCCGCCACGATCATGACGGACCCCGAGTTCGCCGACGCGACCTACGTCGAGCCCATCACGACCGAGGTCCTGACGACCATCATCGCCAAGGAGCGCCCCGACGCGCTCCTCGCGACCCTCGGCGGCCAGACGGCCCTCAACGCCGCGATCGCGCTCGACGAGGCCGGCGTCCTCGCGCAGTACGACGTCGAGCTCATCGGGGCGAACATCGCCGCGATCGAGAAGGGCGAGGACCGCCAGCAGTTCAAGGAGGTCGTCGAGAAGTGCGGCGGCGAGAGCGCCCGCTCGGAGATCATCCACACGATCGACGAGGCCATCGCGGCCGCCGACTCGCTCGGCTACCCCATGGTCGTGCGCCCGTCCTTCACCATGGGCGGGCTCGGCTCGGGCATCGCCTACGACGAGCAGGACCTGCGCCGCATCGTGGGCCAGGGCCTGCACTACTCGCCCACGACCGAGGTGCTCCTCGAGGAGTCGATCCTCGGCTGGAAGGAGTACGAGCTCGAGCTCATGCGCGACACCGCGGACAACGTGGTCGTCGTGTGCTCGATCGAGAACGTGGACCCGGTCGGCGTGCACACGGGCGACTCGGTCACGGTCGCCCCGGCGCTCACGCTCACGGACCGCGAGTTCCAGAAGCTGCGCGACATCGGCATCGCGGTCATCCGCGAGGTCGGCGTCGACACGGGTGGCTGCAACATCCAGTACGCGGTGCACCCCGACACGGGCCGCATCATCGTCATCGAGATGAACCCGCGCGTCTCGCGCTCCTCGGCGCTGGCGTCCAAGGCCACGGGCTTCCCGATCGCGAAGATCGCCGCGAAGCTCGCGGTGGGCTACACGCTCGACGAGATCCCCAACGACATCACGCAGGTCACGCCCGCGTCGTTCGAGCCCACGCTCGACTACGTCGTGGTCAAGGTCCCGCGCTTCGCGTTCGAGAAGTTCCCGGCCGCGGACCCGACGCTCTCGACCACCATGAAGTCGGTCGGCGAGGCCATGGCCATGGGCCGCAACTTCACCGAGGCGCTCGGCAAGGCCATGCGCTCGATCGACAAGGCCGGCTCGGTCTTCCACTGGGACGGCGAGCCCGTCTCGGGCGAGGCGCTCGACGAGCTCCTGGTGGAGATCGCGCGCCCGACCGAGGGCCGCCTGGTCGCGACCCAGCAGGCGCTGCGCGCCGGCGCGAGCCTCGAGCAGGTCTTCGAGGCCACCAAGATCGACCCGTGGTTCCTGGACCAGATCCAGCTCGTCAACGAGGTCGCCGAGTCGGTCGCCTCGGCCGACGCGCTCACGCGCGACGTGCTGCTCGAGGCCAAGCGCCACGGCCTGTCGGACCCGCAGATCGCGAAGCTGCGCGGCATGGGAGCGGCGGGGGAGTCGACGGTCCGCGAGGTCCGCTACGCGCTCGACGTGCGCCCGGTCTACAAGACGGTCGACACGTGCGCGGCCGAGTTCGCGGCCAAGACGCCGTACCACTACTCGTCGTACGACCTCGAGTCCGAGGTCGCCCCGCGCGAGCGTCCCGCGGTCCTCATCCTGGGCTCGGGCCCCAACCGCATCGGTCAGGGCATCGAGTTCGACTACTCGTGCGTGCACGCGACCCTCGCGCTCAAGGACGAGTACGAGACCGTCATGGTCAACTGCAACCCGGAGACCGTCTCGACGGACTACGACACCTCGGACCGCCTGTACTTCGAGCCGCTCACGTTCGAGGACGTCCTGGAGGTCTACCAGGCCGAGCTCGCGGCCGGCCCGGTCGCGGGCATCATCGTCCAGCTCGGCGGCCAGACCCCGCTGAGCCTCGCGCAGCGCCTGGCCGACGCGGGCCTGCCGATCCTGGGCACCTCGCCCGAGGCGATCGACGCAGCGGAGGACCGCGGTGTGTTCGGCCGCGTCCTGGCCGAGGCGGGCCTGCCGGCCCCGGCGTTCGGCACGGCGACGTCCCTGGCCGAGGCCCAGGAGATCGCCGAGGGCATCGGCTACCCGGTGCTCGTGCGTCCCTCCTACGTGCTCGGCGGGCGCGGCATGGAGATCGTCTACTCGGCTGAGCAGCTCACGGGCTACGTCGAGCGTGCGCTGCACGCCGCAGCCACGGACGACCGGACGACGACGGGCTCGCTGCCCGCGCCGCTGCTCATCGACCGCTTCCTCGACGACGCGATGGAGATCGACGTCGACGCGCTCTACGACGGCACCGAGATGTACCTCGGCGGCGTCATGGAGCACATCGAGGAGGCCGGCATCCACTCGGGCGACTCGGCCTGCGTGCTGCCCCCCGTCTCGCTGAGCGAGGCCGAGATCGAGCGCATCCGTCGCTCGACCGAGGCCATCGCCAAGGGCGTGGGCGTGCGCGGCCTGCTCAACGTGCAGTACGCGCTGGTCTCGGACGTCCTGTACGTCCTGGAGGCCAACCCGCGCGCCTCGCGCACGGTCCCGTTCGTCTCCAAGGCCACGGGCGTGTCCCTGGCCAAGGCCGCGGCCCGCGTCATGGTGGGCGAGACCATCGCGGACCTGCGCGCGAGCGGCGTCCTGCCCGCCGAGAGCGACGGCGGCACGCTCGACCTCGACGCCCCCATCGCGGTCAAGGAGGCCGTGCTGCCGTTCAAGCGGTTCCGCACGACCGACGGCATCGTGGTCGACACGGTCCTGGGCCCGGAGATGCGCTCGACGGGCGAGGTCATGGGATTCGACCGCGACTTCCCGCGTGCGTTCGCCAAGTCCCAGGCGGCGGCGTTCGGCGGCCTGCCGACCAAGGGCTCGGTCTTCGTGTCGGTCGCCGACCGCGACAAGCGCTCGATCGTCTTCCCGATCAAGCGCCTCACGGAGCTGGGCTTCGAGATCCTCGCGACCCAGGGCACCGCGGGCGTCCTGCGCCGCAACGGCATCCCGGCCACGATCGTGCGCAAGTTCTCCTCGGGCCGCGGCGCGGACGGTGAGCCGACGATCGTCGACCTCATCACCGAGGGCAAGGTCGACATGGTCATCAACACGCCGTCGGGCCAGGGCGCGCGCGCCGACGGCTACGAGATCCGCGCTGCCACGACCGCCGCGGACAAGCCGATCGTCACGACGACCCAGCAGCTCGCTGCAGCGGTCCAGGGCATCGAGGCCGTGCTCGCGGGTCCGTTCGACGTGTGGAGCCTGCAGGAGCACATGGCGGCCACGGCCGAGCGTCACGCAGCGGCGGACGCGTGAGCGCCGCGGTGACCGGGGCGCGCCGGCCCTTCGGGGAGCGGCTCGCCGCGGCCATGGACTCCCACGGGCCGCTGTGCGTGGGTATCGACCCGCACCCGGGTCTGCTCGCAGCGTGGGGCCTGCCCGACGACGCCACGGGAGTCCGTGAGTTCGGCCTGCGGGTCGTGGAGGCCCTGGGCGGGCACGTCGCCGCGCTCAAGCCGCAGTCGGCGCTGTTCGAGCGCCACGGCTCGCGCGGGGTCGCGGCTCTCGAGGAGGTCCTGGCCGCCGCGGCGGCCGCGGGGCCCTCCGGGACGCTGACGATCGTCGATGCCAAGCGTGGCGACATCGGTTCGACCATGGCGGGATACGCGGACGCCTACCTGCGCGACGGCTCGCCGCTCGCCGGCGACGCCCTGACCGTCTCGCCGTACCTCGGGTTCGGCTCGCTGACCCCTGCGGTGGAGGCCGCGCTCGAGTCGGGGCGCGGGCTGTTCGTGCTGTGCCTGACGTCCAACCCGGAGGGCGCGCAGGTCCAGCACGCCCGCACGGGGGCCGGGGCCGACGTCCGCTCGGTCGCCGCGCGCATCGCGGCGGAGGCCGCGGCTCTCAACGAGGGCGCCGACCCGCTCGGTTCGATCGGCCTGGTCGTGGGCGCGACCATCGGTGACGCGGCTCGCAACACCGGGGTGGACCTGCCTGCCGTCAACGGTCCGCTGCTGGCTCCTGGCGTCGGG
Source organism: Oerskovia sp. NPDC060338 (assembly GCF_042726295.1). Lineage (NCBI taxonomy): Bacteria > Bacillati > Actinomycetota > Actinomycetes > Micrococcales > Cellulomonadaceae > Oerskovia > Oerskovia sp. NPDC060338. Next base: position 233,464 of record NZ_JBHXCQ010000005.1, read on the forward strand.
GCACAGGGTGCGGGGGCTACCGAGCTCGCCGCGGTGTTCGGCGACGCCCGCCGCCAGGTGCTCGCGTCGTCCTCGCGCGGCGTGCTCGCGGCAGGACCCGACGCGGCCTCGCTCCTCGAGGCCGCCCGAGCCGCTTCGCGCGAGGCAGCCGAGGCGCTGCGCGGCTGAAGGCCTGCGGCACGCTCGCGCACGTCCGAGGGGGCGCCCACCGATCCCGGTGGGCGCCCCCTCGGGCGTGCGGCGGCACGTGAGGTGCCGTGCGGCGGCTCTTGACGCCACCTGAAAGACTCGCCCCATGACTTCCTCCCTCGCTGCAGACGCCCGGACGGACGACCCCGGGGCCCTCGACATCCCCGGGACCTGGAACGCCCGCGACGTGGGCGGGCGCGCCGTGCCCGTCGGCGCCACCGAGCCGTTGCGCACCGGGGTGCTGCTGCGCACCGCCGGCCTGTCCCGCCTGACCCCCGAGGGCGTCGCGGCTCTCGAGGCCCTCGGGGTGACCGTCGACCTGGACCTGCGTGGTGAGGACGAGGTCGAGCGCGACGGGCAGGACGTCGTCCCGGCGACCACGCGCGTGGTGCCTCGGCGGATGGACCCGGGCGCCGGCGTCGGGCACGCGTTGCGCGGCTCGGACGCGGGGACCGGTGGCGCGGACGGCGCGTCCGACGGTGAGGAGCGCTCGGCCGACACCGCGGCCATGATCGCCCAGCTGATCGGGTCGAAGGACCCCCAGGCACTGGCCCGCGCCATGATGCACGGCGTCTATGCGACGTTCGTCACGGACCCGGGGATCCGCCGGACCGTGGGGGAGGCTCTCCAGGACGTCGCGGACGCGGACGGGGCGGTCGTCGTGCACTGCTCGGCGGGCAAGGACCGTACCGGGTGGATCGTCGCGCTCGTCCAGTACGTCTGCGGCGTGAGCGACGAGGACCGGCTCGCCGAGTACCTCGCGAGCGGGGCCGCGGTCGACGGGATCGCGGCCGTGATCCCCCCGATCCCCGGGCTGGACAAGGAGGCCCTGACGCCCCTGCTGGGCGTCGAGCCGGAGTACCTCCTGGGCGCGTGGGAGCCGGCCGAGAAGGAGTTCGGGAGCATCGACGGGTACCTCGAGGCGTGCGGCGTCGGGCCTGCGACCAGGGAGAAGATCGTCAGGAAGTTCGCTGCTCAGGGCGTGTGAGCGTTGCCTGACCTGCCAGGTGTGACTAGTTTCGAAGGTGTCGAGGTCGCCACCGGGGCTCGTGATCCGGTCGGCGGCCCCGGTGCACGTGTGGGCCCATCCGTCTGAGGACAAGTAGGTGACTTGCGTGGCACTACCATCCCTGACCCCCGAGCAGCGCGCGGCCAATCTCGAGAAGGCGGCCGAGGCGCGCCGAGCGCGCGCCGAGGTCAAGAACCGGTTGAAGTACTCCCAGGGCTCCCTCGCCGAGGTGATCGAGCAGGGGCGCACCGACGACGTGATCGGCAAGCTGCGCGTCGTCGCGCTGCTGGAGTCGCTCCCCGGCGTAGGTAAGGTGAAGGCCCGGGCGATCATGGAAGAGATCGGGATCGCCGAGACGCGTCGCGTCCGCGGGCTGGGCCCCCACCAGTCCGCGGCGCTCATCGAGAGGTTTGGCTGACATTTCCGCTTCACCCGCTGCGCCGGTTGCCTCGTCACCCGCCGCACCACAGCACCCTGCCCGCCTGACCGTCCTGGCGGGCCCGACCGCCGTCGGGAAGGGGACGGTGTCCGCGGACATCCGCGCCCGCTACCCGCAGGTGTGGCTGTCCGTGTCCGCGACGACCCGCGAGGCGCGCCCGGGCGAGGTGGACGGCGTCCACTACCACTTCATCTCGGCCGAGGAGTTCGACCGCCTGGTCGCCGAGGGCGAGATGCTCGAGTGGGCCGTGGTGCACGGACGCAACCGGTACGGCACCCCGCGTCGCCCGGTCGAGGAGAAGCTGGCGGCGGGCGTGCCCGCCCTGCTGGAGATCGACCTCCAGGGCGCGCGCCAGGTCCGTGCCTCCATGCCGGAGGCACGGTTCGTGTTCCTGGCCCCGCCCAGCTGGGAGGAGCTCGAGCGGCGCCTCGTGGGCCGTGGCACGGAGGGACCCGAGGAACGTGAGCGCCGCCTGGCGACCGCACGCGTCGAGCTGGCCGCAGAGCCCGAGTTCGACGTCGTGATCGTCAACGACGAGGTGCACCGGGCGACCGACGCGCTCGTCGAGGCCATGGGCCTGACGCCCGTCGCCTGAGGCGACCCGCGCCAACGCCCGAGCCTGCCCCGTCGGGGCAGGGCGATCGGTCCCTCGGGAGGATTTGTGCCTGCCCAGTAGACTGGTCGTCAGGCGCGTGCGTGCTGAGCGCGCGCAACCTCGTGATCGACCCAGCTGTACAAGGTCCGCACGTCGTACCTGAACCATCCATCCTGCACCGGCCCTGACAGACCGTCGCAGGTCCCCCTGACTCACGGAGTGAGACTGTGTCCGGAACCATCGCCGCCCCCGAGGGCATCACCGACCCGCCCATCGACAAGCTGCTGGAGCGCGCCGACTCCAAGTACGCGCTCGTGATCTACGCCGCCAAGCGTGCGCGCCAGATCAACGCGTACTACTCCCAGCTCAACGAGGGCCTGCTGGAGAACGTGGGCCCGCTCGTCGAGACCCGCAACCAGGAGAAGCCGCTGTCGATCGCGATGCGCGAGATCAACCAGGGCCTGCTCACCATCGAGACCGTGGACGTCCCGGCTCCCTGATCGTCGACCGCCTCCGGGCGGACGGACGTTCTGTGCGAGGCGTGGGCGCGAGGGAGGGCTCGTACCGATGAGGATCCTGCTGGGTGTCAGCGGGGGAGTGGCGGCCTACAAGGCCGTCCTCCTGCTGCGTCTCCTGCGTGAGCAGGGGCACCGGGTACGAGTCGTCCCCACCGCCTCCGCCCTGCGCTTCGTGGGTGCGCCCACGTTCGAGGCGCTGTCGGGCGAGAAGGTCAGCACCGAGGTGTTCGACGACGTCCCGCAGGTCGCGCACGTCGCGCTCGGCCAGGGCGCGGACCTGGTGATCGTCGCCCCCGCCACGGCGGACCTCCTCGCGCGCGCGGCCGCGGGCCGCGCCGACGACCTCCTCACCTCGACCCTCCTGACCGTGCACTGCCCCGTGGTCATGGCTCCGGCCATGCACACCGAGATGTGGCAGCACCCGGCGACCGTGGCCAACGTCGCGACCCTGCGCTCGCGCGGCGTCCACGTGATCGAGCCGGCCAGCGGCCGGCTCACGGGCAAGGACACGGGCCCCGGGCGCCTGCCCGAGCCCGAGGACATCGCCCGCGTCGCGCTCGAGGTCGCCGGTCGGGCGGGCACCGGCGGGGCTCCGCAGGACCTGGCCGGGCTGCGCGTGGTGGTCTCGGCGGGCGGAACGCGCGAACCGATCGACCCGGTGCGCTTCATCGGGAACCACTCGAGCGGACGCCAGGGGATCGCGCTCGCGCGCGCCGCCCAGGACCGTGGAGCGGATGTGACCCTCGTCGGGGCGAACCTGACCGAGCCGCTCGACGGGATCGCGGACGTCGTGCGCGTGGGGTCCACGGCCGAGCTGCGGGACGCTGTCCGCGCGGTCGCGCCTGACGCCGACGTGGTGGTCATGACCGCCGCGGTCGCGGACTTCCGTCCGGCCCGGACCCCGAGGGCCAAGATCAAGAAGGTGCCGGGCCAGGGGCCCGCGCCCATCGAGCTCGTCGAGAACCCGGACATCCTGGCCGAGCTGGCACGCGAACGCCTGCGCCCCGGGCAGGTCGTGGTCGGGTTCGCCGCCGAGACTGGCGACGACACCGGCGACGTCCTGCACCACGGCCGCGCCAAGGCGCGCCGCAAGGGTGCCGACCTGCTGGTGATCAACCCCGTCGGTGGCGGGCGAGGGTTCGGTACGGACACCAACGAGGTCACGATCGTCGACGCGCAGGGCGAGACCGTCGCCCAGGCCGCCGGGTCCAAGCGCGAGGTCGCGGACGCGGTGTGGGACGCGGTCCTCAAGCTCTCGCCGCCGCTCGCCGCGACCACGGACTGAGATCTCCTTCACGTCTCAGTGGTCGGATGCCGCGTATCACCTAGCGGGACAGTACGCTGGATCCCATGAGTTCTGACGACCTGCGCCTGTTCACGTCCGAGTCCGTGACGGAAGGCCACCCGGACAAGGTCTGTGACCAGATCTCCGACGCGATCCTCGATGCGCTCCTCGAGCAGGACCCCACCTCGCGCGTCGCGGTCGAGACCATGGTCACCACGGGCCTGGTCCACGTCGCGGGGGAGGTGACGACCAACGCGTACGTCGAGATCCCGCAGATCATCCGCGACGTCGTCAAGGGCATCGGGTACACGTCCTCCGCGATCGGCTTCGACGGCGACTCGTGCGGCGTGTCGGTCTCGATCGGCCAGCAGTCCCCGGACATCGCGCAGGGCGTCGACAAGAGCCTGGAGGAGCGAGACGACTCCTCGGGCCCGAGCATCTCGCGTGACCCGCTCGACGCCCAGGGCGCCGGCGACCAGGGCCTGATGTTCGGCTACGCGAGCGACGAGACCCCCACGCTCCTGCCCCTGCCGATCTTCCTCGCGCACCGCCTGGCCGAGCGCCTCGCGCTGGTCCGCAAGGACGGGTCTCTGCCGGGCCTGCGCCCCGACGGCAAGACGCAGGTGACCATCGGCTACGACGGGGACCGTGCCGTCCGCCTCGACACCGTGGTGCTCTCGACCCAGCACGACGAGGACGTGCTGCAGGAGACGCTGCGCGCCCAGGTCGCCGAGCTCGTCGTGGCCCCGGTCGTCGCCGGGCTGGACCTGGACGTCGCGGACTTCCGCCTGCTCGTGAACCCGACCGGCAAGTTCGTCATCGGCGGCCCCCAGGGCGATGCCGGGCTGACGGGCCGCAAGATCATCGTCGACACGTACGGTGGCATGGCCCGGCACGGCGGCGGCGCCTTCTCGGGCAAGGACCCGTCGAAGGTCGACCGTTCGGCCGCCTACGCCACGCGCTGGGTCGCCAAGAACGTCGTCGCGGCCGGGCTCGCGCGCCGCTGCGAGGTCCAGGTCGCCTACGCGATCGGCAAGGCGCACCCCGTGGGCCTGTACGTCGAGACGTTCGGCACCGAGACGGTCCCGGTCGAGCGCATCCGTGCCGCGATCGACGAGGTCTTCGACCTGCGCCCGGCCGCGATCATCGCGGACCTGGACCTTCTTCGTCCCATCTACTCGCAGACCGCTGCGTACGGTCACTTCGGTCGCGAGCTGCCCGACTTCACGTGGGAGCGCACGGACCGCGTCGCCGCGCTCCAGGCCGCCGTCTGAGCCGCGTCGCACCGGCTTCCCCGGTGTGGGTGGCGCGTGCTGAGATAGGGCGATGACCAGCCAGGACACCGCCGAGGACGCGGGGGAGCAGCTCACGCTGCTCCCCGCTCCCGAGGCGGCCCCTCGCGCCCGGCGGGCGGGCAAGGCCGCGCGTCCGGTGGGCGCGCTGGAGATCGCGGGCGACCAGCCGGTCGCCCGCGTGGTCCTCGACCTGTCGCCGCACCACCTGGACCGCACGTTCGACTACCTGGTGCCCGCCTCGATGGCCGCGGACGCTCGGCCGGGGGTCCGGGTCAAGGCGCGGTTCGGCCCGCAGGAGGTCGACGGATTCGTCCTGGCCCGTGCGGACCGCAGCGACCACGACGGTCGTCTCGTGCCGCTCAAGCGCCTCGTCTCGCCCGAGCAGGTGCTCACCCCGCAGGTCGCGCGGCTGTGCCGCACGGTCGCCGACCACTACGCGGGCACGCTCTCGGACGTGCTGCGTCTCGCGATCCCGCCGCGTCACGCGCGGGCGGAAGCGGCGCCGTCGGGCAGCGAGCAGCCGACCGCGGACGCCCAGGTGGACCCGAGCGTCCCCGACGGGGAACGCACGAGCCCCCCGGGCGCGTCCTCCGGCCCCGACGCCCCGGGGAGCGCCGTGTCCTCGGGCTCCGCTCCCTCCGTGGCACCGACCGCCCCCACGGCACCGGCGCCCTCCGGCCCGGCGCGTCCCTCGGAGTGGGCCCCCTATCGCGGCGGGGCCGCGTTCCTGAGCCACCTGGTCGGCGGGTCGGGCCCGCGCGCGGTCTGGACGGCGCTGCCGGGCCGCGTGGCCGACGGCGTGCCCGTCCCCCGTGATCGTCCGGCGGGCGAGGAGGACCCGGCGCAGGCCGTCCAGCACTGGGCCCTGGCCCTGGCCGAGGCCGTGCGCGCGACCGTGACGGGCGGGCGCGGGGCGCTCGTCGTGCTGCCCGACGCGCGGGACGTCGACCAGATGTCGCGGGCGCTCGAGCTCGCCGGCTACACGGCCCGCACGGCGCGCCAGGACGGGCAGTTCGTCCGGCTGACCGCGGACGAGGGGCCCTCGCCCCGTTACCGCAGCTTCCTCGCGGCGCTGCGCGGCGAGGTTCCGATCGTGATCGGCACGCGTGCCGCGGCGTTCGCGCCCGTGCAGGACCTGGGGCTGGTGGTGTGCTGGAACGACGGCGAGGAGACGCTCGCCGAGCCGCGCTCGCCGTACCCGCACGCGCGCGAGGTCCTCGCGCTGCGCAGCGAGCTGGAGGGGGCCGCGTTCCTGCTCGGTTCGGTGAGCCGCACGGTGCAGGCCCAGGCGCTGCTCGAGTCGGGCTGGGCCCGGGAGGTCGCCGCGCCGCGTGAGGTCCTGCGTGCGCGGGCCCCGCGGGTGCGGGCGCTGACGTCGGTCGAGCTCGCGTCCGAGGGCGCGGGTGCCGCGGCGCGCCTGCCGAGCGCCGCCTGGCGGGCCGTGCGGGACGCCCTGGGCACCGGGCCGGTCCTGGTCCAGGTCCCGCGTGCCGGCTACATGCCCGTCGTGGCGTGCGCCCGCTGCCGCACGGCCGCGCACTGCGGCACGTGCCACGGGCCGCTCATGCTGCCTGGCCCCGGGGCGCCGCCGCAGTGCGCGTGGTGCGGGGCCCTGGCCGGGGCGTGGTCGTGCGACGAGTGCCACTGGACAGGCCTGCGTTCGGTGCGGGTCGGGTCGGGGCGCACGGCCGAGGAGCTCGGCCGCGCCTTCCCGGGCGTCGCGGTGCGCGTCTCGGGCGCGAGCGCCCCGGGTGGGGTGATCGCCGCCGTCGGGCCGCGTCCCGCCGTGGTCGTGGCGACCCCGGGCGCGGAGCCCGTGGCCGAGGGCGGCTACGCCGCCGCGCTGCTGCTCGACGCCGCGCTGAGCACCGCGCACGTGGGGCTCGCGGTCGCCCAGGACGCCCTGCACCGCTGGCTCGCGGCCGCGGGCCTGGTGCGCGCGGCCCGCGAGGGCGGGCAGGTGCTGCTCGTGGGCGACGCGGCACCGGGGCCCACCAACGCCCTGGTGCGCTGGGACCCGGCGGGGTTCGCGGACCGTGAGCTGGCCGAGCGCCGCGAGCTCGACCTGCCGCCCGCGGTGCGGGTCGCCGCCGTCACGGGGGACCGGCAGGCCGTGGACGCGGTCGTGGCCCGGGTGGGCCTCGCGGACGCCTCGACGACGCTGGGGCCCGTGGAGGTCGCCGAGGGGGCAGGGCGCCCCGCACGCGGCGGTCCTGGGCGTGATCCCTCGCTGCAGCCGCCCGTGCGCACCATCGTGCGTGTCCCTCTGCGTGAGGGCCGCAGGCTCGCCCGCGAGCTCTCGGCCTCTCTCGCGGTGCGCTCTGCCAAGCGAGAAGGTGGGAGCGTACGCGTCCAGCTCGACCCCAAGGAGATGCTGTGAACCCCACCACGTCCACGACCCCGGGCGGCGCGCCCGAGGGGAGCGCGCCCGCCCCGGCGATCGACACCGTGCTCTTCGACTTCGGCAACGTCCTGGTGACGTGGGACCCGTACGCGGCCTACGAGGGACGCATGGCCCGTGCCGACGTCGAGACCTTCTTCGAGGCCGTCGACTTCCCCACGTTCAACGCGCGTCAGGACGCGGGCCGGTCCTGGGCCGACGCCCGCCGCGAGCTCGCGGAGCACCACCCCGAGCACGTGCAGACCCTCGACGTGTACACCGAGAACTTCGCAGCGAGCCTTGTCGGTCCCGTGCCCGGCACCGAGGAGGTGGTGCGCGAGCTGCGCACGCTCGGTGTCCGGCAGTACGGGCTGACGAACTGGTCCGCGGAGATGTTCCACGAGGCGGAGCCCGCGGCCCCGGCGGTCGGGCTCATGGAGGACGTGCTGGTCTCGGGCCGGGTGGGGCTCGTCAAGCCGGACCCGCGCATCTTCGAGGTCGCGACCGAGCGCTTCGCCCTGGACCCCGCGCGCACGCTCTTCGTCGACGACTCCGTGGCGAACGTCACGGCCGCCCGTGCGCTGGGGTTCCGGACGCTGCGCTTCGAGCACGTCGAGGGGCTGCGGGCGAGGCTGCGAGAGCTCGGCGTCCAGGTCGCCGAGGCCTGACCCGCGCTCTGCCCGGTCCTGGTCCGCCGGTGATGCCCGGGTACCGGCCGCCCCGTCCGGGCCGCCCGCGGGGTCCGGACGGGGCGGCCGGCAGGGGTGCACCGCCTAGACTCGCCCCATGCGTGTGCTCTTCGCCGGAACCCCGGAAGCGGCCGTCCCGGCCCTCGATGCCCTGATCGACTCCCGGCACGAGGTGGTCGCTGTCCTGACCCGTGCCGACGCGCCCTCGGGTCGCGGCCGCAGGCTGACCCCCAGTCCCGTGCGGGTGCGGGCAGAGGAGGCCGGGATCCCGGTCATCACCGACGTGCCCCGCGGTGCGGAGTTCGTCGCCCGGCTCGAGGCCCTCGAGATCGACTGCGCGCCCGTCGTGGCGTACGGGCAGATCCTGCGCCGCGAGGTGCTCGACGTGCCCCGCTACGGGTGGGTCAACCTGCACTTCTCGGTGCTGCCCGCCTGGCGCGGCGCGGCCCCCGTGCAGCGCGCGATCATCGCGGGCGACGAGGTCGCCGGCGCCACGACCTTCCTGCTCGAGGAGGGCCTGGACACCGGCCCCGTGCTGGGCACCGCGACCGAGACCATCCGCCCCCGCGACACCTCGGGCGACCTCCTGGGGCGCCTCGCGACCTCGGGGGCCGGCCTGCTCGTGGCGACCCTCGACGCGATCGAGGACGGTGTGGCGTCCCCGGTCGCCCAGCCGGCCGAGGGGGTCAGCATCGCCGCGAAGCTCGTCCCGGAGGACGCGCACGTGCGCTGGGCCCACCCGGCGCTCGCGATCGACCGCCAGGTGCGCGGCTGCACGCCCGCGCCCGGCGCCTGGACCACGCTGCCCGACGGCGCGCGCCTGGGCCTGGGTCCCGTCACGCCGCGCCCCGACGTGGACGACCTGGCCCCCGGGGAGCTGCGCGCCGGCAAGCGTGAGGTCCTCGTGGGCACCGGCACCCACGCGGTCGCGCTCGGCGAGGTCGCCCCCGTGGGCAAGAAGCACATGGCCGCGACCGACTGGGCCCGCGGCGCCCGCCTGGGCGACCACGTCGTCCTCGGGACCCCCGACGACACGAAGGACCACGCATGAGCGGCGAGGCACGCACCCACGGAAGCCCCCAGCGCGGCGGCGGCGACGACCGCCGCGACGCCCAGGGCCGCGAGCGCGGCGCGGCGCGCGCCCGGGGCGCGGGACAACGGTCCGAGTCGGCGCCCTCCCAGCGCGCCAAGGTGACCGACCCCGCGCGCAACGTCGCGTTCGACGTCCTGCAGGAGGTCGCGTCCTCCGACGCCTACGCGAACCTCGTCCTGCCGCCCCTGCTGCGCGCGCGCGGCATCCGCGGTCGCGACGCGGCCTTCGCGACCGAGCTCGCCTACGGCACCCTGCGCCTGCGCGGGCGCTACGACGCGATCATCTCCCGGTGCGTGGACCGTCCCCTCGACCAGGTCGACCCGAACGTGCTCGACCTGCTGCGCCTGGGCGCCCACCAGCTCCTGGGCATGCGCGTGGCCCAGCACGCGGCCGTCTCGGAGACCGTGGGCCTGGCCCGCGCCCGCGCTGGCGCCGGCAGCGCCCAGTTCGTCAACGCGGTCCTGCGCAAGATCTCGCGCTCGACCCTCGAGGAGTGGCTCGAGGTCATCTCCGCCGACGCGCCCGACGACGTCACGCGCCTCGCGATCACCCAGTCCCACCCCGTGTGGATCGCGCGCGCGATGCGCGAGGCCCTGATCGGCACGGGACGCTCGGCCGACGACCTGGCCGAGCTCCTCGAGGCCGACAACACCGCACCCCGGGTGACCCTCGTGGCGCGCCCCGGCCTGGTCGGCCGCGAGCGCCTCGCGGGCGAGGTCACGCACGACGTGCGCGGGGACGCCACCACGGAACCCGGCCGCTGGGCCCCCACGGCCCTGGTGCTGTCCGGCTCGGACCCGGCCGCGATCCCCGCGGTCCGCCACGGCGCCGCAGGCGTCCAGGACGAGGGCAGCCAGCTCGTGACGCTCGCGTTCGCGGCAGTGCCCACCCTGCCCGCCGCACCCTCGACGCCCACGGCGGGCGACCGGTCCGACCGTGCGGCGAACCCCGACGAGCGCTGGCTCGACCTGTGCGCGGGCCCCGGCGGCAAGGCGGCGCTCCTGGCGTCCCTCGCGGGCGAGCAGGGTGCGCGCATCGTCGCGAACGAGGTCGCCCCGCACCGCGCCCGCCTGGTCGAGCAGGCGCTCGCGGCCGTGCCCGCGGACGCGGTCGAGCGCGTGCAGGTGGGTGACGGGCGCCGGGTGGGGGTCGAGGAGCCCGGCGCGTACGACCGCGTCCTGGTCGACGCACCCTGCACCGGCCTGGGGGCGCTGCGCCGGCGCCCCGAGTCGCGCTGGCGCCGCACCCCGGGGGACATCGCGACCCTCACGACGCTGCAGCGCGAGCTGCTCGGCTCGGCCCTGGACGCGGTGCGCCCCGGCGGCGTCGTCGGGTACGTCACGTGCTCCCCGCACCTCGCGGAGACCCAGCTCGTGGTCAAGGACGTCCTGGCCGGGCGCGACGACGTCGAGGTCCTCGACGCGGCCGCGGCCGTGCGGCAGGTCGCGGGGGACGACATCCCCCTCGCCGACCGCACCGACGTCCAGCTGTGGCCGCACGTCCACGGGACCGACGCGATGCACCTGACGCTGCTGCGCCGTCGGGCCTGAGCACCTGCCGTCCGCGGCCGGGTCGGGTGGCCCTCGCCACCCGACCCGGCCGTTCCGCGTCTCCGCACGGGGCGCGGGCGCCCTCTAGGCTGGTGCCCATGTCCGCACTCATCGCCCCCAGCATCCTGTCCGCCGACTTCGCGAACCTCGAGCGCGACCTGGGCGCGATCGCGACCGCCGACTACGCGCACGTCGACGTGATGGACAACCACTTCGTGCCCAACCTGACCCTGGGGCTGCCGATCTTCGAGCGCCTGGTCCAGGTGTCCCCGGTGCCGATCGACGCGCACCTCATGATCGCCGACCCCGACCGCTGGGCGCCGGGCTACGCCGAGGCGGGCGCCGCGTCCGTCACGTTCCACGCCGAGGCCGCCACGGCCCCCGTGCGCCTGGCGCGCGAGCTGCGCCGCCTGGGCTCGCGCGCGGGCCTCGCGCTGCGTCCCGCGACGTCGGTCGAGCCGTTCCTGGACCTGCTGCCCGAGTTCGACATGCTCCTGGTCATGACGGTCGAGCCCGGGTTCGGCGGCCAGTCCTTCATCGAGGGCACGCTGCCCAAGATCCGCCGCATCCGCGACGCGGTGTCCGAGGCAGGGCTCGACGTGTGGATCCAGGTCGACGGCGGCGTCTCGCGCGCCACGATCGAGCGCGCGGCCGAGGCCGGCGCCAACGTGTTCGTCGCGGGCTCCGCGGTCTACGGGGCGCAGAACATCCCCGAGGAGATCGCGGCCCTGCGGGCGCTCGCGGAGGGCCACGCGCACTGACGCCGTTCACATCGGTCCAGCCCGCGGGACGGGCGGGGCCGCGTGCCTGCCGGCCGACGCCGGTGTGGCATGCTGGGTGGAGACGAGAAGCCGGGCCCGGCGCGCACCTTCGGTGAGCAAGGTCCGGGTTCGAGCGCATGAGCAGTACGCACACACGTGCTCCGGGGTCGGTGCAATTCCGAGCCGGCGGTGACAGTCCGCGACCCACGCCTCGGCGTGGTTGACCTGGTGGAACTCCAGGACCGACGGTGAAAGTCCGGATGGGAGGAAGTACGTGGCGGCGCGGGGCGGAGCCCTGTGCCGTGGTGTCGTGACGTCCGTGGACCCTCAGGGGTCCCCGTGGCGTCGCCGACCCCTCACCCCGGAGCATCGTGCTCACCGGGAGGAGGACGCATGGGCGCCAGGCCCACCCTGACGATCGACGCCGCGATGGTGCGCGCGCTCGAGCTGGCCGCGCGCGGCCCCGCGCACGGCCCCAACCCGCGCGTGGGCGCCGTCCTGCTGGGACCCGCGCCCCGCCCGCTGGACTCCCTGCCCGACGCCGCCGCTCCCGGCCCCGTGGACGACGCACCCCGGGCGGTGCTCGCCGAGGGCTTCCACCGGGGCGCGGGCAGCCCGCACGCCGAGGCCGCGGCCCTGGCCGACGCCCGCGAGCGCGGCGTGGACGTGCGCGGCGCGACGGCCGTGGTGACGCTCGAGCCCTGCAACCACACCGGACGCACCGGGCCGTGCGCGCAGGCGCTGCTGGACGCGGGCGTGGCGGAGGTCGTGTACGCCGTGGGGGACCCGAACCCCGTCGCGACCGGCGGCGGCGAGCGCCTGCGCGCGGCCGGGGTGCGCGTCGCCGCGGGGCTGCGCGAGGCCGAGGGCGAGCGCCTGCTCGGCCCGTGGCTGGTGGCCGTGCGCCGGGGGAGCCCGTACGTGACCCTCAAGCTCGCCACGACCCTGGACGGGCGGGTCGCCGCGGCGGACGGCACCTCGCAGTGGATCACCGGACCGGCCGCGCGCGAGCACGCCCACCGGGTGCGGGCACAGGTCGACGCGATCCTCGTGGGCACCGGGACGGTCCTGGCCGACGACCCGTCGCTCACGGCGCGCACCCCCGTGCCGGCACCGGGTGGGGCCGCCGAGGGCGAGCACGAGGCGGGGCTCGCGGGGCACCGGCCGGTGCGCGCCGCTGGTGGGGTGGTCGGGCTGGAGCCCGGGCTCGCGGGGCATCAGCCGGTGCGGGTCGTCGTCGGGCTCCGTGACCTCCCGCCGCACGTGCGGCTCGCGCCAGGAGGGTCCTGGACCACCGACGGCGGCGGCCCCGTGCTGCACCTGCGCACGCGCGACGTCCGCGCGGTCCTGGCCGAGCTGGCCGGGCGCGAGGCCCGCCACGTCCTGGTCGAGGGCGGCCCCGGCCTGGCGACCGCGTTCCTCGCGGCCGGGGCCGTCGACGAGATCCACGCCTACCTCGCGCCGGTCCTGCTGGGCGCGGGCCTGGGCGCGGTGGGCGACCTGGGCGTGACCACGCTCGCGGGCGCCCCGCGCTTCGTCACGCACGACGTGCGCCGCCTGGGCGCGGACGTCCTGGTCGTGGCCCGCGCCTCGCCCTCCGCCCACCACCCGACCACCGTCCCCAGCACCACCCCCGAACAGGAGAGCTGATGTTCACCGGAATCGTCGAAGAGATCGGTACGGTCCGCGAGATCGCATTCCCGGGCGGCCAGGAGTCCGACGCGGTCCTGACCGTGCACGGCCCCCTCGCCACCTCGGACGCGCACCTGGGCGACTCGATCGCCGTCAACGGCGTGTGCCTGACCGTCACGGGCGTGGGACAGGACGGCACGTTCACGGCCGACGTGATGCCCGAGTCGTTGCGCCGCACCGCGCTCGGCGACCTGGTCGCGGGCTCGCCCGTGAACCTCGAGCGGGCCGTGCGCGCCGACACGCGCCTGGGCGGGCACATCGTCCAGGGCCACGTCGACGGCGTCGGCGAGCTCGTGCGCCGCACGCCGGGCGAGCGGTGGGACGACCTGGTCCTGTCCGCGCCCGCCGGCCTGACCCGCTACGTCGCTGAGAAGGGCTCGATCACGGTCAGCGGCGTCTCCCTGACCGTGACGCACGTGGACGAGACCACGTTCGGCGTCTCCCTGATCCCCACGACGCTCGAGGCCACGATCCTCGGCTCGCTCGTGCCGGGGGACCGGGTCAACCTCGAGGTCGACGTGATCGCCAAGTACGTCGAGCGCCTGCTGGGCGCTCGCGGGACCCACGCGTCCGGCGCCCCAGGCGCGACGACCGCCGCCGACCTGCTCGGTACGAGCGCAGCACAGGAATGAGCACCGCCATGAACACCGTCCCGGACAGTCACGAACCCCGCGACCCCGCAGCCCGCGCCGCGGCACCGCACGTGGACCCTGTGCGCACCGGCACCGTCGAGGAGGCCCTGGACGCGATCCGCGCGGGGCGCCCCGTCCTGGTCGCGGACTCCCCGGACCGTGAGAACGAGGCCGACGTGGTCTTCGCGGCCCGCACCGTGACCCCCGAGTGGGTCGCGTGGACGATCCGCCACTCCTCGGGCTACCTGTGCGCGCCCATGCCGGCCGCGCGCGCCGACGCCCTGGACCTGCCGCTCATGGTCCCGCACAGCCAGGACCCGCGGCGCACGGCGTACACGGTCACGGTCGACGCGGCCACGGGAGTGACCACGGGCATCTCCGCGGCCGACCGTGCCCGGACCCTGCACGTCCTGGCCGACCCGGCCTCGGGCTCGGGCGACCTCATCCGCCCCGGGCACGTCCTGCCCCTGCGCGCCGTGCCCGGCGGGGTACTGCACCGTGCCGGGCACACCGAGGCCGCGGTGGACCTGGTGCGCCTGGCCGGGGCGGGGGAAGTCGGGGGCATCGCCGAGCTCGTCAACGACGACGGCACCATGATGCGGCTCGACGACGCCGCGCACGCCGCGCAGGAGGCGGGCCTGGTCCTGATCACCATCGCGGACCTCATCGCCTGGCGCCGCGAGCACGACCCCGTCGTGCCCGAGCACGAGGCCGGGCCGTCGTCCGCGCCGCGCGTGCAGGCCACGAGCGTCGCGGACCTGCCCACCGCGCACGGGCACTTCCGCGTCCACGGCTACCGCGACCTGCGCACGGGGGCCGAGCACGTGGCCCTGGTGCCGGTGGCCGTGCCCGCCGGGGGAGGGGGCGCCGTCGACCCGGCTCCGGGCGCGACGGTCGCCGCGCCGCTCGTGCGCGTGCACTCCGAGTGCCTGACCGGGGACGCGTTCGGGTCGCTGCGCTGCGACTGCGGCCCCCAGCTGCAGGCCTCCATGGAGCGCGTGGCCGCCCAGGGCGGGGCCGTGGTGTACCTGCGCGGGCACGAGGGCCGCGGGATCGGCCTGCTCGCCAAGATCGGCGCCTACGAGCTCCAGGACGCGGGCTTCGACACCGTCCAGGCCAACCTCGAGCTCGGCTGGCCCGTGGACCGGCGCGAGTACGGGGCTGCAGCCGCGATCCTGACCGACCTGGGCCTGGACCGCGTCACGCTGCTGACGAACAACCCGGCCAAGGTCACCGGCCTGGCCGCGCACGGCATCGACGTCGTGGACGCCCACCGGCTCGAGGTCGGGCACGGCGAGCACAACCACGGGTACCTCATGACCAAGAAGGTCGCGATGGGCCACCTCCTGGACACCCTGGAGATCACGCCCGAGCAGGGCACCGGGCCCGTCCCGACCGACCCCACCACACCCACCACCACCGAGGAGAGCGACCGATGAGCGGCGCAGGAGCACCCCAGATCACCGTCGACGGCACCGGGCTACGGATCACCGTGGTCGCCGCCAGCTGGCACACCGAGGTCATGGACGGCCTCCTCGCGGGGGCCCGCCGGGCGCTCGCGGCCGCGAACGTCACGCACGTCAAGGAGATCCGCGTCCCGGGCTCGTTCGAGCTGCCCGTGGCCGCGGCGCGGGCGGCCGAGCGCGGCACGGACGCGGTGATCGCGCTCGGCGTCGTGATCCGTGGGGGTACCCCGCACTTCGAGTACGTGTGCTCGGCCGCGACCACGGGCCTGACGGACGTCTCGGTGCGCACGGGGGTCCCGGTGGGCTTCGGGGTCCTCACGTGCGACGACGAGCAGCAGGCGCTGGACCGTGCGGGGCTGCCGGGCTCGCGCGAGGACAAGGGGGCCGAGGCCGTCGAGGCGGCCATCGCGACGGTCGTGGCGCTGCGCGACCTCTGACGTCTCCTGCGTCTGTCGCTCGCCCTGTCGCTCGCCCTGACGTCGACCCTCGTCGTCAGGGCGGGTGACAGGGCGCGGGAACGACGGGTGACCGGTGGGCGGGACGGTTGGGCCCGCCGGTCACGGGGCGACTACCCTGGTCGGGTGAAGACGTTCGAAGGGCTGTTCGCCGAGCTCACCGAGAAGGCCACCACCCGACCCGCCGGTTCCGGCACGGTTGCGGAGCTGGATGCCGGTGTCCATGCGATCGGGAAGAAGATCGTCGAGGAGGCCGCCGAGGTGTGGATGGCGGCCGAGTACGAGGGTGACGACAAGACGGCCGAGGAGGTCTCCCAGCTCCTGTACCACGTGCAGGTGCTGCTCCTGGCCAAGGGCCTGACCCTGCAGGACGTGTACAAGCATCTGTGAGCCCGGCCAGGTCCGGGTCCAGGGGGAGGCGCACGGGGGCCCAGGCACCCGGGTCGCTTCCCTCACGCATGTCCGTCGTCCACCGTCCGTCCCTGCGTGCCCGCCGTCGCGGGCGCGCCGACCGGGTGATCGGTCGTCCTGACCGCCCCGTCCCCCGAACTCCCCAAGAAACGCGAGGATCTCGTGCTCCGCATCGCCGTTCCCAACAAGGGCTCCCTGTCCGAGCCCGCCGTCGACATGCTCCGCGAGGCCGGCTACCGCCAGCGCCGCGACACCCGTGAGCTCGTGCTCGCGGACCCGGACAACGACGTCGAGTTCTTCTTCCTGCGCCCGCGTGACATCGCGGTGTACGTGGGCACGGGCACGGTCGACGCCGGCATCACGGGCCGTGACCTGCTCCTCGACTCGGGGGCGGCGGCCGTCGAGCACATGCAGCTGGGCTTCGCGGGCTCCACGTTCCGGTACGCGGCCCCCGTGGGCACCATCACGGCCCTCGACCAGGTCGAGGGCCTGCGCGTGGCCACGTCCTACGAGGTCCTGGTGGAGAACCACCTGCGCGCCAACGGGGTCACGGCCTCGGTCGTGCACCTGGACGGTGCGGTCGAGTCCGCGGTCCAGCTCGGCATCGCCGACGTCGTCGCGGACGTCGTGTCCACGGGCACGACCCTGCGCGGGGCGGGCCTGGAGGTCTTCGGCGACCCGATCCTGAAGTCCGAGGCCGTCCTGATCCGCCCGGCCTCGGTGGGCGACGACGCGGTCTCCGCGGGCCTGGAGACGCTCACGCGCCGCCTGCTGGGCGTCCTCACGGCCCGTCAGTACGTCCTGATGGACTACGACGTGCCCGCGCACCTCGTCGAGGCCGCGGTGGCCCTGACGCCCGGCCTGGAGTCCCCGACGGTCTCCCCGCTGCACGACCGCGACTGGGCGGCCGTGCGCGCCATGGTGCGCCGCGACCAGACGAACAAGCTCATGGACGCCCTCTACGAGGTCGGGGCGCGCGCGATCCTGGTCACCTCGATCCACGCCTGCCGCCTCTGAGCCCACGGGCCACCCCGTCCGGTGACGCTGCCCGGTGACCCCCTGCGCAAGCGGGGGTCACCGGGCAGCGTCGTCTCCGGCCCCCGGCAGCATGCCCGACGACGCCCCCGGCGCGAGCGCCGCCGTCCCCGGCACGGGATCCACGGGTCGACGGCCGACCGTGCCCGCCGACCGCGCGCGGAACCTCAGCGCCCCGGTCGCTCGTCGCTCGCCAGCACCTGGAACATGGCGTGGTCCTGCCAGCGGCCCGCGATCTGCAGGTAGCCGGGGGCCAGACCGTACCGGGTGAACCCGTTGCGCTCGAGCACCCGCTGGGACGCGACGTTGTGCACGAGGGTCTCCGCCTGCACCCGGTGCAGGCCCAGCGGCCCGAACGCGTGGTCGACCATCTCGCCCACGGCCGCGGTCGCCAGACCCCGCCCGTTGCGCGCCTCGTCCACCCAGTACCCCAGGGCGCACGAGCGCAGGGCGCCCCGCACGATCCCCGACGCGATGGTCCAGCCGGCGACCTGCCCGCCCTCGTCCACGACCACCCGGGCCACGACGCTCCCCGCGAGCTCCTGCGCCAGGGCCGCGGCGACGCTCGCGCGCTGACCCGCGAGCGTGAACCACTCCTCGCCCCGCTCGGGCTCGAACGGGGCCAGGAACTCCCGGTTGGTGCGCAGGAGGTCGGCCAGGGCAGCGGCGTCGTCGAGACGCAGGGCACGGGTGGTGGGCACGCCCCATGGTCCCTCACCCGCAGGCCACGCCCCGCGACGCGGTCACAGGACGGACGAGGTCCGCGGCACCCGGGCCGTCGACCCGGCCCCGCGCACGGGGGAGGATGAAGACGTGAGCAGCTACGTCGCACCACCGCCCGGGGACCTGCCCGGCAACCCCTACGCCCCCTTCCGGCCCCGCTGGGGCACCGCCGTGGCGTACACGGCCGCCGTCGTGATCCTCGCCGGGTGCACGTTCGTCGCCCTCGTCGCGACCGGCCCCGGGACCGACTCCGGGTGGAACAAGGCCGCCACGATCGGGGTCGGGGCCTTCTGCGCGCTCATCCTGTGGCGCCTGGGCCAGGTCCGGGCCACCGTGACCCCTGAGCAGCTCACCGTCCACAACATCGTCTTCACCCGCCGCCTGGAATGGGCAGAGGTCCTCTCGGTACGTTTCGGCCCCGGCGACCCCTGGGTGCGCCTGGACCTCTCCGACGGCAAGGCGCTCGCGGTCATGGGCATCCAGCGCGCGGACGGGGCGCGCCGCAGCGAGAACGAGGCCGCCCGCCTCGCGGCCCTCGTCCAGGCCCTGGGGGAGGCACCCGAGGGCTGACGCGGCGCCGTCGGGCACTCCTGCCCGTCCGGTCTCCGCCTACCTCCCGAAACCTGCGTACCTGACCCGCGCCGCCCCGGAACGCGTGAGGGCCCCCGGAACCTGGCGGTTCCGGGGGCCCTCACGTTCGTGCTCAGCGGCCCGGTGTCAGGCCGAGCGATCGATCAGCGCTCACCCGTGCGGTAGCGGGGAGCCTTGCGCTCGCCGCCACGCTCGGGACGCTCGTCGTAGCGACCGGCCGGGCCGTGGCCCGAGTAGCCGCCCGAACGGGGCGCGGAGCCACCGGCGCGCGGTGCGCGGCTGCCCTGGGGCGCGCCCTGGTCGACCTGGATGCGCAGCGACTTGCCGGCGACACGCGCCCGCGAGATGCGGTCGATCGTCGCCGAGTCGAGCGGGGTCGCGATGTCCACGAGGGAGAAGCTCGGGAAGATGTCGATCTTGCCGAGGTCCTTGCCGTTGAGGCCACCCTCGTTCGTCAGGGCGCCGACGATGCCGGACGGCTGAGCGCCGTGCGTGTGCCCGACGGCCAGGCGGTAGCGGGTACCGACGACGTCGCGGCGGATGCCACGCTCGCCGCCACGACCACCCTCGCGCGGACCGCGCGAGTCACGGTCGCCGTAGGGGCGCGACTCGCGCTCACGGCGGGCGTTCTTGGCCTCGGCGCGCTGCGCCTCGAAGAGCTCCTGCTCCTCACGGGCCTTGGGGCCGTCGTCGCCGACCGACAGGGCCACCAGGACGGCAGCCAGGTCGATCGGGTCCACGTCCGACTCCGCGACGTACGCCGCGACCAGGTCGCGGTACATCGACAGACGGCCGGCGGCCTGACGCTCGGCGACCTGACCGAGGATGCGGCGCGCCTTGTGCGCGGAGACGTCCGCGGGGGAGGGCACGTCGACCTCTTCGAGCGTCGCACGGATCGTCTTCTCGATGAACTTCAGGCGGTTGCGCTCGCCCGGCGTCACGAAGCTCAGGGCCTCGCCCGTACGACCGGCACGGCCCGTACGACCGATGCGGTGCACGTACGCCTCAGGCTCACCGGGCAGGTCGAAGTTCACGACCAGGCCGATACGGTCCACGTCCAGGCCGCGCGCCGCGACGTCCGTCGCGACCAGCACGTCCAGGGCGCCCGAGCGCAGACGCTCGACGATCTTCTCGCGGTCCTTCTGCGCCACGTCACCCGAGATCGTGGCCGCCGAGATGCCGCGCTCGACGAGAGCCGAGCCGACCTCCTCGGCCGCGCCACGGGTACGGGTGAACACGATCGCCGCGTCCGCGTCCGACGTCGCGAGCACGCGCACCAGGGCACCGGTCTTGTGACGGAACGGCACGACCGAGTACGTCTGACGCACCGAGGTCACCGTCGAGGACTGGCGGGTGACCGCGATCTCGACCGGGTCGTTCAGGTGCTGGGCCGCCACGCGACGGATCGGGGCCGGCATGGTCGCGGAGAACAGGGCGACCTGACGCTCGCGCGGAGCCTGACCGAAGATCTTCTCGACGTCCTCGGCGAAGCCCATGCGCAGCATCTCGTCGGCCTCGTCCAGGACCAGGTAACGGATGTCGTCGAGCACGAGGCTGCGACGCTCCAGGTGGTCCATCACACGGCCGGGGGTCCCGACGACGATCTGGGCGCCACGCTGCAGCGCACGCTGCTGAGGCTGGTACGGGGAGCCACCGTAGACCGCGACGACCTCGATACCCGGCACGTGCTTGGCGAAGCTCTCGATGGCCTCGGCGACCTGCATCGCGAGCTCACGCGTCGGAGCCAGGACCAGACCCTGGACCCGGCCCAGGTTCGGGTCGATCGCAGCCAGCATCGGCAGACCGAACGCGGCCGTCTTGCCCGTACCGGTCTGGGCGACGCCCGTGATGTCACGCCCCGAGAGCAGCGCGGGGATCGCCCGCTCCTGGATGGCGGAAGGAATGGTGAAGCCCAGGTCCGTCACGGCCTGGAGGATGTTCGAGGGCAGACCGAGGTCCGCGAACGTGGGGCCCGACTGCTCGGCAGGAGCCGGCGTCTGGGCGGAGTCGACCTGGTCCGAGGCGTACGAGGGCGCAGAGGTGTCAAGAGACATAGAGATGTGTTCAACCGTTTCGCTGAGGGTGGGAGTTACGCGTGGTTGCCAAGTCGGCTCTCCACTGGCCGCACTCCCGAACACACACCGGTGACTCGCCCGCTCAGCAAAGCGGCGGGCCACACTCACACGAACACGCGGGAACAGCGACGAACTCCAGATTGTGCTGCCAGTCTACGCGACACCCGTCCCCCACAGGGTGCCGAGCCCCGGTGACCTCCACCACAAGGCCCCGGACACCCCAGAACCCGTACGGGCGCACGCGAACCAGCACACACACAACGCCCCGCACGCGAACCGAGTTCCGCAACGCCGCTGTCACACACACCACGTCCCACACAAAACAGGTCAAACCCGGAAGAACACCCCGAGCGACCCCTCAAATGCCCCACCAACCCGCACCCACGCCCCTAGGATGACCACCCGTAGGATGAAGACGGACAAGCGATGCGCAAGACGCAGTGAGCAACGGACGGTGGGCGTGGCAGCAGGGCAAGAGGTCAGCTCACGCATCCTCACCATCCCCAACGCCATCAGCTTCCTCCGGCTCGCCCTCGTCCCCCTCTTCGCCGTCCTCATCGTCCGCGGCGACGACGCCTGGGCGCTCGCGGTCCTGGCGATCTCCGGGGCGTCGGACTGGCTCGACGGCGTCCTCGCGCGCCGCCTGAACCAGGTCACCAAGCTCGGGCAGATGCTCGACCCGGCAGCCGACCGGCTCTTCATCTTCGTGACGCTCCTCGGCCTCGCCTGGCGCGACGTCGTGCCGTTGTGGCTCGTGCTGGTCATCGTGGCCCGGGACCTGACGCTGCTGGCTCTGCTGCCGGCGCTCACACGTCACGGGTACGGCCCGCTGCCCGTGAGCTTCGTCGGCAAGGCCGCCACGTTCGCGCTGCTCTACGCCTTCCCCCTGCTCCTGCTCGCCGAGAGCCCGGGCGCCCTGGGCGCCACGGCCTCGATCATCGGCTGGGCGTTCACCTGGTGGGGCGTCGGCCTCTACTGGCTCGCCGGGTTCCAGTACGTCCGCCAGACCCGACAGCTCCTCGCCCCCAGCCACCGCCCCGACCCTCAGGACACGGCCGCAGGATGACCAACGCCCCCCGCAACGACGCGCCGGCGACCCGCCGCCCCCCACGGGTCGACGCATCGATGACCTTGCTGACCGAGGTCATGGACCGCCCGCTCGACCCCGGCTACGCCGAGGCCGCCGCGCGCCGCGCGAGCGGCCAGGAGCAGTCGAAGGGCCCCCGCGCCTGGCTCCTCGTCGTGACGCTGGGCATCCTGCTCGGCTTCGTCACGACGACGGCCACGGTCGACCTCAGGGCTCCCCAGGGATCGGCGATCGCCGCCCGGCAGGTTCTCGAGGACGAGATCACCGATCGTCGCGAGACCGTCGACGAGCTCACCGCACGGGCCACGGCCCTGAGCGAGGAGACCGAGGCCCTCCAGAACGTCGCGCTCTCCGACGTCGACCCTGCCCTCCTGGAGTCCCTCAAGGTCGACGGCGTGACCAACGGTTCGATCGCGGTGACGGGGCCGGGGATCGTCGTGACGCTCAAGGACGCGCCGGCAGGGCTCGGGGCGTCCGACGAGGACTCGTTCCAGAAGAAGGTCCAGGACATGGACCTCCAGCACGTCGTCAACGGCCTCTGGGCCTCGGGGGCGGAAGCGATCGCGATCAACGGCCAGCGCCTGACCCCCCTCAGCGCCGTGCGCAGCGCGGGCGAGGCGATCCTCGTGGACCTCCAGCCGCTGATCGGCCCGTACCGCGTCGAGGCGATCGGGGATCCGGACACCCTCGAGACCGCGTTCGCCCGGTCTGCCGCGCAGGACTACCTGATGACCATCAGCCAGGCCTGGGGCATCCAGCAGAGCCGCGTCGCGCAGAGCAAGCTCTCGCTGCCCGGCAACGGGGTGCAGCGCCTCTACTACGCGTACGCCGTAGACTCCACCGCAACCGGGGGCGACGAGCCCGCGGGCACCGACAGTTCACCCGCAGAGCAGGAGAGCACGGAATGATCGCAGTCGTCGGACTGGTCCTGGGCGTCGTGGCGGGGCTCGTGCTCCAGCCCACCGTGCCCGTAGCGCTCCAGCCCTACCTGCCCATCGCGGTGGTCGCCGCGCTCGATGCTCTCTTCGGCGGCCTGCGCGCCATGCTCGACGGACTGTTCGACGACAAGGTCTTCCTCGTCTCGTTCCTGTCCAACGTCGTCGTGGCAGCACTCATCGTCTTCCTCGGTGACCAGCTCGGCGTGGGCACGCAGCTGTCGACCGGTGTCGTCGTCGTCCTCGGCATCCGCATCTTCTCCAACGCCGCTGCCATCCGCCGGCACCTGTTCAAGGCCTAGGACCCGCGATGGCTCAGCACCCGACGCCCGACGACGCTCCGTTGCCCGAGGACTCCCCGGTCGAAGACACCTCGCACGAGGACGCCGTCGAAGCGACGACCGAGCCCGTCCCGTCCACGGACGAGGCCCAGACCGCCGACGAACCCGAGGAGGTCGAGGAGGTCGAGGAGGTCGAGCCCGGCGTCGCAGCACCGCACGAGCCCGGCGTCGAGCCCGAGGCCCCGGAGCCGCCCGTCTCGTCCGACGATCAGGTCGACGATCGCGCGGACGACACGTCCGACGACCCCGGCGTCACAGGCCGCCTTCCCGACGCCGCCCCCGCCGCGACACCCTCGACGCCCGAACCGGTCACCGCGGCCGTCGTGCAGGCTCGCTACGGGCCGCCGGCGGTCACGGGGGCCGTCGAGGCGGTCACCGCCTCGACCGGGAAGACCAGCGCGCCCACGGACGCCCCGGTGCCGGGCGCTGAGCACGCCGTCGGGCAGGACGGCACGGCGGAGCCGCAGTCCTCGCCACACCCACGCCCGACGCCGCAAGGTCGCCACGAGGCGGCGGCGACGCCCTCTGCAGGTTCCTCGGGGGGGTGGTCCAAGCTCGGGCACGCGATGCGTCCCCAGCTCACCCGTTCCAAGCTGCTCGCAGGCCTGCTGTGCGCGCTCCTCGGTTTCGCGCTCGCCGTCCAGGTGAGCCAGACGCAGGAGCAGCAGCTCTCGTCGCTGCGTCAGAGCGACCTCGTGCGTCTTCTCGACGAGGTCACGCAGCGCGCGAACGAGCTCGAGGAGCGGGTCGCGACCCTCCAGTCGACACGGGACGAGCTCAAGTCGGGTTCGGGGCAGAAGCAGGCGGCTCTCGAGCTGGCACAGAAGCAGTCCGAGTCGCAGGGGATCCTCTCGGGCCGCCTGCCGGCCGAGGGGCCGGGGATCGAGCTGTCGATCGTCGAGCCCGGCCAGCCGCTCACGGCCCCCAAGATGTTCAACATCCTCGAGGAGCTGCGCAACGCAGGAGCCGAGGTCATCGAGGTCAACGGCGTCCGTCTCGTCACGAGCAGCTATTTCGAGGACAGGGACGGGGGGATCGTCGTCGACGGCCAGAAGATCACCTCGCCGTACCGGTGGACCGTGATCGGCGACCCGTCGACGCTCGAGACGGCCCTCGAGATCCCCGGCGGAGCCATGGCCACCGTCCGGACCGCCGGCGCCATGCCGACGATCACCCAGGAGGAGCTCGTGACGGTCGACGCGACGCGTGAGCCGCAGGCTCCGCAGTTCGCGACGCCGGTCCCCGCCGAGGACGGCAGCTGACCCTCGTCATGCCTCCTGACGTGCACGGATTCTTCTCTCGGACCCGTCCGTCGGGGTAGGTTGGTCGCGTTGGGCGGCATTCCTCCGCCTCACCGCGTTCCCTGTACCCGGGAGCCCGGTAGGTGTAGTAACTTCCCCCCAAGGTATTTTGCTCTGAATGCGTAAAAACTCCCGAGGAGGCGAGATGACCACTCCAGGTGAATCTGCGGAGCCGCGCCGGGGAGGCAGCGATACGACCGTCACGTTCGGACGAATCGAGCTTCCGATCGACGACGGCCTGCAGCCGGGCAGCCTCACTGCTGAGGAACAGACCGCCATCTCGGCACTGCCGCGCCATTCTGCGCTGCTCGTCATGCAGCGGGGACCGGCCGTCGGCTCGCGCTTCCTGCTGGACGCCGACCGGGTCGTCGCAGGCCGCAGCGAGCACGCGGACATCTTCCTCGACGACGTCACGGTCTCGCGCAAGCACGCCGAGTTCGTGCGCGAGGGGGGGCAGTTCGTCGTGCGTGACATCGGCTCCCTCAACGGGACCTACGTGAACCGCAACCGGGTGGATGCCGTGAACCTGGTGACCGGCGACGAGGTCCAGATCGGCAAGTACCGCCTGACCTTCTACGCCAGCCCCGTCGTGGACGAGCCCGCGGGCCCGGCGGAAGGTGCGGCAGAGCACCCGTGAACCAACCGGCACGTTCCCCCTGGGGACACGAGGACCGGTTCGGCGGGGCCGGTGCGCACGCCGCCCGGGCCCTGGCGGACCACGAGGTCGAGGACTCCACCGAGAGATGGCCCCACGGCATCTCGCGGCGCGCGACCATGCGCATCTCGGACGTTCTGCGAGCTCTGCGCACGGAGTTCCCGGGGGTCAGCCACTCCAAGCTGCGCTTCCTCGAGGAGCAGGGCCTGATCGACCCCGAGCGCACGCCGTCGGGCTACCGTCAGTACAGCCCGGCCGACGTGGAGCGTCTGAGGTACGTCCTGCTCGAGCAGCGCGACCGCTACCTCCCGCTCAAGGTCATCAAGGAGAACTTGGCGGCTCTTGACGAGGGCGAGGTCGTGGAGAACCCCGCACCTCGTCTCGCGACGAGCGGCGGCGAGCCCGAGCGTGGGGCCACGCGGCAGAAGTACACCGTCGCGTCCCTGGCCTCGACCGCCGAGGTGGACGTCTCGCTCGTCGAGGGGCTCATCTCCGCGGGGGTGCTTCGCCAGGCACCCGGGGGGCAGCTCGACGCCTGGTCGCTCGAGGTCGTCCAGCTCGCGGCCGCGCTGTCCGAGTACGGGATCGAACCGCGACACCTCCGTCTCCTGCGCACGTCGGCCGATCGGCACGTCGGTCTGGTCGAGCAGGTCGTCGCGCCGTGGCGTAGCCAGCAGAGCGCCTCGGCCCGCGCTCACGCCAGCGCTCTGGCTGGCGAGGTCGGCGAGCTCTTCGCCAAGCTGCACACCGTCTGGGTCCGCCAGGGAGTGGGCGACCTCACGAACTGAGGCACAGTTCACCTGCGCCCCCGGTACGTACCCACGTACCGGGGGCGCGGTGCTTCGCGGACGCAGCACGGTCCTGCTCCTGACGGAGCGGGCCACGCGTCGTACGGTGGAGACGTGAGCGACAAGGTGCCGATGGTCCCCGTGGAGGTCCTCGGCGTGCGCCAGCAGCAGGGCGCGGGTCAGGAGATCGTCGTCCTCCTTCTCGACCCGGCGGCCGAGCTCGTGGTGCCGATCATCATCGGGCCACGGGAGGCGAGCGCGATCGCGATGGCCCAGGCCCACCTGAGCGCGCCGCGGCCCATGACGCACGACCTCCTGAGGAACGTCCTGGACGCGCTCGACGTCGAGCTCACGCGTGTCGAGATCGTGGCCCTCGACGACGGGATCTTCTACGCCGATATGGTGCTGGGAACAGGGGTGCGCGTCGACGCGCGAGCGTCGGACGCGATCGCCGTCGCGGTGCGGACCGGGAGCCCCGTGCTGTGCTCGGCGGAGATCGTGGCACTCGCGGGCGTCGAGCTCGTCGACGGCGAGCAGCAACGGGAGATGGAGCGGTTCCGCGATTTCCTGGATCACGTGACGCCCGAGGACTTCGGTCCACCCGAGGAAGGGGAAACGCCCGAAACCCCCGAAAGGGACGCGTGACATTCAGGCTTTACCTGAGACAATAGGCGCACAAGCGTCTATTTTGGACACTCAATCTCGACCTGAGGTCTGGGAAGGGTTCGCCGGGCCAGGGGAGGCCTCCAGGGCCTCCCGGTCACCTGCGACACGCCCGGACTTCGGAGGCTCAGTCGTTGACGGCCTCCGGTCACGGGCCTAGCGTGGAGTCCACATCACCCTTGGAGGCACAGTGAACAGCAGCGGTGGAGCCAGCGCGGAGCCGGGTGCTCCCGTTCCCCATGCGGCACAGGGCCTGCTGTTCGGTGAGGACATCACCGAGCACGACACGAACACCGGGTACCGCGGGCCGACGGCCTGCCGTGTCGCCGGCATCACCTATCGCCAGCTCGACTACTGGGCGCGCACGGGGCTCGTCGAGCCGACGGTCCGTCCCGCCAGCGGTTCGGGCACCCACCGTCTCTACGGCTTCCGCGACATCCTCGTCCTCAAGATCGTCAAGCGACTCCTGGACACCGGGGTCTCCTTGCAGCAGATCCGCACCGCGGTCGACCACCTGCGCGAGCGCGGAGTCGAGGACCTCGCGCAGATCACGCTCATGAGCGACGGCGCGAGCGTCTACGAGTGCACCTCGCCGGACGAGGTCGTCGACCTCGTCCAAGGTGGGCAGGGTGTCTTCGGCATCGCGGTCGGCCGGGTCTGGCGCGAGGTCGAGGGCACGCTCAGCGAGATGCCGACCGAGTCCCTCGCGGACACCGAGGACGCCCCCAGCAGTCCTACGCAGGACGAGCTGGCGCTGCGCCGTCGGGCACGAACAGCGGGCTGAACCCAGGTCGCTCACACCCTCCGACGAGCCCCGTCCTGCCTCCGCAGGGCGGGGCTCGCCCGTGTCGCAGGCCACATTCGCGGCCGCTCGCGACGTCCTGGTGCCCGAACCGTGAAGAAGCCGTGCGAAGATCGCCTGTGGGCGTCCCGGCTCGTGCCGGAGCGACGCCCGTGACGAGCGGGTGCGTGGACCTCTTCTCGCGACGGTCCCGTACCCGACCCACGATGACGGATGGGGTACTTGGTGTTCTCGAAAGTTCTGGTCGCCAACCGCGCGGAGATCGCGGTCCGGGCGTTTCGCGCAGCGTACGAGCTCGGCTCCCGGACGGTGGCCGTCTTCCCCTACGAGGATCGAAACTCCGAGCACCGGCTGAAGGCCGACGAGGCGTACCGGATCGGCGAGGAGGGGCACCCCGTCCGGGCCTACCTCGACATCGAGGAGATCGTGCGCGTCGCCAAGGATGCGGGCGCCGACGCGATCTACCCCGGTTACGGCTTCCTCTCGGAGAACCCGGACCTGGCCCGCGCCTGCAAGGAGGCCGGCATCGCGTTCGTGGGACCGCCCGCCGAGGTCCTCGAGCTCGCGGGCAACAAGGTCCGCGCGCTCAAGGCGGCGCGCGAGGCAGGGATCCCGGTCCTGGCGTCGAGCGAGCCCTCGTCGGACATCGACGAGCTCATCGCCGCCGCCGACGAGATCGGTTTCCCGATCTTCGCCAAGGCCGTCGCGGGCGGTGGGGGGCGCGGCATGCGTCGCGTCGACCGCCGTGAGGACCTGCCCGAGGCGTTGGCCGCCGCGATGCGCGAGGCCGACGGCGCGTTCGGCGACCCGACCATGTTCCTCGAGCAGGCGGTCCTGCGCCCGCGTCACATCGAGGTGCAGATCCTCGCCGACGGCCAGGGCAACGTCGTGCACCTGTACGAGCGCGACTGCTCGGTCCAGCGGCGCCACCAGAAGGTCATCGAGATCGCCCCCGCGCCCAACCTGGACCCCGCGGTCCGCGAGGCGCTGTGCGCCGACGCCGTGAAGTTCGCGCGCTCGATCGGGTACCAGAACGCCGGGACGGTCGAGTTCCTGCTCGACACCGTGGGCGAGCGCGCGGGCCAGCACGTGTTCATCGAGATGAACCCGCGCATCCAGGTCGAGCACACCGTGACCGAGGAGGTCACGGACATCGACCTGGTCTCCTCGCAGATGCGCATCGCCGCGGGGGAGTCGCTCGAGGACCTCGGCATCCGCCAGGAGGACGTCCACGTGAACGGCGCGGCCCTCCAGTCCCGCATCACGACCGAGGACCCCTCCAACGGATTCCGCCCCGACACGGGCCGGATTGTGGCCTACCGCTCGCCGGGCGGGGCGGGCGTCCGTCTCGACGGTGCCACCGCGACCGCCGGTTCGGAGATCTCGGGCCACTTCGACTCGATGCTGGTCAAGCTCACGTGCCGCGGGCGGGACTACCCGACGGCCGTGCGGCGCGCGCGCCGAGCCCTCGCGGAGTTCCGCATCCGCGGCATCCGCACCAACATCCCGTTCCTGCAGGCCGTCCTGTCGGACGCGGAGTTCATCGCGGGGAACCTGTCGACGTCGTTCATCGACGAGCGCCCCGAGCTGCTCGCGGCGCGCGAGAGCGCGGACCGTGGCACCAAGCTCCTGAGCTACCTGGGCGACGTGACTGTCAACCGTCCGCACGGGACGGGTCCCGGCGGGATCGACCCCGCCGCCAAGCTTCCCGCGATCGACCTCTCGGTCGCTCCTGTCCCCGGCAGCCGTCAGCAGCTCCTGGAGCTCGGCCCCGAGGGCTTCGCCCGGGCGCTGCGCGCCGAGACAGCGGTCAAGGTCACCGACACGACGTTCCGCGACGCCCACCAGTCGCTGCTCGCGACGCGCGTCCGCACGCACGACCTGGTCACGGTCGCCCCCTACGTGGCGCGCACGACACCGCAGCTCCTGTCGGTCGAGGCGTGGGGCGGGGCGACGTACGACGTCGCGCTGCGTTTCCTCGGCGAGGACCCGTGGGCCCGGCTCGCGGCACTGCGCGAGGCGATGCCCAACGTCGCGCTGCAGATGCTCCTGCGCGGCCGCAACACCGTGGGCTACACGCCGTACCCCACCGAGGTCACCGAGGCGTTCGTCCGCGAGGCCGCGGCCACCGGGGTCGACATCTTCCGCATCTTCGACGCCCTCAACGACGTCGAGCAGATGCGCCCCGCGATCGACGCGGTGCGAGCGACGGGGACCGCGGTCGCCGAGGTCGCCCTGTGCTACACGGGCAACCTGCTCGACCCGGCCGAGTCCCTGTACACGCTCGACTACTACCTCGAGCTCGCCGACCGCATCGTCGACGCCGGGGCGCACGTCCTGGCGATCAAGGACATGGCCGGCCTGCTGCGTCCTGCGGCTGCCGCTCGCCTCGTCACGGCCCTCCGGGAGCGCTTCGACCTGCCCGTGCACCTGCACACGCACGACACCTCGGGCGGGCAGATGGCGACCCTCATGGCAGCGGTCGCCGCGGGCGTCGACGCCGTGGACGTCGCGAGCGCCGCGATGGCGGGCACCACGAGCCAGCCCTCGATGTCCGCCCTGGTCGCGGGCCTCGAGCACACCGAGCGCGACACGGGCCTCTCGCTGCGTGCGGTGTGCGACCTGGAGCCCTACTGGGAGGCCGTACGCCGCCTCTACGCGCCGTTCGAGTCGGGGCTGTCGAGCCCGACGGGGCGCGTGTACGAGCACGAGATCCCCGGCGGCCAGCTCTCGAACCTGCGCCAGCAGGCCATCGCGCTCGGCCTGGGGGACCGGTTCGAGCAGATCGAGGCGACGTATGCCGCGGCCGACCGCATCCTCGGCCGGCTCGTGAAGGTGACCCCGTCGTCCAAGGTCGTGGGCGACCTGGCGCTGCAGCTCGTGGCGCGCGGCGCAGACCCGGCCGACTTCGCCGAGAACCCTCAGGACTACGACATCCCGGACTCGGTCATCGCGTTCCTGGGCGGCGAGCTGGGCGACCCGCCCGGCGGGTGGCCCGAGCCGTTCCGCAGCAAGGCTCTCGCGGGCCGGGTCGTGCGCAACGCGGTCACGCCCCTCACGGTCGAGGACCAGGCGGACCTCGACGGGGACTCGGACGCGCGCCGCAACCGGCTCAACCACCTGCTCTTCGCCGGCCCGACCAAGGAGTACGAGGCGTCACGGGCCGCGTTCGGCGACGTGTCGGTGCTGGGTACGCAGGCGTACCTGTACGGCCTGACGCCCGGCGAGGAGGTCGAGGTCTCGCTCGGCCGCGGCGTCAAGCTCCTGGTGGGGCTCGAGGCGGTCGGCGAGCCCGACGAGCGCGGTCGCCGGACCGTGATGTTCACTCTCAACGGTCAGCTGCGCCCGCTCCAGGTGCGCGACCGGTCGATCGAGGTCGACTCGTCGTTGGCGGAGAAGGCCGACCCCGGATCGCCCGGGCAGATCGCCGCGCCGTTCGCCGGCGCTGTGACGCCCGTGGTCCACGAGGGCGAGGTGGTCGAGGCCGGGCAGACCGTCGCGACGGTCGAAGCCATGAAGATGGAGGCCGCGATCACGACGCCCGTCGGGGGCACGGTGCAGCGCGTCGCGATCGGTGCGGTCCAGCAGCTCGAGGGCGGGGACCTGGTCCTGGTCATCGTCTGATCCGGAGGTCGGCCGCGGGCCGGTGGGGGAGCGTCACGCTCCCGCACCGGCCCGCGTCGTCGTCGGAGAAGCGGGAGCCCGACGACGGAGCTCCCGCGGGAGCGCGGGACGCGGCCGCGTCCGAGCCACCTCGCGCCGCACGCGGCCGCGCACGGCACACTTGAAGCAGCAGCTCCCAGTCGAAGGAAGGCTCATGCGCCTCACGTTCCACGGACACTCCTGCGTCGCACTCAGCCACGAAGGCACCACGCTCACTGTCGATCCCGGGACGTTCGCCGACACGTCGGCCGCGCTCGCCGACCCCGGGACGCTCCTCGTGACGCACGCGCACCCGGACCACCTCGACGTCGCGGCGGTCGGCAAGGCCCTCGACGAGCACCCGGACCTGGTGATGATCGGTCCGCAGGCGGCTTTCGACCTGCTGGGGGCGGTCCCCGACGGCGAGAGGTACCGGGTCGTCGAACCGGGGGACGTGCTCGACCTGGGGCCTTTCGCCGTGCTGGTCGGAGGCGGTCAGCACGCGGTGATCCATCCCGACATCCCGCGGGTCGCGAACGTCACGTACCTGTTCTCGGCGGGCGGCGCGAGCGTCTACCACCCGGGTGACTCGCTCGTCCCACCGCTGACGGACCGGCGTCTCGACGTGCTGCTCGCACCGGTGTCAGCGCCGTGGATGAAGGTGTCGGAAGGCATCGACTTCGTCCGGGCGCTGGACCCGTGGACCGTGGTGCCGATCCACGACGCGATCCTCTCGTCCGCCGGGCTCGGCCTGGTCCACCGCCTGTTCGGGGTGGGGCGCACCGGCGGGACCTACGACTACCGTCCGCTCGAGGTGGGACAGCACCTCGACGTCACCCCGAGGAGCCGACCATGACCGAGCAGCAGGCCCACCGCGACCCAGAAGCCGTCGCGCAGGAGCTCCTGCGCGAGCACCCCGAGTTCGACGAGGTGCCCGTCATCGAGATCGACGAGACCGTCCCGCCGCGCCCCGAGGAGGAGATCGCGGACGCGACGAGGGAGTGAGCCGTCCTGGCTCTACAGCAGCGGGCGGAGCGGGGTCAGCGCGACCTCTCCGAGCTTGGCCGCGAGCGACCTGCTCGACCACTCCGTCAGCGTCAGCTCGCGGCAGTTGCTGAGGTCGACGTCGAACACCTTCTCCATCTGTCCAGCGATGCCCGCGTCGACGATCTCGAGGTTGACCTCGTAGTTGCCCGTCAGGCTGAGGCGGTCGATGTTGGCGGTGCCGATGGTCGTCCAGCGGCCGTCGATCGTCGCGGTCTTGGCGTGGACCATGGCTTCCTTGTAGAGCCAGATCGTGACCCCGCCCCGCAGGAGCGTGGTGTAGAGCCCGCGCGAGAGCCAGTCGGCCACGACGTGGTTGGAGCGCTCGGGCACCAGGACACGGACGTCGACGCCGCGTTGTGCGGCCATGAGCAGCGCGTCGAGGATCTCCCGGTCGGGGATGAAGTACGCCTGGGTGATGTAGATGTGGTCCGAGGCCCGGTCGATCGCATCCAGGTAGATGCCACGGATCGGGAAGACCAGGTGTGCGGGGGCGTTGCGCGCCGCGCGGAGCTCGGGGAGCCACAGGCGCGAGCCCGGGTCCTCGAGCGGCGGCTGGTGGGACTTGCGGTTGGAGTTCCAGAAGTCGACGAACGCGTTGCGCAGCTCCCAGGCCGACGGGCCGTCGAGCCGGATGTGCGTGTCCCGCCACTGCGTCGCGTACACCGCGCCGATGTTGTACCCGCCCACGAAGCCGATCTCGTCGTCGACCACGAGGATCTTGCGGTGGTCTCGCCCGGACTTGCGGACGTTGAGCACCAGGACACCGGGGCGGAAGACGGGATACCGGATGACGTGGATGGGGGAGGGGAACGTCAGGAACTCCCGCGGGACCACGAGGTTCGCGAAGCCGTCGTAGATCACGAAGACCTCGACGCCGCGCTCGGTGGCCTCGACGAGGGCGTCCTTGAACTCCTGTCCGAGCTCGTCGCTCTTCCAGATGTACGTCTCGAGCATGATGCGGCGCTTGGCGCCGCGGATGGCGGCGAGCATCTCGCGGTAGAGGTCGTCCCCGTAGGTGAAGATCGTGGTCGACGTCTCGCCGATCTGCCCTTCGGCGGGAGCCGATCGAGGGAACCTGCTGGGGTCCGTGACCCGGCGCTTGCGGATCGCATCGGCGATCACGAGCCCCGTGGCCACGGTCATGGGGACGGCGACCGTGAGAACTGCCGCACGGGCCATCACCGTTCGGGCGAGCTGGACGGGAGAGGTCTTCGAGGGGCGCACCTGCTCACCGTAGCCTCAGGAGACCGAGAGCACCCGGAGAAAAAGGGTGACGTCGGCCGGACCGGCCGCGACGCTCGCGCTGTCAGGGCTGCCGGGTGCCGATTTCACCCGCTCTGTCTGTTTCGGCTGGCGGTTCGCTCCCCATCTCCGCAGGCAGCCCGGTCGAGAGTGGGTGCGACCGGATCGCCGCGGCCAGCTCGCCCTCGATGCGGTCGAGGTAGACGCCTGTCGTCGCGATCGACGCGTGCCCCAGCAGCTCGGCGATGACCTTGACGTCCCAACCCTGGGCTACGAGGAGCGTCGCGGTCGTGTGTCGCAGGGCGTGAGGGGTCGCGGCCCGTCGGTACTCGTCGGGCATGCGGGCGATGCACCGGTTGAGGAGTGCGCGGATCGCCTGCGCGTCGATGCGCCGGCCTCGCCAGGTGAGGAGGAGGGCACGGGTCGCATCAGGGTCGCCGGGCCGCCGGCTGAGCAGCTGGGGGCGCAGGCCGGCGAGGTACTCCTCGAGAGCGCGCGACAGCGGCTCGGACAAGCTGACCGTGCGGACGGCCCCGCCCTTGCCCTTGATCCGCCAGCGGGTCTGGTCCGGTTCGCGGACGAAGTCGTCGATGTCCGCGCGAGCGACCTCGGAGACCCTCGGACCGAGGATGAGCAGGAGCGCGATGATGAGGCGGTCTCGCAGGGCGAGGTCGTGGTCGACGCGCGGTGCCGTCACGCCGGACGCGGTGCGCAGCGGCGACGCGGCGTCGCCCGTGCGCGGCTTGGTGCTCGCCGTCACGAGCAGCGACTGCGCGGCCGTCGCGGACAGTGCGGTCCGGGCGACACGCAGCCCGCCGCGGAGCCTGGCCGGGGGAGAGGCCCACTGCATCGGGTCGGCCTGGACCCAGCCGTCGCGTGCCGCGTGCGTGAAGAAGCGGGAGATCGACTGCCGGAACCGGTTCACGGTCGCGGCGGACCTCCCGGGGCCGTCGGGCTTGGTCCGGGGATCGGCGTACCGGCCGTCGGGTGTGATCTGGTAGCGCAGGAGGAAGTCGTCGATGTCGTCGCCCGTGATGTCGTCGAGGATCGTCTCCGGTCCGGCGAGGGAGGAGAGCTCTCGGAGGTCGCGCTCGTAGTTGCGCTGGGTCGTGGGGGAGAGGACACCCCTGACGGTCTCCGCGGACACCGACGACAGGTACGTGGCGACTGCCTCGGCGACCGTGACACGACGTAGGCGGGGAGGGGCGACCACCGTGCGACTCCTGGGAACGGGATGACATCGGACATCCGGAGCATAGGGGGCGCCACTGACACGCTGGAGGGGACCGGTCCTCCCGTTCGCCCCTCAGAGCATGGTGTTGTGACAAACACAATGGTTTGTCCTGTATGTCCTTATCTAGGAGAGTACCCCCAGCAGTGCCATCGCGAAAGAGGGCGGGCAGCTGCGCCCTCAGATGCCCGACGACGCAGCGAGGGGCGCGTCGCCGTCCCGCCCGGGCCGAACGTCCAGGAGGGCGCCCGCACTCGAGGGGGACCGGTCGAGCGCAGGGCGGAGCCACAACCGGTAGATCCACCAGGGGGCCGTGAGGACCGCGAAGATCGAGGCGAGCGCAGCCGCGAGCACCGCCACGCCGAGCGTCGTCACCAGGAGCAGCGCCACGAGGGTCGCGCGCGCGCCGTGGACCGCAAGCCGACGGCCGGTCGGCGCCGGCGAGCTCCTGGGTGACGGCGCCGGCTCGACGACGGTCGGCCTGTCGGACTGCGCGGCCGCGAACGGTCCTGAGCTCATCGTCGACTCCAGAGGCTGCTGCGCGCCGCTGCTCGACGCCCTTGCGAAGGAGAGAGTCCGCCGCGTGCGATCCTGATGCACGCCGTGCGACCGGCGAGGCTCGATCCAGTCGTGCTGTGCGTGGTCGCTCAGGGCGCCAGGGGCCCGTCTGGCCGCACGAGAGGGGTGGCCCCGTTCGGCATAATGACATAATGTACATTATCGGCGTTGCGGGGTGATGGTCGAGAGGGGCTGGAAGGGGCGTCGTTCCAACGATCTGTGGACAGGACCGCTAGTCACCGATGAGGTGCAGCTCTGTGGTCACATCGGCGGCGCACCGCTCGGCCAGGCCGACGACCTCGTCCACGATGCGCGCAGCGGCCCCGGAAGCCGCGCCGTCGACGGATCGCAGCTCGGCGACCAGCTGGTCCACCTCCGACGATGTCAGGACGAGGTCTCCGTACGGGGCGATCTTCGCCAGCAACGGCCGCCCGCTCGCCGCGGCCAGCCGGACGAGCTCGCCCCTCGGTGTCGCAGGCGGCCGCCACGGTCCTCAGCGTGCGACGGCGAGAGCTCGTGCCTCGCTGCGAGACGGCGACCAGCAGGATGTCGAGGGGCACGGTGAGCATGGTGCCAGACGACGGCCAGGAGACGTGTGCCCGCCACTCCCCCGGATTTCAGCTCCCGGATGTGTATTCGCGCAGGTCAGAGCGCATTTCTGCGCTCTGACCCGCATGGTGACGGAGTGGCGACACCTGCCGTCGGTCAGCCGGCTGCCCGCTTCACGAGCGCGGCGATCGTCGCCTCGTTCTCCGCTGTCAGCTCCGTGAGGGCATAGGCGACGGGCCACAACGTACCCTCGTCGAGCTGGGCGACATCGTTGAAGCCGAAGGTCGGGTAGCGAGCGCCGAACTTCTCCGCAGGCTGGAAGAAGCACAGGATCTTCCCGTCCTTGGCCCACCCGGGCATCCCGTACCAGGTCTTCGGTGCGAGCGAGGGCGCGTGCTCGGCCACGAGCTCGTGGATCCGCGAGGCCATGGAGCGGTCCGGCTCGGACAGCTCAGCGATCTTCTCGAGCTGAGCCTTCTCCGCCTCGGCCCGGTTCGCAGACGCCTTGAGCTCCTTGGCGCGCTCCTTCATCGCCGCGCGCTCCTCGGCCGAGAATCCTTCGTAGGCCTTGGCGGTCTTGGTCGACTTCGTGGTGCCGGTCATCGTGGTTCCCCCTTCTCGGTGGGTCTGTCGTCAGGTTCGACGCTACTGACGGACGCCGTCGTGCGCTTCTCCAGATCTGCTCGATCGTGACCGACGGCGCACCCGCTCGCGTCTCAGAGAAAGACCTCGCGTCGCCGAGGTTCTACCTTCCGTCCTCGCTCGGAGAATCGATGACGAAATGCTCTGGAGCGAGGTATGAAATTCCGCACGGTAAGGGCGAGTAATGATCAGGTCGGAAGCTGTCGAAGCGGCCGCCCTGGGCATGCCGAGTTTCCGTCGGCGAATCGGCAGCCTGCAGCGAGGAGCAGTCGGCGGAGAATTTCCGTGGTCGGCCGCGCGTGCGGCGTGCTAGCGTCGCCCTGATCGTGACCCGTCGTCGAGGAGGTGAGACCCGTGAACGCCGTACCCGTACCGGGCTCTCCCCTGCAGTCCACGATCGCGCGACCGAGCTAGTCGTCGCAGGGAGCGCTCGCCCAGCACTTCGCGAAAGGCGACTCCCATGAACACCTCACCTGATTTCTCCCCGGCCCCCGACGCCTCGAACATTGACCAGAGCCTGTCGCGGCTCCCTGTCGGCGAGCGGGCGCTCGTCCTCGGGGGCGGCGGGTCCACCGGTAACGCCTGGCTGATCGGCGTCGTCGCCGGTCTGTTCGATGCCGGGCTCGACGTGACAGCGGCAGATCTCACCGTCGGGACGTCGGCCGGCTCGACTGCCGCCGCCCAGCTGGCCGGCGCATCTCCGACCGAGCTGCTCGCGACGATCCTTGCCGCTGCTCCCCCACGTCCGAACGGCGCACCCGGCGCAGACCGAGGGCGTGCCGCGAACCGCGCGGTCGTGGACCACCTGGAGCGGATGAACGCTCTCATCGCTTCCGCCGACGACGCTGCTGACCTGCGACGAAAGGTGGGTGCCGCAGCCCTCGGCCGCGAAGCGGCATCGGACGGGTCCTGGCACGCTCAGTGGCGCGCCACCGTCGCCTCTCGGCTGCCGAGCCAGCACTGGCCGCAGCGGAAGGTGCTGCTCACGGCCGTCGATGCCGAGTCCGGCGAGCCGGCCGTGTTCGACCACCTCAGCGGCGTCGATCTGGCGGACGCTGTCGCGGCGAGCTGTTCGAGCGGCCTGCCGTACAGGATCGGAGAACGGCGGTACATCGACGGGGGTTACCGGCGCAACGAGAACGCCGACCTTGCCGCCGGGTGCGAGCGGGTGCTGGTGCTGTCACCGTTCGGCGGCCGGTCGTTCACTCCGCCGGCCTGGGGTCTGCAGCTCGCCGCGCAGGTGGACGAGCTCCGGGCGCTGGACAGCGAGGTGGAGACGATCTTCCCGGACAGTGCTTCCGAGCACCTGTTCGGCGCCAACGCGATGGACCTGTCGCTCCGGCCCCTGGCCGCTCGAGCCGGGCATGCCCAAGGAATGGCCCTGGCCGACGCGTTGATCGCCTTCTGGCACTGAATCCCCGGACGGCTCCTGTCCATTTCCCGTCGGCCGCTTACGCAAACCGTGTCGCGCGACCGACGGGAAAGAAGGAAGCACTCCGAAGGTCACGTCAATCGTTCGGTCAGGTGAACTGTGACGGTATCTCCGATGTCTTTTCCGAGCTTCTTGCGCAGCTTGGCACTGATCGAGAGCATGTGGCCGCCGGCCCCGGTCGGCATCAGTCCGGCCGTCAGGTCGTGACCGTCCACGGTGGCGACCACCCGCACGGCCTTCCCTGTTCCCAACAGCTCGACCGAGTCGGGCACCTCGACGCACGACCACACGTCGCCGCGCACGCTCACTCCGATCGGAGCGGAGAACGTGACGTCCATCGGACCAGGAGAGCTGCTCACCGGGTGACCCCTTCGTCGATCGTCGGCGCCGCTCCCCCGAGCGGCGCCCTGTCGCTCGACCCTACCGAGCAGCAACAGACCGGGTAGGTCGGAACGCGCCGCGAGTCGGCATCCTGCCTGCCGACCGCCCGCCGCTCCCTGACCCGCCCGCTCGACCCGCCTGGGCGGAGCGTTCACGTGTCACCCAGTCCGAAGTGCGGCGAAGTATCTTGATGACGACAGACTTCGCCAGGAAGCCCTGAGAGCGTCGGGGTGAGATCTGCCTCCGGTGCGATCTGCGCAGTTCGCCACTCGATGAACGATGCCCGATTTGCCCTCGGATGCGCCTACCCCGTGAGTTCTATACCCACGGGGCATGAGCGCCTCTCCCCCGTCGGAACGTTGAAATTCCGCCACTCTCACGAGCCTGCAGGAGCCAAGCGCACACCCCGTGGGCACACCACGGGCACTAGCCAGGCGAGACTGCGCGCAGTCTCGCGGACTCCAGAGCGACCGCGACGCCGTCGAGATCGTTGTCGAAGAGGTCGGCGTAGACGTCGAGAGTCATGCTCGCGGAGGCATGTCCCAGCATGCGCTGGACGGCCTTGACGTTCGCCCCGGCCGAGACGGCGAGGCTCGCCGCGGTGTGGCGCAGGTCGTGAGGGGTCAGGTGGTCGTCGATGCCCGCGTCGCGAGCCGCGCGCCAGAACCACCCGGTGCCGGACTTCGAGCGCTTGAGGTAGTCGCCGCGGTCGCCGTGGAAGACGACGTCGTCGCGCCCCTTGCCCTCGCACGCGGCAGCGAGCCGCATCGAGAGGAACGCCGGGAACGGGACCGAGCGTCGCTCGTGCGTCTTGGGAGTCCCGATGACGATGTCCGACCCGACCTCGACCGCGTTCTGGTTGACGCGCAGCCGGTGCCGGAGCATGTCGAGGTCCCTCACGCGCAGGCCGGCGGCCTCGCCCCAGCGGAGCCCGCAGTACGCGAAGACCAGGACGAGCGTCTCGTGCCGGCCGGCGGCGGTGGCCAGTGCGGCCACCTGCTGGTGGTCGAGGTAGGTGTGCTCTCGGCGGACCTTGCGCGGCAGGTTCACACCGCGGGCCGGGTTGGTGAGGATGCGGCGGTCGTCGACCGCGTCGTCGAGCAAGGAGGCCAGTGCGCCGTGCGCGCGTGCGACGGTCGTGGGACTGTAGGCGGCGCTCAGCTCGGAGACCCACGCCTGGACCGCGGTGCGCCGGATCTCGGCGACCGGGACGCTCCCCCACCGGGGGGTGACGTGCAGGCGCCACGAGCTCTCGATCGCGCGGGCCGTCGAGGGCTTGAGGTGGGTCTGGCGCTGGAGCCACGCTCCCCCGAGCTCGAGGACCGTCGACCGGGCCGCCGCAGGGTCGATGAACTCGCCGCGGAGCATCGACACCTCGAGCGAGGACGCGAAGGCCTCGGCGCTGCGCTTGGTCTTGAAGCCGCGCTTCTTGGTCTGCTTGCGCTCGGGGGTGCGGTAGCGAACCATGTACCGCCGTCCGGCGGTCGTCTCGTAGGCCTCAACGGTCGCCATGGTCGACCGTCCGCTGCTCGCCGTGTCCCTGGTGCCTCACACGAGGAACCGTACCGCGATCGTGGCATTGGAGACTATCCGGACAGGCCGCCTCCGTCCCGCACCGGCGCGTCCCCGTCGCGTCGGCGCAGCGGTCGATGCCGGCCGAGGACACGTTCGTGCTGGACGAGGAGCCTCCCGTCGCCTGGCTTCTTGCCGCCGGACCGGGCGCGCGAGCGCACGTGACGGAGCAACGTCACACCCCGATTCTGCGCTTGAAGTTGCGCCTGCCCGCGAAAACCGGAAACCTGGTCGGTGGTCTCGCGGGAGTGCGTGTCCTACCCGATGCGCACGGTCTGCTGGGCAGCCTCGACGGGTGGGTTCGGCGTGCCTCCTGCTTCACCGGACCTTCACGTCCGACCGGAACACTCGCAGCCGGCCGGACGTTGACCCCCATAGACAACCCTGCCGCTACCCCTTGGAGGACACCATGGCCGACCGGTCCCTACGTGGAATGAGCATCGGCGCGAAGAGCATGGAGTCCGACGCGGGCGTCGACTTCGCCCCCCGCTTCCAGGCTCACTACGACTGCCCCAACGGGCACACGATCATCCTGCCGTTCTCGACCGAGGCCGAGGTGCCGGCGGTCTGGGAGTGCCGTTGTGGCGAGGAGGCCCTCCTGCGTGACGCGGAGCGCCCCGAGCCCAAGGCCGGCAAGCCTGCCCGCACCCACTGGGACATGCTGCTGGAGCGTCGCACCATCAAGGAGCTCGAGGAGCTGCTCGACGAGCGCCTCGGCCTCCTGCGTGCCGGCAAGCTGCGTCGCAGCGCCTGATCGACTGCCTCGAAGGGCCCGGAACTCCTCGGAGTTCCGGGTCCTTCGTCGTTCCGTCGGACGGCACGCTCGGTTGTCGCTCTGCGTGCCCGACGGCGGCGCGCACCCAGGGCGGGGCGGCTCACCCAGGAAGGGGGCGCCGTCGGGCAGCGGGGCTTCCGTGGAGCGGGCCGACCGGACCGGTGTCCCTCTACCGGCGCGCAGTCTTCTTCGCCGCCGGCCGCTTGGCGCCGCCCTTGGCGCTCGCGGCCGGTGCCCGCCTGACGTGAGCCGTGACGCCCGCGACCACGAGCAGGACCGACAGCCCCCCGGCGATCCACCCGGGCCAGTAGCCCGCGCGCACGGCCGGGGTCAGGGAGTCGCGCAGGGGAAGGGTGGCGATCAGCTGGTCCGGGGTGAAGAGCTCGGTGCTCTGCAGCAGGGCCCCGTTGGGGGCGATGATGCCGCTGACCCCGACGGTCGAGATCTGCACGGTCGCGCGGCCGGTCTCGATCGCCCGCAGGCGTGACATGGCCAGCTGCTGGGTGGACTCGGCGCTGTACCCGAACGAGGCGTTGTTGGTCGGGACCACCAGGAGCTCGGCGCCCGCGTTCACGGCGTCACGCACCAGCTCCTCGTACGCGACCTCGAAGCAGATGACGTTGCCGAGCCGCACGGTGCGCCCGAGCCGCTCGGAGGGAAGGTCGATCACGGCGACCTCGTCGCCCGCGATCATGTCCGTGGTCACCCGGTCCACCTGGTCGGAGAAGATCCGCACGAAGCTGCGCATCGGGATGTACTCGCCGAACGGGGCAGGGTGCTGCTTGGCGTACCGGTCGACGACCCCCTCGCCGGGGACCCAGAGGAGCGACACGTTGTACCGCCCACCCGACTCGGGGAACTCCTGGGCGCCCACGAGGATCGGGGCGCCGATGGCGCTCGCGGCCTCGTCGATGTCCGCCGCGACGTCGGGCGTGGTCTGGGGGTCCAGGTCGGAGCCGTTCTCGGGCCACAGGACCACGTCCAGCTCGCCGGGGTCTACCTCGTCGAGGAGTGCGAGGGTGCCGTCGACGTGGTTCTGCAGGACCACGCCACGGTTGGCGAAGGACCCGAGCCCGGGCTCGTCGACGTTGCCCTGGACCGCGCCGATCGCGAGCGTCCCGGTCTCGGCGCGCACGTCGAGCGGGACCACGAGCCCGACCCCCAGCAGCACGGCCGCGGTCGCGAGCGAGCACAGGGCGGGAAAGACCTTGAGGCGGCGCGACTCGAGCAGGAACACGGCCAGCAGGACGCCGATCGCGGCCGTGAGCAGCGAGACGAGCAGTCCCCCGCCGAGCCAGGCCGTGCGCCCCAGCAGGGAGTCGACCTGGGAGAAGGCGAGCCGGCCCCACGGGAACCCGCCGAAGGGGAACTCCGAGCGCCACTGCTCGATCGCGACCCACAGCACGGAGAACGTCACGACCTGCCACGCGAGGTTGCGACCCACGAACCCGATGCGTCGAACCCACGTCCACATCGCGCCCAGCAGCGCCAGGAACACGGCCTCCAGGACGCTCAGGGCGAGCCACGGCACGGTGTCCGTGGCGATCTGCGCCCACTGGATGTGCGGGAGGAAGAAGGCCAGCCCCCAGACGAACCCGACCAGGGCGTTCCACCAGGCGCCGTCGCGACGCACGGCCAGGAAGTAGGCGGCGACGCCCAGGAAGGCCAGGGGCCACCACCCGCGGTCGGGGAAGGCGGCGTTCGTCAGGAGGCCGCCACCGGCGGCGAGAAGGATCAGCAGCCAGCGGCTCGGCTCACGGGTCGACACCCGTGCAGACTACGCCACGCACCTGCAGGTCAGCGGGTGGATGTGGGCCGACCCGCGCGTCCTTCGGACCACGTCGCACCGCCACCGGTGAGGCCGTGTTGTCTACTGAACGCGCGGGTCGAGCCGATGCGCATCAGGGCACACGGGGAGAACGGTGAGATGGTGGCTCGCTCCCCCGCGGCGCTGAAGGCCGGAACACGTCAACGAACTTACCGGTCCTCACGGTGGTGTCAATCCGAACGGGCACCTGCGGGGCGGCGGACCGCCCCGCAGGCCCGGGAGGGCGCCG
Source organism: Oerskovia sp. NPDC060338 (assembly GCF_042726295.1). Classification (NCBI taxonomy): domain Bacteria; kingdom Bacillati; phylum Actinomycetota; class Actinomycetes; order Micrococcales; family Cellulomonadaceae; genus Oerskovia; species Oerskovia sp. NPDC060338. Next base: position 276,047 of record NZ_JBHXCQ010000005.1, read on the forward strand.
GAGGACTCAGTCGAACGTGTCGAACAGCACGACGCCGTCGCGCACGGTCTGCAGGCACGTCGGGTCGGGCGCACCGTCGGTCAGGTCGGGCAGCAGAGGCGTCCCGGAGCGCGCGTCGGTGCTCCACGAGGAGACCGTGGTGCCCGTTCCCTGCACCGCGAGGTGCTCGGCCCGCCACACCGCGAGGTGGGCCGGGGACCCGACGCGCAGCTGTCCCGCGCCCGTGTGGTCCAGGCCGGCGATGCGCCAGCCGCCGCGCGTGTGCGCCCGGAACGCCGCCCGGGCGGAGATGCGCTGGTCGGGGTCCGCGTGGGACATGGCCGCACGCACCGCCGACCACGGGTCCAGGGGCGTCACCGGGGAGTCCGACCCGAAGGCCAGGGGCACCCCGGCCCCCGCGAGGTCCGCGAACGGGGACAGGCCCCCGACACGGGTGGGCCCCAGTCGCGAGGCGTACATGCCGGCCGGGCCGCCCCACGCGGAGTCGAACACGGGCTGGATGCTCAGGGAGACCCCGAACAGCAGGAGCGTGGACAGCGCGTTGGTGTCGACGAACAGGGCGTGCTCGACGCGGTGCGCGGCCCGGCGGTGCGCCGCGGCCCCGTCGGCGTCGGCCGCGGCGCGCAGACCCACGAGGAAGGCGTCCATGGCGCGGTCGCCGATGACGTGGAAGCCGCCCTGGGTCCCGGCGGCGGCGACCGCGGACAGGTGGGCCGCGATCTGCTCGGCGCTCAGGTACTGGTTGCCTCGCCCGTCGGGGCCGGCCTCGCCCGGCGCCCCGGTCAGGTCCGAGTACCGGTGCCGCAGGGCCGCGGTGCGCGAGCCGAGCGACCCGTCGATGTTCAGGTCGCCCGCGATGCCCGCGAGCCCGGGCAGGTCCGCGAGCAGCGCACGGGCGTCGTCGGGCGTGGCGCACAGCTCCCCGCGGTAGGCGACCAGGTGCGGCAGGGCTCCCGCCGGGTCGGCGGTCAGCGCCATGAGCTCGCGCAGACCCTCACGCGTGTCGATCGAGGGGGCGCTGTTCTCGTGCACCGACACGATCCCCCGGCGCGCCGCAGCGTCCAGGGCCGTGCGGTACATGGCCGTGCGGCGCTCGGGGCTCAGGTCGCGCGCCGCGTCCCGGGCGCTGTGGTGCGCGTCCTCGGTGACCCAGCCGGTCTCGGTCCACCCGCGTTGCCCCTCGAGCCCGGCCCTGCGGGCCAGGGACGTCGAGACGACCGCGGAGTGCACGTCGACCCGCGCCGCGTAGACGAGCGCTCCCCCGCACGCCGCGTCGAGCTCCTCGCGGGTGGGAGCCCGGTGCTCGGGCCATCCCTGCTCGTCCCACCCGAACGCGAGCAGCACCTCGTCGGCCTGGGACGCCGGGCGTGCGGCCACGGCCGCGTGCAGGGCTTCGAGCGCGCCGGCCAGGGACGTGACGCCGGCGCTCGCGGACAGGTCCACCCCGGCCAGGGCCAGGCCCGTCTCCAGGACGTGGACGTGGGAGTCGACGAACCCAGGAGCCACGAGGGCCCCGTCGAGGTCGATGACGCGGTCGGCACGGGCGGCGAGCCCGGCGGCCGTGTCGTTCGCGCCGATCCAGGTGATCACCCCGCCGTCGACGAGCATCGCCTCGGCGAAGGGGTCGGTCGAGGAATGAATGACACCGTTGCGATACAGGGTGGAGGCCACGAAACCACACGATAGGCCACCGGACGCCCCTCGCGCCTCGTCCAGGGGCGCCCAGGGCCGCGCGTGACGCGAAGGTCACACGCTCGAGTAGGCCACGACCCCTCGCCGGACGGCCTCGATCGCGCGGATCGCGGTCTTGCGCAGGGCAGGCGTGGGGGCCGCCGTCGCGAGCTGGTCGAGGACGTCGATGATCTGCTTGCACCAGCGCACGAAGTCGCCCGCGGCGAGCTCGGACCCGCGCAGGACGGCGTCGAGGCTGCGGCCGTTGGCCCACCGGTGCACCGCGGCGACGAGACCCAGGTCGAGCGTGCCGCTCGCGTCGATGTGGTGCGCCTCCTCGAGGTCGTCGACCTCGGACCACACCACGACGGTGCCGTCGAGGGCGCGTGCGAGCTTGCCGTCAGGTCCGCCGGGGACGTAGGGCTCGCCCGGCTCCTCGCGGCGGGCCGAGAACACGAGGGTCGAGACGACGGCGGCCAGGCCGGCCGGGTCGAGCTCGTCCCAGACGCCACGGCGCAGGCACTCGGCCAGGAGCAGGTCGTTCTCCGCGTAGAGGCGGCGCAACCAGTTCCCTGCGTCGGTGACCTTGACCTCCGGGGCGGGGCGGGGACCGGTCCCGGTCCGGGAAGCCGACGCCGGGTCCTGCGCCGGAGCCTGCGCGCCGCCCGTGGCGTCACGGTCGAGCGGACCGCCCCCGGCCGGGTGCGTGTCGACCTCGAGGTACCCGAGCTGGGTGAGGATGTCGCAGATGCGGTCGAAGACCCGGGCGATCGAACCGGTGCGTCCCTCGACGCGGCGCACCAGGGCGTCGTGCTCCTTCTTGAGCTTGGCCCACCGTTCGGCCCAGCGTGCGTGGTCCTCACGCTCGGGGCAGTCGTGGCACGGGTGCGCACGCAGGGCGGCGCGCAGCCGGGTGAGCTCCTTGTCGTCGGCTGCCGAGGACCGTACCCGCGGGCCGCCACCGCGTGCCGGGGCCCCGGGGACGTCGACGAACGCACCGAGCGCGTTGCGCAGCGACGACGCCAGGTCGCGCCGGGCTGCGGGCACGCGCGGGTTGAAGGTCTTGGGGATGCGGACCTTGCCGACCGTGCGGATGCCCGAGGGGGCGTCGGCGACCGTGAGCTTCTTGACCTGCTTGTCCTCCGTCAGGACCGTGGGGCGCGGGCCGTCGAACCCGCCGTCCTTGCCGGGGTCGAGGACCACGACGTACCCCGCGCGGCGCCCCGAGGGCAGCTCGACGACGTCCCCGACGCGCAGGTTCTCGAAGTCCGCGACGACCTGGGCCCGGCGGGCGCGCTGCGCGGACTTCGACAGGTCCGCCTCGCGGGTCGCGATGGCGCGCCGGAGCCGGGCGTACTCGGAGAAGTCGCCGCGGTCGCACGTCATGGCCTGGGCGTAGCCCTCGAGGGCCTCGGCGTGGGCCTGGGCCTGCTTGGCCAGGCCCACCACCCCGCGGTCGGCCTGGAACTGGGCGAACGACGTCTCCAGGACGTCGCGGGCCCGCTCGCGTCCCACCTGCGCCACCAGGTTGACGGCCATGTTGTAGGTGGGCCTGAACGAGGACTCGAGCGGGTACAGGCGCTTGGACGCGAGGCCTGCGAGAGCCACGGGGTCCAGCCCCGGGTGGTCGACGACGACGGCGTGCCCCTCGACGTCGATGCCCCGGCGCCCGGCGCGCCCCGTGAGCTGGGTGTACTCCCCCGGCGTCATGTCCACGTGCGAGGTGCCGTCCCACTTGACGAGCTTCTCGAGCACGACCGACCGGGCGGGCATGTTGATCCCCAGGGCTAGGGTCTCGGTCGCGAACACGACCTTGACCAGGCCCTTGCTGAACAGGTCCTCGACGATCTCCTTGAAGATGGGCAGCATCCCGGCGTGGTGGGCCGCGATGCCGCGCGCGAGGGACTCGCTCCACGTCCAGTACCCCAGGACGTCGAGGTCCTCGGCGGGCAGCGTCGCGCTGCGCTCCTCGACGATCGCCCGGATCCGGGCCTCCTGGTCGGGCGTGGTCAGGCGCAGGCCCGCGGCCAGGCACTGGGTCACCGCGGCCTCGCACCCCGCCCGGGAGAAGATGAAGAAGATCGCGGGCAGCAGGCCGTCCGCGTCGAGCGCGTCGACGACCGCGAAACGCGGCGGCGTCCGGCGTCCCGACCCCTCCCGGTTCCCGTAGCCGCCCGACCCGCCGGGACGCCCGCCCCGGCCGCGGTACCCGCGATCGCCGCGGCCACCGCCACGGCCCGGGTACCCGCCGTCGCGCGCACCGCTGCGGAACGCGACCAGCAGGTCGGGGTTGATGGGCGGGTTGACCCCGGGGTCCGTCGGGTCCACGTGCCCCGCGTACAGGTCGATCAGGTCGGCGCCGGTCCCCGGGCGTACGGCCTCCCCCGGGGTGCGCCCCCCACGGTCGCGCGAGCCCACCAAGACGTGCTGCCACAGCGGGACCGGTCGGCGCTCGCTGACGATCACGGCGGTGTCGCCGCGAACCATCTCGAGCCAGTCGCCGAACTCCTCGGCGTTGGACACCGTCGCGGACAGGGACACGAGCTGGACGTCGTCCGAGAGGTGGATGATGACCTCTTCCCAGACGGGGCCGCGGAACCGGTCGGCGAGGTAGTGGACCTCGTCCATGACGACGAACGCGAGGCCGTCGAGGGCGCGGGAGCCCGCGTAGAGCATGTTGCGCAGGACCTCGGTCGTCATGACGACGATCGGGGCGTCGCCGTTGATCGACGTGTCGCCCGTCAGGAGCCCGACCTGGTCGGCGCCGTGGCGGCGCGCGAGGTCGGCGTACTTCTGGTTGGACAGGGCCTTGATGGGCGTGGTGTAGAACGCCTTGCGCCCACCGGCGAGGGCCAGGTGGACCGCGAACTCCCCCACGACGGTCTTGCCGGCGCCCGTGGGGGCGGCCACGAGCACGCCTCGTCCTTCTTCGAGTGCCTGGCAGGCGCGGACCTGGAAGTCGTCGAACGGGAAGCCGACGACCTCACGGAAGGCTGCGAGCTGGGTGCGGGAGGCTGCCTGGAGCGCGCGCGACGCCGCGTAGCGCTCCGCGGGGCTCTGGGTCTCGTCGGTCCCGGCGGAGCGGGGTGCTGCGGTCATGGCTCCACCCTACGGTCCGCCGGTGACGTGCCGGCGTCAGGCGCAGCCGGGGGACGTCGTCGTCCTGCGGCCGGCACCCGGCCAGCACCGCGGCGTCCGCCGCCCGCCGGTGGGTCAGGGGTGGCGTGGTGCCGTCACGCGGTCGGGGTAGGCGCGGGGGTCGAGGACCGTGAGGGCGCCGGGGACGACGGTGACGCGCACGGGGAGCCGCGAGATCCGTTCCCCGTCGGCGAACGCGGGTGGGGGCGGTCCGCCGGCGTCGCTGGCCTCCAGGACGACCGAGCGGGCCTGGTGCACGTCGACGGCCGGGTGGTGCACGTGCTTGCCGCGGTACATGCCCGGGAAGACACGGGCAGCGCCCAGGCGGGTCAGCGGGCCTGCGGTCACGAGGTCGAGCAGGCCGTCGTCGATCGACGCCTCGGGGGCGATGAGGACGCCGCCGCCGATGCGGGGCCCGTTGGCCACGGCGACCACGGTCCCGGGTGACTCCCACACGAAGGGGTGCGAGGCGTCGTCGGGCGGCGCGCTCGGGGCTGTCCCGGCCGGGTCGAGGGGCCCCGACGCCGCGGGTGCCGCGGGGAGGACGGCCGCGGCACCCGCGGCGTCCGGGGCGCCGACGAGCTCGGCCGTGATGCGGTACCCGTAGGGGCGGAAGCGCGCGAGCTCGCTCGCGACGGCGCGCACGTACTTGGCGCGGCCGCGCGGCCAGGTCAGGGCGTTGGCGCGCGCGTTGACCGCGGCGTCCAGGCCTGCGGACAGGACGCCGCAGAACCAGCGCTCGCGTCCGGGACGGGGCTCCAGCCGGTCGTCGAGGGGCTCTGCGCGGGCCGCGTCCACGAGGCGGGTGCCGCCCGTGCCGGCGGCGCGGGCACGCAGGGACTCGAGGAGCAGGGTGACGGCCGCGTCGACGTCGTGCACGGGCAGCTCGAGGGCCGAGGCGAAGTCGTTGCCCGTCCCGGCGGCTACCACCCCGAGCGGGATCGTGGTCCCGGCGACCGCGTTGACGCCGAGGTGGACCATGCCGTCCCCGCCCACGACGACGAGCGCGTCGAGCGGACCGCGGGTGCTGCTGCCGGCGACCGCGTCGCGGGCGTTCTCGAGCGCGAGGGGCGCGTTGGGGGCGCTGAGGTCCAGGACGTCGTGCCCGGCCTGGCGCAGGAGCTCGAGCGTGCGGGCGCCGTCGCCCCGGCCGCGCCCACGGTCGGCCGTCGGGTTGACGACGACACCGAGGCGGGCCGGGCGCGAAGGTGCCTCAGGCACCGGCGAGGGCTGCGGCGTCGCGCTTGTCGGTGCTGCGGTCGCGCAGGAAGGCGATCCCGACGGCCCCGAAGTACAGCAGGCAGATCGGCAGGGCCACGAGGATCATCGTGAGCGCGTCCGGGGTCGGGGTCATGACGGCCGCGAACACGAACGCGATGAGCACGGCCCAGCGCCACCCGGCGAACAGCGCCTTGGCCCGGACGAGTCCCGCGAAGTTCAGGGCGACCAGGACCACGGGCAGGACGAACGCCAGCCCGAACGCCAGGACCAGCCGCATCACGAAGCTCAGGTACCCCTGGGCGTCGGTGAGGTTGGTCGCGCCCTCGGGCACGAAGCCGGCCAGGATGTCGACCGCGTGCGGGAGGACCCACCACGCCAGGAACGCCCCGCCGAGGAACAGGGGCACCGATGCCCCCAGGAAGCCCATGGCGTAGCGGCGTTCCTTCGACGTGAGTCCCGGGGTGATGAACGCCCACAGCTGGTACAGCCACCACGGGCAGGACACGATGACCCCGAGGAACAAGGAGACCTTGATCTTCATGTCGAGCGCGGTCGCCATGCCCGAGAAGTTCAGGTTGATGACCTTGCCCTGCTCCGCGGCAGCCTTCTCGAGCGGGGCCTGCAACGCGTCCAGGAGCGGCTGGTACAGGAACCACCCCAGGATCGCGCCGGCGACCAGGCCGCACGAGACCAGGAAGAGTCGCTTGCGGATCTCGAGCAGGTGCTCGCGCAGCGGCATGCGCCCTTCGGACGTCTTGGTCGAGCTGGACACGGGTCAGGCCTTGGGGGCGTCGTCATCCTTGACGGCAGGCTCCGCGGGCTTGTCGTCGTCGCGCAGGTCCTTGACCTCGCTCTTGAAGATCTTGAGCGACTGGCCGACGCTGCGGGCCAGGTCGGGAAGTCGCTTCGCCCCGAACAGGAGCAGGACGACGACGACAAGAACGATGATGTGCCAGGGCTTCAGCATGCCCATGAGATGGCTCCCTTGGAGTCGGACGCGAGTCTTGTTGTCGCAGATCCTACGCGTTGAATCGGCGCCAGCGGTCCCACGTCACTTTGTTGCGGGTCCTGCGCTGGGACCGGCGCTCGGCCCGCTCGGCGCGCAGCTCCTCCACGCGCTCGTGCAGCAGCACCGGGTCGTCGAACAGGGTGGGCGCGGTGCTGGGCTGCGCGGCCGCCACCGCCGCGGTGAGCTCGTCGGTGCGCCGGGCGAAGCGGTCCATGACCTGCGACGACTCCGACATCTGCCGCAGGAGCGCCTTGGCCTTGCGCCACAGGTCGCGCCCCAGGAAGAACGCGCCGACGAGCGTGCCGACGACCAGGACCGACCAGATGGTGAACCACATACCGACCAGCCTAGTTCGCGGACGGCACGCTCGGGGCCGGGTCGGGCTCCTCGTCGACCGCACCGCCGCCGACCGCGGACTCCCCGTACGCGGCCAGGGCGGCGCTCGCGGCCTGCGCGACGTCGTCGGCCACGGCCTGGGGCGTGACGGCCAGGACGTGGCGGGCGTGCTCGAGCAGCAGCCGGCGCAACCACACGGGGTTCGTCACCCGCAACGACACCTCGAACGCGCCGCCGGGCAGGTTGCGGACCTTCTCCACCGGGACCTGCTCGGCGACCCAGCGTGCGGGGCTCGCGAACGTGATCGTGGCCAGGGGCGCGTCGCCCGTGGGCGTGAAGTCGACCTCGGTCGGCAGATCGTGCTCGGCGGCGGGCACGTCGAGCTCGGTCGCGGCCAGGAGCCGGTCGAGGCGGAACGTGCGCTGACCCTGCGCGCGGTAGCACCACGCAAGGAGGTACGACCAGGCGTCCTGGGTGTGCAGGGCCACGGGGTCGATCTCCCGCTCGGAGACCACGTCGGCGCTCGTCACGTACCGCACGCGCAACCGGTGCCGGTTCGCCAGGGCCGAGGACACGGTCGCCACGACCGCGGGGTCCCCGTCGGTGGGCAGGCGCACGTCCAGGGCTGCGGCGGCCTCGCCCGTCGCGCCCGTGAGCTTGTCCAGGACCGAGGCGACGACGTCGGAGCGTGCCCGGTCCGAGCGGACCGCGCCCGTCTCCCCCATGGCGCGCAGCGCCGCGATGAGCGCGACCGCCTCGCGCGTGCCCAGGCGCAGGGGTCGGGTCATGCCGCGCGCCTCGGTCAGGCGCACCACGCCGCGCTCGAGGGAGTCCGCGTCGAAGTCGATCAGGTCGTCGGGCCAGTACCCGGGTGTGCCGGACACCCACAGGGCGTCGACGTCCTCGACGATCTGGCGGGTCGTGACCCCGAACCGGGACGCGAGCTCCTCGACGGGCACGCCGCCCGCCCCGTCCAGATAGCTGACGATGCCCAGCAGGCGCACCAGCCGGTCGTCCGCGCGCTCAGCCACGCTGCTCCTCGGTCGTCGTCGTGCTCGTGCCGTCCCGGTCGAGGGACCGGTCGGTCGGGGAAGGGGTGAGACCCGTGGCCGGGTCCGCGGACCCCAGGCGCGCCGCGGCGCGCAACCGGCGCACGACGGCGTCGCGCAGCTCGGGCGGGCTCAGCACCACGACCGCGTCACCGTACCCCGCGATCTCGTCCGCGAACGTGTGCGCGTTCGTGTAGGGCACGTGCACGACGTCGCGCCCGTCCCGACGGGGCCCCGCCCCCTCGCCCGTGCCCTCGCCCGTGCCATCGCCGTCACCGTCGCTGCGCCCCCGCGCACGCAACGCCTCGGCCCGCTCCGGACCGATCGCCAGGCGCGCCTCGAGCTCGCGCCCCGCGCGCGCCCCCAGCAGGGCGTCGACGTCCACACCCTCCGGGATGGTGAACGCCCCCGCCCGCCCCAGCAGACGCACCCGCCCCTCGATACGGCTCAGCCGGTACGCGCGCGGCGCCTGGCGCTCGCGGTCGAAGCCCAGCAGGTACCAGCCGCCCCGGCGCGCCGCGATGCGCCACGGCTCGACCGTGCGCGTGCGCACCTCGCCCGTGGACGCCGCCCGGTACGTGAACGACACCACGCGCAGCGCCTCGATCGCGTCGAGCAACGGCCCGTACGCGTCACCCACGGCCCGCACCCGGGGCGCCAGGCCCGCGACCGCGTCGTTCGCGATCTCCCCCGCCCCCGCCGCCCGCAGCTTCGTCAGGGCGCGCGAGATGTCCGTCCGCAGCGTCTTGTCCTGCCAGAACTGCGCGGCCAGCGACAGGACCCCGAACTCGGCCGGGGTCAGGTCCACCGCGGGCAGCGCGTACGCGTCCTGGTCGATCCGGTACCCCACGTCGTCGCTGTGGCCCCCGGCGTCGACCGTCACGATCGGGATCCCCAGGTCGCGCAAGGAGTCCTTGTCGCGCTCGAACATCCGCTCGAACGCCTCGGGCGAGGGCGCGTCGGCATACCCCGCCACGCTCGTGCGGATCTGCTGCTTCGTCATCGACACGCTCGTGTTCACGAGGGCGATCACGAGGTTCAACAGCCTCGTCGCAGGGTTGACTGGTTGGCTCGTCTGATCAGGCATCGGCACCCACGCTAACGAACGGTAGCCTCACCCGTGTGATGACGTGGCGATCTGCAAGGGTGATGTCGCGCGGCCGAGGCTGGCAGGGCGCGCAAGAACTGACCGTCGAGCTCGACGAACCGCTGCCCGCGACCGCAGGACCAGGCGACCAAGAACGCCCCCGGACCGTGCGCGCGCTCGCCTACCCGCAGCTCGTGGGCGACCCCCAGGTCGGCGACCGCGTCCTCCTCAACGTCAGCGCCCTCGCCCGGGGGCTCGGCACCGGCGGGTACGCGCTCGTCGTCGCCCTGCCCGACACGCTCCCCACCGACCCGCCCGCGGGCCCCGGCCACCTCGTCAAGGCCCGCTACACCCCCCTGCAGGCCCTCGTCCTGGGCGTCGACGAGCAGGAGTCCCCCCACCACGACACGCTGCGCGACGCCGACGACCTCGCCGGCATGCCCGTCGTCGTCGCCGACCTGCACTCCGCGCTGCCCGCGATCGTCGCCGGCGCCCGCCTCGCCGCAGCCCAGGACGGACGCCCCGCCCCCCGCATCGCCTACGTCATGACCGACGGCGGCGCCCTGCCCGCAGCGTTCTCCCGCACCGTCTCCGGACTGCGCGACGCCGGCTGGATCCACACCTGCCTCACCGTCGGACAGGCCTACGGAGGCGACCACGAAGCCGTCACCGTCCACACCGGGCTCCTCGCCGCCCGCCACGTCACCGGCGCCGACCTCGCGATCGTCGCCCAAGGACCCGGCAACCTCGGCACCGGCACCCGTTGGGGCTTCTCCGGCGTCGCCGCCGGAGAAGCCCTCAACGCCGCCGCCACGCTCGGAGCCCTGCCCGTCGCCTCCCTGCGCGTCTCCGGCGCCGACCCCCGCGACCGCCACCTCGGCATCTCCCACCACTCCCTGACCGCCTACGGCCGGGTGGCGCTCGCGGCCAGCGACGTCGTCGTGCCCCGCCCCACCCCCGAGATCGAAGCCCTCCCCGGGTGGGGGGCCACGCTCACCGCGCGCATCACCGAGCAGGCCACCCACCTCGCCGCCCCCCACGGGCGCCACCGCCTCGCCCACACCGAGACCGGCACCGCGCTCCTCGACGCGCTCCGCACCACCCCCGTCGGCCTCTCCACCATGGGCCGAGGACTCGACCAGGACCCCGCAGCCTTCCTCACCGCCGCAGCAGCCGGCCTCCACGCCGAGAGGAACCGGCCCGCATGAGCAACCGGACACGACTGGGGGGTGTCGTCGTCCTGATCGCACTCGTCCTCGTCGGCGCCGCCGCCGGGTCCCGCTGGAGCTACGACCGCCCCGCATGGTTCCTGCCCCCCGACGACTCGGCCGTCCCACCCCCCGAAGCCCCCGTCCCGATCGACGGCCCCACCTACGTCGAGACCCTGCCCCCAGGGCTCGACGGCCAGGCCGCCGGGATGTCCATCGGCGACTACACGACCTACCTCGCCGTCACCGTCGCCGCCGTCCTCGTCGTCATCGCTATCCTCTACCTGCGCCGCCGCCGCACCGAGCCCGCCGCACCCGGCGAGCCCCACCGCGACCACGTCGCCACAGGGGACACCGTGACCGCCGCCCCCACCCTCGAGGTCCAGCTCCCCGCCCTACGGCGCGGAGTCACCCACGCACGCCACCTCCTCGACACCGCCCGCAGCCCCCGCGACGCCGTCACCGCCGCCTGGATCGCCCTCGAGGACGCGACCGCCGACACCGGCCACCGCAGGCACCCCGCCCAGACCCCCACCGAGTTCACCACCACCGTCCTCGACGCCACCCCCGCCGACCCCGACGCCGTCACGACCCTCCTCGGCCTCTACCAGCGCGCCCGCTTCACGAACCGCCCCCTCGCCGACCACGACGTCCAGACCGCGCGCGACTGCCTCGAACGGCTCGCCATCGCCTTCGCGCCACCAGGACCCGCCGCGAGCCCGACCCGGACCGGAACAGCTCCCCACGACACCGGACAGGCCACGACCCCATGAGCCGACGCCCCACCACCGGCAGACGCCTCCTCCTCGACGCCGGGCTCGTCCTCACCGCCGGCACCGCCCTCGCCGTCATCGGGCTCGACCTGCCCCACGCCCTCGTCCTCACCGCCGGCGCCCTCGTCCTCCTCGTCCTGTACCGACGCACACGACCCGGCGACGACCCCGAGCACCACGCCCTGCCCGACCGCAACCGCCACGGCGCCCGACGCGACCTCTCTGAGCTCACCTGGGCCATGCACGGCAACGACGGACGAGTCAGCGAACGCGCACACAAGCGCGTCCTGGCGCTCGCGGCCAGGGCGCTGGCCGACCAGGGTGTCGACCTGCGCAGCACGGACCCCACTCAGCAGCGCGCGGCCTCAGAGCTGCTCGGGCCGAAGGTCCACCAGCAGATGACGACCGACCTGCGCCCACCGACCATGCCGGTCCTGAGGTCCTGGGTCACAGCGGTCGAGGACTTGAGCGGCATCTCCGCGGGCCCAGGACGAGCGTCCGCTGCGCAGCGCCGCGAGACGGACGGCCGCGCGACCGACGGAACCACCACCGGCACGGACCACAGCACACGCACGACCACCACGACCACCACCGAGAGGCGAACCCGATGACGGACTCCCCTGCCCCCGCGCTCAGCGTGCCCGAGGTGGCCGCGCTCGGCCGCCGCATCCTCGACGAGGTCGGCACGGCCGTCGTCGGGATGCGGGACCCGCTCGAGCTCGCGCTCGCCACGATCCTCGCGGGCGGCCACGTGCTGTTCGAGGACGTGCCGGGGCTCGGCAAGACCCTCGCGGCCCGCAGCCTCGCCACGGCGCTCGGGCTCGACTTCGCCCGCCTCCAGTGCACACCCGACCTGCTGCCCGCGGACATCACGGGGTCCTCGGTCTACGACCCGGCCACGACCGACTTCGTGTTCCGCCCAGGACCGGTCTTCACGGGCCTCTTCCTGGCCGACGAGATCAACCGCACCGCGCCCAAGACCCAGTCCGCGCTGCTCGAGGCCATGGCCGAGCGCCAGGTCTCGATCGAGGGCAGCACGTACCCGCTGCAGCGCCCGTTCCACGTCCTGGCGACGTCCAACCCCGTCGAGTACGAGGGCACCTACCCGCTGCCCGAGGCGCAGCTCGACCGCTTCATGGTGCGCCTCGCGGTCGGGTACCCGGACCGGGACGAGGAGCGTGAGGTCCTGCGCCGCAGGCTCGACCGCCGTCAGGAGCAGGCCGAGGTCCGCCGGGTCGTCGACGCCGCCACGGTCCTCGCGATGCAGGCCGGGGTCGAGGCGACAGACGTCGACCCCGACGTGGTCACGTACTGCGTCGACCTCGTGGCCGCGACGCGCGCCGACTCCCAGCTCGAGGTCGGGGCCTCGCCCCGCGGGTCGCAGACCCTCGTCCTGCTCGCGCGGGCCGTCGCGGCCCTCGACGGCCGGGACTACGTGCTCCCCGAGGACGTCAAGCGCGTCGCGGTCCCCGTGCTCGCGCACCGGCTCACGCTGACTCCCACGGCGTGGGCGTCGAACGCCCAGCCGCAGACCATCGTCCGGGCCATCCTCGACCGCGTCCCGGGCCCCGCGACGGTCGCCAGCACGGCGCGATGACGGCGCCCGCAGGGGGCGGAGAGCCGACGGGGTGGCTGCAGACGACAAGTCTCGCGGCCGGGGTCGTGCTCGGTCTCGCCCTGCTGATCACCGGCCTCGTCGCAGGCCGCGCCGACGTCGCGGTCCTCGGGGCACCCGCGCTGCTCAGCGCGGCGTGGGCGTGGATCGCCCGCCCACGCGGTGGGGCGGTCACGGCGACGTTCGTCCCGGCCGAGGCGGGCGGGGCGGGGCCGGGAGAGCTGCACGCGCGGCTGCGCCTCGAGGTGCCCGACGGCGCCGCACCCGTCCGCCTGCGGGTCACCAGCCCGGGGAACGACGCCGCGGACGTCACGGTCCTCGTGGACGGGACCAGGACCCTCGACCTCACGACCCGCTCGGCCCGGACCGGGCCGCACCGGACGTTCCGCGTCGACCACGTCGCGGCGAGCGTCGAGGGTGGCTTCGAGTCACGGCCCGACGACGTGCAGGCACCCGGGGTCCTCGTGCTGCCGGCGGCCCAGCCGCTCGGTCGACTTCCGCTGCCTCATCAGCTGGTCGGGCTCACCGGACCGCACACGACCCGGCGGCTCGGCGACGGCACCGAGCTGCGGGACATCCATCCGTTCGCGCCGGGCGACCGGCTGCGACGCATCGACTGGCGCGCGACCGCACGACGGTCCCCGGGCCTCGAGACCCTCTACGTGCGCCGCACCCAGGCGACTGCGGAGGCGACGGTCGTGCTCGTGCTCGACTCGCGCGACGAGGTGGGACCGGACGTCACGACCTGGCGCGGGAACGGCCCGCTGCCCATGGACCGTGCGACGTCTCTCGACGTCGCACGCAATGCCGCGGCGTCGGTCGCGCAGGCCGCGCTCGACGGGGGTGACAGGGTCGGCTTCGAGGACCTCGGGTGGGTCCGACGTCCCCTGCCCCCGGCCGCAGGCAAGCGCCAGCTGCGCAGGATCGTCCACGCGCTCGCGCTCGCGCACCCCGTCGGAGACCCCGGACGCCGCCTGCGTCCCCCGCAGATCCCGGCAGGTGCGCTCGTGTACATGTTCTCGACCTTCCTCGACGACGAGAGCGCCTCGATCGCCCGGACCTGGCGCGGTACGGGCCATCCGGTCGTGGCCGTCGACATCCTGCCCACGGTCGAGGTCCCGCGGGGCGACCCCGGCGTCGCTCTCGCCTGGCGGATCACGCACATCGAGCGTGAGCAGCGCCTCGAGAGCCTGCGTCGAGAAGGGATCCTCGTGGTCCGGTGGCTGCCCTCGGTCGACGACGATCCTGGGGTGCCCGGCCGCACGCCCCGATCGGCCCGGACCGCGCTCGAGCTCGCGGCCCGCCGGCAACGACACGTCGCGCATGGGACGTCCCGATGAACGCGCGCCTTCCGGTTCGCCCGGCTCCTGCAGCCGCCAGGCCCTCGACCGAGGTGGCCACCGGACCGACCGTCCCCGGGCCCGGTCTGCGCGCCGTGCTGTTCGGCGCCACAGCCGTGTTCGGCGCCCTGACCGTGCACAGCCTGCTCCCGTCGTTGCTCGGCAGCGTGGTGATCGGCCTCGCGCTCGCCGCGGCGGTCACCAGGTTCCCGCGGCCCCCTGTCCCGCACGCGATCGTCCTCGCCGGGGGCGCCGCGCTCCTCGACGCCTCGACGGCGTTCGACCCGGTCGTGTTCGCCCTCCTCCCGCTGGTGCACCTCGTGCTCCGGGCGTCCTGGTGGGTGGCGCGCGTCCCCTGGACGGGCGAGGTCGAACGGCGGGTCCTCGCGCTCGACCTGCGTCGCGCCGCCCTGGTGCAGGCGCTCTGCCAGGGGCTCGCGCTCGTGGCGTTCGCCGCTTCGGGCCTCGAGGGCAGCGGGTCCTGGACCGTCGTGGCGGCGCTGGCGCTGTGCGCGCTCGCCGTCCTGGTGGTCCCACGGACCTGGTGGCGTCGGTGAGCTCGCGCTGGACCTGCGAGCACGAGCACGCGGGGCCAGGATGGGTGGAGGCGCCCTGCGCCTGACACGCATCCCGACTCGAGGAGGACCACATGGCTGCCCAGAAGGACCTGCCGGAGTACACCGTCCCGTCGCTCACCCTCCAGGAGGGCAAGGACGTCGCGGCGATCCTGCAGGAGCGTCTGCACTCCCTGAACGACCTCGCCCTCACGCTCAAGCACATCCACTGGAACGTCGTGGGTCCGCACTTCATCGCGGTCCACGAGATGATCGATCCCCAGGTGGACGCCGTGCGCGCCATGGTCGACGCCACGGCCGAGCGCATCGCGACGTTGGGGGTGCCGCCGCGGGGCACGCCGGGTGCGATCGTCGCCGAGCGCACCTGGGAGGACTACCACCTGGGTCGCGCGTCGACGATCGCCCACCTGGGCGCTCTCGACGAGGTCTACCAGGGCGTGATCGCCTCGCACCGCAAGGCCGCGGCGGACACCGAGACGGTGGACACCGTGAGCAACGATCTCCTGGTGGGGCACCTGCACGAGCTCGAGCTGTTCCACTGGTTCGTCAGGGCGCACCTGGAGTCCTCGGGCGGCGAGCTCTCCACCTCCGGTGCGTCGACCGAGCGAGGCGCAGCCCGTAAGGCCGAGTCCGCGGCGAAGAACGAGGCCTGACTCCCCCCTCCGCCCGTCACCGGCGGCCCCCGTCCGCGACGAAGAGCCCCCCTGGTCCTGGCGGATTCCAGCGGTGGTCGCAACACGTTCGGCGTTGATGGTACGGGCCCGGCCGCTCTAGCGGCCGGGCCCGTACTGTTCACAGGAGTGATGC
>NZ_JBHXCQ010000006.1:0-250330 GCF_042726295.1 Oerskovia sp. NPDC060338
ATTGGCATTAACTATCAAGCACACTGTTGAGTTCTCAAGCAACCGACACGCACCGACTCCAACCCGTTTCCAGGCCTTCACTCGGGGCAACTTCTCTACCTTACCAGACCGGAGAGTCCGTGTCTACCGCCGAGGCGGAGACGTTCTCTGCTGATCTGCCTCACGAGACGCCAGATCGAGGATCTGAACTTCTTGGAGGAGCCAGCCTGCGGGACCAGCCACTTCGCGGCGGCTCCGAGGAGCTTCGCAGTGGTGTCTGTTCCTCCCTGTCGGGCTGACATCCAGAACATTACGTGGAGGTTGCCGGGAAGGTCAAACCGCTCCGTCGTGACGCCCGTCACCGCAGCGCCCGCGCGGCGCGCTCCCGCGCCAGGGAAGCCCGCGGGGCCCGGTCGACAGCTCACCGGGCCCCGCTCGTCACGGCCCTACGCGGCAGCCGCGACCGCCAGCGTCCGCTTGCCGCGACGCAGGACGGCGAACCGTCCGTGGAGCAGGTCGTCCGCGCCGAGGACAGCGTCCTCCTCGGTCACCTTGACGTTGTTGACGTACGCGCCGCCCTCCGCGATCGCACGACGTGCGGCGCCCTTCGACGCCACCAGACCCGACCCGACCAGAAGGTCGACGACCGCGTCGCCGGCAGCCGCCGTCGTGCGCGGGAGCTCGGCCACGGCCGCGGCGAGCGTGCCCGCGTCCAGCGCGGCCAGGTCACCACGTCCGAACAGCGCCTGGCTCGCGGCGACGACCGCCTCGGTCGCGGCCGCACCGTGCACCAGCGTGGTGACGTCGGCCGCGAGCGCCTTCTGCGCCTCTCGCGCCGCTGGGCGCTCCGCGACGGCACGCTCGAGCTCGGCGATCTCCTCGGCCGTGCGGAAGGTGAAGATCTTGAGCCAGCCCACCACGTCGGCGTCGTCCGCGTTGACCCAGTACTGGTAGAAGGCGTACGGGCTCATCATGTCCGGGTCGAGCCACACGGCCCCGCCCTCGGTCTTGCCGAACTTGGTCCCGTCGGCCTTCGTGATGAGCGGCGTCGTCAGGACGTGCACCGACGCGCCCTCGGCCTTGCGGATCAGCTCGACGCCCGAGAGCAGGTTGCCCCACTGGTCGTTGCCGCCCGTCTGGAGCGTGACGCCCTCTCGTCGGAAGAGCTCGAGGTAGTCGTTCCCCTGGAGGATCTGGTAGCTGAACTCGGTAAAGCTGATGCCCTCGTCCGACTTCAGGCGGCGCGCCACGGTGTCCTTGGCCAGCATGGTGCCCAGGCGGTAGTGCTTGCCGATCTCCCGCAGGAAGTCGATCGCCGTGAGGCCCGCCGTCCAGTCGAGGTTGTTCACGATGCGTGCCGGGTTGTCGCCCTCGAAGTCGAGGAAGCGCGACACCTGTGCCTTGAGCCGCTCGGTCCACTCGGCGACCGTGTCCTTGGTGTTGAGGATCCGCTCGCCCGACTGGCGCGGGTCGCCGATCATGCCCGTGGCGCCGCCGACGAGCGCGATCGCGCGGTGACCGGCGAGCTGCAGGTGGCGCAGCAGGATGAGCTGGACCAGGTGGCCGTGGTGCAGGCTCGGCGCGGTCGGGTCGAAGCCGCAGTAATAGGTGACGGGTCCCTCGGCCAGCGCAGCACGCAGCGCGGCCTCGTCGGTGGACTGCGCCACCAGGCCTCGCCATTGCAACTCGTCGAGAACGTCGTTCACTGCATCTCCTTCGTCGTGCCCGCGCGCGGTGCGGCGCAGGGCCTGGATCGGGGGCGCCGTCCGTCCCGGCGCACGCCCGATGTCCTAGTCTGCCGTGTCCCGCCCCCGAGCACCGACTTCCCCTGCTCCGTGGACGCCGCGCCTCGCGGGTGGTCGGGCCTCGATCGCGATCCGCGTCGCGGTCCCGGGCAGCGCCGGGGGGGCAGCAGGGTCGTCCGGTGCGTCCGGCCCGCGCCGGACGCAGGCCTCAGCGCGTCCGGCGATACGCGGGACGGTAGGCGGAGACCGTCGGGTCGCCGGTGAGCCACAGCCTCCACGGGTAGACGCTCGCGTCTCCCCCGTCGCCGCTCACGCCCACACGTGGTCCGGTCGCGATCGCGGGCCGCAGCGTGCGCGTGTCCCGGTGCACGACGACGTCGCCCGCCACGTCCGTCACGTCGAGCCCGTAGTGGTCGAGGTCGAGCCCGAGCGCCACCGCGAGCCGGGCGGGCCCCCGCGCGATCTGCCGGTCCGAGTCGCACACCCCGACCGCCAGACGACGCGCCCTGGCCAGCTCGACGCCGTCGGTCACCTCGCCCGCCCGCAGCAGGACCGCCGACGCCTGTCCGAGCGGCCCGCACACCACGTTGACGCAGTGGTGCAGGCCCAGGTGCCGGTACACGTAGAGGTGACCGGGCTCGCCGTACATGACCCGGTTGCGCTCGGAGCGCCCCCGGAAGGCGTGCGAGCCCGGGTCGCGCTCGCCGTCGTAGGCCTCGACCTCGGTGAGGCGGACCGTGACGGTGCCCTCGGGCGTGCGGTGCGTGATCGACGACCCGAGCAGGTCCCGCGCGACCTCGAGGCTCGACCGCCCGAACCAGCCCCGGGCCGGCACGTCCAGGACGGGTCCGTCCGGATCCTGCACGGGGCGGAGGTCGGCGGTGCTGGATCGGAGGGGATCGGGCACGGTGGCCTCCCTGGCTCGGCGCGGGTCTCCCCCGCAATCTACGCCCCGCATGTTTCGGGGGTGCTTCCCACCGACCGACTCAGGAGCACGCCCGGGACGGTCGTCGCCTCAGACGTCCGCGACGCCTCCGGCGGCCCGGTCGGGTCGCAGCACCGGTTCCCCGAAGCCGTCGAGCACGACGTCGGCCCGCTCGGCCGTCCCCTCGACCGCGTAGACCTCACGCTCCGAGACCATCCAGTCGATCCAGGCGTCGTACGCGTCGTCGCCGTCGCGCGCGATCCCCCGGGCGAGGCGGATCTCGTCGTCGGCCTCGACCCACACCAGCAGCGTCGTCAGGTCGGCGATCCTGCGGGCCCCGGCCCCGCACCCCTCGACGACGAGGAACGGGGCCAGGGGCACGTCGTGCCACTCCGCGAAGTCACCGAGCGTCCAGTCGTAGCGCTGGTAGCACCCCGGCCTGCCCTGCGACAACGGGCCGAGCACCTGCTCGACGAGCCGCCCGGTCCCCGCGGTCATCCCGGTCCAGCCCTCGTACAGGTCGTCCATGTGGACCACCTGCGCCGGCAGCGCCTCGCCCAGCTGCGCCGCGAGCGTCGTCTTGCCCGAACCGGCCGGGCCGTCGACGACGACCAGACGGCACCCCGGCCCGACGGGGACGCCCGGACCTGCCGGACGTCCCGCGCCGAGGCGGGCTGCGCCGTCGTGCACGCGGGAGACGAGGTCCGCGAGGACCTCAGCGCTCACGCTCATGCAGGCCTCAGCCCTGGACCCAGAAGCGGTACTCCGCCGAGCGGACCTTCGCCTCCTCGAGCTGCTCGGCGACACGCGCCGGAGCCGTGCCGCCCACCGCGTCGCGCGACGCGAGCGAGCCCTCGACCGTCAGCACGTCCCGCACGCCGGGCGTCAGGTGCGCCGAGATCTCGGCGAGGTCGGCGTCCGTGAGGTCCCACAGCTCGATCCCGCGCTCCTCGCACACCCGCACGCACGCTCCCGCGACCTCGTGCGCCACACGGAACGGCACGCCCTCGCGGACGAGCCACTCGGCGATGTCCGTGGCGAGCGAGAAGCCCTGCGGCGCGAGCGAGGCCATGCGCTCGGTGTCGAACGTCAGGGTGCGGACCATGCCCGCGTACGCGGGCAGCAGGACCTTGAGCGTGTCGACCTGGTCGAACACCGGCTCCTTGTCCTCCTGCAGGTCGCGGTTGTACGCGAGCGGCAGGCCCTTGAGCGTCGCCAGGAGGCCGGTCAGGTCGCCGATGAGGCGCCCCGCCTTGCCGCGCGCGAGCTCCGCGATGTCCGGGTTCTTCTTCTGCGGCATGATGCTCGAACCCGTCGAGTAGGCGTCGTCCAGGCGGACGAAGCCGAACTCCTTGGTGTTCCAGATGATGATCTCCTCGGCGAAGCGCGAGAGGTCCACGCCCAGCATGGCCGAGACGAACGCGAACTCGGCGACCACGTCGCGCGAGGCCGTGCCGTCGATCGAGTTCTCGACCGGGCCGTCGAAGCCCAGGTCCGCCGCGACGGCCGCCGGGTCCAGGCCCAGCGACGAGCCCGCGAGCGCGCCCGAGCCGTACGGCGAGCGCCCCGCGCGCACGTCCCAGTCGATGAAGCGGTCGACGTCGCGCAGCAGCGGCCACGCGTGCGCGAGCAGGTGGTGCGCGAGGAGCACCGGCTGCGCGTGCTGCAGGTGCGTGCGACCCGGCATGGGTACGCCCGGGTGCGCCTCGGCCTGCTCGATCAGGGCGTCGACGACGTCGAGCACCAGGATGCCGATCGCGCGGGCCTCCTCGCGCAGGTACGAGCGCACGAGGGTCGCGATCTGGTCGTTGCGCGAGCGCCCGGCACGCAGCTTGCCGCCCAGCTCGGCCCCCGCACGCTCGATGAGCCCGCGCTCGAGGGCCGTGTGCACGTCCTCGTCGGCCAGGACCGGCAGGAAGGCCCCCGACTCGACGTCGGCCGCGAGCACGTCGAGGGCCTCGAGCATCGCCGTGAGCTCGTCCTCGTCGAGCAGGCCGGCCGCGGCCAGGACCTTGGCGTGCGCCCGGGATCCTGCGATGTCGTGCTGCGCGAGCCGCCAGTCGAAGTGCGTCGACTGCGACAGCGCCGCCAGCGCCTCGGCGGGGCCACCGGCGAAGCGGCCACCCCACAGGCTGACCGGGGCGGCAGGCGCGGCGGCCGCCGGCTGCTCGTCCCCGGGCGCAGGGGTGTTGTCGTTCAGGTCGTCACTCATGGTTCAGGCTCCCGGTACCGAGGTCGATGCCGCTCCCGGACGTCTCGTCGCGGGCGGCCGAGGCCCCGGCCGTCGGCCGAGGACCTCAAGGGTTCTCCCCGCCGGCGACCGGGCGAGCGGGTCGCCCTCGTCGTCGGCAGGGTCGTTCGTGTCTGTCTGTCGTGCGAGTGCGGCCGTGCGGACGCGGGTGCGGCAGGCGGCCCCGCGCGCGTCACGGCCTCCGGTGTCCTGTCACAGTCTGTCAGCCCGCAGGCCGTCGGACGTCAGGAGGCGGACGGCCCGACCGGGTTGCTCAGGGCCAGGAAGCGCGCGGCCATCTCCTCGCCGCCGTCGACCTCGCGCGAGATCACCAGGACCGTGTCGTCGCCCGCGATCGTGCCGAGCACCCCGACGAACACCGAGTGGTCGATCGCCGAGGCCAGGTACTGCGCCGCCCCCGGAGGGGTCCGCAGCACCACGAGGTTGCCCGAGGCCTCGGCCGAGACCAGGAGCTCGCCGCACAGGCGCGCGAGCCGGGCGGCGACGTACTCGGCGTCGTTCGCGACCTGGACAGAGCGGTCCCCGCCCTCCCCCGGCACCGCGTATACCAGCGAGCCCGAGGCGCTGCGGACCTTCTCGGCGCGCAGCTCGATCAGGTCGCGCGAGAGTGTCGCCTGCGTGACGCTCACGCCGTCCTCCGCGAGCGCCTTGGCCAGCTCGGCCTGCGAGTGGATCTCGTGCCGCGCGACGAGCTGTGCGATGCGCGCGTGACGTGCTGCCTTGGTGGTCGGCACGCTGCCCGGTCCCAGGCCCCCGGTCGTCACGATCGCTCCAGCAACCAGGTCAGCAGCGCCTTCTGGGCGTGCAGGCGGTTCTCGGCCTCGTCCCAGACGGCCGACTGCGGACCGTCGATGACCTCGGCGGTGATCTCCTTGCCCCGGTAGGCCGGCAGGCAGTGGAGCACGAGGGCGTCGGGGGCCGCCACGGCCATGACCTCGGCGTTGACCTGGTACGGCACGAACGGCAGCTCGCGCTCGGCGGCGCTCGCCTCGTCGCCCATCGAGACCCAGGTGTCGGTCGCGACGACGTCGGCGCCCCGCGCGGCCTCGAGCGCGTCGGTCGTCACCAGGACCGAGCCGCCCGTCTCGCGCGCGATGCGCTCGGCGTCGGCGACGATCGCCGGGTCCGGCAGGTACTGCGCCGGTGCGCCGATGCGCACGTGCATGCCCGCGGTCGCCCCGCCCAGGAGGTAGGAGTGGGCCATGTTGTTGGCCCCGTCGCCCAGGTAGGCGAGCGACGTGCCTGCCAGCGCGCCGACGCCGCCGCGCAGCTGGGCGACCGTCAGCAGGTCGGCGAGGATCTGGCACGGGTGGAACTCGTCGGTCAGCGCGTTGACGACCGGGACGCTCGCGACCCGCGCCATCTCCTCGATGCGCTCCTGGCCGAAGGTCCGCCACACGATCGCAGACGTCTGGCGGTCCAGGACCCGGGCGGTGTCCGCGATGGGCTCGCCGCGACCGAGCTGGCTCGTCGCGCCGTCGATCGTCAGCGGGTACCCGCCGAGCTCGGCGACCCCCGCCGAGAACGACACGCGGGTCCGGGTCGAGGGCTTGTCGAAGATGAGCGCCACGGCCTGGGGGCCGCGCAGGGGCGTGCGGATGAAACGGTCCTCGCGGAAACCGAGGCCGAGCTCGAGGACCTCGCGCTGCTCGGCGGGGGTGAGGTCGTCGTCGCGCAGGAAGTGTCGGACGGAGGCGGTCGAGGCAGTCACTGTCAGCCCTTCGGAGGCGTGGCGGAGGCGGTGGGGGCGGGGGTGGGGGTGGGTACGCGTCGAGCGAGGTCGGCGGGCAGGCCCGCGAAGAACGCGACGACCTCGCTCGCCTGGTCCCGGGTCAGGATCAGGGGCGGGGCGAGGCGGATCGCGTCGGGCTGCACGGCGTTGACGATGAACCCGGCGTCGAGGGCCAGGCGCGCGACCTCGGCCGAGACGGGCGCCGAGAGCTGGACGGCGATCAGCAGGCCGTGGCCGCGCGTGCCGGCGACCACGGGGTTGCCGCACGCCGCGATCCCCTCGCGCAGCTGCTCGCCGACGGCCCGCACGTTGGCCAGCAGGCCGTCGCGCTCGATCACGGCGAGCGTCGCGAGCGACGCCGCCGCGGCGACAGGGTTGCCGCCGAAGGTCGTGCCGTGCTGGCCCCGTCCCAGGAGGGTCGCGGCCCGCTCGCCGAACGCCACGACGGCTCCCACCGGGAACCCGCCGCCGAGCCCCTTGGCGAGCGTGACGACGTCGGGCACGACGCCCCCGCCGATCTCCTGCTGCTGGAACGCGAACCACGTCCCCGTGCGTCCCACGCCCGTCTGGACCTCGTCGAGGACCAGCAGCGCGCCCGACGACGCGGTCAGCTCGCGCGCGGCCACCAGGTAGCCCGGCGGGAGCGGGCGCACGCCCGCCTCGCCCTGGACCGGCTCGACGAACAGCGCGGCGACCTCGCCGCGCACGGCGACGGCCTCGTCCGAGAACGCCTCCTCGAGCGCGACCAGGTCGCCGAACGGCACGAACTCGACGCCACCGGGCAGGGGCTCGAACGGCTCGCGGTACGCAGCCTTGGAGGTGAGGGCGAGCGCGCCCATGCTGCGGCCGTGGAAGCCGCCCTCGAGCGCGAGGATCCTGGTCCGCGCGCCCGGGCCGGCGGCCCCGTCACGGTTGCGGCGCGCCATCTTGAACGCGGCCTCGTTGGCCTCGGTGCCCGAGTTGGTGAAGAACACGCGCGAGCCCTCGGGGGCCTGGGCGAGGTTCAGGAGGCGCTCAGCGAGCGCGATCTGGGTGGGCGTGCCGAAGAAGTTCGACACGTGCCCGAGCGTGCCCAGCTGGGCGCTGACGGCCGCGGTGAGCGTGGGGTGCGCGTGCCCCAGGGCGTTGACCGCGATGCCCGCGAGCAGGTCGAGGTAACGCTTGCCGTCGGCGTCCCACACGTACGCGCCCTCGCCGCGGACCAGGACCTTCTGAGGGGCGCCGAACGTGTCCATGACCGCGTGCGTGTAGCGCTCGGTCCACTGCGCGACGCTGCCCGGTCCCGTCAGGGTCGTGTCCGCGGTGCCCTCGCGGCCCGGAGCGCCCTCGACGCCCGTGGCCGCCGGGTCGGCAGCGCTGTCCGAGGTGGTCGGCGAGATCTCGCCGGTCGTGCCGTTCATGCCTGCTCCTGCGAGGTGACGTGGGCGGTGGGGGTCGTGGTGCTCGACGTGAGCGGGTCCGGGACGACCATGGTCCCGTTGCCGCGCGTCGTGAAGACCTCCAGGAGGACCGAGTGGGCCACGCGGCCGTCGATCACGGTCGCGCGCGGGACCCCGCCGGACACAGCGCGCAGGCAGGCCTCCATCTTGGGGACCATGCCGGCCTCGAGCGAGGGCAGCAGCGCGGCGAGCTCGGTCCGCGTGATCTGGCTGACGAGCGAGGTCTTGTCCGGCCACGAGGTGTACAGGCCCTCGACGTCGGTCAGGACGATGAGCTTCTTGGCTCCGAGCGCGACAGCGAGCGCCGCGGCGGCCGTGTCGGCGTTGACGTTGAGCACCTGGGTGGGGTCGTCGAGGTCCGGGGCGATGGTCGAGACGACGGGGATGCGCCCGGCGTCGAGCAGGTCCTGGACCGCGGACGGGTGGACCTCCACGACGTCTCCGACCAGGCCGACGTCGACGGGCTCGCCGTCGACCATCGCGTGCCGGCGCTGCGCCTGGAGCAGACCGCCGTCCTCGCCCGAGAGCCCCACCGCGTAGGGCCCGTGCGCGTTGATGAGCCCGACGAGCTCGCGCGAGACCTGGCCCGTGAGGACCATGCGGACGACGTCCATGGCCTCGGGGGTCGTGACGCGCAGCCCGCCGCGGAACTCGCTCTCGATACCGAGCCGCGCGAGCATCGCGGAGATCTGCGGGCCGCCGCCGTGGACGACCACGGGGTGCAGGCCGACCTGGCGCAGGAACACCATGTCGCGCGCGAACGCGGCCTTGAGCTCGTCGTCGATCATGGCGTTGCCGCCGTACTTGACGACCACGAGCGCGCCGCGGAACTCCTGGAGCCAGGGCATGGCCTCCAGCAGGACCTCGGCCTTCTGGCCGGGGGTCAGGTCGGTGCGGGTGTCGAACACGACGTCCTCGGAGGTCGGGGTGCTCATGAGGAGTACGCGCTGTTCTCGTGGACGTAGTCGTGCGTGAGGTCGTTGGTCCAGACCGTGACCTGCGCGTCGCCCGCGTGCAGGTCGATCTCGACGTGCACCTCGCGTGCCGAGGCCAGGTCGACGAGCTCGCGCGGCTCGCCCACTCCCCCGGCCCGGCAGACCTGGACCCCGTTGATCGACACGTCGAGCTCGAGCGCGTCGAAGGGCGCGACGTCCTCGGGGACGGTCCCCACGGCCGAGAGCACCCGGCCCCAGTTGGGGTCGTTGCCGAACACCGCGGCCTTGAAGAGGTTCGAACGCGTCACGGCGCGCGCGACCGCGAGCGCCGCGGTCTCGTCGCTCGCGTTCTTCACGACGACCGCGATGTCGTGGCTCGCGCCCTCGGCGTCCGCGACCAGGGCGCGGGCGAGGTCCGCGCACGCCTCGGTCACGGCCGCCGTGAGCTCCTCGAGGGACACCGGCACCTGGGACGCACCGGAGGCCAGGAGGATCACCGTGTCGTTCGTCGACATGCAGCCGTCCGAGTCGACCCGGTCGAACGTGGTGGCCGTCGCGGCGCGCAGCGCGGCGTCGGCGGTCGCGGCGTCGACCACGGCGTCGGTCGTCAGCACGCAGAGCATGGTCGCGAGGCCGGGAGCGAGCATGCCCGCCCCCTTGGCCATGCCGCCCACCGACCAGCTCGAGGCGCCGTCGACGCTGTGCTCGTCGCGCACCTCGCGCGTGACGAGCACGGTCTTGGGGACCGTGTCGGTCGTCATGATCGCGAGGGCCGCGTCGGGGCCGCCCTCGGCGTCGGCCGCCCCTGCCGCCGCGTCGCAGCCCCCGAGGAGCTTGTCCATGGGCAGGCGCTCGCCGATGAGTCCCGTCGAGCAGACCAGGACGTCGCCCGCGGAGACCTCGAGGAGGTCGGCCACGTACTCGGCCGTGTGGTGCGTGTCGGCGAAGCCCTCGGGGCCGGTGCACGCGTTGGCGCCACCCGAGTTGAGGACGACGGCGCGCGCGATCCCGTCCGCGACGGCCTGGCGCGACCACGCGACGGGGGCCGCGAACACGCGGTTGGTCGTGAAGACGGCCGCGGCGACGTCGAGCGGCCCCTCGTTGACGACGAGGGCCACGTCCTTGCTGCCGGTGGACTTGAGCCCGGCGACGACTCCTGCGGCCCGGAAGCCGAGCGGTCCGGTGACGGTCACGGTGCGACCCCTTCGGTGGTGAGCCCCAGGGTCTGCGGCAGACCCAGGGCGATGTTCATGGACTGGACGGCGCCGCCTGCGGTGCCCTTGACGAGGTTGTCGATCGCGGTGACGGTCACGACGCGGCCCGCGGCGCGGTCGATCGCGACCTGGACCAGGGCCGTGTTGGCGCCGAGCGTCATGGCCGTCGTGGGCCACTGCCCCTCGGGCAGGAGCTGGACGAACGGCTCGCCCACGTACGCCTGCGCGTAGGCCTGGCGCAGGGCGTCGACACTCAGGTCCTCGTGTCCGGGAGCGAGGCGCGCCGTCGCGGTCGCGAGGATGCCACGGGACATGGGCACCAGGGTGGGGGTGAACGAGATGGTCACCTCGGCTGCGCCTGCCGAGCGCAGGTTCTGCGCGATCTCGGGGATGTGCCGGTGCGAGCCGCCCACGGCGTAGGGCTGGGCCGAGCCGAGCGCCTCCGAGGCGAGCAGGTGCGTCTTGAGGGACTTGCCCGCGCCCGAGTACCCGTTGGCGAGGACCGCGACGACGTCGACCGGGTCCAGGAGGCCCGCGGCCACGCCGGGCTGCAGGCCCAGGGTCACGGCAGTGACGTTGCAGCCCGGGACGGCGATGCGGCGCGCGCCCGCCAGGACCTCGCGCTGCTTGGTGTACTCGACCCCGGCGCCCGTCTGCTCGGCGATCAGGAGCTCGGGCAGCCCGTAGGGCCAGGTGCCAGCGTGCTCGGACCCGTAGAACGCGGTCCAGTCCGCGGCCGAGGAGAGCCGGTGGTCGGCACCGAGGTCGAGGACCAGGACGTCGTCGGGCAGCTGCGCCGCGATCTCACCCGACGCGCCGTGCGGCAGCGCGAGCACGACGACGTCGTGGCCGACCAGGTGCTCGACGCTCGTCGGCAGCAGGACGCGATCCGCGAGGGATCGCAGGTGCGGCTGGTGCAGCCCGAGGACCGACCCCGCGTTGGAGTGCGCCGTGAGCGCACCGACCTGGACCTCGGGGTGCCCGGACAGCAGCCGGAGCATCTCCCCTCCCGCGTACCCGGAAGCCCCGGCAACCGCCACTGTGATCGTCATATGCAGAACTATACATAGTTATGCAGTCGAATCGGGAACTACCGACCCCAGACGCCCAGCTCGTTGCCGCTCGGGTCGAGGAAGTGGAACCGCCGCCCACCGGGGAAGTCGTACGGTCCCTCGAGGATCTCTCCGCCCGCGTCCTGGACCAGCAGGAGCGACTCGTCGAGGTCCGCGGAGAAGAGCAGGACGAGCGGGCCACCCCGTGTGACCTGGTCGGCGAGCGCCAGACCACCCGCCTCTGCCTCCCCCTCCTCGGCCGCGGTGCGGAAGCCCGCGTACCCCGGACCGTAGGGGACGAACTCCCACCCGAAGGCCTCGGCGTAGAACGACTGCGCCTCGGCCATGTCCGTGACGGACAGCTCGAGGTAGTCGATCGAGTGATGGATGCCGTGCGCATGGGTAGCCATGCAGGCAGCGTGCCACGGGGTACCGACACCGGACGGAGCCGCGGACCGTGCCAGAGGTGGTGGCCCGTCAGCCGCTGGCCTCTGGGCACGTCGGGTGGGCCGGCCGTCGGCGGCCCCGAGGCGGCCTTCGGCCTCCAGGCGAGCCGCGCTCGAGACGTCGTTGCCGGCCCCCGACGGCCGGCAGGTCGAGCGCGAGCGGATCAGGAGCGGTTCGCCGCCGCGACCAGGGCCCGCACGCTCGCGCCCAGCACCGACGCGTCCCTCCCCACGGCCCACGCCGCCGAGCCGTCCGCGGCACGGTGCTCCAGGTAGGTCACGGCCCCCGCGTCGCTGCCCGCGGTGACGGACTGCTGCGTCAGCCCCAGCACCTCGACCGGGAGCCCCAGCCCGGCCAGGATGCTCGCGAGCGCGTCGACGGGTCCCGCACCGACCGCGGACCGCTCGACCCGCTCACCCTCCACGGACAGCACGACGTCGAGGCGCTCGCCGCAGTCGTCCGTCTCGCCCGGCCGCGCGACCGACCAGGCGAGCGGCACGACCTGGGGACCTCCGCCGTCGGGCAGGACGTACGCCTCCTCGAAGAGGCGCCACAAGCCCTCCGCCGTCACCTCTCCCCCGCTGCCGTCCGCGTGCTCCTGCACGCGGCGCGCGAAGTCGATCTGGAGCCGTCGAGGCAGCTCGAGCCCGTACGCGGACTCGAGCAGGTAGGCGATGCCCCCCTTGCCGGACTGGCTGTTGACGCGCACCACGGCGTCGTACGAGCGCCCGACGTCGGCAGGGTCGACGGGCAGGTACGGCACCTTCCAGGGGGCGTCCGCAGGGTCGAGGTCCGCCGCTCGCGCATCAGCGCGATGGCGCGCGAGACCCTTGCGGATCGCGTCCTGGTGCGTCCCGGAGTAGGCCGTGTGCACCAGGTCGCCCGCGTACGGGTGGCGCTCGTGCACATCGATCCGGTTGCAGTCCACGACCGTGCGACGACGTCGGAGAAGTCGATCTCGGGGTCCACGCCCTGCGCGTGCAGGTTGAGTCCCAACGTCACCAGGTTGACGTTGCCCGTGCGCTCGCCGTTGCCGAACAGGCAGCCCTCGACGCGCTGCGCGCCCGCGAGGACCGCCAGCTCGGCGCACGCCACGCCCGTGCCGCGGTCGTTGTGCGGGTGGACGGACAGGATCACCGCGTCGCGCCGGTCGAGGTTGCGGTGCATGTACTCGATCTGGTCGGCGTAGACGTTGGGCGTCGCGACCTCGACCGTCGCCGGGAGGTTGAGGATCACGGGCCGCTCGGGCGTCGCGTCCCACAGGGTCGTCATGCGCGCGCAGACCTCGAGCACGTAGTCGGGCTCGGTGAGGTTGAAGACCTCGGGCGAGAACTCGAAGCGCACGCGCGGGTCGTCGCCCGCGTGCCGCAGGACCTCGGCGCCCGCGGCGGCGATCAGGTCCGAGAGCTCGGCCCGGTCCCTGCCCAGCACGACGTCGCGCCAGGTCGGGGCGGTCGCGGTGTACAGGTGCACCACGACGGGGTTGCGCAGACCGCGGACCGACTCGAACGTCCGGGCGATCAGGTCCGCCCGGGCGGCCGTGAAGACCACGATCGTGACGTGCTCGGGGGCCAGGTCCGTCTCGGCGAGCAGGCGGACGAAGTCGAAGTCGGTCTGCGAGGCCGACGGGTAGCCGACCTCGATCTCGGTGTACCCCATCGCGACGAGCAGCTCGAAGAAGCGGCGCTTGCGGGCGGGGTCCATGGGCTCGGTCAGAGCCTGGTTGCCGTCGCGCAGGTCGACGGGGACCCACAGCGGCGCCGCGGTGAGTCGACGGGTGGGCCACAGGCGGTCCGTGAGCGGCACGGCGACGCGCGAGAACACGTCCTGGTAACGGTGCGAGGGCATGCGCGAGGCGCGCTGGCGATTCCACGCCGGCCGGCCGGGGGCCGGTGCGCCGTCGGGGGTGCGCAGCGTGGGGAACGGGCTGGTGGTCATGGTCGCGTCTCCTGGTGCGGGCCGCGCGGTGCACGGCAGGCGGCGTCCGACCGGCGCACGGCAGTTCCCCACGGCGGGGAGCCGGTCGGCTCAGGCCCCGCCGCGGCGACCAAGAAGGAGTGCGCTCCACGACATGGGAGGTACGCTAGCGGCGATCAAGTCCTCAGACAACCTGAGAGGTTGGCTCCCATGCCCACGCTCCGCCGGCTCCCCCTCGCCGACCAGGCCGCCGCGCTCCTGCTCGACCGCGTCCGCACCGGCACCTGGCCGCTCGACCACAAGCTGCCCGGCGAGCAGGCGCTCGCCGACGAGCTCGGCGTGGGGCGCTCGACCGTGCGCGAGGCCGTCCGCCAGCTCGCCGGCAAGGGAGTTCTCGAGAGCCGCCAGGGCTCGGGCGTCTACGTCGTCCGGGCCGAGGCGAGCGAGGACTGGGAGGAGGTCCTGCGGCGCGGCGAGATCGTCGACGTGCTCGAGGTCCGCGGCGCCCTGGAGACCGAGGCCGCCCGGCTCGCCGCGACCCGCCGCACCCCGGCCGACCTCCGCGCGATGGCCCGGGCGCTCGCGGGCCGTGGCGAGGTCTCCCCGACCGCGAGCGCCCGGGAGTACGTCGACGCCGACCTGGTCTTCCACCGCGCGGTCGTCGACGCCGCGCACAACGCGGTCCTGACCGACCTGTTCGCGACGTTCGTCCCGCGCCTGCGTCGGGCGATGGTCGACATGATCGAGCTCGACGGCGCAGGCGAGCGCCACCGGCACGACCAGGACGCCCACGAGGCGATCCTCGACGCCGTCCGCGACCGCGACGCCGACCGCGCCGCCGCGACGAGCCGCCGGCACCTCGACTCCGTCCACGAGAAGGTCACCCGTGAGCACTGACACCGCCTCCCCCGCACCCGGGACCGTGACGCCTCCGCGCCCGGCGCCCGGCGACGCCCGGGTGGCCCTTCCCCCGGGCGCCTCGACGGCCGAGGCGGGCGCCGCCGTCGTGCTGGCGATGCGCGACGTCGCGTTCGTCCGCAGCGGCCGCACGATCCTCGAGCACGTGGACCTCACGGTCCGCGCGGGCGAGCACTGGGCGCTGGTCGGTCCCAACGGTGCGGGCAAGAGCACGATCCTCAGCCTGTGCGCGGCGCGCAACCACCCCACGCGCGGTGGGGTCGACGTGCTGGGGCACACGCTCGGGCGCGTCGACGTCCAGACGCTGCACCGCCGGATCGGGCACGTGAACCCGCGCCACCCGCTGCGCACCGCGCTCACGATCCAGGAGGTCGTCCTGACCGGGATCACCGGGACGATCGACTGGCGCCAGCGCTGGGAGCCGACCCGGGCCGAGGTCGACAGGGCGCGCGCCCTCGTGGCCGACATGGGGCTCGGCGGCAAGGAGCACGAGCCGTGGACCACGCTGTCGCAGGGAGAGCGCGGACGCACCATCATCGCCCGGGCGCTCGTCGCCGACCCCGCGCTGCTGCTGCTCGACGAACCGAGCACAGGGCTCGACGTCGCGGCGCGCGAGCAGCTCCTCGCGACGATCGACGCGGTGCGGGTCGCGCACCCCGAGGTCGCCTCGGTCCTCGTGACCCACCACCTCGAGGAGCTGCCCAGGTCCACGAGCCACGCGCTGCTGCTCGCGCCGGGGCGGGTCTCCGCGTCCGGCCGTGCGGACGAGGTCCTGACCTCCGAGGCGGTCTCGCGCTGCTTCGCGCACCCGATCCACGTCGAGCGCCGCCACGGACGCTGGCGGGCCTCGGCGGGTCCGGCCACCGCCTGAGCCGACGTCCCGCCTAGGCTGACCCCATGCGCGCGATCCAGGCACTCCAGGCAGGCGGCCCCGACGTCCTCGAGCTCGTCGAGCTCCCGACCCCGGTCCCCGGACCCGGCGAGCTCCTCGTCGAGGTCGCGGCGGCGGGGGTCAACTTCATCGACACCTACCGTCGGGCGGGGGTCTACCCGATGGAGTTCCCGCACGTGGTCGGCACCGAGGGCGCGGGCGTCGTCGGGGCGGTCGGCCCGGGCGTCACGGACTTCGAGCCCGGCGACCACGTCGCCTGGACCAACGCGTCCGGCTCGTACGCCGAGCAGGTGATCGTCCCGGCGGACGTCGCGATCCCCGTGCCGGAGTCGGTCGACCTGCGGCTCGCGGCGGCCGTGGCCCTCCAGGGGCTCACGGCGCACTACCTCGTGACCTCGACCTACCCGGTCCAGCCCGGGGACGACGTCCTGCTGCACGCGGGGGCCGGCGGCGTCGGGCTGCTCGCGACCCAGCTCGCGGTGCGCCGCGGCGCGCGCGTCATCACGACCGTCTCGACCGAGGCCAAGGCCGAGCTGTCGCGCGCGGCCGGGGCGGCCGACGTCCTGAACTACGCCGAGCTCGACGACCTCACGACCGAGCTGCCCGCGATCGTGCGCGACCTCACGGGCGGCCGGGGTGTCGCGGTCGCCTACGACTCGGTCGGCAAGGACACGTTCGAGGCGTCGCTCGCGTCGCTGCGCCGCCGCGGCATGCTCGTGCTGTTCGGCGGGTCCTCGGGCCAGGTACCTCCGTTCGACCTGCAGCGCCTCAACAAGGGCGGGTCGCTGTTCGCGACCCGCCCCAAGCTCGACGACTACACCGCGACGCGCGCCGAGCTCATCGAGCGCGCCGACGAGATCTTCGCGCTCGTCGCCTCGGGGGACCTGGACGTGCGCGTGGGCGCGACGTTCCCGCTCGCCCGCGCGGCCGACGCGCACCGCGCGCTCGAGGGCCGCGCGACGACGGGCAAGGTCCTGCTCGTCCCGAGCGCCGCCTCGTGAGCTGGGACTGGGTGCCGCCGCGCCCCGGCGAGGACGAACCCACCCGGCGGACGGACCGCCGCCTGCGCCTGGCGCTGACCGTCCTCATGGTCGTCTTCACGGGCGTGCTCGCGGTCTACTACCTGACGGTCGGGCTCGACCAGATGCGCACGCAGTGCGTCACGGAGCGCCCCGAGGGCGTGTCGTCGAACGAGGTCAGCACGTCGTGGCGCTGGTGGCCGCCCGGGTACGACTGCTCGTACCCGGACGGCGGGACGACGAGCGCGTGAGGACGGCCGCTCGCGCCGAGAAGTGAGCAGATGCCCCCGTTCCCCCCGGATCAGGGGCATCTGCTCACTTCTCGGCGCCCCCGACCGGCGCCTCGGGCCAGGTCGGCCGCTCGATCCCCTGCTCGAAGAACAGGTACTCGTGCATCGAGGACAGCTCGAACGCGCGCAGCATGCGTTCGCGCTCGGCGGGCGAGGCCCAGCGCGCGGCCTCGTCGGCGAAAGAGCACGCGGTGCGCGTCGCCTCCTGGAAGGCCGGGTCGCCGTAGAGCGAGATCCACCGCGCGTACGGATGCCCGTCGAGGTCCCCCGCCCGGCGCACCAGGACGTCGCCGATGTACGAGTACAGCCAGTAGCACGGCAGCAGCGCCGCGACGGTCTCCGCGTACGACCCGTTCGACGCCGCGTGCAGGTGGTTGGTGTAGGCGGCGGTCACGGGAGAGGGGTCGACGCTCTCGACCGCCCCCCGGTCCATCCCGGCGTGCTCGCCCAACCAGTCACGGTGCAGCGCCTGCTCGACCTCGAGCGACTCGACGGCCGCGCCCGCGAAGAACTGCCGGGCCTCGGGCGTCGGCGCGAGCTGGCTCGCCCGCGACAGCACGCGCGAGTACTCGGCGAGGTACGCGGCGTCCTGCGCGAGGTAGAACCCGAAGTCCTCGACGGCGAGGCTCCCGTCCGCGAGCGCCCGCACGAACCCCATGCTCTCGACGGCCTCGCGCCAGCCCGCGATCCGCTCCCAGGCCTCCTCGGAGAACGCCCGCAGGCCCAGCGTGGGCAGGTGCGCCAGGTGGTCGACGGGTCCGCGGCCCGTGCCCACCGTCAACGCTCCCCCGGCCCGCAGCGCGCCGGTCAACCAGGTCTTCGCATCGCGCACGGCGCCCGCCCAGTCGTCGCGCCGGGGTCGGAGCGCCGCAACCGCAGCCGACAGCGAGCACCCCGTCCCGTGGGTGTGCACGGTGTCGACGCGGGGCGCGGAGAAGGTCGTGACGTCGTCGGGCCCCACGAGCGCGTCGGGCGACTCCTCCCCCGTGAGGTGACCACCCTTCAGGAGCACGACGGCGCCGCTCGCCACGTGCAGGCGCCTCGCCTGGGCGAGGGCGTCCGGCCAGGTGGTCGCGGCCGGCTCGCCCAGGAGGACGGCCAGCTCGGGGAGGTTGGGGGTCACGAGGTCGGCGAGCGCGACCAGGTCGCGCACCGCCTGCTCGGCCCCCTCGTCGAGGAGGCGGTGGCCGCTCGTGGCGACCATGACGGGATCGAGCACGACGAACGGCGGACGCACCCGGCCGAGCCACGTCGCGATGGCACGCGCATTGGCCTCGTCGGCGACCATGCCGATCTTCACGGCATCGATCACCACGTCGTCCGAGACCGCGTCGAGCTGCTCGGTCAGGAAGTCCGCGCCCGGGACGTGGACCGTGCGGACGCCGTGCGTGTTCTGCGCGACCAGGGCGGTCGTGACCGCCATGCCGTACGCGCCGTGCGCCGCGAACGCCTTGAGGTCGGCCTGGATCCCGGCGCCTCCCGTCGGGTCGGTGCCCGCGATGGACAGGACGCGGGGGCGGGAGGCCTCGGCCCCGGGCGACCCGACGCGTTCTCGTGCGGTGCTGGACGCGGGTTCGGGTCGGGGCAGGACAGGTGTGGTGGCAGCAAGCGACATTGCCGACATCCCTTCGCTAGTGCTAGCTAGATCAGGTTCGACGGGTGTGTTCTCAGCCCGGCTCGTGGGAGCGGGCACCCCGTGTCTTCGGGGGAAGGATAGCGGGCACCCGGACCGGACGGTCGGCGGAGACCACCAGGTGTCGCCCGGGGGCGGATCAGCGGGGGGCGCCTACGAGACCCCGGCCGGCACGGTCATCACGTCGATGCTCGACAGCGGGACGTACCGGTCCAGGCACGTCACGACCCGCTCGACGTCCTCGCGGACGGCGCCGGGGACGAAAGCGACCGTCGTCGGGAGCGGCGGCAGAGGGAGCGGTGTCACGGCGTACTCGACCGCAGGGTCCTCGATGCAGACGTCGATCCCGTCGGGCCACGCGTCGACCCCGACGATCCACGGCCCCTGCGGCGGGATCGCGACCGGCCCGGTCGCGCCCAGCGCGGCGGCCAGCGCCAGGGAGCCGCACGACGCCGCCACGGCTCCGGCGAGCAGGACGGTGCGGCGGGGCATGGCGGTCACCTCGGTGGTCGTCGTCGACGTCGGTGCGACCACCGTAGCGGACCCGCTCGGAGGAGACCCGGCGGTCGGCCGGCCCCCTATGCTCGCCCCATGGTTCTCAGCGTTCCCGTCCACCCGCGTCCGTCGCGCGGCTCGGCCTCGCGATGACCGACGACCTGCTCGCCCGGCTCCTCGACCCGGATCCCGCGGTCGACGAGGACGCTGTCGACGCCGCCGCCGAACGCGCCCTGGCCGGCGACCGGGAGGCCGCCGACGCCCTGCGCGACGTCGTGCTGCGCTTCGAGCGGTTCCCGATCAGCACGTTCGAGCGGACTCTCAACCGTCTCTACGCCTTCGCCGACGCGTCGCTCGAGCCGGCGATGCTGCGCGCCCTCGAGAACGGGGCGTCGGCACCCTGGTACCTCACGGCAGCCTGCGGACGCGCGGGCTTCCGGGGAGCCGTGCCCTACGCCCTCGCCCTGCTCGACTCACCAGTCACCTACGAGCGGACGGTCGGCTGCGAGGTGCTCGACGTCCTGGGGGCGCACGAGGCCGTGCCGACCCTCGTCGACGTGCTCGGCGACACGGACCACCGCGTCCGGGAGAGCGCGGCCGCTGCCCTTGCCGACCTCGGCGGGTCCGGGGCCGCGCTCGGGCTGCGCCGCGAGCTCGTCGAGCCTCGGTTCGGGCTCCTGGGCTACGTGTCGAACGCCCTGGGCGCGATCGAGCCCGACCAGACGACCTGGCTCCTCGACCAGGCCGCCAGTCCGGACACCAGAACCCGGTACTGGGCGGTCCGTGCCCTCGGGCGCACCGGGAGCGACCTGGTCCACGAGCCGCTGCTCGTCGTCGCAGCAGACCCTGCGGAGGAGACCGCGGCCATCGCGAACGGAAGCACGGTCGCGAGCGCAGCACGCAGTGCCCTGAAGACCTGGCAACGCGTGCGCCGCGTCCGTGCGGCAGACACCACGAGCACACGCCCCCTGTCCTGACCGCGGAGCCTCGCGCCCGCCCCGACGACAGGTCGGAGCAGGACCGCGACGAACGTCATGCTGGAGCGCACCACGAGGCGCTCTACGTCGTGCCGAGGCCGCCCGGCCAGGTGCAGCAGCGACTCGCGGTCAGC
Organism: Oerskovia sp. NPDC060338; assembly: GCF_042726295.1. Classification (NCBI taxonomy): domain Bacteria; kingdom Bacillati; phylum Actinomycetota; class Actinomycetes; order Micrococcales; family Cellulomonadaceae; genus Oerskovia; species Oerskovia sp. NPDC060338. Next base: position 19,995 of record NZ_JBHXCQ010000006.1, read on the forward strand.
GCCTGCGCCGGGTGGCGGAGGCGAGCCTGCGGTTGAGCCGGGGCGCGGCACGGCGGATGCTGGGGGCGACCGTCCGGTCCAGCCACGAGGAGGTCGGCCATGCACCCGACGCAGGACGTCACGTCCCACCGCACCGCGCTCACGTCACCACGAGGCCGACGCATCGCCCTCGCCGCAGGACTGGTCCTCGCCGCGCTGGCGCTCGCGGCCTGCGCCCCTGGGCCCAACCCCGACGTCGGCACCCCCACCGCGGACGGCAGTCCCGCGGGGTTCTGGCTCGGTCTGTGGCAGGGCATCATCGTGCCCGTGACGTTCGTGATCTCCTTGTTCACCGACACGGTGAACATCTACGAGGTCCACAACAACGGGAACTGGTACGACTTCGGGTTCGTGCTCGGCCTGGGGCTGTTCGTGGGCGGGCCGTTCGGGGCCTCCCGCGGACGCCGTCACTCCTGACGGGCTGACCGCGTGCGCCGTCGGGCGAACCTCTCGGTCCTGCCGGATCTCGGTCCTGCTGGGTCTCAGTCCTGCCGGATCGCCTCGCCGGCGATCTCGATCTCGACCTTCTTGCCCACCAGCAGCCCGCCGGTCTCCAGCACGACGTTCCAGACGAGGCCGTAGGCCTCGCGGTCGAACGTGCCCGAGGCGCTGAACCCGAAGATGTCGCGACCGTACGGGTCGCGCCGCGCCCCGCCGAACTGCATGGTCAGGTCGATCGGGAGGGTGACGTCCCGGATCGTGAGCAGACCGCTCACGACGAAGTGCCCCGCGCCCGCTCCCTGGATCCTGGCCGCAGGGACCTCGGAGCGCTCGGGCGAACGGTTGCGCAGGCGCGCCCAGCTGAGCATGGCGTCGTCCTGCGGGCCCTGCCAGCGCACCGACGTGCTGCGGAAGTCGACGGTCGGGAACCGCTCGACGTCCAGGAAGTCAGGGCTGCGCAGGTGCACGTCCCGCTCGTCGTGGTGGGTCGTGAGGCTCGTGGCGTCCATGGTCGCGGAGACGGCCGACGCGAGCGGGTCGGCCCCGACGACGATCGTGGCGCTCGCACGCGTGAGCTCGCCACGGACCGGGGAGACCATCATGTGCTTCCCGAGGAACCCGACCCGCTTGTGGGCCTCGTCCAGCAGGAACGTCCCCGCATCCGGGATCGTCATGCCGTTCCAGTACCGGGTCGGGTGGTCGATCGTCATCCGGGCAGGGCCTCTCGCTCGTTCTTGCAGGTGCAGAACAGCGGTGTCCGCACCGACCGGGTCGGTGTGCCCCTCGAGCATTCCCCATGAGTAGTAGAAAGTTCAACTAACCGAGGGGTGAACCTGGCCACCTCCTGGCCACGACGAACGACGAGAAGGGCCGCTGCTCCCGGAGGAACAGCGGCCCGTCTCGTCGAGGTGCGAGGAGTTCTCCTCAGCGCGCCGGCAGCGCCCCCGGCATGGGGTCTCCGTCACCGAACCGCGTCACGCGCAGTCGGCGTGCCTCCGGACCGGGCGCGGCGTCCGCGTCCCCCGGCGTGCCCGAGGCAGCGGCCCGCAACAGCTCCGGGGTGTCGTGCGTGACGCGCACGAACGTCCCCGACCACGCGTCGAGCTCTCCACGGGCGATCGCGACGATCATCTCGACCGTCCGTTCGACCGGGGTCCACTCGGTACGCCCCACGTGCATGTCCATGGACGCCGTCAGGTCGGTCTGGACGACTCCGGGCGAGACCTCGAACGTGCGCAGACCGAGGGCGTGGCCCGACAGGTGCAGGTTCGAGCCCATGCGGAGCAGCGCGGTCTTGCTCGCGTTGTACGCGGTCGCGCCGTTCATGTCGTGCGAGCCCGCACCGGAGTTGAGGTCGACCACCCGGCCCCCGCCGCGGACGAGCATCCCGGGGACGACCGCGCGAGAGAGCAGGAACGGCCCGCGCAGGTTGGTCTCCATGACGGACCACCACTCGTCGGGGTCCGCCTCCCACAGCGGGACCTCGGCGTCGATCCGCCCGGCGTTGTTGACCAGGAGGTCGATGCCGCCCAGCTCTGCCTCGGCGCGCGCGACCGCCGCGTCGACCGCCGCGACCTCGGAGACGTCCGCGACCAGGCCCACGGACCGGCGACCCAGCGCGCGGACCTCCGCGACGACGTCGTCCACGCGGGACGCGTCCCGGCCCAGGACCGCGACGTGGAGGCCCGCCGCGGCGAGCCCCCGCACGACCGCACGGCCGATCCCGCGCGTACCGCCCGTGACGAGGGCGGTACGCGCGGGGGCGACGCTCACGACGTCAGCCACGGAGCTCGGCCCCGAGCTGCTCGTGCGCCGCGGCGACCGCTGCAGCGCGCACGGCCGCGGAGTCCTCCGCGGTCAGCGTGCGGTCGGCGCCCCGCAGGCGCAGCGAGAACGCGAGCGACTTCTTGCCCTCGCCCACCTGGGGGCCGGTGTAGACGTCGAAGAGCGCGAGGTCCTCGAGCAGGTCGCCCGCCCCCTCCTCGATCGCGGCACGCACGGCCGAGGCCGGCACGGAGGCGTCGACGACGAGCGCCAGGTCCTCCTTCGCGAGCGGGAACGACGAGACGGGAGCCGCCTGGACCGGCTGCTCCGGGGCGGCGGCGATCAGGGCGTCCAGATCGACCTCGAACGCGACGGTCCGCGCGGGCAGGCCGAGCGTCTCGAGCACCTTGGGGTGCAGCTCACCTGCGTGCCCGACGACGGTCCCGTCCGACAGCTCGAGCCTCGCCGTCCGGCCCGGGTGCCACGGCGCGTGGTCGTGGTCGGCGACGACGACCACGTCGACGCCCGCACGCTCGGCCACGAGCTCGGCGGCCGCGAGCGCGTCCGTCCAGTCCGCGGCGCGGCCGGCGCCCCACCAGCCCGACGCCTCGCGCTGCCCCGTGAGGACTCCCGCGACACGGCGCGGCTGCGGCGGGACCGCTGCCTGCAGCGTGGCCAGGTCGGCCTCGCTCGGGCGAGCACCGCCCGGCAGCTGCGGGGCGGCGGGAGCACCGGCGACCGGACGGGTCACGAGGCCGATCTCGAAGATCGCGAGGTCCGCGTTGCCTCGTCCCACGTTGCGCTTGACCGTGCCGAGCAACGTGGTGAGCAGGTTCGTCCGCATCTCGGGGTGGTCGTCCGCGAGCGGGTTGACCAGCCGCAGCGCGCGCCGGCGCTCGTCGTCCGCAGGCAGGCGCAGGTCGTCGTGCGCCTGGGGGTTCACGAACGGGTAGCTCAGCGTCTCGACGAACCCGGCCTCCGCGAGGGCGCGCGCGACCGAGCGGCGAAGCTGCTGCGCTGTCGTCAACCCACGACCGGCCGGGGCCGGCGGCAGGATCGACGGGATCTTGTCGTAGCCGACGAGGCGGGCGATCTCCTCGACGAGCTCGGCGGCCCCGGTCAGGTCCGGGCGCCACGTGGGCGGGGTGACCTCGAGGGTCGTACCGCCGTCGAGGTCGCGGACCGTGCAGCCGATCTCGACGAGGACGCCGCGGACCTGCTCCGAGGTGTACGCCACCCCGACGAGCCTCTCGGCCTCGCCGATCGGGAAGACGACGGGCGTGACGGGGGCGACCGTGTTGAGGTCGCTCACCGCCGGGTCCGCAGTGCCTCCACCGAGCTCGACGAGCAGCTCCACCACGCGCTGGGCCGCGACGGGCGGCAGCGCGGGGTCGGCGCCACGTTCGAAGCGCTTGGCCGCCTCGGAGGGCAGCTTGTGGCGACGCGCCGAGCGCGCGACGGTGATCGGGTCGAAGTGCGCGGCCTCGACCAGGACGTCGGTCGTGCTCTCGCCGACCTCGCTCGAGGCCCCACCCATGACGCCCGCGATCCCGAGCACCCGCGACGCGCGAGAGCCCTCGGGCGAGTCGGTGATGAGGAGGTCCTCGACGTCGAGGCGGCGGTCGACGCCGTCGAGCGTCGTGAGCCGCTCCCCCGCGTGCGCCCGGCGCACGACGATCGGGCCCGCGACCTTCGAGAGGTCGTAGGCGTGAAGCGGCTGACCGAGGTCGAGCATGACGTAGTTCGTGATGTCGACCGCGAGCGAGATGGGCCGCATGCCCGCCTGCGTCAGGCGTCGCTGCATCCAGGCCGGCGTCGACGCCTGCGGGTCGATGCCCCGCACGATGCGCGTGACGAACCGGTCGCAACCGGTCACGCCGTGGATCGGGGCCTCGTCCTCGACCTCGACCGGGAAGCCGTCGGGCGTCACGCCCGGCAGGTCGCCCGTCGGGAGGCCGCGGTCGGTGAAGGCCGCGCCCGTGGAGTGAGAGAACTCGCGCGCGACGCCCCGGTAGGAGAAGCAGTACCCGCGGTCCGGCGTCACGTTGATCTCGAGGACCTCGTCACCGAGTCCCAGGAGCTCGAGCGCGTCCGTGCCGGGAGTCGTGTCGTAGCCCATCTCCGGGGAGTACCCGTAGCGGTCGAGCACGATGATGCCGTCGTGGTCCTGCCCCAGGCCGAGCTCCTTGGCCGAGCAGATCATGCCGTCCGAGACGTGGCCGTAGGTCTTGCGGCTCGCGATGGGGAACGGTCCGGGCAGCACGGCCCCAGGCAGCGCGACGACGACGCGGTCACCCGGGCCGAAGTTGTGCGCACCGCAGATGATGCCGCGCGGCGTCCCGCCCTCGGTCACGGGGACGCCGTCGACGTTGTGCGCCCCGACGTCGACCTGGCACCAGTTGATGACCTTGCCGTTCTTCTGCTCCTCGGGCTCGACCGAGACGACCTGGCCCACGACGAGCGGGCCGGTGACGGACGACCCGTGGATCGCCTCCTCCTCGAGGCCCACCTTCACGAGCGCGGCGGCCAGCGTCTCGGCCGTCAGGTCAGCAGGCAGCTCGACGTGCTCGCCGAGCCAGTCGATGACGATGTTCGGCATCAGATCCCCATTCCGAACTGGGTCGAGAAGCGGACGTCGCCCTCCACCATGTCGTGCATGTCAGCAATTCCGTGGCGCAGCATGAGCGTGCGCTCGATGCCCATGCCGAACGCGAAGCCCGAGTAGACCTCGGGGTCGATCCCCGCCGAGCGCAGGACGTTGGGGTTGACCATGCCGCAGCCGCCCCACTCGATCCAGCCGGCCCCGCCCTTCTTCTGGGGGAACCACAGGTCCATCTCGGCGCTGGGCTCGGTGAAGGGGAAGAACGACGGGCGCAGGCGCGTGCGGGCCTCGGGACCGAACATCGCCTTAGCGAAGTGGTCCAGGGTGCCGAGCAGGTGCGCCATGGTCAGGCCCTTGTCGACTGCGAGGCCCTCGACCTGGTGGAACACGGGCGTGTGGGTCGCGTCGAGCTCGTCGGTGCGGAACACCTTGCCGGGGCACGCGATGTACACGGGCAGCTCGCGCTCGAGGAGCGTGCGGGCCTGGACCGGCGACGTGTGCGTGCGCAGCACGAGGTTCGACGGTTCGCCCGGCTCGCCGTCCGGACCCGCCGGGGTCTGGAGGAAGAACGTGTCCTGCATCTGACGGGCCGGGTGGTCCGGACCGAAGTTCAGGGCGTCGAAGTTGAACCACTCGGCCTCGATCTCCGGGCCTTCGGCGATCTCCCAGCCCATGGCCGTGAAGAAGTCGGCCGCGCGCTCCTGGAGCGTCTCGAGCGGGTGACGTGCCCCCGAGGGGGCACGGTCGACGGGCAGCGTCACGTCGACCGACTCCTCGACGAGGACCCGCTCGTCGCGCTCGGCCTCGAGGACCTGGGTGCGCGCGGCGAGCGCCTGGTTGAGGCGCCCGCGGATCGGGCCGAGGAGCTTGCCCGCGGCAGCCTTGTCGGCGGGGGCGAGCTGGCCGATCTGGCGGTTGGCGAGAGCGAGGGCGCTGCGGTCGCCGGTGTGCTGCAGACGCACCGACTTCAGCTCGTCGAGGTCGCGGGCGGCCTCGACGGCCGCGAGGGCCTCGGAGAGGACGACCTCGAGCGCGGGGCCGTCGAGGGGCGACGGCGCAGCGGGCTGTACCGGATCAGGGGTGGACATGCGTGCCTTCCTGGCGGGATCGGGACCGGACGCGCAGAGGTCACCTCGCGCGTCCAACTGAAGATTCTAGAGCGCCCGCCGGGGCACGACCGGTCGATCCGCGGCCGCCGTGCGGCGACCGGTGGTCGACGTGCGCAGCGTCAGCCGCGCGGCCCTCGAGCGGGCCACGTAAATCGGCGATCATCGCGCTGCATGTCCCCATCGTCCCACACGCGGTCCGGACGCGACGGAGCCTCGGTCCGGACGCGAGCGAGAGTGCGGCGCGGCGCAGATCGGCGCTGCCAGGCGCATACCGAGAGGTCGGCGGTGGCGGTGAGGGACTGGACGACGTGAGACGGCGGCGCGACATGGACCACCACCGGTACGGCCCGGGCCGCGACGGTCCGGACGACGCCTGGCCGACCTACCCCGCTGGTACTCCCGGCCCGCCCGACCCGCTCTCGGCGACCAGGGACGCAGAGCTCACCGGCCCGGCGGCTCCCCCACCCGAGACGCGCCCCGCGGACGCCGCACCCCACCGCGCGCCGGACGCTCCGCCGTCGGGCTCGGTCGAGGCGCGTGGGCCCGACGCCGCCCCGGCCGCACGGACGAGGCGGACGGCCTCTCGCCCGACGACGGACGACGAGCCGCCCGCCGGGTTCTGGCGGACGGCTCGGTGGGCGCTCGTGCTCGGCGCCGTGGTGGGCGCGGTCTACCTCGGGAGGTGCTCGGCGCGCGGGCTGACGCTCGACGACGCGGCGGTGTTCCTGCCCGTCGGGGCCGGAGGCATGGCCCTGTGCGTCTCGACGGTCGCGGTCGTCGTGGCCTGGGTCGTCCGGTACGTCACGACCCGCCGTGGCACGGACGCTCTCCTTGTGCCCGGCGCCCTGCGCGGCTGGACCCGCGCGTACGGGCTGCTGCTCGGCTTCATGGTCGCCGCGTTCGTCTGGGCCGGCGCCCAGGGCTGACCCGGCTCGTCAGCGACGCACGCCGAGCGGCGACGTCCGCACGACCTCGTAGAGCGGGCCGCCGCTGCGCCCCGCCCCGGGGGTCGACTCGACCAGGCACAGCTCGTCGGCCGTGAAGCGCGGTCCCTCGTAGACCGCGAGAGCGTGCGCCAGCTCGGCGAGGCCCGGCCCCGTGGGGCGCGGGTCGGTCTTGCGCCGGCCGTTCTTGCGCGGCCCGGAGGCACGCGCCACGGTCAGGTGGGCGCGCTGGCGCGGTCGCCGGTCGAGGCGCAGCCCGACGTCGGAGGCCGCTTCCGCGGTCGCGGCGCTCAGGCGACGGAGCGCCTCCGCGTCGCCACCCACCCCCGCGAACAGGATGCGGTCCTCGAAGGTCCCGGCCCCGCGCAGGTGCAGCGTCAGGGGCTCGATCGCCTCCGCGACCTCGTCGAGGGCACGCCCCAGGTCGTCGACCGCCCCGTCCGCGACCTCGCCGAAGAACGCGACCGTCAGGTGCATGAGGTCGCGCGGCGTCCAGCGGACCGAGGGTCGACCGTCGTCGAGCGCGACCGCACCGAGCGCTGACAGCGCGAGGTCGAGGTGGGCGAGGGCCTCGTCCGAGGGATACAGGGCGGCGAAGAGACGCACCGACCGTCCCCTCACGCGTTCCCGTCCGTGGTGCGCGGTCGGTGCGCCCTGCTCGAGGCGTAGAGGCACACCGTCGCGGCCGTGGCGAGGTTGAGCGACTCGGCCAGGCCGCGGAGCGGAACGCTCACGACCTCGTCGGCCAGCTCGCGGTCCTCGGGCGGCAGCCCCCAGGCCTCGTTGCCGAAGACCCACGCGGTGGGACGGGCGAGGTCGGGTGTGCCGGTGGGCGCGGCGCCCGCCACGTCGAGGAGGTCGTCGAGGTCGTGGTCGCCCCCGCCGTCCGCTGCGAGGACCGTGAGCCCGGCGGCGCGCAGCGCGTCGACCGTCTCCGCGAGACCCGCACCGGTCACGACCGGGAGGTGGAACAGGGATCCCGCCGTCGAACGCACGACCTTGGGGTTGTGCACGTCGACGCTCTCGCCCGCGAGCACCACCAGGTCCGCCCCGGCGGCGTCGGCCGCCCGGACGACCGTCCCGGCGTTGCCCGGGTCGCGGACGGTCGCGAGGACCGCGACGAGCCGGGGACGCCGCGTGAGCACGTCGTCGAGCGTGAGCTGCTCGATCCGGACCACGGCCAGGATGCCCTGGGCGTCCTGGCTCATGGCCTCGAACGCCTCGGGCGTCGTGAGGTGCACGTACAGGCGCTGGTCGAGGGCGTCGTCGACGATCTCCGCGTAGCGTTCGGCTGCCGACGGGGTCACGTACACGTCACGCACCAGGTGCGCGCCGTGCCGGACGGCCTCGCGCACCCCCTGCGGTCCCTCGACGAGGAACTGCTGGTGGCGCAGACGCGCCGGACGCCCGGACAGTGCCCGGACCGCCTTGACCCTGTCGCTCCGAGGATTCCAGACCTCGGGAACGCGGTGGGAGAACGGTACGGGGCGACCTGAGGACAGATCGTTCACTGTGCGGGCGTCCGGTGAGAAGAGTCGCTGCTCGATGATCAGGCAGCAGCCTTGGGGGCGTTCACGTCAGCAGGCAGCGCGTCCTTGGCGGCCTGGACGAGCGCGTTGAAGACGGTCACGTCGTTGACCGCGAGGTCCGCGAGCACGCGACGGTCGACCTCGATGCCAGCGGCCTTGAGGCCCTGGATGAGGCGGTTGTACGTCAGGCCCTGGGCGCGCGACGCAGCGTTGATGCGCTGGATCCACAGACGACGGAAGTCGCCCTTGCGCGCCTTGCGGTCACGGTAGGAGTAGACGAGGGAGTGGGTGACCTGCTCCTTCGCCTTCCGGTAGAGACGCGAACGCTGGCCGCGGTAACCCGCAGCGCGCTCGAGAGTTGTACGGCGCTTCTTCTGGGCGTTGACCGCCCGCTTCACGCGTGCCACGTGATGCTCCTTGCAGTTCGGGGCTCAGGTAGGGATTCAGCGATGATCAGCACCGGGGTGCGACCACCAGGCAGATCACTTACCGAGCAGCTTCTTGATCTTCTTGACGTCTGCGGGGGCGACGACCTGGTCAGCAGACAGGCGACGCGTGCGCGTGCTCGACTTGTGCTCGAGCAGGTGGCGCTTGTTGGCCTGCTCGCGCATGACCTTGCCGCTGCCGGTGATGCGGAACCGCTTCTTGGCGCCGGAGTGCGTCTTGTTCTTCGGCATGGCTGCCGTTTCTCCTTTGTCTGGTCGAGATCCCGGGAGGGACCCGACGTGTTCGGGCCGGGGCCGGTGGGCCTGGCTCGGTGTCAGTTGGTCAGCTGGGCTTGCCGCCGGGCTTCGGCTTGGCAGCCGTGCCGGGCTTGGGCGCTGCCGGCCGCGGGGCCGGAGGCTTGGGCATGGCGGCCGGCTTCGGCACCGCGATCGGCTTGGGGGCCGAGACGGGCTTGGGCGCGGCAGCCGGCGCGGCCGGAGCAGCAGTCCTGGGGGCTGCAGGAGCCTTGGGAGCCGAGGTGCGAGGCGCGGCCTTGGGTGCAGAAGCGCGGGGCGCTGCTGCCTTGGGGGCTGCTGCGGGAGCGGCCTCGGCGACGGGCGCCGGTGCGGGCTCGGGAGCGGCAGCAGCCTTGACCGCAGCAGCGGCCTCGGCGGAAGCGACCATCTCCGCGGCCTCGGCGACCTGTACCTCGAAAGGCACGTCGTTGCCGTCCGCGGGCTCCTCGGAGACCTCGACGGGGGCGGCCTTGGCGGCCGACTTCGTCTGACGAGGCTCGGCCTCCTGGGCGCGACGACGCTGCTCGTTCTTGGCTTCGGCCTTCTTCTTGACCGGGCCGAGCACCATGATCATGTTGCGCCCGTCCTGCTTGGGCGCGCTCTCGACGAAGCCGAGCTCCGCGACGTCCTCCGCGAGGCGCTGCAGGAGACGGATACCCATCTCCGGGCGCGACTGCTCACGGCCGCGGAACATGATCATGACCTTGACCTTGTCGCCCGCTGCGAGGAAGCGCTCGACGTGGCCCTTCTTGGTGCCGTAGTCGTGCGGGTCGATCTTCAGACGGAAACGGATCTCCTTGAGGACCGTGTTCGCCTGGTTGCGGCGAGCCTCACGGGCCTTCATGTCCGACTCGTACTTGAACTTGCCGAAGTCCATGAGCTTGCACACCGGCGGGCGTGCGTCGGGGGCGACCTCCACCAGGTCGAGGTCAGCGTCCTGGGCAAGGCTCAGGGCGACCTCAATGCGGACGACGCCGACCTGCTCCCCACCTGGGCCGACAAGTCGGACCTCGGGGACACGGATCCGATCGTTGATGCGAGGCTCGCTGATGTGATGCTCCTAGGAAGTCGTCGGTAGACCACCAGGAACGGGAAAGGCCCCCGTCCCAGAGCGCAGGGAGGAGGCCATCGATCGGGTCGTCGCGGGTGCGACGAACACACCGTCGCGTCACCGTGAAGAACGGCGACGCTCCGGACCGAGACCCGGCCTCTGTCGTGACGATCGTCAGCAGTTGAAGCTCAGGTGGGATGGAATCCACTTTGCGCACCCGTACGTCTCTCGAAGCGCCTGCTGGAGCCTCGACAAGAACCTACGGGTCGGTCAGCGACCAACAATAGCACGCACCGGCCGGAGCCTTCGTCACCGCAGGGCGGATGCCCGGCCCGCCCGACCCACCCACGATCCGCGCCGCCCCGCGGGGCGCGACGAGCGTTCACGTCGACGACACGCACTGGACACCCTCCATTGTTGGAACTCTTCCAGAAAGTGTGGTTAGAGTAGGACCGTGCCGATCGACAAGACGCTCCGCCCCGCGGACCACGAGACCGAGCTCCGCGACAGCGGGCTCCGCGTCACGGCTGCCCGTCTGGCGGTGCTCGACGTCGTGACCCGGCAGCAGCACGCCGACGCGGACGACGTCCTGCGGGCCACCCGCGAGGCCCTCGGGTCGGTGTCCGTCCAGGCGGTCTACGACGTCCTGAACGCGCTCACGGACCACGGTCTGCTCCGGCGGATCGCGCCGGCGGGCCACCCGGCGGGCTACGAGCGCAGGCTGGGCGACAACCACCACCACGTCGTGTGCCGCTCGTGCGGCGCGGTCGCCGACATCGACTGCGCGGTCGGTCACGCACCCTGCCTGACACCGAGCGGGAACAACGGCTTCACGATCGACACGGCCGAGGTCACGTACTGGGGCCTGTGCCCCGACTGCGCGGCCTGACGCCCGCCACCGCACCACGGCCACCCCGAGCCCCCCACCGCTCCCCGGAGCACCTGTCCTCCCTACCGCCCCCTACCCACGAGCAGGCACGGGGCCCAGAGCCCCTCACCTGAAGGAGAAGACGATGACGAACACCCCCTTCACCACCACGCAGACGGGCACCCCCGTCCCGAGCGACGCCCACTCCCTGACCTCCGGGGCGGACGGCGCGACCGCGCTGCACGACCGCTACCTGGTCGAGAAGCTCGCGCAGTTCAACCGCGAGCGCATCCCGGAGCGCATCGTCCACGCCAAGGGCGGCGGCGCGTTCGGCGAGTTCGTCGTGACCGAGGACGTCTCGGCCTACACGCGTGCGGCCGTGTTCCAGCCGGGCGCGCGGACCGAGACCCTCCAGCGCTTCTCGAGCGTCGCGGGCGAGCAGGGCTCCCCCGACACCTGGCGCGACGTGCGCGGCTTCTCGGTGAAGTTCTACACGACCGAGGGCAACTACGACATCGTCGGCAACAACACCCCCGTCTTCTTCATCCGGGACGGCATCAAGTTCCCGGACTTCATCCACTCGCAGAAGCGCCTGCCGGGCTCGGGTCTGCGCGACGCAGACATGCAGTGGGACTTCTGGACCCTGTCCCCCGAGTCCGCGCACCAGGTGACCTACCTCATGGGTGACCGTGGCCTGCCGCGCTCGTGGCGCGAGATGCCGGGCTTCGGCTCGCACACCTACCAGTGGATCAACGCGGCGGGCGAGCGCTTCTGGGTCAAGTACCACTTCACGTCGAACCAGGGCAATGTCGAGATGGAGGGCTCGGAGGCCGAGCTCATCGCGGGCGCCGATGCCGACTACTACCGTCGCGACCTGTACGAGGCCATCGAGGCCGGCAACTTCCCGTCGTGGGACCTGCACGTCCAGGTCATGCCGTACGAGGACGCCAAGACGTACCGCTTCAACCCGTTCGACCTGACGAAGGTCTGGCCGCACGCCGACTACCCGCTCATCAAGGTCGGGACGCACACGCTCAACCGCAACCCGCAGAACTTCTTCGCGGAGATCGAGCAGGCGGCGTTCTCGCCCGCCAACACGGTCCCGGGCATCGACATCAGCCCCGACAAGATGCTCATGGCCCGCGTGTTCTCCTACCCGGACGCGCAGCGCTACCGCGTGGGCACCAACTACAACCAGATCCCGGTCAACTCGCCGCACGCCGCGCCGGTGCACAACTACTCGCAGGACGGCGCCCAGCGTCACGGGTTCAACTCCCCCTCGACGCCGGTCTACGCCCCCAACAGCCTGGGCGGCCCCGTGGCCGACGAGGCGCGCGCCGGGGTCGGCTCGTGGGAGTCGGACGGTGAGCTGACGCGGGCCGCGGCGACGCTGCACGCCGAGGACGACGACTTCGGCCAGGCCGGCACGCTCTACCGCGAGGTGTTCGACGACGCGGCCAAGGCTCGCTTCCTCGAGACCATCACGGGTGCCGTCGGCGGTGTCCAGAGCCCTGTGATCCGTGAGCGCGCGATCCAGTACTGGACGAACGTGGACGCGAACCTCGGGGCGGCCCTGCGCAGCGCCCTCGAGGCCGCTCCGCTCGCTGCGGACGAGGACGGCGTCACGTCGGAGCCCGCGCACTCCTGACGCGGGTCCCCTGACCGGCGCGACGTCGTCGGGCAGGAGCCCTGTGCACCACCCCGGAGGCCGGGTCCGCTCAGCGGGCCCGGCCTCCGGGCGTGCGGCCGCCGCCCGCCCGCCGTGGCGAGCACCTGCCAGGTCAGCGCTTGGCACACTATTCCTATCGCGAGGCGCGCGAGGCCCGACGGCGCAGCCCGCCTCGACCGGCCGTGTCCCCCCGGGCCGGGCCCGGGCCGGCGACGGGCCGCCCGGGGTCCCCGCACAGCCCATGCTCTGGAAGGATGGAGCCATGACAACCGAGAACGACCCCACCACCCAGGACGCCACCCGGGACATCGCGGACGTCGCGGCCGTCGAGGTCATCACCTCGGCCGCGGTCCACCTCATGAGCGCCGCGGCCGTCAAGTGCGGCCTGGCCGAGGACGCCGCCGAGAAGGGTCACCTGGACCTCGACGAGGCGCGCAAGCTCATCAACGCGCTCGCCGCCCTCGTGACCGCGTCCGCCCCGGACATCGGCAACCAGCACGCACGCTCGCTGCGCGACGGCCTGCGCACGCTCCAGCTCGCGTTCCGCGAGGCCTCGGTCTACCCCGACGCCCTCGGCGAGGGCCCGGGCGAGAAGTACACGGGCGCGGTCAGTTGAGCACCCCGTCGGGCGGGCAGCCGACGCCTCCCCCGCCGTCCAGCGCGCACGGGGGCCACGGCGTCGTGCCCCCGCCCGACGGTCGGGCGACCCCTCCCCCGCCCGCACCTCCCGGTGTCCCGCCGGCGCAGGCGCAGACCCCGGCGCCGGCACAGCCCTGGGCCTCCGACGACGTCTCCCCGCAGATGTCCGCCTACCAGGCAGCGGCCACGCTGCCCGGTGCGGGCCCTGCGGGCCCCACCGGCGGCCCCCCGTCGGGCAGCGCGAAGCGCGGCCGCCCGGGGCGCGGCAAGACCGTCGCGATCGTGGTCCTGAGCCTCGCGCTGCTCGCGTCGCTCGGCCTCGGTGCGTACCTCCTGGTCACGACGCTGAGCTGGCAGGACCGCAGCGCGCAGTGGGAGTCCGAGGCGCGGGGGCTGGGCGAGGACGTCGCCCAGCTCACGGCCGACCTCGACGGCGCCAACACCGAGCTCGAGTCGGCCCGCACGCAGCTCGCGACCACGCAGGAGCGCATCACCGAGCTCGCGAACGAGAAGGCGCAGCTCGGCGACGAGAACGTGGCCTCGCAGCAGTACCTCGACTACCAGGCCCGCATCTCCGAGGCCGCCGGCACGGTCGCCGCCGCCCTCGGGCAGTGCACCACGGCGCAGGACGAGCTCATCGGCTACCTCAACAACCGCGACGCCTACAACCCCGACGACCTCGCCCGGTTCGCGACCCAGGTCGACGGGCTGTGCAAGGCCGCGACCGACGCGAACACCGAGCTCCAGAAGGAGCTCAACAAGTGAGGCCGACGACCGCCGGGCGTCGCCGCCCGCGGCGACCGGCCGCGCTGCTCGCGGGCGTCCCGCTGCTCGCGGCCCTGGTCACGGGCTGCGGGGTGCTGCCCGAGCTGCCCGAGCCCATGCCCAGCTCGGTCGTGCCCAGCTTCGCCCAGCAGGCCGAGCCCGTGGGCTCGGAGAACCTCTCCCCGGACGGGTTCGACGCGGTCAAGCGCATGGCCGTACGCATCCGCAACGTCGGGTGCTCGTCGCTCTCGACCGGGTCGGGGTTCGCGCTCGACGACCGCACGCTCATCACGAACAAGCACGTCGTGGAGGGCTCCAAGTCGCTCCAGGTGCTGACGTACGACGGGCGCGACATCAAGGTCGAGACCGCCAGCGCGGCGGGTCTCGCGGACCTCGCGATCGTCCGCACGAGCGACGACCTGCCCTCGGCCCCGACCCTCGCCGCGGCCGACCCGGTCCAGGGCGAGGCCGTGACGGTCGTGGGATACCCCGAGGGCGGGCAGCTCACGGTCACTCAGGGCACGGTCGTGGGCACCACCACGGACCCGCTGCACTCGAACCTCGGCGAGGTCCTCGTGACCGACGCGCAGGTCGAGCCCGGCAGCTCGGGCTCCGCGGCGCTCAACGCGGACGGCGAGGTGATCGGCGTCGTGTACGCGAAGTCGAGCAACGCCTCGCTGCTCGTCCCGGTCTCGACGCTGCGGTCGATGCTCGACGACACCTCGGCCTTCGCACCCTTGCCCGCCTGCTCGTAGGCTGCGAAGCATGAGCAACGACGCGAGCACGGCAGGACGGCCCGACCCCACGTTCGTCACGCGAGCGGCGAACGACGCCTTCTCGGTGCGCAAGGTCTTCGGTGAGGCCTACGAGCGCGACGGGACGCTCGTGGTGCCGGTGGCCAAGGTGTGGGGCGGCACCGGCACGGGCTACGGGTACGGGGTCGGATCCTCGGCGGACGGCGCCGGGAAGCGGGGCGACGAGGGCGCGGCCGCCGCTCCCGACGCAGGCGAGGGGGCCGGCGGCGGCGGGGGCTACGGCATGAGCGTGCGCCCGCTGGGCGTGTACGTCGTGGGCCCCGACGGTGCACGGTGGCACCCCGCGCTCGACCTCAACAGGGTCGTCCTGGGGGGGCAGGTCGTGGCCGTCGTGCTCGCCCTGGTGGGCGGCTGGGTCCTGGGACGCCGCCGCTGAGCGGTCCGCGCCGTCGGGCAGCTCGCAGGATGCCCGACGGCGCAGCACGGCTGGGTCAGTCGGCGCGGCCGATGCGCAGCTCGAGCGAGTCGACGCGCTCGGAGATCACGTCGCTGCCCGCGAGGGCCGCGTTGACCTGGGCCAGGACCGCGTCGAGACCTCGTCGGTCCAGGCCCGAGTCGATCGCCAGGACGACCGCGACCTCGGCGCTGCGCCCCGTCTCGGCGCGGACGGCCGCGACGTGCTCGACTCCCGAGACCGCGCCCGCGATCGCGTCCGCGACGTCCTCCACGACCTGACCGTCGGCCACGGCCGGGGCCCACTCCTTGCCCTGCGCGAGCGCCCACACCGCGGGACGCGGGATCAGGACCGTGACCGGGCCCGACGGGTCGAGGACCAGCAGCGACCAGTCCTCGCTCACGGCCGACAGCGCGGCGCGCGGCGCGTCCACGGGGACCGGGCGAGCGTCGGGCCGCCAGGCGGCCATGCTCGCGACGCTCGAGAACACCGGGAGCGCACGCCGGCCGTCGGGGGCCTCGAGCGCGACGACACCGGCCGCGGCCTCCTTGTCGACCTTCTGCCCGTGCTCACCCTCGCCCGCCGTGACGAGCTCGGCGAGGATCGGGATCAGCAGGCGCGAGCGGCCGAGCTGCGCGACGACCTGGGTCAGGCTCGCCCCGCCCTCGACGAACGCCGCGAGGACCGCGGTCAGCGCCGGGTCGGCCGAGCCGTCGTCCCCGGAGAAACCGGAGGACGGCGGCAGCGCCTTGCCCTTCGACAGCGGCGCCGCACCGTGCTCGGACGCGTGGGCGTGACCGGCGTGCGGGTCCGAGGTCACGGACGGCCTGCCACGTCGAGGGCCTGCGGCAGCGTGAAGGCACCCGCGTAGAGCGCCTTGCCGACGATCGCACCCTCGATGCCCTCGCCGACCAGGGCGCGCAGCGCCTCGAGGTCCGCCAGGCTCGAGATCCCGCCCGAGGCGATCACGGGCGCGTCGGTGCGCGAGGCGACCTCGCGCAGCAGGTCGACGTTCGGGCCGCGCAGCGTCCCGTCCTTGGTCACGTCGGTCACGACGTAGCGCGAGCAACCGGCCGCGTCGAGACGTTCGAGGACCTCCCAGAGGTCACCGCCCTCCTGGGTCCAGCCGCGCGCCGCGAGGGTCGTGCCGCGCACGTCGAGCCCGACGGCGATCGCGTCGCCGTGCTCGGCGATGACCTTCGCGGTCCACTCGGGGTTCTCGAGGGCGGCCGTTCCCAGGTTGACGCGCGAGCAACCCGTCGCCAGGGCGCGAGCGAGCGACTCGTCGTCACGGATGCCCCCCGAGAGCTCGACCTTGACGTCGAGGCGCGCGACGACGTCGGCCAGCAGCTCGGCGTTGGACCCGCGACCGAAGGCCGCGTCGAGGTCGACGAGGTGCACCCACTCGGCTCCCCCGGCCTGCCAGTCGAGAGCGGCCGACAGCGGGTCGCCGTACGAGGTCTCCGAGCCGGCCTCCCCCTGGACGAGGCGCACCGCCTGCCCGGCGGCGACGTCGACGGCGGGCAGCAGGACGAGACGATCGGTCATGAGGGGTCCTTCCGAGGGAATGCACGAGAACGATGGACGAGAGGGAGGGTCAGGCAGGGTCGTGGACCCTACCCGGGACGGTTCAGAGCGAGCGGACCCAGTTCTCCAGGAGGGCCGCACCGGCGTCGCCGGACTTCTCCGGGTGGAACTGGGTCGCGCTCAGCGGGCCGTTCTCGACGGCCGCGACGAACGGGCCCCCGTGGTCGGACCAGGTGACGAGCGGGGCGCGGAACGCGGGCCCCACGGGCTCGTCGACCCCGAGCGGGAAGCGGCGGGCCGCGTACGAGTGCACGAAGTAGAAGCGCTCGTCGGCGATGCCGTCGAAGAGCACCGAGCCCTCGGGCACCTGGACGGTGTCCCAGCCCATGTGCGGGACGACGGGCGCGTCGAGGCGGTCGACGATGCCGGGCCACTCGCCGAGCCCCTCGGTGAGGGTCCCGTGCTCGTCGCCCTCGTCGAACATGACCTGCATGCCGACGCAGATCCCGAGCACCGCACGGCCGCCGGCCAGGCGGCGCTCGACGATCTGGTCGCCCCGCACGGCCTTGAGCCCGGCCATGACGGCAGCGAACGCGCCCACGCCCGGGACGACGAGCCCGTCGGCCTCCGAGGCGCGCGCCCGGTCGGCCGTGAGCTCGACCTGCGCCCCGACCCGCTCGAGCGCACGGACGGCCGAGCGGACGTTGCCGAAGCCGTAGTCGAGGACGACGACCGCGGGTCCGACGCTCACTTCTTGCGCGCCTTGCGGGCGGTCGACGTCAGCAGGCGCATGGCCTTCCAGCGCGAGATCCCCGAGCTCGGGACGACTCCCGAGAGCTCGGCGACGGTCGTCTGGCCCGTGACGAGGTCCTCGAGCTCCTCGGGCGCACCGCCGAGCACGAGCCCCGGGGCGAGCACGTCGCCCTCGACGCCGTCCTGCCAGCGCGTCGCGCTGAGCTGCTCGCCGCGGCGCGTGAGCAGGATGAGCGGGACGCCCTTGACGAGGGTCGAGACGGCGGCCGCGGCACGCTGCGGCGCGTCGCCCGACAGGTCGCGCAGGACCGCCAGCGCACCGATCTCGGTGGGCACGGCGTCGATCTCGAGCTGCGCGAGCGAGCAGGCGGCCGCCAGGGGCTCGGCACCCGCGATCTGGGTCACGAGGACCGCGAGCTCGGGGTCGGAGGACGGGGAGAGCAGGCTCGAGATGTCGTCCGGGATCACCAGGTCCAGCTCGGGCTCTTCGGGGTTCTGCGGGGTGGTCATGTCGTCCGTCTCGGTCGTCCGCGGCGTGTGGTCGCCGCGGGGCTGGTCGACGGGTCCGTGGCTGGGCTCGTGGCCGCCCTCGGACCCGTCGGGCTGTGCGGGGGTCATGGGCTCGGGGCTCACAACGCGCCCTTGGTCGACGGGATGCCGTCGACCCGGGCGTCGGGCGCCACGGCGACGCGCAGCGCACGGGCGAGGGCCTTGAACTGCGCCTCCACGATGTGGTGGGGGTCGCGGCCCGAGAGCACGCGCACGTGGATGCAGATCGCGGCGTGGTGCGCGATCGACTCGAGCACGTGGCGCGTGAGCGACCCCGTGAAGTGCCCGCCGATCAGGTGGTACTCCTGGCCCGCGGGCTCGCCCTCGTGCACGAGGTACGGGCGGCCCGAGACGTCGACGACCGCGAGCGCGAGCGCCTCGTCGAGCGGCACCATGGCGTCGCCGAAGCGGGAGATGCCCGCCTTGTCGCCGAGCGCGATCTTGAGCGCCTCGCCGATCGTGATCGCGACGTCCTCGACCGTGTGGTGCGCGTCGATGTGCGTGTCGCCCGTGGCCCGGACCGTGAGGTCGATGAGCGAGTGCTTGCCGAGGGCCGTCAGCATGTGGTCGTAGAACGGGACGGTCGTCGAGATGTCCGTCTTCCCGGTCCCGTCGAGGTCCAGCTCGACGAGCACGCTCGACTCCGACGTCGCGCGCTCGATGCGCGCGGTGCGCTTCACAGTCCTGCCACCTCCACCAGGGCGTCCTTGAACGCCGTCATCTCCTGCGGTGTGCCGATCGACACCCGCAGCCAACCTTCGGGACCAGTCTCCCGGATGAGGACGCCTCGATCCAACAGGCCCTGCCAGACCGCGTGGCGGTCCGGGAAGGTACCGAACAGGACGAAGTTCGCGTCCGAGTCGGCGACCTGCAGCGGGGCGCCGCCCAGGGCCGCGGGGCGCTGGGCCCGCAGCCAGGTCACGGTCGCGTCCCGCTCGGCCCGCAGCGCGTCGACCTGGGCCAGCAGCGAGGACGAGTGCTTGAGGGCAGCGCGCGCGACCGCCTGGGTCGCCGCCGACAGGTGGTACGGCAGGCGCACGACGCGCAGCGCGTCGACCAGCGTGGTCGACGCGGCGAGGTAGCCGACGCGTGCACCCGCGAGCGCGAACGCCTTGGACATGGTGCGCGAGACCGCGAGGTTGGGGTAGCGCTCGAGCAGCTCGAGCGCCGAGGGGACGCCCGCGCGGCGGAACTCTCCGTAGGCCTCGTCGACCACGACGACGGCCGAGGTCCCCGGCTCGGCGCCGTGCGGGGTGACCGCGAGCGCCGCCTCGCACACGGCCTCGACGACCTCGCGTGTCAGCGCCGTGCCCGTCGGGTTGTTGGGGCTGGCCAGGAGGATCACCGAGGGGGCGTGCGCGACGATCGCTGCGCGCGCGGCCTCGGGGTCGAGCGTGAAGTCCTCCGCACGCCGCCCCGTCACCCAGGCGGTCGAGGTGTCGCGGGCGTACTCGGGGTACATCGAGTAGGTCGGCGCGAACGACAGAGCGGTGCGCCCGGGTCCGCCGAAGGCCTGGAGCAGGTGGAGCATGACCTCGTTGGAGCCGTTCGCGGCCCAGACCTGCTCGGGGGCAACGCGCACGCCCGACTCCCCCGCGAGGTAGTCGGCGAGGTCCTGGCGCAGGCCGAGGAAGTCGCGGTCGGGGTAGCGGTTGAGCGTGGCAGCGGCCTCGGCGACGTCCGCGGCGATGGTCGCCACGACCTCGGCCGAGGGCGCGTAGGGGTTCTCGTTGACGTTGAGCAGGACGGGCACGTCGAGCTGCGGGGCCCCGTACGGCTCGATCCCCGCGTGCTCGGGTCGCACCGGGAGGCGCACCTGCGCCACGGCGTGCGTGCGGGCCTGCGAGATGGAGGCACCCGCCCGGGGTGCGTCGTCCGGGGACTCGAGAAGAGGAGTGGTCACCAGGACAGTCTACGAAGCCGTCCGTGCCGGACGGGTGGACGTCCGGCAGGCGGTCGGTGGACCTGCCCGCCGCGGGCGGTGCCGACGGTCGTCCGACGGCGCGACCGTGCAGGGAGCCGACGGCGCGACCGTGCAGGGAGCCGACGGCGCGACCACGCCGTGAGCACGTCAGGCGGTGACGACGTCGGTGCCGCTCACCGTGACGGCGAGGCGGGGCAGGGGCGTGGGCGCCGGGCCGGCGATCACGTCGCCCGTGCTCAGGTCGAAGCGGGAACCGTGGCACGGGCAGTCGAGCTCGCCGTCTCCCGGCGCGACCGTGCAGCCCTGGTGCGTGCAGATCGCGCTGAAGGCCTCGAACGTCCCCTCCTCGGGCTGGGTCACGAGGTAGGGCGCACCGTCGACCTGGACCGACACGGCACCGCCCACGGGCACGTCGCCCGTGGCGGTGACCACGGTGCCCGACGGCGCGGCCGCCGTCCCGCTCGTCCCGCTGCCCCCGCCCGTGGTCCCGGTGGTACCGCCCCCGCCCCCGCCGCCCGAGCAGGCCGCGAGCACCAGGGCGCCTGCGCCCGCTCCCGCCGACACGAGGAGCGAGCGCCGCGAGAGAAGGTCGCACGCCGGACGGCCGACGTTCCGAGCAGGAGCCGGGCAAGCTGTCGGCGTGGCGGCGGGCGCCCCCGCCTGCGTCGCGACAGAGGTCGCCTGCGTGGTCGAGGTCCTCATGGTCACCCTCCGCCGTGCGTCCGGGGTCGAGAAGTCTTTCAATTGAAGCATCGGGCCCGGCGCCACGCGCGAGCGCGCGACGTCCCGTCCGGGCATCCCGCCCACCCGCACCAGAGCACTCGGAGCACCCCATGGCCGCGTCCGAACCCCGCCCGCCGCAGGTTCGACCCCGGGGGGAGCCCCGCCGTCGGGCACGCCGCCCGTGCCCCCGCCGCTGCCGCGCGGCGCGTGGCTGCTGCGCGGCGTGACGGCCGCGGGGCTGCTGCTCTCGGCCGACGTCCACCTGTTCCTCTACGTCCAGGGGTACCAGGACATCGAGGTCGTCGGACCGCTGTTCCTGCTCAACGCGGTCGCGGGGTTCGTGCTCGGTCTGCTCGTGCTGGTCTGGCGCCACTGGCTGCCGCTGCTGGGGGCGATCGGGTTCTCGGTCGCGACGCTCGGCGCGTTCTACCTCTCGACGACGGTCGGGTTCTTCAGCGTGAACGAGACCGTCGGCGGGGTCCAGCAGGTCACGGCGGCCGTGAGCGAGTGGGTCGCGCTCGTCGGTGCGCTGCTGGCACTCGTGGTCGAGCGCCGTCGGGCGACCGGACGGTCCAGAAGCACCCCCTGACCTGCACAGACATCGCTTGTGACAGTTTTCACAACGGAGTTCGTCCTTTCTGTCCGACGCTGGACGGGCGCCCCTCCGCCCCCTCGGTTACGGTCGAGTCGTCGGACACCACAGGACGCGGAGCGCGTCCCGTCGCACCCGTCGACCCGCGGGTGGACCCCGCCCAGTGTCCGCTCCTGGAGGAGAGCCATGAGCACCATGAAGGCAGCCGTCGTCCACACGTTCGCCGAGCCGCTCACGATCGACGAGATCGAGGTCCCCACCCCCGGACCCCACGAAGCACTCGTCAAGGTCGACTACACGGGCGTGTGTCACACCGACCTGCACGCCGCCCACGGCGACTGGCCCGTCAAGCCCAGCCCCCCGTTCGTCCCCGGGCACGAGGGCGTCGGGACCGTGGTCGCGGTCGGCGACCAGGTCACCCGCGTCAAGGTCGGCGACAAGGTCGGCAACGCCTGGCTGTGGAGCGCGTGCGGCGAGTGCGAGTACTGCGAGTGCGAGTACTGCGAGACCGGGTGGGAGACGCTCTGCCCCCAGCAGAAGAACGGCGGGTACTCGGTCGACGGCTCGTTCGGCCAGTACATGCTGGTCGACTCGCGCTACGCCCCGATCATCCCCGAGGGCGTCGAGGACGCGGCCGTCGGCCCCATCCTGTGCGCGGGTGTCACGGTCTACAAGGGCCTCAAGCAGACCGACACGAAGCCCGGCGAGTGGGTCCTGATCTCGGGCATCAGCGGCCTGGGGCACATCGCGGTCCAGTACGCCGTGGCCATGGGGCGCCGCGTCGCCGCGGTCGACGTGGACGACGAGAAGCTGGCCCTGGCCCGCAAGCACGGCGCCGAGGTCACGGTCAACGCGGCCACCTCGGCAGACCCTGCGGCCGAGCTCCAGGAGAAGACCGGGGGCGGCGTGCACGGCGCGCTCGTGACCGCGGTCAACGCCCACGCCTTCCCGCAGGCCGTCGGTGCGCTGCGCCGCGGCGGCACGGTCGCCCTCGTCGGGCTGCCGCCCGAGAAGTTCCCGCTCGACATCTTCACGACCGTCCTGTTCGGCCTCACGGTCCGCGGCTCGATCGTCGGGACGCGCAAGGACATGGCCGAGGCGCTCGACTTCTTCGCCCGCGGGAAGGTCAACCCGACGTACACCGTGCGCCCGTTGAGCGACATCAACGACATCTTCAGCGAGATGGAGGCGGGCAAGATCGACGGCCGCGTCGTCATGGACATGCACTCCTGACGAGGCTCTCGCGGGGCTGCCTGCCCGGCCCCTGTCCACCACCTGTCCGGCCATGAGGCCCGGTGCGGTCCGACGGATCTCCGTGGGACCGCGCCGGGCCGAACTCGTGGCGCGTCACCGCGCGTCACCGCGCGGCGCCGCACGGCGCCCCGCCGGCGACCGGCCTGTGCACCGAGCACGCGGTGTCCCACCCTGCGCCTACGATCGCTGGGTGACCTCGTTCCCCCGTGACCAGCACGACCCGTACGCAGACCTCCCCCCCGACTTCGCGTCGGAGCCACCTGCCGACCTGTACGACGAGCCCCCGGTCCCCGACGACGCGGGGGCCGCCCCGCGGCGCGCGCACACCGGCGCGGGCGCGGCCCGCCCGTCGCCCACCGCGACGGAGCCCGCCGCCGAGCCGTCCCCCGGTGCGGCGTCCGACGCCGTCGCGGCGGCCGACGCCGCGCGGCTCGCCAAGGTGGCCATGCTGCGCAGTCTCCTCGAGGGCAAGGACCTGCGCGAGGAGGCAGAGACCGCGCTGCGCTCGCTCGTCGGTCGCGAGGACGCGAAGCTGCGCGACGACCAGTGGCTCGCGATCGAGGCCCTGGTCGCGTTCCGCCGTCGGGCCCTCGTGGTCCAGCGCACCGGGTGGGGCAAGTCGGCCGTCTACTTCGTCGCGACCTCGCTGCTGCGCTCGCGGGGCGCGGGGCCCACGGTCATCGTCTCGCCTCTCCTGGCCCTGATGCGCGACCAGATCTCTGCCGCGGCCCGCGCCGGGATCCGTGCCGTGACGATCAACTCGTCGAACATGACCGAGTGGGACGAGGTGCACGCCGCGATCGCCGCGGGAGAGGTCGACGTCCTGCTCTGCTCGCCCGAGCGGCTCAACAACCCCGGCTTCCGTGACGAGGTGCTCCCCCGGCTCGCTGCCGACGCGGGCCTCGTGGTCATCGACGAGGCGCACTGCATCTCGGACTGGGGCCACGACTTCCGTCCCGACTACCGCCGCATCCGCACGCTCCTGGCCGACCTTCCCCCGGGCATCCCGGTGCTCGCCACGACCGCGACCGCCAACGAGCGCGTGACCGCCGACGTCGCCGAGCAGCTCGGCGTCACGGGCGCGTCGGTCGCCGCCGCGGCGAGCGGGACGGGGGCCACGGAGAACCCGGGCGCCCCGCGCGAGGACGTGCTCGTGCTGCGGGGCGGTCTCGACCGCGAGTCGCTCCACCTGGCCGTGCTGAACCTGCCGGACCAGCCGAGCCGCATCGCATGGCTCGCCGAGACGCTCCAGGACGTGGACGGCTCGGGGATCGTCTACTGCCTCACGGTCTCGGCCGCCGAGCAGGTCGCGAGCCAGCTCCGCGCGGCCGGCCTGGCCGTGGCCGCGTACACGGGCCAGACCGACACGACCGAGCGCGAGCAGCTCGAGGCCGACCTCAAGGAGAACCGCGTCAAGGCGCTCATCGCGACCTCGGCGCTCGGCATGGGCTTCGACAAGCCGGACCTCGCCTTCGTCGTGCACCTGGGCGCCCCTTCGTCTCCCATCGCGTACTACCAGCAGGTCGGTCGCGCCGGGCGTGGGGTGGACAGCGCGGTCGTGGTGCTGCTGCCCGGCGAGGAGGACCGTCGCATCTGGGAGTACTTCGGGTCGCTCGCGTTCCCGGCCGAGCGTCAGGTCCGCGAGACCCTCGCCGCGCTCGAGGCGGGGGGCGGGACACAGTCCGTCGCGGCCCTCGAGACGCAGGTCGACCTCAAGCGCTCACGCCTCGAGACCATGCTCAAGGTCCTCGACGTCGACGGCGCGGTCCGTCGCGTCAAGGGCGGCTGGATCTCGACGGGTCAGCCCTGGGTCTACGACGCCGACCGCTACGCGCGCGTCGAGCAGACCCGGCTCGCCGAGCAGCGCTCGATGATCGACTACGAGGCCACGACGGGCTGCCGCATGGCGTTCCTGCGCGCTGCCCTCGACGACCCCGAGCTCGAGCCCGGCTGGAAGTGCGGTCGCTGCGACCGGTGCGGCGGGGTCGACCTGCCGGCCGCTCCCGACGCCGAGGCGGTTTCTGCAGCGCGCGCCGACATGGACCGACCGGGCGTCGAGGTCGTCGCCCGCCGCCAGTGGCCCACGGGTCTCGACCGGCTGGGCCTCGACCTCAAGGGACGCCTGTCCCCCGAGGAGCTCGCGTCACCGGGCCGGGCCGTCGCCCGCCTCGACGGGCTCGGCTGGTCGGGCCCGCTCCGGGAGCTCTTCGCCCCGGGCGTGCCCGACGGCGAGACTCCCGTCGCGCTGCGTCGCGCGGCCGCGCGCGTGCTCGACGAGTGGGACGCGCTCTACACGACCCCTCCCGTGTCCGACGACGAGGCGGCACCGGCCGACGGTGCCGCGGCGGCCGACGGGACCGGGACTCCCACGCGCAAGCTCCTGCTCGACGGCGTCGTGTCGGTGCGGTCGGCCACGCGCCCCCTGCTCGTCCAGCACCTGGCGGGCGGGCTCGCGCGCTACCTCGAGCGACCGCTCGTCGGGAGCATCGGCCCCGTGCCGGGGCACGAGCAGCCCGGACGGCACGACGTGAACTCGGCCATGCGCCTGGCGGGGGTCGTCGAACGTCTCCGGCTCGAGCTCTCGGGCCCCGCGATGGCGGGCCTCGCGGGTCGCCGCATCCTCCTGGTCGACGACTACACCGACTCGGGCTGGACCCTCACGGTCGCGGCCCGACTGCTGCGCCAGGCGGGCGCCGCGGCGGTCTACCCGTTCGTGCTCGGGGTGCGCTGACGTCCTGCTCCCGACGCCCGAGGGCGGGGCGCAGGACCGGAGAGACTCTCCCGTCCTGCGCCCCGCCCTCGTCGTCTCGGGGGTGCTTCTCCTACTGGAAGCGCGCCTTGATGGCCTCACCGTGGGCGGGCAGGTCCTCGTCGTTGGCCACGGCCACGATGCGGTCGGCCAGCTCCTGGAGCGCGTCGGCCGAGTACTCGACGACCTGGACCGCACGCAGGAAGCTGTGCACCCCGAGCCCGCTCGAGTAGTGCGCGCACCCGCCGGTCGGCAGGACGTGGTTCGACCCCGCCATGTAGTCGCCCAGGGGCACGGGCGAGTAGGGGCCGACGAAGATCGCGCCCGCGCTCTGCACGCGCTCGGCCACGGCCGCGGCGTCGGCCGTCTGGATCTCGAGGTGCTCGGCACCGTACGAGTCCACGACGTCGAGGCCCTGCTCGAGGTCGTCGACCACGATGATCGCCGACTGCGGGCCCGACAGTGCCTGGGCAACGCGCGCAGCGTGCTTGGTCTCGGGGACGAGGTCCACGAGCCGTGCGTCGACCGCGGCCGCGAGCTCGACCGACGGTGTCACGAGGACGGCCGCGGCGTCGGGCGTGTGCTCTCCCTGGCTGATGAGGTCGAGCGCGACGTGCGTCGGGTCCGCGCCGCCGTCGGCGAGGATCGCGATCTCGGTGGGGCCCGCCTCGGAGTCGATGCCGACCACGCCACGCACGAGCCGCTTGGCGGCCGCGACGAAGATGTTCCCCGGGCCGGTGATGACGTCGACGGGCTCGCACAGGTAGTCGCCGTCCTGCGGCTCGCTGCCCGCGGCACCGTAGGCGAACATGCCGATCGCCTGGGCCCCGCCGACCGCGTAGACCTCCTGGACCCCCAGGAGCGCGCACGCCGCGAGGATCGTGGGGTGCGGCAGGCCGTCGTTGTCGCGCTGCGGCGGGGAGGCGACCGCGAGCTCGCGCACGCCGGCCTCCTGCGCTGCGACGACGCTCATGATGACCGACGACGGGTAGACCGCGATCCCGCCGGGCACGTAGAGGCCCACGCGGCGCACCGGGATCCAGCGCTGACGGACCTGCGCGCCCGGGGCGAGGTCGACCGCGAACGGCTGGGGGCGCTGGGCGGCGTGCACCGTGCGGACACGACGGATCGCCTCCTCGAGCCCGTCGCGCACGAGCGGGTCGAGGGTCTCGAGCGCCTGGGCCATGCGCTCGGCCGGGACCCGCAGATGGACCGGACGCACGCCGTCGAACCGCTCGGAGAGGTCACGCAGCGCCGAGGCGCCGCGCAGGCGGACCTCGTGCAGGATCGGAGCGACCTTCTCCGCGGCGTCCTCGACGCCGATCTCCGGACGAGGCAGGATCTCCGTGAGCTCACGGGGAGACAGGGAACGACCACGCAGGTCGATGCGATTGATCACCGACCCATCGTAGGCCGGGCCGCGAGCCCACCTCCAGGCCATTCAGCAGGTGGTCAGTTCCCCGGCGCCTCCCGGACGCGAGAGAATGGGTGCATGACCACGACACCCACGGTGGAGATCACCGACGACGTCATCCGCCTCGGCCAGTTCCTCAAGCTCGCGAGCCTCGTCGAGTCGGGCGCCCACGCCCGTGACCTCATCTCCGAGGGAGAGGTCAAGGTCAACGGCGAGGTCGACACCCGTCGCGGCCGACAGCTCCGCAAGGGAGACGTCGTGACGGTCGACGTCCCGACCGGCGAGATCGGCGCGATCGTCGGTTGACGGGACCCGGGCGCGTCCCGTCCGGGGAACCGGACCGGGCGCGCGCCGGGCGGGCTGGGCCGGCAGCCGGCCCGGAGGATCCGCCACGCCCCGGGCGTCCGCTCAGGACGCCCCCAGCCCCTCGGGCGTCTCAGAACGCCATGTAGCTCGAGCTCATGACCTTGTCGGCGACGATCCGCAGGACCACCCGGTGCGGGTTGACCCGCGGCTCCTTGTAGCGCTTCGTGTACCGGCGCACGGCCTCGGCGACCTCGTCCGGGTCGCGCGAGAGCGAGACGGTGCCCTCGAGCGTGATCCAGCGTCCACCCTCGACCTGGCAGACCGCCGCGCGCGGATGTCCACCGTCGGGCGTGAGCCGCTCGGCGTTGAGCGCCTTGACCGACGTGTCGTTCGTGGTGATGCGCACGACCCCCGACTCGGGGTCCCACGTGAAGCCCACGGGGACGACGTGCGGGCTGCCGTCCTCTCGGAGGGTGGTCAGGGTCGCCAGGTGGCGCTCGGTCACGAACACGCGCTGCTCAGGGGTCAGGTGGATCACGACGGCGAGTCTACGTCGGCCCGGCCGAGCGCCCCGCCGGGCGGGACGCTTCGCCGGACGCACCGGACACGCAGCGCGGCCCTCGGTCGGACGGCCGGCCCGGCCCCCCTGCAGGGCGCCAGGCGTGACGGCCCGGCCCGCAGGCCAGGCCGTCCCTCGTCACCGTCCGGTCACACCGTGAGGCAGCTCGGACCGAGCAGAGCCTTGAGGTCGCCGTACAGCGCGGGGCTCTTCTCGACCCGTAGGGTGTCCTCGAGGCGCATGACCTTTGTGCGCCCCGGGCTCGTGAGCTTGAGGTGCACCTCGGTCACACCGGGATGCGTCGAGAGGATCTCGCGCAGCCGCTCGACGACGGGCTGGGTGCAGCGCGACTCGGGCAGGCTCACGAGCACGGGGGTCTCGGCGACCGTCGAGATGTCCGGGAGCGAGACCTCCATGGCCTGGAGCTGCATGGTCTCGTCGCGGCGCCGCACGCGGCCGCGGAGCACCACGACCTGGTCCTCCGCGAGGATCGTGGAGTAGGCGAGGTAGGTCTCGCCGAAGAACATGACCTCGACCCCGCCCTCGAGGTCCTCGATCGTGACCGCGGCCCACGGGTTGCCGTTCTTGCTCATCTTGCGCTGGAGCGAGGTGATGAGCCCCGCGATCACGACGGTCGACCCGTCGGGGCGCGCCTCGTCGGCCATGAGCGCCGCGATCGACGTGTCGGCGGCCCGGGTCAGGACGTGCTCGAGCCCCGACAGCGGGTGGTCCGAGACGTACAGGCCCAGCATCTCGCGCTCGAACGCGAGGCGCTGCTTCTTGTCCCAGTCCGGGATGTCCGGCACGTCGACGCTGAACGACATGGCCGGGTCCTCGGCACCCAGGTCCGCGAAGAGGTCGAACTGCCCCTTGGCCTCCTCGCGCTTGACGCTGATGACCGAGTCCACGGCCTGCTCGTGCACCACGAGCAGCGCGCGCCGCGCGTGGTCGAGCGAGTCGAACGCTCCCGCCTTGATGAGCGACTCGATGGTCCGCTTGTTGCAGACCACCGCGGGCACCTTGTCGAGGAAGTCGGTGAAGGAGCCGAACCTCCCCTTGTCCTCGCGCGTCGCGACGACCGCGTCCACGACGTTGGCGCCCACGTTGCGCACCGCCGTCAGGCCGAAGCGGATGTCCTTGCCGACGGCCGTGAAGTTGGCCGACGACGAGTTGACGTCCGGCGGGAGGACCGTGATCCCCATGCGTCGGCACTCGTTGAGGTACAGGGCCGACTTGTCCTTGTCGTCCCGCACGCTCGTGAGCAGCGCGGCCATGTACTCGGTGGGGTAGTTGGCCTTGAGGTACGCGGTCCAGTACGAGACCACGCCGTACGCCGCGGAGTGCGCCTTGTTGAACGCGTAGTCCGAGAACGGGAGCAGGATGTCCCACAGCGTCTTGACCGCGGCCATCGAGTAGCCGCGTTCCTTCATGCCGTTCGAGAAGCCCTCGAACTGCTTGTCCAGCTCGGACTTCTTCTTCTTGCCCATCGCACGGCGCAGGATGTCGGCCTGACCGAGCGAGTACCCGGCGACCTTCTGCGCGATGGCCATGACCTGCTCCTGGTACACGATCAGGCCGTACGTGGTCCCCAGGATGTCCTCGAGGGCTTCCTCGAGCTCGGGGTGGATGGGAGTGACCTCCTGCATCCCGTTCTTGCGCAGCGCGTAGTTGGTGTGCGAGTTGGCACCCATGGGGCCCGGGCGGTAGAGCGCGCCCACGGCCGAGATGTCCTCGAAGTTGTCGGGGCGCATGAGCTTGAGCAGCGTCCGCATGCCGCCGCCGTCGAGCTGGAACACGCCCAAGGTGTCGCCGCGGCCCAGGAGGTCGTACGTCTTGGGGTCGTCGAGCGTCAACGACTCGAGCTCGACCGGGTCCTTGCCGTTCATCACGATGTTCTCGAGCGCGTCGTCGAGGATCGTGAGGTTGCGCAGCCCCAGGAAGTCCATCTTGATCAGGCCGAGGCCCTCACAGGTGGGGTAGTCGAACTGCGTGATGACCGCGCCGTCCTGGAGGCGACGCATGATCGGGATGATGTCGATGAGCGGCTCGCTCGACATGATGACGCCGGCCGCGTGCACGCCCCACTGGCGCTTCAGCCCCTCGATGCCCTTGGCGAGCTCGACGACGCGCTGCGCGTCGGGGTCCGCCGCGTGGATCTGGCGGAACTCGTCGGCCTCGTTGTAGCGCTTGTCGTCCGGGTTGAAGATCCCCGTGAGCGAGATGTCCTTGCCCATGATCGCGGGCGGCATCGCCTTGGTGAGCTTCTCCCCCATGGCGAACGGGAAGCCCAGGAGCCGCGAGGAGTCCTTGAGCGCCTGCTTGGCCTTGATGGTTCCGTACGTGACGATCTGCGCCACGCGGTCCTCGCCGTACTTCTCGGTGACGTAGCGGATGACCTCGCCGCGCCGACGCTCGTCGAAGTCGACGTCGAAGTCGGGCATGGACACGCGGTCCGGGTTGAGGAAGCGCTCGAAGATCAGGCCGTGCTGCAGGGGGTCGAGGTCCGTGATGCGCATCGCGTAGGCCGCCATGGACCCCGCTCCCGAGCCACGGCCGGGCCCCACGCGGATGCCGTTGTCCTTGGCCCAGTTGATGAAGTCGGCGACGACGAGGAAGTACCCCGGGAAGCCCATCTGGACGATGACCTGGGTCTCGTACTCGGCCTGCTTGCGCACGGCGTCCGAGATGCCGTCCGGGTAGCGGTAGTGCAGGCCCTTCTCGACCTCCTTGATGAACCAGGAGGTCTCGTCCTCCCCCGGCGGGCAGGGGTAGTTGGGCATGTAGTTGGCCGAGGTGTCGAAGCTGACCTCGCACTGCTCGGCGATGAGCAGCGTGTTGTCGCAGGCCTCGGGGAGCTCTTTCCAGATGTGCCGCATCTCGGCGGCGGACTTCACGTAGTAGCCGTCGCCGTCGAACTTGAAGCGGTCGGGGTCCGCGAGCGTGGAGCCGGAGTTGATGCACAGCAGCGCCTCCTGGGAGTGGCTGTCCTCCTTCTTCACGTAGTGCAGGTCGTTGGTCGCGACCAGGGGCGCACCGATGGTCTCCGAGAGCCGCAGCAGGTCCTTGATGACCCGGCGTTCGATGTCGAGCCCGTGGTCCATGAGCTCGATGTAGAAGTTCTCCTTGCCGAACACGTCCTGGAGCTCGCCGGCGGCCTGCACGGCAGCGTCCCACTGGCCGAGCCGCAGCTTGGTCTGGATCTCGCCCGACGGGCAGCCCGAGGACGCGATCATGCCCTTGCCGTAGCGCTCGAGCAGGTCACGGTCCATGCGCGGCCACTTGCCCATCTGGCCGTCGAGCGACGCGAGCGAGCTGGCCCGGAAGAGGTTGTGCAGCCCTTCGTTGTTGCGGGCCCACATCGTCAGGTGCGTGTACGCGCCGCGGGCCGAGACGTCGTCGGACTCCTGCCCCTTCTCGCCGAACCGCACGCGCGTCTGGTCGAACCGGCTGGTGCCGGGCGTGACGTACGCCTCGACGCCGATGATGGGCTTGATGCCGGCCTGGGTCGCCTTGGACCAGAAGTCGAACGCCCCGAAGATGTAGCCGTGGTCCGTGGTCGCGATGGCCTTCTGCCCGAGGCGCGCGGTCTCCTCGAAGAGGTCTCCGAGCCGCGCGGCGCCGTCCAGCATCGAGTACTCGGTGTGGACGTGGAGGTGGACGAAGTCGTCGGACTTCTGGGTGCTTCCAGGGGTGGCGGCAGACGGCATGCGACGAGTCTAGATCGAGCCACCGACGCCCCTCGGCGTGTCGCGTGCCGGTGGCCGCGTGTGCCTTCTCTCATGCCTGCCCGACGGCGCCGCGAGCCTCTCGCTCTCGGCGCGCTGGGGCGCGGACCAGCCCGCGAGAGCGCGACGACGGCCCGGCACGTCGGCCGGGTGCGGCAGGGAGCGCCCCGACCGGGCGACGACCTCAGTCGTGCGAGCGGAGCGTCTTCGCGGCGTCGCGGTGGTCGATCCCCGCGTCGAGATAGACAGGTCCGTGCACCTCGTAGCCGAGGCGCTCGTAGAACCCCGAGGCCTGGGTCTGGGCGCTGAGCTCGATCCGCACGGCTCCGCCCACTGCGTGCTCGGCGAGCGCGATCTCCTCGAGCGCACGCATCACGGCGGCACCTGCTCCGGTCCCCCGGGCGCTGCGTGCCACGGCCACGCGCCCGATGTGCACCTCGCCAGGGTGCGCGGGGTCCGTGAGCAACCGTCCGGTCCCGACGACGGGGCCCTCGCCGGGCTGCTCTCCCGCGCGGACCAGGACGTGCGTGGTCGTGGGGGCGAAGTCTGCGTCGTCGATCTCCTCGGCGAGCGGCACCTGCTGCTCTCCCACGAAGACCTCGAGGCGCAGCGTGTGCGCCGCCTCGAGCTGGGCGGGCGTCGTGACCCGCTCGGTCGTCAGCACCCTGTGCCCTCCTCGATGTCCTGGTGGCTCGCAGCGGGCCACGTGCACGCGGCGCTCAGGAGTACGCCCCGCGCACGACCTCGAGCGCGTGCGCCAGGTCCTGCGGGTACTCGCTCGTGACCTGGGTCCACTGCCCCGTCGACGGGTGCTCGAACCCGAGCTGGACCGCGTGCAGCCACTGTCGCGTGAGCCCGACCTTCTTGGCCAGCACCGGGTCCGCCCCGTACGTCACGTCGCCGACGCACGGGTGGCGCAGCGCCGAGAAGTGGACGCGGATCTGGTGGGTCCGGCCCGTCTCGAGGTGCACCTCGACGAGCGAGGCCGCCGGGAGCATCTCGAGGACCTCGTAGTGGGTCACCGAGGGCTTGCCCTCGGCCACGACCGCGAACTTGTAGTCGGCCGAGGGGTGACGCCCGATCGGCGCGTCGATGGTGCCCGTGGTGGGCTCGGGGTGCCCCTGGACCAGCGCGTGGTAGACCTTCTCGACCGTGCGCTCCTTGAAGGCGCGCTTGAGGACCGAGTACGCGAGCTCGCTCTTGGCGACGACCATGAGCCCCGAGGTGCCGACGTCGAGCCGGTGCACGATCCCCTGGCGCTCGGCCGCCCCCGACGTCGAGATCCGGTACCCCGCGGCGATCAGGGCGCCGACGACCGTGGGCCCTGTCCAGCCCGGCGACGGGTGGGCCGCGACGCCCACGGGCTTGTCGATGACCACGACGTCGTCGTCGTCGTACACGATCTTCATGCCGGGCACGGGCTCGGCGACGACCTGCACGCTCGACGTGTCGGGCTCGTCCGGGATCTCGACCTCGAGCCAGGCCCCGGCGACGAGGCGGTCGGACTTGCCGACCTCCCGTCCGTCGACGCGGACCCCGCCGTCGCCCGCGATCTCGGCCGCCCGGGTGCGGGACAGGCCGAGCAGACGGGCCAGGGCCGCGTCGACGCGCTCGCCCGCGAGGCCGTCGGGCACCGGCAGCGCACGGACCTGTGCCATCAGGACACCGTCCTCGTGGTGGGAGCGTCCGGCCCCTCGGCCGCGTCCTTCTCGTCCGGAGTGGCCTCGGCCTGGCCCGCCGCCGCAGAGGGGACCTCGTCCTTCTCTTCGGGCTTCACGTCGGGCTTCTCGTCGGGCACGGCCGGTGCCCCCGGTGCTCCGGACGACCCCGCGGACGTCTCCGAGGCCTCACCCTCGCCCGAGTGACGCTGTCCGTCGATGCCGATGCCCTGGATCGAGAGGATCGCGATCATCACGGCGGCGCCCACGACCGCGATGTCGGCGACGTTCCCGATGAACAGGTCGCCGTACCCGATGAAGTCGACCACGTGCCCCTGCGCCACGCCGGGCGCACGGAAGATCCGGTCGATGAGGTTGCCCAGCGCACCACCGAGCAGCAGCCCGAGGGCGACGGCCCAGCCGCGCGAGCCGATCCTGCGCATGCTCCGCAGGATGAACACGACCACGACGATGACGACGATCGTGAGGATCCAGGTGTACCCCGAACCGATCCCGAGCGCCGCGCCCTCGTTGCGGATGAACGTGAGGTGGAGCCACCTTCCGAGCAGCTCGATCGTCGGCTCGCCCTCGAGCTGCGCGACGGCCCAGATCTTGGTGGCCTGGTCGACCAGGATCACGAGAGCGGCGAGCACCCCGACCCACAGGACGAGGCGCCGCGAGGTGGCGGCCGCACGTGTCGGGACGACCGTGGAGGGAGCCGCGGACCCGGGCTCGGCGCCGCCCTGCGACGGGTCGGCGGGCACGGGCTGCTGGGGAGAGGGAGTCGATGGCATCGGCGGCAAGTCTGCCATGTCCGACCGGCTCCCCACGATCCGGGGACGACGAAGGCCGTCGTCCTCTCGGGACGACGGCCTTCGCGTGCTGCGGAGTCCCGTCAGCGGCGCTCCTCGCGCTGCTTGGCCTCGACCGACAGGTTCGCCCGCGGGTAGGCCTGCAGGCGAGCCTTGCCGATCGGGTGCCCGGTCGCCTCGCACGTCGCGTAGGTCCCGGCCGCGAGCCGGTCCAGGGCGTGCTTGGTCTGCTCGAGCAGGTCGCGCGTGTTGTTCACGAGCGTGAGCTCCTGCTCGCGCTCGAGCGCGCTGGACCCGGAGTCCGCCTGGTCGTCGCCGGCACCGTCCCCCGAGTTCCGCAGGAGCTCCGAGAGCTCCTGGTCCGCCTCGGCCAGCTCGCGCTCGAGACGGTCACGCTCCTCGAGCAGGGTCGCTGCCTGCTCCTCTGCCTCCTTGAGCGTCCACGGCTCCTCGCCCTCACGCACGGGGAAGGACTTGACGTCGCGAGCTAGGTGCGGGAACTGCTGACGTACTGCCGCGCGCGTCGCGGTACTGAGCTTGGTCATGTCGCCCCTCCGGTTCGAGTTGCGGTGAGAGTAGACGCCGCCCGCCGGTACGCACAACGCACCACGCCGGAGGACCCGGGTGGTGCGTCGTGACGGACCGACCGGCGGCGTGACCTCGAGGTCCGCACGCCTGGTGTGATCGTCTGCCAGGTGGCAGGCGGACTAGATGCCCGCGCTCAGGTCGCTCGAGCGACCTGCGCCGGAGCCGCTGCGCGGCGGGAGTGCACTGCCTCGGTTGTCGAGGTCCCCCATGAGGTTCTGGAGGTAGCTCTTGAGCCGCGTGCGGTAGTCACGCTCGAAGAGCCGCAGCTCGTCGATCTTGCGCTCGAGGAGCGAACGCTCCTGCTCGAGCTGGGAGAGCGTGCGGTGCGAGGTCTCCTCGGCCTCCTGCACGATCCGGGTGCCCTCTTCCTTGGCTTCCGCGATGAGGCGGTCACCCTCCTGCTGGCCCGAGCGCACGTAGTCGTCGTGCAGCTTCTGGGCGAGCTGGAGCATGCCGGTCGCGGACTCGGGCTCGCCGTTCAGCTTGCCGGTGACCGCCGCCGAGATCGGCGCGACCGGAGCGGGCTCGGGGGCCACCGGGGCGTCCACCACGGCAGGCTTGGCCGGACCCGAGGCGTCCGCGCGGCTGAGCTCTGCGACGCGTCGCTCTGCTGCAGCCAGCTTGGTCTTGAGGTCGTCGTTCTCCTCCTGCACGGAGTTGAGCGTCCTCACCACCTCGTCCAGGAAGTCATCGACCTCTTCGACGTCGTATCCTTCGCGGAACTTCGTCGCGGAGAACTTCTTGTTCAGGATGTCCTCTGCTGTCAGCAGTGCCATCGTCTCACCTCAATGCGTTTGCGCCGTCAGTCCGAGCGATCTCGAGATCGCCACAGTCCAAAGTAGCGGAGATTGTCAGAGGAGGCGGCCTCGCCCGGCGCCCGCTGCGCGGGCGCCGGCGTCAAGATCGCCGGGTTGTCAGTTTTCTACGTGTTTGGAGGCGCCCTCAGGAAGCGAGGTACCTCAGGAACTGTGCCAGGAACGACACCGCGAGGAACAGCACGATGAATGCGAGGTCCAGCCGCACCTGACCGAGGGTCAGCGGTGGGATGACCTTGCGCAGTGCACGCAACGGCGGGTCCGTCAGCGTGTAGATGGCCTCGGCCAGGACGAGCATCACGCCGCGCGGACGCCAGTCCCGGGCGAAGACCTGCACCCAGTCGAAGACCACGCGACCGATCAGCACGATGAGATAGAGACCGAGGACGAATGCCAGCAGAGCGAAGACGAATGTCACGGGGTCAACTGTGCCAGATCCCGCGGTCAGCTCTGGTTGTAGAAGCCGGCCCGGGTCACGGGAGGCTCCGGGGTCTGCTCCTCACCGGTGATCTCGACGTGCTCGGGCGAGAGCAGGAAGACCTTGTTGGTCACCCGCTCGATGGCGCCGTGCAGACCGAAGATGAGACCGGCGGAGAAGTCGACCAGGCGCTTGGCGTCGGCGTCGTCCATGTCGGAGAGGTTCATGATGACCGGCGTGCCACCGCGGAAGGCTTCCCCGATGACGCGGGCGTCGTTGTAGGAGCGCGGGTGCACGGTCGTGATCCGGCGCAGCTCTGCGGCTGACATGCTCGTCTGGGGTACCTCTCGTGGGGCGACCGTACGGTGCAGTGGGGTCACCTGAGCCTGGTAGTCGTGCGGCACGTCGGCCCCCAAGTCGTCGTACTCGTCGATGAACTCTTCCTGCTCGTCCTCGCCTCGATCATCAGCGAGGCCCAGGTAAAGCATGGTCTTGCGAAGCGCTCCGGCCATCGCCCTCTCTCCGTCCTCATGTCGACTGCTGGTTCCGTGCTTTGCACGCTAGCCCAGCCCCGGAGACCGGCAGGATGCGACACGCCCGGGAAAGGTCAACAGGCTCGAGGGTGAGAAACGGCACGTCGGCACCGCGCGCAGGGTCAGACGAGGGCCACGACCCCGGCGAACCGGCCCGTCGTGACACCGGCGCGCGTCGCGAGACGGTGCGAGTAGAACCGGTGGTCCTCGAGGGTGCAGATCCCGGTCGGGACGACGTCGGCGACCCCGGCGGCGAGCAGGTCGGCGACGACCCCCGCCGGCAGGTCGAGCGCAGGAGTGCCCCAGCTGGTCGTGGACGCGGTGGCCGGACGCCCGGACGCGACCTCGTCGCGCAGGGCCGCGGGCACCTCGTAGCAGCGTCCGCACGCGGAGGGGCCGACGACGGCACGCAGCTTCTCGGTCCGCGCACCCTGGGCGACGAGCGCCCCGAGCACGGTGCCGACGACCCCTTCGGCCAGCCCTTGCCGGCCCGCGTGCGCGACCCCGACGACACCTGCCTCGGCGTCCGCGAGGAGCACCGGGACGCAGTCGGCGACGAGCACCCCGAGCCCCAGACCACGTGCGGCGGTGACGAGCGCGTCGTACTCACCGCACGTCTCGGCCCCCGCGCCCGTCGCGCTCCGCGACGCCCGGTCCTGGCCCGAGAGCACCCGCACCTCGACCCCGTGGACCTGGGTCCCGAAGACGAGGGGTGCTCCGAGCCACCGGCCGAGCGCCTGACGATGGACGAGGACACGCTCGGCGTCGTCCTGGACCCCGAGGCCGAGGTTGAGACCGTCCCACGGCGCGGGCGAGGTCCCGCCCGCACGGGTCGTGAACGCAGCACGCACCCCCGGCCCGAGGTCGACCTCGAGAACCGGGGGTGCGGGGAGTGCAGGATCGAGCACGGCGCTACTTGAGGAAGTCGGGGACGTCGAGCTCCTCGACCTTGCGACGGACGGGCTCCTCGTCGTAGAGGCGAGGCACCTCGACCTGTGCCGACCGCTCGGCCGCGGGCCGCTCCGCGTTCTGGTTGTCCTCGCTGGGGACGACACTGAACGTCGGGATCGCCGCCGGGTAGCCGGCCGAGACCTGAGCCGCCCCGCCGCCGAAGGTGACCGGGACGTCGTCGGGCTCCGAGGCGATGGGGACGACCGGACGGGGCAGCGTGTGGCTGCCCGTGGTGGTCGGCACCGCGACGGGGCGCTGGGCCTGGACGGGCTGTGCCGGCTGCGCCGCGGGCGCCCCGGCGAGCTGCCCAGGAGCCCGCGAGTCCTTGCGGACCTGGGGCGTGCCGCCGTCGAAGCCTGCGGCGATGACGGTCACGCGGACCTCGTCGCCCAGCGCGTCGTCGATCACGGCACCGAAGATGATGTTCGCCTCGGTGTGCGCGGCCTCGTGGACCAGTCGCGCCGCCTCGTTGATCTCGAAGAGCCCGAGGTCCGAGCCGCCCTGGATCGAGAGGAGGACGCCGTGGGCGCCGTCGATGCTGGCCTCGAGCAGCGGCGAGGAGATCGCGAGCTCCGCGGCCTGGACCGCGCGGTCCTCGCCCCGTGCCGAGCCGATGCCCATGAGGGCGCTGCCCGCCCCCTGCATGACCGACTTCACGTCGGCGAAGTCGAGGTTGATCAGACCGGGGGTCGTGATGAGGTCCGTGATGCCCTGGACACCCGAGAGCAGGACCTGGTCCGCCGAGTGGAACGCGTCGAGCGCCGAGACGCTGCGGTCCGACATCGACAGGAGCCGGTCGTTCGGGATGACGATGAGGGTGTCGACCTCGTTGCGCAGGGCCTCGATCCCCTGGTCCGCCTGGACCGAGCGGCGCCGGCCCTCGAACGTGAAGGGGCGCGTGACGACACCCACGGTCAGGGCTCCCAGCGACCGCGCGATGCGCGCGACGACCGGCGCGCCGCCCGTGCCGGTCCCGCCACCCTCACCGGCCGTGACGAAGACCATGTCGGCGCCGCGCAGGACGTCCTCGATCTCCTCGGCGTGGTCCTCGGCGGCCTTCTTGCCGACCTCGGGATCCGCACCGGCGCCCAGCCCACGCGTGAGCTCGCGCCCGACGTCGAGCTTGACGTCCGCGTCGGACATCAGCAGCGCCTGCGCGTCGGTGTTGATGGCGATGAACTCGACGCCCTTGAGACCGACCTCGATCATCCGGTTGACGGCGTTCACGCCACCACCGCCGATGCCGACCACCTTGATCACTGCTAGGTAGTTCTGCGGAGTTGCCACGTCAATGCCTCTCGATCCTGTAGCCCTCAACCTTCACCCTCAACTAGAGGGTTATAGTTATGTCAGGTTGTGCTGTGTCGACGGTAGGTGCCCGACCTGGTCCTATCAACGACCCGCCCGCGCGTGTCGGCGAAAACCTGCCGCGTGGGCCATGTCTCACCCCGGTGCCACCGACCTCCGCGAGCCCCCGGCGAGGCCCTCCCCCAGGGCCGGGGCCACGGTCATCGGGTGATCGGCATCGTGGGGGCCGACACGTCGTAGAGCGTCACGCCCTGGTTCTCCGGCAACGACCTCAGGGTCTGCAGCACCTTGACCTTGAGGGCCGCGTCCTCGCCGTTGCCCCACTCCACGACCGCGCCGTCGCGCAGCCTCATCTCGACCGCGTCCTGCGTCCCCGCCGTGACCTCGGCGACCTCGGCCCGCAGCTCGGGCGGGAGCGCGTTGAGCACGATGCGCGCGGCCCGCAACGACCGGGCCCCCTCGTCGTCCAGGCTGACCCCGATCTCGGGGATCCCCTCGGGCACGGCCTCGACGGTCAGCACCTGGACGCCGTCGCGGTCGAGCAGCACGTAGGACCCGTCGTGCGGCACCGCGGCCACGGGCTCCCTCGACTCGAGGGTCACGCTCAGCCCGTCGGGCCACTCCCGCAGGATCGTGACGTCCCGCACGCCGTTCAGGGACAGGATCTGCTCGCGCAGCCCGATCGTGTCGACGCGCGGCAGAGGCACGTCCGACACACCCGACACGACCTGCTGCACCTGTGCGACGTCGATCACGGTCCCCTCCCCCGTGATCTCGATCTTCTCGGGGTCCGTGCCGAGGACCGGGGAGAACAGGACGACCCAGGCGACGGCCGCGACCGCGAGCACCGAGGCGACCCAGATCAGGATCGTGCGTCGCACGCGGTGGCGGCGCATGGCCGCCTTCTCCGCGAGCCGGTCGGCCATCCCGGTCGAGACGACCCTGTCGGTCGGCCGCGCGGTCGACCTGCCGCCCGCGACCCCCGACGGCGGCCCGGGGACCTGTCCCGTCACGGGACGGCCACCGGGCTTCCGGGGCAGCGGTCGAGAGGGGCTGACCGGGACGAGCTCCTGGCCCCGGAGCTCGAGGGGCTGCGTGAGGGTCTCGTCCGGCGCCGCGACCCGCTCCGTCCCCGGGCGCGCCTGAGCGTCCCGCGCGACCCGAGGTGCCGGTCGCGGGGTCGCAGGACGCGGCCGGGAGGGTGGCCTCATCAGTCCTCGGCCCCCGAGGACGTCCCGTCGCCGTCCGCGGCCGCGGCACCCGCCACGAGGGCGTCGAGGATCACGGCGCCCAGCTCGGTCACGTCCCCCGCGCCGACCGTGAGGACCAGGTCGCCGGGCCGCGCGGCAGCCGCGACGGCACGCGCGGCCTCGACACGGTCCTCGACGCCCCGCGCGATGCCCGTGGGCATCCGGTCCACGATCGTCCACGAACCGGTGTCCGGGTCCAGGTCCTCTCGCGCCGCGTAGACACCCGTCACGACGACGTCGTCCGCGAGGGCCAGCGCGTCGGCGAACTCCTGCGCGAACAACCTCGTCCGCGAGAACAGGTGCGGCTGGAACAGGACCAGGACGCGTCCCCCGGCGGCCACGGGTCGAGCGGCCGTCAGGAGCGCGGCGACCTCGGTCGGGTGGTGGGCGTAGTCGTCGACGACCCGCACCCCGCCGGCCTCGCCCTGCGCCTCGAACCGGCGGCCCGTGCCGAGGAACTCGCCGACCCCCGCGACGGCCCGCTCCGGCGCGACGCCCAGGAGGACGGCCGTCGCGACCGCGGCGGCGGCGTTCAGGGCGTTGTGCGCGCCCGGGACGTGCAGGCGCAGCTCGAGCGGCCCGGTCGTCGTGGTGGACGCACCCGACGACTCCACCGCGACGGTGAGCCGAGCGGCCACCCCCGCGGCGCCGTCGGGCCGGACGTCCGCCAGCAGCACGTCGCTGCCCGGCGACGTCCCGTACGTGACGACGCTGCCGCCCGCCGCGCGGTGCGCCTGCGCGAGCGCGAGCGCCCCCGGGTCGTCGGCGCACGCGACCAGGTGGCCGCCGGGCACGATGCGTGCCGCGAAGTCCACGAACGCCTGCTCAAACGCCTCGCGTGACCCGTAGTGGTCCAGGTGGTCGGGCTCGACGTTCAGCACGACCGCGATCGTCGGCGCGTAGTTGAGGAACGAGCCGTCCGACTCGTCGGCCTCGGCGACCAGCACGTCGCCCGAGCCCAGCCGCCCGCCCGGGATCGCGCCGTCGCTCGTGATGACCGAGCCGCCGATCGCGAACGACGGGTCGAGCCCCGCCGACCGCAGGGTCGTGGCGATCATGGCCGACGTCGTGGTCTTGCCGTGCGCGCCCGCGACCGCGACCGAGCGCCCCTGCGCCATGAGCGCGGCGAGCGCCTCCGAGCGGTGCAGCACGCGCAGGCCAGCGGCGCGCGCCGCGACCAGCTCCGGGTTGTCGGGACGGACCGCGCTCGACAGGACGAGCGTGTCCGCGCCCTCGACGTTCTCCGCCGCGTGCCCGACGTGCACCAGGACGCCGTCCGCCCGCAGCGCGTCCACCACGGCGCTGCCCTTGGCGTCCGAACCCTGCACCCGCACCCCGCGGGCCGCGAGCAGACGGGCCACGACCGACATCCCCGCGCCGCCGATGCCGATCAGGTGGACCGTCCCGAGGTCCGAGAGCGCAGGGGGCGCCGACCGCGCCGTCGCGCCGTCGTCCGTCATCGGGACACCCCCGCAGCCTTCTCGACGAGGTCCGCGACGCGCGACGTCGCGTCCTGCATGCCCGCGCGCGACGCGAGCGCCGCCATGGTCCGCAGACGCTCGGCGTCGCCCACCAGACCTGGAAGGTTCGTGGCCACCCAGGCCGAGGTGAACTCGTCGTCGTCGACCAGGATCCCGCCGCCCGCCCGCACGAGCGGTGCGGCGTTCAGGCGCTGCTCACCGTTGCCGATCGGCAGCGGCACGTACACCGCCGGGATGCCCAGGGCCGCGAGCTCGCTGACCGTCCCGGCGCCCGAGCGGCACACGACCAGGTCGGCGACCGCGTACGCCAGGTGCATCGCCGACAGGTACTCGCGCACGTCGTACCCGGGCAGACCGCCCACGACCTCGCGCACCGCGTCCGCCTTGCCCTTGCCCGTCAGGTGCAGGACCTGCGCGCCCGTCGCGAGGACCGCGCGGGCCGCCCCGGCGACCGCCTCGTTGACGCTCTGCGCGCCCAGCGAACCACCCGTGACGACGACCGTCGGGCGTGCCGGGTCGAGCCCGAGCGCGGCCGCGGCGTTGGTCCGGACCGTCGCCGCGTCGACCGAACGGTCGCGGATCAGGTCCGCGATCTCCCAGCGCAGCGGCAGACCCGTGACGATCCCGCCCTTGAGCGGCGTGCCGTCGAACGTGACGGCGACGTACTTGGCCCACCGGGCGCCCGCACGGTTGGCCAGCCCCGGCCGGGCGTTCTGCTCGTGGATCACGATCGGTACCCCGCGGCGGTGCGCCGCGAGGTACGCGGGCGTCGAGACGTAGCCGCCGAAGCCCACGACGACCTCTGCCCGCGTCTCGTCGATCACGGCCCCGGCCGCCTCCACGGCCGACTTGAGCTTGCCCGGCAGGGCGACCCACTCACCGCTCGGGCGCCGCGGCAGCGGCACCTTGGGCACGAAGCGCAAAGGGTACCCGCGCGCCGGGACCAGGTCGGCCTCGAGGCCGCTCTCCGTCCCGAGCACCGTGACGACCGCCCCGGGGTTGCGCTCGCGCAGCTCGTCCGCCACCGCGAGCAGCGGGTTCACGTGCCCCGCCGTCCCGCCGCCCGCGAGCACCACCGAACCGAGAGAAGAACTCACCACGTACCTCGTCACCTGTCCTTGCTGTTGCTGTCGTCCCCGGAGGACCCGGGGGCCGAGAAGTTCTGGGGGCACCGCGCGCCCACGGGCGCACGGCAGGGCCGAGTCATCGGGACTGGGCGCGCCGACGCCCCGGCAGCGCGCGACGCCCTACCTGCCCGACGACGGCGAGCGACTTGCGCACGACGCTGCCCCGCGCGGCGAACGCCTCCTTGGCACCGGGCTCGTTGCGCGCGAACGAGATCACGACGCCGAGGGCCGCCATGGTCGTGATCAGTGCGGACCCGCCCGAGGAGACGAGCGGCAGCGGCACCCCGATGACCGGGATCACGCCGATGACCACACCGATGTTGATGAACGCCTGACCCACGATCCAGCACGCGATGCCGGCGGTCGTGATCTTCACGAATGGGTCGGGGTGACGGCGGATCACACGGCTCATGGCCAGCCCGAGCACCGCGAACAGCGCGAGGACCAGGAGCGTGCCGAGCAGACCGAGCTCCTCGCCGATGACCGAGAAGATGAAGTCGTTGTGGGCCTCGGGCAGGTAGCTCCACTTCTCGCGGCTCGCCCCGAGTCCGACCCCGCCGAACCCGCCCGTCCCGAGCGCCCACAGGCCGTGGACCGTCTGGTAG
This sequence comes from Oerskovia sp. NPDC060338, assembly GCF_042726295.1. Lineage (NCBI taxonomy): Bacteria > Bacillati > Actinomycetota > Actinomycetes > Micrococcales > Cellulomonadaceae > Oerskovia > Oerskovia sp. NPDC060338. Next base: position 62,967 of record NZ_JBHXCQ010000006.1, read on the forward strand.
CAGACGCTCGAGCCGGCGTTGGCGTCCGCGGTGTCGCACACGTTCGTGTACGTCGCGAGGAGCCGGTTCATGCGGTTCTCATTCTGCTGCATCGCGACGAACCCGACCACGACCACGGTCGCCGCTCCGCCCCCTGCCAGGGCGAGGAGCTTCCAGTCGACGCCCGCGACGAAGAACGCGCCCGCCACGAGGATCAGGATCACGAGCATGGTGCCCAGGTCGTGCCCCGCGAGGACCAGCCCCATGACCAGGAGCGCACCGGGGACCGCGGGGATGATCGCGTGCTTCCACGAGCCCAGCAGGTGCTGCTTGCGACCGAGCACGACGCCCAGCCAGACCGCGAGGGCGAGCTTGGCCGGCTCGGAGGGCTGCACGAAGAACGACCCGAAGTTGATCCAGTTCAGGTTGCCGTTGACCTCGTGACCGAGCGGGCTGAAGATCAGGAGCTGGAGGCACAGCGAGAAGATGAGCAGCGGCCAGGCACCGTGCCGGTAGACGCTCGTGGGGAGCCTGCTCGCGACGAGCAGCACGGGCAGACCGATGAGCGCGTACTGCGCCTGGGTCAGGAAGGCGTCGTAGGGCGAGTTGCCCGCCGCGATCTCCGTGATCGCCGAGCTCGAGAGCACCATGACCAGCCCGATGATCGCGAGCAGCGTGGTCGCTCCGACGAGCAGGTAGTAGCTCGTCACGGCGCTGTTCCACTGGCCGAGCCACGCACGCTCGTTCGACGGGGACCTGACCGGGCGTGGTCGGGGACGCGGCGTGCGGGTCGACCGGGTGGTTCTCGCCTTGACGGGGAGGCCGGTCGCCGCGGTCGCGGTCGGCCGCGGCCCGGGACGTGCACCGGAGGGCGTCGAGCCCGTCGTCGTCCGAGGGGTCGGGCTCTTCGCGCGGGACGTGCCCGCGGTGCTCGACCGGGAAGGACCCGCCGCCGAGCGCTGCGCAGGCCCGCGCCCGCTCGTCGTCTGGGCCACCGGACTACCCTCCCAGCGTGGTCTCGGCGCCTACCAACGACCGTGCGGCCTGCGCGAACGCCTCGCCCCGGGCGGCGTACGACGAGAACTGGTCCATCGACGCGCTGGCGGGGGCGAGCAGGACGGTGTCCCCGGGGACCGCCAGGTCCCGGGCTCTGTCGACGGCGCGCTGCATCACCGTCCCAGTGTCACCGGGATCGATGCGGACCACGGGGACGTCGGGTGCGTGTCGGGCCAGTGCACTCGCGATCGGTGCCGGGTCGGCGCCGATCAGCACCACGGCACGCAGGCGGGACAGACGCGCGCGCACGAGCTCGTCGTACGTCGCCCCCTTGGCGAGGCCGCCCGCGATCCAGACCACCGTGCCGGCCTCGTAGGCGCCGAGCGAGGCCGAGGCCGCGTGCGGGTTGGTCGCCTTCGAGTCGTCGACGTACGTCACGCCGTCGACCACCGCGACACGCTGGATGCGGTGCGCCCCCGGACGGAACGCGCGCAGGCCGTCGCGGACCGCCTGCGCGCTCACGCCGTGAGCGCGCGCGAGGGCCGCCGCCGCGAGCGCGTCCGCGACCACGTGGACGGGGACGGTGCCCCCGGGACCCGCGAGGTGGGCCAGGTCAGCGAACGTCGCGAGCTCCTGGGCGCTGCGGTGGCGAGCCGGGTCGTCGGGCGCCGCGTGGAACGCGCGGTCCACGAGGACGTCCTCGATGACCCCGAGCTGGGCGCGAGCAGGCGCTCCGACCGTGAAACCGATCGCGCGAGCCCCCTCGAGCACGTCGGCCTCGCGGACGAGGTGCTCGGTGCGAGGGTCGGCGACGTTGTAGACGCACGCGACCTGGGCGCGCTCGTAGATGCGGCCCTTGTCCGCGGCGTAGGCGTCGAGCGAGCCGTGCCAGTCGAGGTGGTCCGCCGCGACGTTGAGGACGGCCCCCGCCTGGACCGACATGCTGTGCGTGAAGTGCAGCTGGAAGCTCGAGAGCTCGACCGCGAGGACGTCCAGCCCCGGATCGAGCGCGGCGACGACCACGGGGGTGCCGACGTTGCCCACGGCCGCCGTCCGGAGGCCGGCCGCGGTCAGGATCGAGGCCAGCATCTCGACCGTGGTCGTCTTGCCGTTCGTCCCCGTGACCGCGAGCCACGGCGCGTACGACCCGTCCGCGCGCGGGACGCGCAACGCCCAGGCCAGCTCGACCTCGCTCCAGACGGGCACGCCCGCCTCGCGTGCGGCGACCAGCAGGGCCGACGACGGCGCCCACCCCGGGGAGGCCACGACCAGGTCGACCTGGCCCAGGTCCACACCCGACTCGTCCTGCACGTCGGCGTCGGACGCCGAACGGTCCACCGTGAGGACCGAGGCCACCTTCGCCGCGTCGTGCAACGCCCGGACGGCCGCACGCCCGGAGACCCCGAGCCCCGCGACCAGGACCCGGGCCTGTGCCCACGGGACGGCCAGGCCGAGCGGAGCAGGAGAGGGGACGGAGTCCTCCGGCACTAGCTGACCACCCATTCGGCGTAGAAGATCCCGAGGCCGAGCCCTGCGAACAGCCCGGCGATCAGCCAGAACCTGATGACGATCGTGACCTCTCCCCAGCCCGAGAGCTCGAAGTGGTGGTGCAGCGGGGCCATCTTGAAGACGCGTTTGCCCGTCATCTTGAAGTAGCCGATCTGGATCACGTCGGAGAGCACGATGAGGACGAACAGCCCGCCGATGATGACCGCGAGGATCTCGGTGCGGGACAGGATCGTCAGACCGGCCAGGGCGCCGCCGAGGGCGAGGGACCCCGTGTCGCCCATGAAGATCTTCGCGGGGCTCGCGTTCCACCACAGGAACCCGACGCACGCGCCCATGATCGCGGCCGCGACGATCGCGAGGTCCTGCGGGTCACGGACCTCGTAGCAGCGAGGCCCTGCGGCCTCGATGACCTGGCAGCTCTGGTTGAGCTGCCAGATGCTCACGAGGATGTAGGAGCCGAAGACGATGATCGAGACCCCCGTGGCCAGGCCGTCGAGCCCGTCCGTCAGGTTGACCGCGTTCGACCAGGCCGTGATGAGGAAGTTGGCCCAGAGCACGAACAGGATCAGGCCGATCGTCGCCCCCGCGAAGGCCAGGTCCAGGTTGGTGTCCCGCAGGAACGAGATGTGCGTCGAGGCCGGCGTGCGGAAGTTCTCGTTGGGGAACTGCAGGGCCAGCACCGCGAACGTGATGCCCACGATGCCCTGGCCGATGATCTTGGCGCGCGGCGAGAGGCCGAGGCTCCGTTGCTTGCGGATCTTGGTGAAGTCGTCGAAGAACCCGACGAGCCCCAGACCGGTCATGAGGAACAGCACCAGGATCGCCGAGATGCTCGGGGTCCGGGGTGTCTCCGAGACGATCGAGGACACCACGTAGGACATCGCCCAGCCGATCAGGGTGGCCCCGATGATGACGACCCCGCCCATGGTGGGCGTCCCACGCTTGGTGAAGTGCGCCGTCGGGCCGTCCTGGCGGACGAACTGGCCGTAGTTGCGACGGATCAGGAACTTGATGAAGAGCGGGGTGCCCAGGAGCGCGACGAGCAGCGAGACGCACGCGGAGACGAGGATCGCGATCATGCGCGCACCTCGCCCGCGAGCTCGTCGCCCAGGCGCCACAGGCCCGAGCCGTTCGAGGACTTCACCAGGACCACGTCGCCGGGCAGGAGCTCGTCACGCAGCAGCGCGGAGGCCGCCTCGACGTCAGGTACGAACCGAGTCTCATCGCCCCAGGACCCCTCTTGGGTGGCGCCGTCGTGGATGCCGCCGGCACCGTCACCGACCACGACGAGCAGCTTGATGTTCAATCGGACCACGAGACGGCCGATCTCGTCGTGAGCGGCGCGCGAGTCGGGTCCGAGTTCCAGCATCTCGCCCAGGACCGCGACCGACCGCCGCTCGCGCCCTGCCATGACGGCGAGCGCCTTGAGGGCGGCGCGCATCGAGTCGGGGTTCGCGTTGTAGGAGTCGTCGATCACCGTGATGCCGTCGGGGCGCTGCGTGACGGCCATGCGGTGCGGGCTGATTGCGGTCGCCTGGTTCAGGCTGGCCGCGACCGTCCCCGCGTCGATCCCCACCTGGATCGCCGCGGCGGCCGCCGCGAGCGCGTTGGAGATGTGGTGCTCGCCCACGAGGCGGAGCTGGACCGGGTGAGTCACGGGCTCGGCACCGCGCACACGCAGGTCGAACGACGCGCAGCCCGAGCGGTCCATGCCGATGTTCTCGGCGCGCACGTCCGCCGTGGGGATGGTCCCGAACGTCACGACTGGGCCCGGCGCGGCGCCGGCCATCGCGACGACCCGCAGGTCGTCGGCGTTGAGGACCGCGGTACCGCCCGGGACGAGGCCCGCGACGATCTCGGCCTTGGCCGTGGCCACGGCCTCGATCCCGCCGAACTCGCCCAGGTGGGCGCTGCCCACGGCGAGGACGACCGAGACGTCGGGCGGCGCGATCTGCGTCAGGTAGGTCAGGTGACCGATGCCGCTGGCCCCCATCTCGAGGACGAGGAAGCGGGTCGAGGTGTCGGCCTCGAGCACCGTGAGCGGCAGGCCGATCTCGTTGTTGAACGAGCCGCGCGGCACGACCGTCGGCCCGTGCGGCGTCAGGAGCTGCCCGAGGAGGTCCTTGGTGGTCGTCTTGCCGACCGAGCCGGTGATGCCGACCACCTTGACGTCGCCGGTCGAGCGCAACCGGCGCAGGACCTCGCGCGCAAGGGCCCCGAGGGCGACCTGGACGTCCTCCACCACGACGGCGGGGGCATCGACGTCACGGGCTGCCAGGACGAGCGCAGCGCCGTTGCCGACCGCGACGGGGACGTAGTCGTGCCCGTCGACGTGCTCACCGGGCAGCGCCACGAAGAGCGCTCCGGGTCCCGCGAGCCGGGAGTCGATGACGACCGAGCCGGTCACCCTCACGTCCGGGTCGGCGGCGAGCCGTCCTCCGGTCGCTGCGGCGACCTCCGCCGCAGTCAGCTCGATCATGCTCCGTGCTCCTTCGTCGTCTCGTCGCGCTCGGCCAGTGCGGCCCGCGCCTCCACCCTGTCGTCCAGGGCATGGTCCACCCCGGCGATCTCCTGCCAGACCTCGTGGCCCCTGCCGGCGATCAGCACCGTGTCCTGCGGACCGGCCTCCCGGATCGTGTCACGGATCGCGGCGGCCCGGGGCGCGACCTCGGTCACTGTCCTCGCCGGCACGCCCGGTGCGTGCGCACCGTCCGCCACGTCCCGCGCGGCGAGCGCCCCGGCGAGCACCTCGGCACGGATCGAGGCCGGGTCCTCGCCGTGCGGGTCGTCGTCGGTCACGACGACGACGTCGGCGCCCTCGACCGCGACCGCGCCCATGCGCGGGCGCTTGCCCTTGTCGCGGTCACCCGTGGCACCGAACACCACGACCAGGCGCCCCTCGGTCGTGGGACGCAGCGCGGCCAGCGCGAGCGAGAGCGCGTCGGTGTTGTGCGCGAAGTCCACCACGACGCGGGGGGACGTGCCCACGACCTCCATGCGTCCAGGGACGGCCGCGCTGACACCGCCTGCGGCCTCGAGCGCGGCGCGCACGTCGCGCACGTCCGCTCCCGCCTCGAGGACCATGGCGAGGGCGAGCGCCGCGTTGGCGACGTTGAAGCCCCCGGGCAGCGCCGTCGTCGTGCGGATCTCCCGGCCGTCGCGGTGCCGCAGCGTGAACGTGCTGCCGGCCGCGCCGTCGGCGACCACGTCCGTGACCGTCCAGTCCGCGTCCGTCCGCTCGCCCGCCACCGACAGCGTCGCGACGGGGATCGTCGCCGCCTCGGTCATGCGCCGGCCCCAGGCGTCGTCGACGACGACGACGCCGCGACGGGCGTGCTCCGGGGTGAACAGCGCGGCCTTGGCGTCGAAGTACTCCTGGAGGTCGCCGTGGAAGTCGAGGTGGTCCTGGCTCAGGTTCGTGAACCCGGCCACGTCGAAGACGATGCCGTCGACCCTGTGCAGCGACAGCGCGTGCGAGGAGACCTCCATCGCGAGCGTGCCCACGCCGTCCTCGCGCATGGTGGCCAGGAGCGCCTGCAGGTCCGCGGCCTCCGGCGTGGTGAGCCGGCTCGGGAGCACGCGGTCGCCCGAGCGCATCTCGACCGTGCCGATCAGGCCGCCCTTCCAGCCCAGCGCACGCAGGACGTGGTCGATCAGGTACGTCGTCGTGGTCTTGCCGTTGGTGCCCGTCACGGCGAACGTCGTCAGGTGCTCGGCCGGAGCCCCGTAGACCCAGGCGGCGACCGGGCCCAGGAGGTTCCGGGGGTCGTCGGTCACGAGGACCGGGACCCGACGCTCGCCCGCCTCGTCGAGGAGGAGGGCACCGCGCGGGTCCGTCAGGACGGCGCGGGCGCCGCGGTCGATCGCCCCGCTCGCGAAGGTCGCGCCGTGCGCGCTCGCACCGGGCAGCGCGACGAAGAGGTCGCCGTCGGCCACCACGCGGTTGTCCGAGGCCACCGACCAGATCTCGACGCCCGCGAGCGCGCCGGGACAGGCGTCGGGGGCCGTACGTCCGGAGCCGACCGTGAGCTCGAAGGTGGTCGCGAGATCCTGAGCGGAGTGGTGTGCGGACGCGGTGGGACGAAGACGGTCGATCGGGGATGTCACGAGTAGAACTTACCGTGCATCGTGGTCCCCACCGGTCGGCTGGTAGGCCCGGACCCGGTACTTCACGGGACCTTCACGCGCGGCCGTGGCAGGGTACGCCGAACTCCCGCCGGCCTGCCCAGGGGCCGGGACGGCCCTCGGGGTCGCCGTGCGGCCGAGCGAACCCTGGGCGGCGCTCGGCGGCGCGCCCGCGCCGACGGCGGACCTCGCCTCGGGCCCGCCCGTCACCAGGTCGTCGGGTACGGCGCCTCGACCGACGAGCTCGGGGGGACGTTCCGGTTCTGGAGCGTGAAGCTCATCAGGTCCTTGAACACCGGCGCCGCGACCATGCCGCCGAAGATGTTGGTCCGAGGGTTCTTGAGGAAGACCGCGACCGTGTACTGCGGGTCGTCCGCGGGGGCCACACCGATGAACGAGGCCATGATGTCCGTCAGGCCGCCACCCGCCCCGACCTCTTCCGCCGTGCCCGTCTTGCCCGCGACCCGGTACCCCTCGATCGCCGCCTCGGTGCCCGAGCCCTCCTCGACGACGGCCTCCATCATGTGCAGGACCTGGTCCGCGGTCGACTCCGAGACGACCTGCGTGGTCTCCCGCACCGGCGCGGGGACGAACACGCCGTCGGGCCCCGTGGTGCCCTTGAGCAGCGTCGGTGCGACCCGCACCCCGCCGTTCGCGATCGTGGAGAACACGCTCGTGGCCTGCACGGCGTTGACGGCGATGCCCTGCCCGAACAGGACCTCGTACTCCTTGCGCCCGTCCCAGCCGTCCGACGATCCGAGGATGCCCGCGGACTCGCCGGGGAGGCCGAGGCCCGTCTTGGCACCGAAGCCGAACTTGCGCAGGTAGTCCTCGCGCTGCTGCCGGGGGATGTCCTGGCCGACCATGACCGTCCCGGTGTTCGAGGACTGCGCGAGGATGCCCGCCAGGGTCATGCGCTCCATGGCGTGCGAGTGCGAGTCACGGAACGACTGCCCGTTGGCCGTCGTGTAGGTGTCGTTCACCTCGTACTGGCTCGCGGGGGTCGCCAGGCCCTCCTCGATCGCGGCGGCCATCGTGATGACCTTGCCCGTCGATCCGGGCGCGAACACGTCCTTGACCGCACGGCTGCCGTCCGCGACGCGCGCGTCGGACCGGTCGTTCGGGTCGATCGCCCCCGAGTCGGCGAGCGCGAGGACCTCCTGGGTCTTCACGTCCTGCACCACGGCGATCGCGTAGTCGGCCCCGGTCTCGGCCACTGCCTTGTCGACCGCGTCCTGCGCCTTCCAGCCGATGTCCCGCACGAGGGTCAGGGCGACCGAGCTCCCCGGGACGGCCTCGACGGTCTCCTGCGTGCTGCCCGGGATCCGGACCCCGCCGGCTCCGCCCGCGCGCTCGAAGCTCTCGCTGCCCGGTGTGCCGGTGAGCAGGTCGTCGTAGGCGGCCTCGATCCCGCCGCGGCCGATCACGTTCTCGGTCGTCTCGTCCTCGCCCACGTACCCGACGATGTTGCCCGCAGTGGTGCCCGCGGGGTAGGTCCGGGTCGTCGTGAGCCGCGTGCCGATGTAGGCCGAGACCCCGAGCTCGGCGATCTGCCGCTGGACCTCGGGCACCACGCCCTTGGCCAGCAGCACGTTGCGGTTCACGCGCCCGTTGGTCCCGCTGAGCTCGGCCGCGAGCTCGGGGGCGGAGCGGTCCAGGATCGGTGCGAGCAGCTTGGCCAGCCCGACGGCCCCCTTCTCCTCGACCGCCTTCCCGTCGATCGTGTGCCGCTTCGAGGGGACGAAGTCCGGGATCGTCGCCTGGTCCGCCGAGACCGTGTACCGGTCGATCGACGTGGCGAGGACCACGCCGTCGGCGTCCGTGATGTCACCGCGGTGCGCGAGGGTCACGTGGGACTGGGTACGCGTCGCCTCTGCGCTGGCGGCGAGACTGGGGCCGATGACGACCTGCAGGTAGACGAGGCGGCCGGCGAAGACGAGCAGGACCAGGAGCGCGACGGCCATGACCCAGCGCTGCCGTTTCTCCGGCCGCGCAGGACTGGCGACGGCCGCGGTCGCAGGTCGTCCCACGCCTCGTCCGCCGCCCGACCCGCCTCCGGCACGCGGCGTGAGAGTCGTCGTCCGGGGGGAGGTCGAGGCGCCTCGGGGCTTCCCCGTGGAGACCTTGCCGGTCACGGACGGCTTCCCGGTCGTCGGTGTCTTCCCGGTCGTCCGTGCCTTGCCCGTCGGGTTGCCGGTGGCGGCCTTGCCGGCCCGGTCGCGCTGGCTCGCGGTCCCCGCCCCTGCGCCCCGCTCCGCCCGGGGAGCCGAGGTGCGGCGAGGAGCTCCCGTACCGCTCGAGCTGCGGGGCGCGCCCTCACGAGAGGTGGCCGGCGAACGGCGAGCCGTCCCCTGGTGGGCCGAGCCGGTGGTCGTGGTGCCCGCCGCCCGGGACGACGCGGAAGGACGCGGCGAGCTCTCGCCGGTCCTGCGCCCCGTCCCACCGGTCACGGCGTGCTTCCCGCCTCCGGGGCGCCGATGACCGCACCGTCGGAGAGGCGGAGCATCGTGGTCACGTCCGACTCGACCATCCCGAGCGCGACCGCGCGGTCCGGCAGCGACGTCTGGGCCGCCCGGAGCTGGGCGTCGAGAGCCTGCGTGTCCTGCTCGAGCACACCTGCCTCCGTCCGGAGCTTCGACATCTGGTACGAGCCGTTGGCCATCGTGGTGTTCAACAGCAAAGCACCCAGGAGCGCCGCAGCGAGGATCGACATGCACAGGACGAGGAACGGGATCCGAGAACGTACCTGGAGCGGCGCACGGACCGCCTCGAGCCGCGGGCGCGAGGAGCGCCCGGCGGCACCACCCGGGAGCGCAGTGAGGGGCGCACGGCGGGCAGGGGCGGGGGCCGGCGTCGACAGAGGACGCGCCGCAGCCTGTCGTGAGCTCATGAGTGCTTCTCCCCTCGGTTGCGGTGTCGCAGGTGATCAGGTGTGGGACGCAGCCGTTCGGCGGCGCGCAGGCGCACCGACGCGGAGCGCGGGTTGTGCTCGAGCTCGTCCGCCGGGGCCTCCTCGGCCCCACGGACGAGCAGCTTCAGGTACGGCTTGTGGGTCTCGGGCTCGACGGGCAGCCCCGCCGGCGCGCTCGACGTCGCACCGCGTGCCAGCTCACGCTTGACGATGCGGTCCTCGAGGGACTGGTACGACTCGACGACGATGCGCCCACCGACCGCGAGCGCCTCGACGGCGGCCGGGACCGCGCGCTCGAGCACCTCGAGCTCACCGTTGACCTCGATCCGCAGCGCCTGGAAGGTGCGCTTGGCCGGGTTGCCGCCGGTCTTGCGGGTCGCGGCCGGGATGTTGGCGCGCACGAGGTCCACGAGCGCCGCGCTGCGGGTCCACGGCTCGACCTCTCGGCGGCGGATCACCGCGCGGGCGATGCGCTGCGCGAAGCGCTCCTCGCCGTACTCCCGCAGGATCCGGACCAGGTCGCGCTCGTCGTAGGTGTTGAGGACGTCGGCGGCCGTGAGACCCGTGGTCGCGTCCATGCGCATGTCGAGCGGCGCGTCGTGGGCGTAGGAGAAGCCACGCTCCGACTCGTCGATCTGCAGCGACGAGACGCCCAGGTCCATCAGCACCCCCTGGACGGACGGCAGGCCGAGGTCGGCGATCACGTCGCCGATCTCGTCGTAGACCGCGTGCACGGCCTGGAACCGGTCGCCGAACCGGGCGAGCCGTTCGGAGGCCAGTGCGATGGCCTGCGTGTCACGATCGATGCCGATCACCCGGGCCGTGGGGATCTGCTCCAGGACGGCCTCGGTGTGCCCGCCCATGCCGAGCGTGCAGTCGACCAGGACCGAGCCGGGGGCCGCGAGGGCCGGCGCGAGGAGGTCGACGCACCGTTGGAGGAGCACCGGGACGTGCCGGTCCTCCGCTCCCGCTCCTGACGTGCTGCGAGGTGTGGACATGACGCCTCCTTCCTGGTCGGTGCTCGTCGTGCTGCTCGTGGGGTGATGCATGGTCCTCGGTGTCTGCCTGTCGTGCGTGGTGCCGGTGGATCCGTTCCGCACCGCCGGACCAGGTCTCCCACCGCGTCCGTTCTGGCACCGGGGAAGTGCGCCAGACCGGGCGGGAGGAGGCCTCGTCCTGCGGGAGCGTCAGGTCCTCGTCGTCCAGCTCTTCATGTCGTCGTGCGGTCGTGCGATCGTGCTGCCGGTCAGAAGCGGAGGGCGGGAAGCACCTCCTCCGCCGTGGTGGCGTACCCGGCCTCCTGCTCGGCGAGGTAGGTCGACCACGCCGAGGCGTCCCAGATCTCCACCCGGGTGCCGGCGCCGATCACGGCGACCTCCCGGTCGAACCCTGCGTACGCCCGGAGCGGAGCCGGGATGGAGATCCGCCCCTGCTTGTCCGGGATCTCGTCGCTCGCGCCCGAGAGGAAGACCCGGAGATAGTCCCGCGCCTGCTTGCTCGTGACGGGGGCCTGACGGATCTGGTCGTACATGCGTCGGAACTCGTCCATCGGCAGGAGGAAGAGGCAGTGCTCCTGCCCCCTGGTCATCACCAGCCCGGGCGCGAGCTGGCTGCGGAACTTCGCGGGGAGGATGAGGCGACCCTTGTCGTCCAGACGGGGGGTGTAGGTGCCGAGAAGCAGGCTCGGGGAACCGCTGAACAGCTCGCTCATCCGCCTTGCCCTCCCCTCCTGCTCCCACTTCCTCCACAGTACTCCACATGCCTCCACGAAGCCCGAGATATCACCGCCAATTCACCCCTCTTCGCACAATCTCCGCAGGTCAGACAGTGGAGGACACGGTGGGGTGCCGGACGCGGACGAACCCGTGCCGGCCGGCGTTTCCTCACGTTCGCCCGGCTCGTCCGCACCGCGCACGGCAGCTCGGCGCATTTCGGGATCCGGACGGGGAGGAGAGTGGGGACAATGGTCAACTAGGCTTGCGAGTCCGCACACCGAGCGTGGCCAACGGAGGTTTCTCGTGCTCACCGACTACACCTCTCCCCCGTCCCGTGACGGCCTCGATCCGCTCGGCGAGCTCGTCGAGGCGACCGGTCGGATCCGTTCCCGGATCGAGTCGGTGATCTCCGGACGTCCGGAGCTCGTCCACCTCACCGTCGCGGTGCTCCTCGCCGAGGGGCACCTCCTGCTCGAGGACGTGCCCGGCGTCGGCAAGACGACCCTCGCCAAGGCGCTCGCACGCACCATCGACTGCCACGTGGGCCGTATCCAGTTCACGCCCGACCTGCTCCCGAGCGACCTCACGGGCGTCAACATCTACCGGACGCAGACGCACGACTTCGAGTTCCGCCCCGGACCCGTGTTCTCCAACATCGTCATCGGCGACGAGATCAACCGTGCGTCGCCCAAGACGCAGTCGGCCCTCCTGGAGTGCATGGAGGAGGGGCAGACGACGGTCGACGGCACGACTCACCCGCTCCCCCGCCCCTTCCTCGTGGTCGCGACGCAGAACCCGGTCGAGATGGAGGGGACCTATCCTCTGCCCGAGGCACAGCGCGACCGCTTCATGGCACGCCTCACGGTCGGCTACCCGGACGTCGAGGCCGAGCTCGAGATGCTCGATCGCCAGGAGTCGGACACGCCGCTCGAGCACATCGACCCCGTCGTCGACGGAGCGACGATCCTGCGCTTCGCGCAGGTCGCCCGCTCGGTCTTCGCCTCCCCTGCCGTCAAGAGGTACGTGCTGGCCCTCGTCACCCAGACGCGCGAGCATCCCGGTCTCAAGCTCGGCGCCTCGCCCCGCACCTCCCTCCAGCTGCTCCGCGCGGCCAAGGCGGTCGCGGCCATGGCGGGGCGTGACCACGTCCTGCCGGACGACGTCCAGCTGCTCGCCCAGCCGGTGCTCGCCCACCGGCTGATCCTGTCCACCGAGTCCCGCCTGGCCGGCCACACCGCCGCCCACGTGGTGGCCTCGATCGTCGAGCGCACACCGATCCCCGCCTACACGTCGACGGACAGCCGCTGACATGCCGGGCGCCCGCATGCTGCCCCGGCGCCCGCGAGGCCTCGCCCGGGTCCGGCCCACCGTCCGAGGCAGCGCCGTCCTCGGCGCGGGCATCGTGCTGATCGCCGTAGGATCGGCTCTGGGGCTGCGCGACGTCGTGGGGCTCGGGGCGGCAGGGGCCCTCGCGGTCCTCTCGTCCTGGGTGTGGATGGCCGTGCGTCGCATCGATCGCGGCCGTGGCGCCCTCCAGGTCGGCCGCAAGGTCGAGCCCGACCCCGCGGTCCGCGGGAACCAGGTCACCACCCGGCTCGTCGTCGCCCCCGTCCACCCGACGGCGACGGCGCTCGGGCGGCTCGCACGCCTGCAGATCAGCGAGCAGGCCGCCGGGGAGCTCTGCGAGCAGGACGCGCTGCGCGCTCAGGTCGTGACGCACCCCGATCGGATCGCCGTGCGCTACCGCCTGCGCCCCCAGCACCGCGGACGCTGGGCCCTCGGCCCCGTGCTGACCAGCCGCGTCGACGTGTTCGGCCTCGTGCGTGCGGCCCAGCCCCTGGGCGCGCCGAGCACCGTCACGGTGTGGCCACGCACGACCGACCTCTCGGTGCGTGGTGCACGCGCCTTCGGGGAGTTCGCGCGCTCGGCCCACGGCGCGCGGACGTCGTCGAGCGACGACAGCGTGCTGCGCGACTACGTCGCCGGCGACGACCCGCGCCGCGTGCACTGGGCGACCGCAGCCCGGCGCGGACAGCTCATGGTGCGCACGGACGAGAGCGCCGGGATGCCGCCCGTGACCGTGCTCCTCGACCGGTCGACCCTGCCTCCGCCGGGGACGGCCCGGTCCACGTCGGCAGCCGAGGACGGGGAGTGGGCCGTCGAGGCCGCCGCGTCCGTCGGCGTCTCGTTGCTCGCCGCAGGTCACCCCGTCCGCCTCGTCGCCTCGACGGGTGCCCCGGCGGTCGAGGCGATCCCGTACTCGCCCGGACGCCGGTCCGAGGGCACGGCCCAGCTCCTCGACCAGACCGTCGACCTGCAGGGTCACTCGAGCCGCCGGGACGCCGAGGCCGGGCTGATCGCGACCGCCGACGCGCTGCGCAGCACCAGGCGCCCCGCGGAGCTGACGGTCGCGATCCTCGCGCCCCTCGGGCCGCTCGCCCGGCAGGCGGTCGCCGCGATGGCGGGCGACGGGAACCACTGGGCGTTCGTCGTCGGGCCGCACGACTCGCCCGACCTGGAGGAGTCGCTGGGCGCGCTGCGCGCGACGGGGTGGCACGCCGTGCACGTCGACCCGCAGCTCACATCGATCGACCAGGCCTGGGACAGGCTCATGGAGGAGCACCGGTGACCACCCCGACCATCAGCACCCGGCGCGCCGACCTGGTGCGGACCACGACCACCACCGCGCTGGTCCTCGTCGCGACCGTCGCGTCGTTCCACGCCCTGACCGTGCTGATCGGGCCTGGGACGTGGACCCGCACCGGCACCGTCTTCGTGCTCGTCCTCGGCCTGGTCACCTGGGCCACCCGAGCGCTCCTCGAGACGCGCCCGTCGGCCTCGTCGGCACGCGCACGCTCGCTCGTACCGACGGTCGCGGGACTGCTCGTCGGTGCCTGGGGGCTGCTGGCCGTCTTCGGCGGGGTCACGTCCCGTGGGATCGACCTGGCGATCAGCAGCGCGAGCCTCGACAGGGTCCTCGCCCGCTTCGCGGCAGGCCGACAGCTCATCGCCACCGAGACCTCACCGATCGAACCGTCGTTCCCCCTCGTCCTGATCGCCGTCGGCGGTGCCGCCCTCGTCTTCCTCCTGACCGACCTGATCGCGGGTGGGCTCCGGCTTCCTGCCGCCGCCGGCCTGCCCCTGCTGGCCCTGTGGATCCCTCCGCTGGTCATCGAGGGCGCGGTCCCGCCCGCCGTCTTCGTCGTCACGGTCACAGCGCTGCTCCTGCTGGTCGCCGTCGACAACCCGCACCGGGCCGTCCGCCGGACCTCCGGCGCGGCCGTCCAGACCGTCGACCGTGCCACCCGGGCGCTGCGCGCGAGCACCACGCTCGCCGCGACCCTCGCGATCGCGTTGGTCGCCCTCGTGGCAGGCTCCGCCGCCGGCGCGCTCCCCCAGATCGTGCGGTCGCCGTGGACGGCCTTCTTCACGAGCGCGGGCCCCACCGTCCGGCTGGCCAGCGACCTCGACATGGAGAGCAACCTCAAGGCCCGTTCGGAGGAGGTCGCCCTGACCTACGAGTTCCCGGAGGACCGTGCGAACGACACCAGCAGCACGGACGTCGGACCCTTGCGGATGTTCACGCTGACCGGGTTCGACGGGCGCAACTGGCGACGCGGCGACGCCCGCCAGGGGCCCCAGGTCGAGGAGTCGAACATCCTGTGGCCCGACGACGCGGGCACCGCCGCCGGCGAGCCTCGCCAGGTCGACGTCACGCTCCGGACGCTGCGCGACGAACGGCTCGTCCTGCCGACCGAACCCCGGACGGTCGCCGCCCCTGGCGAGTGGTTCTACGACGACGCCCGCGACGAGGTCACGGGGAACCAGGCGACCGAACCCGGGATGGAGTACTCCTTCGTGGTGCACCCGCGCGACCTGACCGCCCAGGCGCTGCGCGCCAGCGAGGGCGGCGACCTCGACGACCCGAACCTGCTCGAGGTCCCGGCCTCCTCCCACGAGGAGGACATCCGCGCCCTCGCGACCGAGATCACCGCCGAGACGAACAACCGCTACGACGCGGCCGTCGCGCTGCAGTCCTACTTCCGCGACGGGAGCCGGTTCACCTACTCGACCGAGGTCCCTGACGGTCAGACCGACGACACCGTGTGGAACTTCCTGCAGGACCGACAGGGCTACTGCGTGCAGTTCGCGACCTCGATGACGATGATGGCCAGGTCCATCGGGATCCCCGCACGCATGGCCGTCGGCTTCCTGCCCGGCGAGCGGACGAGCGACAACCTCTTCGAGGTCACGGGCAAGGACTCGCACGCGTGGCCCGAGCTCTACTTCCCCGGCCAGGGCTGGGTGCGCTTCGAACCGACACCGGCGGTCCAGGCGGGCGCGGTCCCCTCGTGGGCCGACCCTCTCCTCGCCGCCAACAACGCGCCGGCACCTGCGGATCCTGGCGAGGTCCCGACGAACGCCGCGACGCCGAACGCACCCAACACCACAGCACCCACGACCGGCCCTGCTCCCGACCTCAGCAGCGGGACCGGGAACACCCAGGACGGCATGCAGCGGACCTGGATCATCGGCGCGAGTGCCCTGGCGGTCCTCCTGGCACTGTCGGCGCTCGCCTGGCTGATCGTGCGCCGTCGTTCCGAACCCGTCTCCACGCCGGACGTCGAGAGCACCTGGGCAGAACTCACGGAACGCCTCGGCGACCTGGACATCCGCTGGCCCGCCTCGGCGACGCTGCGCAACGTGCCGGCTCTCGTGGTCGCCCAGGTGGTCGCACGCACCGGAAGGCAGCTCCCCGTCTCGACGACGGACGCGCTGGTGACGCTCACGTCAGCCGTCGAGGCCGAGCGCTACGCCCGCACCTGGCAGTCGCCCGGGGCGGAGACGCTCACCTCGCTGCTCGAGCAGGTGGTCACCGGCGTCCGCGAGGGACTCAGCGACCGCCCTGCTCACGTCGACGGTCCCAGCGCTCTTCCAGTCGGGTGAGGAAGCCCTGACCGGAGGGTGAGCTCTTGGTGGTGCCGCGGGGTGGCGTGACCTTCCCGTCTCCGTCGACGACGCCCACCGGGCCGCTCGCGCGCTTGCGCGGTGCGGAGAAGGCGAAGGCCACCCCCGCGAACATCACGACGAACCCGGCCACCCCGAGCCACGGGTTGGCCGTGGCCGCCCCGACGACGAGGAGGAGGAGTCCGCCGACCACGCCGATCCCTGCCGCGACATAGCGCAGGCCGGACTTGCGGGGCGTGGACTGAAGTGTGGTCGCCAACCGCGGATCATCCGAGGTCAGCGCTCTTTCCATCTGTTCCAGTACGCGCTGCTCGTACTCAGACAGAGGCATGGGCACCCCCGGGTGTCAGCAGTTGAAGTGTGTCCCTCTCAGGATAGATCGACATCCGCCCTGGTGGTAGTCGAGCGTCGACGGGTGGACGCCGGACCGATCGAATTCACCCCGAAACGGTCACGGATCCGGTCGAGCGTCTCCTCGGCCGCGCGCCGCGTCCCTGCCTCCTCCTGCACCGCCTCGTCGAGCGTGGGCTGGAGCGTCGAGGTGCTCCGGGCCTCGAGGTTCTCCGCCCTCACCCCGACGAGCCGCACCGGGAGCCCCCTGCGGTCCACCGACTCGACGAGCTCGCGGGCCACCTGGTGGATCTCCTGCGCGACGTCCGTCGGAGCACGCAGGGTCCTCGAACGCGTGAGGGTCCGGAAGTCCGACGTTCGGACCTTGACGCTGACGGTCCGTGCCACGAGCCCCTGGTGCCGCAGCCGCGCGCCGCACCGGTCTGCGAGCCCCAGCAGGGCCGAACCGATCACCGCGGAGTCGTACAGGTCGTGCTCGAAGGTCGTCTCGGCACCGATGCTCCGTTCGGCACGCCCGGGCTCGACGGGACGCGGGTCCCTGCCCCACGCGAGGTCGTGGAGGTGCGCGCCCGCGGCCTTGCCCACGGCCGCCTGCACGGCCGAGACCTCGGTGTCCGCGAGCTCGGCGACCGTCGTGATGCCCCAGTCGGCGAGCAGCTTCTCGGTCCGCTCCCCCACGCCCCACAGCGCGCCGACCGGAAGCGTCCGCAGGAACGGAACGGTCGCGGCGGCAGGCACCAGCATCATGCCGTCGGGCTTGGCGTGCGTCGAGGCGAGCTTCGCGACGAACTTGGTCGTGGCGATCCCCACCGAGCACGTGATGCCCACCTCCGCCTGCACGCGCTCACGGAGGTTCCTCGCGATCACCGTGGGGGCACCCAGCCGGCGCCGGGCTCCGCTCACGTCGAGGAAGGCCTCGTCGATGCTGATCTGCTCGACCAGCGCCGTGACCTCGTGGACGATCTCCATGACCGCACGCGAGGCCTCCTGGTACGCCCGGTGGTCCGGAGGAAGCACGACGGCCTGCGGGCACAGCCTCCGGGCGAGAGCCATGGGCATGGCCGAGTGGACGCCGAAGGCGCGAGCCTCGTACGTGGCTGCGAGGACCACGCTGCGCTCGGACCCGCCGACCACGACCGGGCGCCCCCTCAGCTCAGGTCGACGACGGAGCTCGACCGAGGCGAAGAAGGCGTCCATGTCGACGTGCAGGACGGAGCACCCCGTCTCGTCCGTCCCCCAGTCCCGGTGCGCCTGGGCGGAGCGCGGGCCGCGGCTCACGGAACACCTGCCCCCTCGAGGAGGGGCCCGCCCGTCACGAGGCCACGACCCGGAGCGTGGGATGCCGGACGAACCCTGCGTCCGGGTCGATGATCATCGCGACCTCGTCACGGAAGTCCTCGGCGCAGACCATGATCTCCTCGGCGCGCCCAGGATCGACCGCGTCGAACCTCCCGGCGTCCACCGCCGCCCGGATCCGCGCCCCGCCCGCGAAGTAGACCGACCAGGCCGCGAGACCAGGCTCGACGACGGCCAGCAGGTCCCAGACCGAGCGGGCCCGGGAGCGTGCGGAGGGCCTGCCCCGCAGCGCGACGACCGCCGCAGCGGCGCGCAGAGCCCCGAGGTGGGCGTGGACGAACCGCTCCGCCGGGTCTGCCGCGAGGTTCGCTGCGATGATCTCGGCGTCGGCCCGCGCGAGGAGCCGAGCGACGTCAGGGGCGAGCGCACCCGGCGAGACCCTGTGCTGCGTAGTCATCTCAACACCTCCGAAGTCAACTATCGAACACCTGTTCGACGAAAGTCAATCCGTCCGGGTGGGTCGTCCGCCCGCCCGACGCCGACCCGGCCGCGCGATGCCCCTACGGTGGACCCATGCCTCGCAAGTCCTCCCGGCGGACGTCCCGTCACTCCCCAGCATCCACCTCGGCACCCACAGAGCCCTCCCCGGCCCCTCGGCGGGCTCGAGGCGGTACCCGGCCTCGCGGTGCGGAGAGCGTCCACGAGCTCCCCGCGGGTGAGGTCCAGACGTCGACCGGGACGGCCGAGCTGGTCCCCGACCCGGACGGCAGCACGGGCGTGACGCTCATGGTCAACGGCGTCCCCAGCTCGCACCTGGACCTCGCAGACCCGGGTCTCCTGACATTCGAGTACATGCAGCAGATGGCCGCGGTCCTGGGGGCCCTCCCGGCAGGACCGCTGCGCGTCGTGCACCTCGGCGCGGCAGGCTGCACGCTCGCGCGCTACGTCGAGCACGAACGACCGGACTCGCGCCAGATCGCGGTGGACCTCGACGCCGACCTCGTCGCCCGTGTCCGTGAGTGGTTCGCCCTCCCCCGCGCACCGCGGCTCCGGCTGCGCGCCGGAGACGCCCGGGCCGAGCTCGCGACGCTGCCGGACTCGAGCGTCGACGTCGTGGTGCGCGACGTCTTCGCGGGTGACACCACTCCCGCGCACGTCACGACAGTCGGCTTCGTCCGCGAGGCGCTGCGCGTCCTGCGCCCCGGCGGCGTCTACCTCGCCAACTGCGCGGACCGACCGCCGCTCGCGCTGGTCCGCAGAGAGCTCGCGACCGCTGCCGCGGCCCTCACCCCGTTCTCGACGGGCGCAACCACCGAGGGCCGGATCGGACTGATCGCCGAACCGGGTCAGCTCAAGGGGCGCCGCTACGGGAACCTCGTCCTGGTCGTCGTGCGCCCGGTCGACGACGCGACCTCCGCCGACGAGAACCAGGCGGCCCAGGACGACCCCGTGCCGTTCGGGCTCGACGACCCGGGCCTGGCGCGCGCCCTGCGCAGCCTCCCGGTCCCCGCGACCCTCCTCACCGGGGAAGAGGTAGGACGCTTCACGGGCACGGCGGTCCCGCTCGAGGACGACATCCCGCTCCCCGTGCCCGACGGCGCCACCCGCCCAGGTGCGCCCGCCGCGGCCTCGCGCGACGTCGTCGGGCCCGGGACCTCATGACACCGGAGGCCGCACCCCTGGGGGGTGCGGCCTCCGGATCCGGCTCGCGAGAACCGGGAGAAGATCAGGGAGATCAGAGCGGGCGGACGTTCTCCGCCTGCGGGCCCTTGGGCCCCTGGGTGATCTCGAACTCGACACGCTGAGCCTCTTCGAGCGACCGGTAGCCCTGGGCCTCGATCGCCGAGTAGTGGACGAAGACGTCGGCTCCGCCGTCGTCCTGGGCGATGAACCCATAGCCCTTCTCAGCGTTGAACCACTTCACAGAACCCTGCGCCATGCTGTTCCTCGTACCTTCTGTCCAACCGGGGACATCCGCGAACGGACCCTTCGCCCGTTCATCGAGCCGTCGCAGCCGGACCCGCGACCCGCTCCGCGTGGTTCCGGTCGTGGCGACCGGCGGCTGGACAGGCACGACCCCGGCGGACCGGGATCCTGCTGCGTCGACACCGGTTCACGCGAAGGCATGTCTCGAGCACGTCACTGCAACGAGACCTAGTTTTGCACGGTCAAGGTGAGGTTCGCCACGTCAAACGCCGGGAAATACCGTGATTCGTCCCCACAACCTCCGCAGAACCTCCGCGAGGGACCGGTCACTCGCCACCGTGCTGGGCGAGGAAGCGCTCGAACTCGGCCCCGAGCTCGTCCGCCGTCGGGATGGGAGCGGAGTCCGCGAGCAGGCTCGTGCGGCCCACCGAGCGGGCGAACGCGTCGTACTGCTCCTCGAGCGCGCGCACCACGGCCGTGACCTCCTCGGACTCGGCCATCTGCCGCTCGACCTCCTGGACGGCCTCCTGGGACGCGTCCGCGAGCGCCGCGACGCGCAGGTCGAGACCCGTCGACCGCTGGACGTTCTCGAGGGCGACGACCGCCGCCGGCGGGAACGGCGACTGCGCGAGGTAGTGCGGGACGTGGACCGTGAACCCCAGGGCGTCGTGCCCCGACTCCCCGAGACGCAGCTCGAGCAGCGCGGCCAACGAGCCCGGGACCTTGACCGTGCCGAACCACGACGTGTGGTCCTCGATCAGCTCGCGGCGGGTCGCGTGCGCCGTCACCGAGAGGGGACGCGTGTGCGGGATGCCCATGGGGATGCCGTGGAAGCCCACGACGAGCGAGACGTCGAAGCGGTGCACGAGCTCGCGCAGCGCGGCGACCACGCGCTCCCACTGGAGGTCCGGCTCGATACCGTGGAGGAGCAGGAAGCCCGTCCCCTCGGCGTCGCGCACGTGATCGATCGCGAGGAACGGCTCGTCGTACGAGGCCCACCGGTCCGCGTCGAAGACCATCGTCACGCGCTTCGAGCGGTAGTCGAGGAGCTGGTCCACGTCGAACGTGACCAGGCGCGTGACCTCGAACTCCTCGAGCAGGTGCTCGACCGCGAGGTCACCGGCCGTGCCGGCGTCCACGAACCCGCGCACCGAGTGCAGCAGGACCGGGCCGACCGCGCGGAGCGAGGTCCCCTCCTGTGCATGCGTCGCCGCGGGCAGGACGCGCGCCACCGCGGCCTCGTCCACCTCGTAGATCCCTCGTGGGTCCAACACCAGAAGCTCCTCCGTCGTCGTGCGATCCCTGCCGCCCGCCGGGGCGAGGAGCCGACCGGGACCGTCGAGGTCCCCGCGCAGCCCGCTCGTCGGCGGTTCGATCAGGACAACACCACGCACCGCCGGAACCTTCCCGGCACGAGGCCCTCACCTCGCTACGCCCGGAGCGTGCCGTGCCACGGGGCGCGACCACGCCGGCACGCACCTGCTCGGTGCGCCGCCTGTCGTCTCAGCGACCGGGGAGGCGGACCACGGTGACGAAGAAGTCGTCGATCTGACGGACGACGTCGATGAACCGGTCGAAGTCGACGGGCTTGGTCACGTAGGCGTTCGCGTGCAGCGAGTAGGACCGGACGACGTCCTCCTCGGCCTCCGACGTCGTGAGCACGACCACGGGGATCTGCCGGAGGGCCGGGTCCGACTTGAGCTCGCCGAGGACCTCGCGCCCGTCCATCCGCGGGAGGTTCAGGTCCAGCAGGATCAGGTCCGGGGTGGGCGCGTCCAGGTACTCCCCCTCCTTGCGCAGGAAGGCCATCGCGCTGACACCGTCGCTGACGACCGAGAGCCGGTTCGTGACCTTGTGGTCCTCGAACGCCTCACGCGTCATCAGGACGTCGCCCGGGTCGTCCTCGACCAGCAGGACGTCGATCACCTTGTGCCCGTTGCTCATGCCGTGTCCCCGCAGTCCGTCGTCCCCAGGTCGCCCCGGTCCTCCGGGGCCACGCCGCGAGCCTAGTCGACGAGCGTGCCTCCACGTCTCAGCACGTGGCGCCAGGTCGCGGGCCCGGTCGGCTACGGAGCGTCCGGCGAGGGCCGGTGGCCCGCGGCGGAGGGATCGTAGGCGTGCGCGATCGTGAACCGGACCGTCGTCCCGCCGCCCTCGGTCGGCTCGAGCCAGATGCGGCCGCCGTGGTACTCCACGATCCGCTTGCACAGCGCGAGGCCGATCCCCGTCCCCTCGTAGACGTCCTTGGGGTGCAGCCGCTGGAAGATGACGAACACCCGTTCGGCGTACTGCGCGTCGATCCCGATCCCGTTGTCGACCACGCTCAGCTCCCACGAGCGCTCGCTCGCCCGGACGCCGACATGGACGACCGGCGGACGCTCCGGGTCGCGGAACTTGATCGCGTTGCCCACGAGATTGACGAGGAGCTGCTCGAGCAGCGCCTTCTCGCCCCGCACCGTGGGGAGCGGGTCGTGCGTCACGACGGCTCCCGTCGCGGCGATCTTGTCCTCGAGGTCCGACAGGGCCACCGCGAGCGCCTTCTCGAGGTCGACCTGGACCCGCTCGGTCCCGGTCCGCCCGACGCGCGAGAACCCGAGCAGGTCCTGGATCAGTCGCTGCATGCGCTTGGCGCCGTCGACCGCGAACTCGATGTACTGGTCCGCGCGGTCGTCGAGCTGTCCGCCGTACCGTTTCTGCAACAGCTGGGTGAACGACGCGACCTTGCGCAACGGCTCCTGGAGGTCGTGCGAGGCGACGTAGGCGAACTGCTCGAGGTCACGGTTCGACCGCTCGAGCTCTTGGGCCTGGGCCGCGAGCAGCTCGTGGGAGAGCTCGACCTCCTCGTGCGAGGCGCGGATCTCGGCCACCTGGCTCACGAGCTCCTGACGCATGTGCTCGATGTCGATCGCGAGCGCCCCGATCTCGCCGGGTGCGCTGACCGCGACCGGCTGCCGCAGCCGACCGCCGCTGACGACCCGGACCTGGTGAGCGAGGGAGGTCACGGGCTCGGTGATCCATCGCTTGAGCACGCTCCACAGGACCGCGCCCACGAGCAGCGCAGCGAGGACGAGGACGACGACCGAACCGAACAGCACCTGCGTCCAGCTCTCGAGCGCCTCGACCTTCTCCGACCGGACGGAACGCAGGACGGTGATGTAGTCCCTCGTCGCGACCCGGGCGTCGTCGAACAGTCGGGCGCCCTCGAGCTTGTCGTCGGTCGTCACGGCGTCCGGGGCGCCGTCCTGGACCTTCTGGACGGACGGCAGGGCGTACCCCAGCGCCCACTCGTGGATGGCGGTCGACGCCCGGTCCAGCGCGGCCGCCACGGGAGGGGACACCGAGAGCACCTCCGACGTCGCGTCGTCGTGGAGGGACACGGAGCCGTCCGAGCCGATCGAGCGCTCGAACGGCTCGAGGTTGACCTCGGCCCCCGTCGCGAGGAAGGCCCGCACCGACGACTCGGCGTCGACGAGCGAGATGTAGGCCGTGTCGGCCTGGGTGATGGCGGTGAAGTAGGGGTTGGTCACCTCGTCCTGGATGCGCACGACGTTGACGAGCGCGACGACCGAGGTCACGAGGACCGCGAGGAGGATCGCCGCGGCGACCACCAGGAGGACACCGAGACGGCGCCGCAGGGACGCGCCCTGCGGGGCGGTCCCCGCAAGGATCTCGGGCTCGCGGTCGGTGCCCGGCCGCCTGCCGTCCGCAGCGTCGGTGCGTGTCGGGGACGGCGCGGGCGTCGCGGGGCTCGCGGGGCTCCCGGGGCTCCCGGGGCTCGCGGAGGCTGCACGAGGCTCGCCCTCGGCAGGCGCTCCCCCCGCCGCCGCCGGGTCTGTCGTCACTGCGACCACTCGTCGGAGTCTGCGAGGGTCGCGGTCCGCTCGCCGCGGGCTGCCTGGTCCGGTCCGCCCCACCCGACGACGAGGACCGCCGCGTCGTCGGCCAGCGGCCCGCCGTGCAGGTCTCGGACGCGGCGGAAGACGCGCTCGACGAGCCCCTCACCCCCGTGCGTGATCTCCGTGTCGACCGCGGCGAGGAGCCCCGCGACCCCCAACCGCTCCCGGCGACCAGGCGCCCCGGGGACGAAGCCCGTCCCGGGGACCGCCGGATCCTCCGCCAGGGTCGCCTCGATGAGCCCGTCGGTGTAGAGCATGAGCGCCCAGGGCGCCTCGAGCTCCACGTGCTCGGCGCTCCAGCCCCCGCCCACGGGGATGCCGAGCGCCCGACCGCGCGACGTCGTCGGGAGCTCCGAGCACGAGTCCTGCAGGAGCAGCGGCGGCATGTGCCCCGCGAGATAGAGGTCGACCCCCGAACGGTCGGCGGAGATGACGACCTGGCACAGCGTGACGAACACTTCGGGGCGGGCACGCTCAGGTACCAGGACGCGCTCGACGAGCGGCAGGATCTGGTCGGGGGCGACGTCCGACAGGACGAGCGTGCGCCAGGCCGTGCGCAGCGTCGCCCCGAGCGCGGCCTCGTCGGGTCCGTGCCCCGCGACGTCACCGATGAGGCACAGGACGCTGCCGTCGCTGCGCTCGACGGCGTCGTAGAAGTCGCCGCCGAGCAGCCCGTTGCCCCCCGGGATGTAGCCGACCATGACCGCGATCCGCTCGTCCGAGACGAGTGCCTTGGGCAGGAGGGCGCGCTCGAGGCGCGCCGTCTCCGCGGCGCGGACCTCGCTGCGGTACAGCGCGCGCTGCTGCTCCTTGGAGCGACGCCGCTGCACGGCATACCGCACCGAGCGGCCGAGGAGGTCGCCGTCGACCTCGCCCTTGACGAGGTAGTCGTCGGCGCCGGCTGCCACGGCCTGGACCCCGAGGTCGATCCCGGTGTGCCCTGTCAGGACGACGAGGGCCGGCGGGTTCGGCCGCGACTGCAAGCGCTCGACCGCGGACAGGCCCACCGCGTCCGGCAGACCGAGGTCCAGGAGGATGCAGTGCACGTCGTGCTGGCCGAGCTTCTCCAGGGCGGCGTCGAGCGCGGTCGCGCGGTGCAGCTCGACGTTGACGCTCGCGTCCTCGAGCAACGCCTCGACGAGGATCGCGTCCCCGTCGTCGTCCTCGACGAGCAGGACCCGCAGCAGGTCCTCGGGCGACAGGACGTCAGGGGCCCCGTCCTGCGCACGGGGCGGCACCGGGTCAGTCACCACGACGCGCACTCCCCACTCTCGCCATGGTTCCCGATCGTAGAGGACAGCGCTGCCTCGCGGTGGGATGCGGAGGGACCTCCTGTGCCGCCCGGCGTGCCGGGCACACCGGCACCGACGGGCGAGCGGCAGGTCCGCGCCCCGGTCCGCGCCTCGGTCGGATGGCACCCGAGACCGCGCGGATCGGCAATAATGGACGGCTGCATCGCGGGGGTGCGCGAGCGGGCCACGTGGGACCAGAGGACAGGACGGATCAGGGTGCGCGAGACGAGCGACCGGACGAGCGGGACACGGGCTCCGGACGGACAGGTCCCGGCCACGCCGGACCACCAGCCCTCCGGACGGCAGGAGGAGATCGGCAAGGAGCAGGTCGTCGTCGACACGCTCTACGGCCGCCTCGACGAGCTCCGCGCCGCGACCCGGGCCCGCCTCGCAGGCGTCCGCCGCGGCGGCCCCTCGGGCTCCCCCCAGAACCGCAGCGAGCGCGACGCGTTCGCGACCCTCTACGAGGACAGGCTCGCTCAGCTCGAGTCCGTCGAGGAACGCCTGACCTTCGGGCGCCTCGACCTCGACGACGGCACGACGCGCTACGTCGGCAGGATCGGCCTGTCCGACGAGGACCACGCCTCGATCCTCACCGACTGGCGGGCTCCTGCCGCCCAGGCCTTCTATAGGGCGACCGCCGCCCACCCCGACGGGGTGCGACGCCGTCGGCACCTCGTGACCAAGGGACGCAACGTGACCGGGCTCGAGGACGAGGTCCTCGACCTGTCGTCCGACGCGGCCCCGCAGTCCTCGCTCTCGGGCGAGGGAGCCCTGCTCGCCGCGATGGCGGCCGGGCGGACGAGCCGGATGGGCGACATCGTCGCGACGATCCAGGCCGAGCAGGACGCGATCATCCGCTCCGAGCTCGCGGGAGCGCTCGTCGTCCAGGGCGGACCGGGGACGGGCAAGACCGCCGTCGCGCTGCACCGCGCGGCCTACCTGCTGTACGCCCACCGCCGGCTGCTCGAGCGCTCGGGCGTCCTGCTGGTCGGCCCCAGCCTGTCCTTCCTGCACTACATCGACCAGGTCCTGCCCTCGCTCGGCGAGACCGGGGTCGTGAGCACGACGATCGCCGAGCTGCTCCCAGGACTCGTCGCGGACGGCGAGGAGTCCCCCGAGGTGGCCCGCATCAAGGGCCGCGCGTCCTGGGCCAGGATCGTCCAGCGGGCGGTCCGCGCGCGCCAGCGCGTGCCCGCCGAGGACCAGCACCTGCGCATCGACGGGCACGACCTGGTGGTCCGACGCTCCGACGTGCGCGACGCGATCGCCAAGGCCCACCGCACGCACAAGCCGCACAACCTCGCGCGGGTCCCGTTCGTCCGCGAGATGCTGGGCCGGCTCGCCGACCAGTACCTGGCCGAGCTCGGCGGGCCGGTCGCGCCCGAGGAGCGGGCCGAGGTGATCGACGACCTGCGACGCCAGCGCGAGATCCGGATCGCGCTCAACCTCGCGTGGATGCCGCTGACTCCCGAGCGCCTGATCGAGGACCTGTTCGTCAAGCCGCACCGCCTCGCCGAGGCGGCACCCGACATGTCACGTGCGGACCGCGCGGCTCTCGCCCGTCCCAAGGGTTCTCCGTGGACGCCCGCCGACGTGCCGCTGCTCGACGAGGCGGCCGAGCTCCTGGGCGAGGACGACCAGGCGGCGCGCGCCCAGGCCAAGGCCGAGGCCGCGGACCGAGCGGCGAACCTCGAGTACGCGCGCCAGGTCCTGGAGTCCTCGGGGGCCGGCGGCGGGATCGTCGGTGCCGAGATCCTCGCCGACCGCTTCGGCGGCGGCGGATCGCGGCTGACCACGGCCGAGCGGGCCGCCCAGGACCGTACGTGGACCTACGCGCACGTCGTGGTCGACGAGGCACAGGAGCTCTCCGCGATGGCGTGGCGCGCCCTGGTGCGTCGGTGCCCCACGCGGTCCATGACGATCGTCGGCGACGTCGCCCAGACGTCCTCGCTCGCGGGCGCCCGGTCCTGGGCGAGCATGCTCGACCCGCTGCTGCGCGACGCGTGGCGGCAGGCGACGCTGACCGTCAACTACCGCACACCCACCCAGATCGCGGACACGGCGCAGCGGTTCGCGGCCGCGTCGGGCCTCCCGACGTCGTCGCTCACCTCGGCGCGCGACGTCCCGGGCGCGCTCGTCCTGGCCCCGGTCGAGGGCGGGGCAGGTGTGGGTCATGAGGTCGTCGCGCGGGTCCGTGCGGCCCTCGCGGAGTTCGTCGGGCCCGACGGCGCGGGCCGGGTCGCGGTGGTCGCACCGGCCGGGCGCGTGACCGAGGTGCGCGAGCAGCTGGTCGAGGCCCACGGCTCGACGCCGCTGCTCACCGGTCCGGCCGCTGCCCTCCCCGGCGCGCTCGCCGCAGCCCTGACGGTCCTGAGCCCCACGCAGAGCAAGGGCCTCGAGTTCGACGCCGTCGTCCTGGTCGAGCCGGCCGAGATCCTCGCCGGGACCTCGGGCGCCTCCGACCTGTACGTGGCCATGACACGGCCCACCCAGCGGCTCGTCGTCGTGCACGCCCAGCCCCTGCCCGCCGGGTTCGCCGACTGAGAGGCGCGCGTACCGGCCGGGCGACCGGCCGGTACGCGACCACGGCGCGGGGCGCCCGGACGGCGTCCGGCGGTCCGGGCCGGGCGTCCGAAGGACAAGACTCGTTTGGTGCTCATGGCAACTCGGAGCACCATAGGGAGGTGCTACGCGCCCTCTTCCTCGAAAACCTGCACCCACTCGCCACCTCGATCTTCGAGTCCGCCGGTATCGACGTGACCGTGCGATCCGGGGCCATGGACGAGGCCGAGCTGATCGAGGCGCTCCAGGGCGTCAACATCCTCGGCATCCGGTCCAAGACCAACGTGACCGCCCGCGTCATCGAGTCCGCACCGGACCTCGTCGCGATCGGCGCGTTCTGCATCGGCACCAACCAGATCGACCTCAAGGCCGCTGCCTCGCACGGCGTCGCGACGTTCAACGCCCCGTTCTCGAACACCCGGTCGGTCGTGGAGATCGCCCTGGCCGAGATCATCGCACTGACCCGTCGCCTGACCGAGCGCGACCGCGCGCTCCACGACGGCATCTGGGACAAGTCGGCCGAGGGCGCGCACGAGGTCCGCGGCCGCACCCTGGGCATCATCGGCTACGGCAACATCGGGACCCAGCTCTCGGTCGTGGCCGAGGCGCTCGGCATGTCGGTCATCTTCTACGACACGGCCGAGAAGCTCGCACTGGGCAACGCCCGCCGCATGGACACCCTCGACGAGCTCCTCGAGACCGCCGACGTCGTGACCCTGCACGTGGACGGTCGGGGCGGGAACGCCGGCCTGTTCGGCGAGAAGCAGCTCTCGCGCATGCGCCCGGGCTCGATCCTGCTCAACCTCTCGCGCGGCTTCGTCGTCGACACGGGGGCACTGCGCGAGGCCATCCTGTCCGGTCACCTGTCGGGCGCGGCGATCGACGTCTTCCCCGAGGAGCCCAAGAAGCGCGGCGACCACTTCGAGTCCGACCTCCGTGGCCTGCCGAACGTCATCCTGACCCCGCACATCGGTGGGTCCACGGAGGAGGCGCAGGAGTCGATCGGCCAGTTCGTCGCCGGCAAGCTCCGCGACTACCTCGCCACGGGCTCGACCACGCTGAGCGTCAACATGCCCGGACTCGCCCTGGAGCAGAGCACGGGCGTGAGCCGCATCGCGCACCTGCACCGCAACACCCCGGGTGTGCTGGCCGCCGTCAACGCCGTGCTCGCGGAGCACGGCACCAACATCGAGGGGCAGATGCTCGCGACCCGCGGCGAGCTCGGCTACGTGGTGACCGACGTCGGCTCGGAGCTCGAGCCGGCCGCGATCGAGGCGCTGCGTGCGATGGACGCGACCGTCAAGCTCCGGGTCCTGTCCTGACCCGCTAGGAAGACCTGCTACGACGAAGGGACCGCACCCGTGGGTGCGGTCCCTTCGTCGTAGCAGGCGGGCCGGGCAGTGCCCAGCAGCGCGGCTCAGCCGGACTTGCGGCGGAACGTGCGCTGCACGGGTCCGACGGTCTCCGAACCGTGGACGGTGCCCGTGTTCGAGCCCCCGTCCGCGGTGCGGTGGCTCGCGGCGTTCTTGCGGTCCAGCGCCTCGCGGAACTTCGCCTTCGCGTCCTCGCTGGGCGTGGTCGCTGGTGTCTCGTCCTTCGACGTCGTCATCGGCGGGCCTCCTTGCTCTCGGTGGAACGGGTACGCCTGAGGGCGCTCCCCTGCCCCCCAGCCTGGCGTACGCCGATCGGTAACGCCAGCGAATACGACCGGGTACGGTCGAGACATGTCGCACAAAACACCGGAGAGCACCGATGGCATGAGGTTCCGGCCAGCCGGCAGGTCAGGGCTGAGCCTGCCTGCCCTGTCGCTCGGACTGTGGCAGAACTTCGGGGACTCCACGCCGTACGCCGTGCAGCGCGAGCTCGTGCTGCACGCCTACGAGCGAGGGGTCGTCCACTTCGACCTCGCGAACAACTACGGCCCACCTCCGGGATCGGCCGAGGCCGGGTTCGGTCGCGTGCTCGCGAGCGACCTGCGCGGACACCGCGACGAGCTCCTCCTCTCGACCAAGGCCGGCTACCGCATGGGACCTGGCCCCTACGGCGAGGGTGGGTCGCGCAAGTACCTGCTGTCCTCGCTCGACGCCTCGCTGCGGCGCCTGGGGGTCGAGCACGTGGACGTGTTCTACTCCCACCGGTTCGACCCGACGACCCCCCTGACCGAGACGATCGGCGCCCTCGCCACGGCCGTGACCTCGGGACGCGCCCGGTACGCCGCGATCTCGTCCTACTCGGCCCGCCGTACCGCGCAGGCGCTCGAGATCGCCGCGGACCTGGGCCTGCCGCTGGTCCTGCACCAGCCGTCCTACTCGATCCTGAACCGCTGGATCGAGGAACCGGGGACCGACGGAAGGACCCTGCTCGACGTCGCCGGTGACTCAGGGACAGGTCTCGTCGTCTTCTCACCCCTGGCCCAGGGCATGCTGACCGACCGCTACCTCGACGGGGTGCCCGACGACTCCCGCGCGGCTCGCGGCGTCTCGCTCCGTCCCGAGTTCCTCTCGCCGGAGAACCTCGCCCGGGTCCGCGCGCTGCACGAGATCGCGTCGGGTCGCGGCGAGTCCCTGCCACAGATGGCGCTCGCCTGGACTCTCCGCGACCCGCGGGTGACCTCGGTCCTGGTGGGCGCGCGCACCACCGCCCAGCTCGACGAGAACCTGCGCGCGCTCGAGGCTGCCCCGTTCTCCCCCGCCGAGCTCGCGGCGATCGACGCCGTGTCGCTCGAGACGGCCCCGGACGGCACGTCGCGTCCACTCGACACCGGCATCAACATCTGGGCCGATCGGTCGAGCAGGCTCTGAGCACCGACCGGCCGCTGCGGACTGCGCCTCCCCCCCGGCCGACGCGGTTCACACCCCGACGGGACGCGGCTCGCCCGGCAACGGGTCCGCGCGGTCACCGGTTCACGCCTGGTGCGAAGCCCCTCCCGCGGGCGCGGGGTCCTCTTGCGCATGGTCGACGGTCCCGGAGCCGTCGAGCTCACGCACCGCGTCCTCCCGAGCCTCGCGCTCGGCGCGCAACGAGTTGATCGCGGCCTCGAAGTCCTCGAGCGAGTCGAAGGCCTGGTAGACGCTCGCGAAGCGCAGGTAGGCGACCTCGTCGAGCTCGCGCAGCGGGCCGAGGATCGCCAGGCCGATCTCGTAGGCGTCGAGCTCGGCACTGCCTCCGGCCCGCAGCGACTCCTCGACGCGCTGGGCCAGCACCGCGAGATCGTCCTCGTTGACCGGTCGCCCCTGGCAGGCCTTGCGCACGCCGGTGACGATCTTCTCCCGGCTGAACGGCTCGGTCACTCCCGAACGCTTGACCACCGACAGGCTCGCGGTCTCGATCGTGGTGAAGCGCCGGTTGCACGCAGGGCACTGGCGGCGGCGACGGATCGATGCGCCGTCGTCGGAGGTCCGTGAGTCGACGACCCGAGAGTCCGCGTGCCGGCAGAACGGACAGTGCATGGGAAAGGTCTCCTGTGCTGGTCGGCCTGGCTCCGGAGCGGCCGCTCCGAAGGTGCGCCCCGAACGTACGTCGCCCGCTCCGCGACATGCAAGGCGCCTCGCGCCGGGCATCGGTCACAAACGGAGAACGGAGGTGGCCGAGAACCGGCCACCTCCGTCGGGACGCCCCCGTCCCCATCTCACGTCCGCGACTCGCCTCGCGGACGTCGACGCAACTGCGGAGACGCAGCGATGCGCGTCTCCTCCCCACCGACCGACCCCCCAGCCGGGTTGGTGAGGCAGTACTAACTTAGGGGAACCTAAGGGCAGTGCGCAACCCCTGTTCCCGGAACGAGACGCCGGGACGCGTCCGGACCATGCACGACACGCGCCACCACGGCCCCTGGGGGCGATACGTCACCCCTCATCCACAGGGAGCAGGAGCTGCTGCCCGACCTGAAGACTGGTCGAGGAGAGCCCGTTGAGGGCCATCAGCTCGTCCACGAGGTCACGCACGTCGCGATCCCCCCCGGCGAGAGCCGCTGCGTGCTGCCAGAGCGTCTCGCCGGCCTCGACCGCGTGCACCGTGACCTCGCGCGGCTCGCCGGGTCCCGAGGCGAAGGCCTTCCCGCCCCACAGCACGACGAGCGCCATGAGCCCGAGGACGAGCGCCGTCAGGACGACCCGACCGCGCCGCGTCAGGCGGAGGGGACGTTCCGACGCCGACTCCTGACGCCGTGCCGCACGCCACTCGTCGATCGACACCACTGCGCTCATGTCCACTCCTTCGCCAGGGGTGCCCGAACCGCCTTCCCCGGTCGGTTCGAACACCTGTACGTCGAACACCTGTACGATTTCTATCACCGACTGCGCGCGTTGTCGAGACATGCTCGAACATGTGTTTGATTCGTGTCGCGCGGTGACCTACGCTGGACCTGTACCGGTCGTCCGATATGTCGCGCCCCTTCGGGGCGCGCGCAGGCGACCGGGAGCTCTTCGAGGAGACGGTGCCGCGCGCGGCGCTCTTTCCGCAGGACAAGGACCGGAACGGCCGAGCAGGGCGGAGACGACGATGGCGGGACGGGTGGCCGACACCACGGGCAGGCTCGCGAAGGTGCACGAGCTCCCCGACCCTGCGACAGGCGGGGACGGGCTCACGGCACGCCAGCGCCTGGTCCTCGAGACGATCCGGGCGTCGGTCGAGCAGCGCGGCTACCCGCCGAGCATGCGCGAGATCGGCGAGGCCGTCGGCCTGACCAGCCCGTCGAGCGTCAAGCACCAGCTGACGACGCTCGAGCGCAAGGGCTACCTGCGCCGCGACCCCAACCGGCCCCGCGCCATCGAGGTCGTCCAGACCGACGACTCGCGCGGGATCCGCGCTCTGCCCGGCAGCGGCTTCCCGCGCGTGGAGGACGTGGACCCGGCCGAGGACTCCCCCGAGCGTCCCACCCCGTCGTACGTCCCCGTCGTGGGGCGCATCGCGGCCGGTGGTCCCATCCTCGCCGAGCAGGTCGTCGAGGACGTGTTCCCGCTGCCCCGTCAGCTCGTGGGTGACGGCGAGCTCTTCCTGCTGCGCGTGTCAGGCGACTCCATGATCGACGCGGCGATCTGCGACGGCGACTGGGTCGTCGTCCGCCGCCAGCCCGTCGCGGAGAACGGCGAGATCGTCGCCGCCATGATCGACGGCGAGGCGACCGTCAAGACGTTCAAGCGCATCGACGGGCACGTCTGGCTCATGCCGCACAACGAGGCGTACCGCCCGCTGTCGGGCGACGACGCCCAGGTGCTCGGCCGCGTCGTCTCGGTCCTGCGCAGTCTCTGACCTGCCCCCTCAGCACCCTGCTCCTGCATGACGAAGGGGACGGCCGCACAGGCCGTCCCCTTCGTCGTCCGAGGTTCGCCGACCAGCGGCCCCCAGGACTCTCGCGCGAGTAGCCGCTCTAGCGAGTCGCCGTCACAGCCCGAAGCTCTTCGCGACCGCGCGCACCGAGTCCGCCGACGAGCGCAGACCAGCGAGCTCGATGTCGGACAGCGGGACCTCGATCCGCTCCCCGCACCCTCGCCGCTCGAGCAGCGACGGCACCGACAGGCACACGTCGCTGATCCCGTGGAAGTCCTCCAGGAGCGAGGAGACGGGCAGGACCCGGTGCTCGTCGTCGAGGATCGCCTCGATGATGCGGGTGGCGGCGAGCGCGACCGCGTAGTTGGTCGCGCCCTTGCCCTCGATGATGCGGTAGGCCGACTGCACGACCTCGTGCGCGATGTCCTCACGCACCTCTGCGGTGAGCGGCCCGCGGCCCGTGAGCCCCTTCCAGTCGAGCAGAGGGACGCCGCTGATGGTCGCGGAGCTCCAGAGCGGGATCTCGCTGTCGCCGTGCTCGCCCGCGATGTAGGCGTGGACGTTCTGCACCGCGACGCCGCAGTGCTGCGCGACCAGGAAGCGCAGGCGGGAGGAGTCCAGGACCGTCCCGCTGCCGAAGAGCTGGTTCGCCGGCAGGCCGGAGTACTTGAGCGCCGCGTACGTCACGACGTCGACCGGGTTGGTCACCATGATGTAGATCGCGTTGGGTGCGACCTCGACGAGCCCCGGCAGGATGTTCCGGACGAGCGAGATGGTCGCGCCCGCGAGGTCCAGGCGCGTCTGCCCGGGCTTCTGCTTGGCACCCGCGGTGAAGACCACGACGTCCGCGTCGGCGCACACCGCGACGTCGTCGGATCCCTCGACCTTGGCCATGGGCATGAACTGGATGCCGTGCTGGAGGTCGAGGACCTCGGCCTCCACCTTGGTCTTGTTGATGTCGAGGAGGCTCACGGTGTGAGCGGCCCCTCGCATGAGCGCCGCGTAGGCGAGGGTCGATCCGACGGAACCTGCGCCGACGATCGCGAGCTTGGTGGTACGGGCGGGCACTGTGCCTCCTGGACGTTGTGCGGCAGGCGTCCGGCCGCCGCCGGGGGCAGCGGCCGCGTCCACCGCGTGGACTGCCAGGTCTCAGCCTAGGGCGGAGAGGCGCTCGAGCGCAGAGAGGACGACACGTCGATCGGTCGTGGTCCAGAAGTCCGGCATCGACTTGGTGAGGTAGGAGCCGTACCGGGCCGTCGCGAGGCGCGGGTCGAGGACCGCGACGACACCGCGGTCTGCGGTCGACCGGATGAGACGGCCCGCCCCCTGAGCGAGGAGCAGGGCCGCGTGGTTGGCCGAGACCTGCATGAAGCCGTTGCCCCCCGCGGCCTCGACCGCGCGGGCGCGCGCCGACTTCACCGGGTCGTCGGGGCGAGGGAACGGGATCCGGTCGATGAGCACGAGCTGGCAGCTCGGCCCGGGGACGTCCACGCCCTGCCACAACGACAGCGTGCCGAACAGGCACGTCCGCGGGTCTGTGGCGAACTCCTTGACGAGCGTGGGCAGCTGGTCGTCGCCCTGGCACAGGACGGGGACGTCGAGCCGATCACGCATGGCCTCGGCGACCGCGAGCGCCGCGCGCCGCGACGAGAACAGGCCCAGGGTCCGCCCGCCCGCCGCCGTGATGAGGTCGGCGATCTCGTCGAGCTGCCCGTCCGTCGCGGCCTCGCGGCCGGGCTGAGGCAGGTGCTTGGCGATGTAGAGGATGCCCTGCTGGGGGTAGTCGAACGGGCTGCCGACGTCCAGACCGCTCCAGGTCGCCCCGTCGTCGTCGAGCCCCAGGGAGCGGGCCACGGGGTCGAACGTCCCTCCGAGCGCCAGGGTCGCCGACGTGAAGACGCCCGTGCGCTCGGTCAGGAGGTTGGTCCGGATGAGACCGGCCACCGCGAGCGGCGCGGCGTGCAGCCTGCTCACGCCGTCCCCGCTCCACCGGCCGTCCTCGCCCGCGCGCGAGCACCACAGGACGTCGTGCCCCGTGGGGTCCTGCGCCATGCGCTCGGCGATCTCGAAGACCTGGAGCATGGTGGCCTGAGCCATCTTCATCCCGGTGTCGGGCTGCGCCTGGGGGCCGCCCGAGGTGTCCGGCTTGAGCGCGCTGAGCACGGTGCGCGCCGCGTCACGGACCGCCGCGACGGCCGAGCGCGCGTCGTCGGGCAGGCCGTCCGGGAAGCGCTCGGCCGGCAGCGAGGCGACCACGGTCCCGAACGCGCCGATCGCGAGGTCGAGGTCTGTCGTCTGCACGCCCCCGTGGCGACGCGCGAGCCGTGCTGCGTGCTCGATGATGGGCACCGAGAGGTCGGCCGTGGCGGCGGCCGTGACCCGGTCGCTGAGCTCGTGGGCCTCGTCGACCACGACCACGCCGTGCTCGGGCAGGACGCCGGGCGAGCCCGACGCGGCGATGCCGAGCATCGCGTGGTTGGTCACGACGACGTCCGCCTCGCGCGCGCTCGTGCGGGCCTGGTCGGGGAAGCAGTCGTCGATGAGCGGGCACTTGGCCCCCAGGCACTCGAGGGCCGTGACCGAGACCTGCCGCCAGGCCTTGTCCGAGACGCCGGGCACCAGGTCGTCCCGGTCGCCCGTCGTGGTCTCCTGCGCCCACTCGCGCAGCCGCACGACCTGCTCGCCGAGCGCTGCGGCCCCCGACGCCGCGCCCGGAGCGGGATGCTCCGCGACGCCTGCACGCTCGCCGCCCGTGGGCAGGTCGAACAGCGTGGGTTCGTCGGCCGGGTAGCCCCCCTCGATCTTGTGCTGGCACAGGTAGTTGTGCCAGCCCTTGAGGAGGGCGATGCGGGGCTCGCGCGGGAGCTTGTCGGCGACGGCCTGGGCGACCAGCGGGAGGTCTCGCGTGATGATCTGGCGCTGGAGCGCGAGGGTCGCGGTCGAGACGATGACGCGCTCGTCCTCGCACACGGCGTGGCGCACCGCGGGCACGAGGTAGCCGAGCGACTTCCCGGTACCGGTGCCCGCCTGGACCAGGAGGTGGTCAGGGCCACCCGAGCCGTCGATCGCGGTCGCGACGCTCACGGCCATCTGGTGCTGGCCCGCGCGGCGCCCGCCACCGAGGGCGCCGACCGCGAGGTCGAGCAGCTCCTCGACGTCAGGGGTCGCAGAGCCCGTGGTCAGGGTGGTGGTGGTCTCCTCGGGCACCCCGGAAGTCTACGGCGACCCTCCGACACGACGGTCCTGGACCCTGCGAGGGCAGCCCGCGCAGGCGCCTGGGCACGCCCGAGCAGGGGCCCGGGCTCCTCGAAGCCCGGGCCCCGCGCGCTCAGGCGCGGACGGCGACCGCGTGGAGCTCGAGCGCGAGCCCCTCGTCGACGCGTGCGAGCAGGCGCGTGCCCGTCTCGACGTGCTCCTCGAGGTCGATCTCGCCCGTGAGGTGCACGCGGTTGACCAGGTCGCCCCGGTGGTAGGGCACCACGAGGTCGACCGAGACGTCGGGCCGCGGCAGCTCGTCGGAGATGAGCTGGAGCAGGTCGTCGATCCCCTGCCCGGTGTGCGCCGAGACCACGATCGTGCGTCGCTCGCGCCCACGGATGCGGGCCACGACGTCGGGGTCGGCGATGTCGACCTTGTTGAGCACGACGACCTCGAGCACCTGGTCGATGCCCGGGATGTCCGCGAGGACGTGACGGACCGCGGCGATCTGCCCCTCGGGATCGGGGTGCGACGCGTCGACGACGTGCAGCAGCAGGTCGGCCTGGCCGACCTCCTCGAGCGTCGAGCGGAACGCCTCGACGAGCTGGTGCGGCAGCGCGCGGACGAACCCGACCGTGTCCGCGAGCGTGTAGACGCGCCCGTCCTCGGTCTGCGCGCGCCGCACCGTGGGGTCGAGGGTCGCGAACAGCGCGTTCTCGACGAGCACCCCGGCGCCGGTCAGCGCGTTGAGCAGGCTCGACTTGCCCGCGTTGGTGTACCCGGCGATCGCGACCGACGGGATGGCGTGGCGCTTGCGCGAGGACCGCTTGGTCTCGCGGGCCGGCGCCATCGCGGCGATCTCGCGCCGCAGCTTGGTCATGCGGTCGCGAATGCGGCGGCGGTCGAGCTCGATCTTGGTCTCACCGGGTCCGCGCGAGCCCATGCCGGCTCCCGCGCCACCGACCTGGCCACCGGCCTGGCGGGACATCGACTCGCCCCAGCCGCGCAGACGCGGGAGCAGGTACTCGAGCTGTGCGAGCTCGACCTGCGCCTTGCCCTCCCGCGACTTGGCGTGCTGGGCGAAGATGTCGAGGATCAGCGCGGTCCGGTCGACGACCTTGACCTTGACGATGTCCTCGAGCGCACGTCGCTGCGAGGGCGCGAGCTCGCCGTCGATCACGACGGTGTCCGCGCCCGTGGCCGCGACGACGCCGGCGAGCTCGGCGGCCTTGCCCGAGCCGAGGTACGTCCCGGGGTCAGGCTTCTGGCGACGCTGGAGCACGCCGTCGAGCACCTGGGACCCCGCCGTCTCGGCGAGTGCCGCGAGCTCGCGCAGCGAGACCTCGGCCTCGGCCGCCGCGGCGTCGCCGCTGCCCGTGTAGAGACCGACGAGCACGACCTTCTCGAGGCGCAGCTGGCGGTACTCGACCTCGGTGACGTCCTCGAGCTCGGTCGAGAGGTTGGCGACCCGTCGCAGCGCCGTGCGCTCGGCGAGCTCGAGCTGCTCGCCGTCGTAGACGGAGTGCTGGGTGCCCCCCTCGGCGCGCGCGGTCCCCGCCCGAGCGAGCACCCGTGCCACGACGTCACCGGCGATGTCGCGCTCGGGACGCTCCACGGTCTCCGGTGCGGTCTCGGGGGTGGGGTTCGCAGGGGTCTGGGTCATGGGCCGCCTTTCAGCTGAGGGTCCGGGCCCCGGGTCCGTGTGACCTGGGCCGGTCGACGCCGTCCGGAAGACGCTCCGGTCGGCATGTCGTACAACAAGCGTGGCACGCCGGATCGTCCCGGCGCGAACCTATTCGCCGCGAGCGCAGCCTTTCACGCCCGCGGCGCCCGCGGGAACCGCCCGTGCGGGGCGGCCCCGCGCAGGGCGCCCGATAGGATCGACCCTCGTGACGACCACCCCTGGCACGACGCCCGAGCCCTCACCGGACCACTACTTCACGGCGCAGCCCGCGTCCGCCGAGGAACGTCGGGAGCTCACCGTCCGTCTCGCGGGTCGCGAGGTCACGGTCGAGGTCGCGTCGGGCATCTTCTCCCCGGGCCGCCTGGACCTGGGGACGCAGGTGCTCCTGCGCTCGGTCCCGGACCTCCCGCCCGCGGTCTCCGGGCCCGACGGCGCCGCGCACCTCCTCGACCTGGGCTGCGGCTGGGGCCCGGTCGCCCTGAGCATGGCGATCGAGTCGCCG
Organism: Oerskovia sp. NPDC060338; assembly: GCF_042726295.1. Classification (NCBI taxonomy): domain Bacteria; kingdom Bacillati; phylum Actinomycetota; class Actinomycetes; order Micrococcales; family Cellulomonadaceae; genus Oerskovia; species Oerskovia sp. NPDC060338. The sequence continues at coordinate 101,148 of NZ_JBHXCQ010000006.1, forward strand.
GGCTCGACCGTGTGGGCCGTCGACGTCAACGAGCGCGCCCTCGACCTGGTCCGGCGCAACGCCGCCCGGCTGGGCCTGGAGAACGTGCGCGCGGTGCGCCCCGAGGACGTCCCCGACGACGTCCGGTTCGCCGCGATCTGGTCCAACCCGCCCATCCGGGTCGGCAAGGAGGTGCTGCACGACATGCTGCTGCACTGGCTGCCCCGGCTCGAGCCGGGTACCGAGGCCTACCTCGTGGTGCAGCGCAACCTCGGTGCCGACTCGCTCATGGCCTGGCTGAACGAGCACCTCGACGACGACCTGTCGGTGACCAAGCTCGCGAGCGCCAAGGGGTTCCGCGTCCTCGAGGTCACGCGCGCGGGCTGAGCCCTCGCTCCGCGCGGCAGTCGGTCCTGCCAGACGGGACCCGTGCCCGACGCACGCCGAGCACCGGGGCGCTGCGCCGTCGGGCCCTCGCGGTCAGCGCCCGAACGCCGTCAGGTCGATCTCTCCCCCGAACACGATCTCCGCGGGACCGGCGAGCTCGACGCGGCCGCCCTCGAGGGCCGTCACGCGCACCGTGCCACCCGGCACGTCGACGAGCCACACGTCCGGCGACTGCGGGCCGCCCCACGCCCGGACCGCGAGCGCCGCGGCGCACGCGCCCGTGCCGCACGACTCGGTCTCGCCCACGCCGCGCTCGTGCACGCGCATGCGCAGACGCCCGACGACGGTCCCGTCGACCGAGACCTCCTCGCCGAGGGGGACGACGAGCTCGACGTTCGTGCCGTGCGGGGGCAGCGGGGAGACGCCGGGCACCGCGGTCAGGTCGGCGGCCTCGAGCTCGTCCTCGTGCGGCAGCGCGAGCACCGTGTGGGGGTTGCCCAGGTCGACGCTCAGCGCGGGGCGGGCGACCTCCCACCCCTTGACCGTGACCTCGGCGTCGAAACCCTCGTCGAGCGCCGTGCGGCCCCCTGGGAGGAACCAGGGGCCCATGTCCACGGCGTACCAGCCGTTCGCCTCCTTGCGCACGTACTTGACCCCTGCTCGTGTGCCCACGGCGAGGACCCGTGGTGCCGCGGCGGTGGCCGGTACGTCGGACGCGCCTGCGTCGTCCGTCGCGACAGGGGCAGGCGTGAGGTCCACGAGCCCCAGGCGCTCGGCGAAGGCCGCGAAGACGCGCACGCCGTTGCCGCACATCTCGGCGACCGAGCCGTCCGCGTTGCGGTAGTCCATGAACCAGATCGCCTCGGGGTCCTCGGCGAGGACCGCCGCGGACTCGGGCACGTAGGCCGTGGGGACCAGCCGGATCACGCCGTCGCCGCCGATGCCCGCGCGACGGTCGGCGAGCGCGCGGACCTGCTCGACGTCGACGTCGCGGCTCCCCTCGAGGTCGGCGAGCAGGACGAAGTCGTTGCGGGTCCCGTGGCCCTTGGCGAAACGGGTCGTCGAACGGGGCGGCGGCAGGCTCATGAGCCCAGACTACGGCGCGTCGGGCGCTCGTCCGTGCGCGTGTCCAGGGTGCCGTCGTCGCCCGCACGGACGATCTCCAGGGCGTCGGCCAGGAGCGTGGGCGACTGCGCGTCGAGCCAGTGCACGCGCGGGTCGCGGCCGAACCAGCCCATCTGCTTGCGGGCCAGCCGGCGCGTGTTCGCGGTGATCTGCTCGCGCGCCTCGTCGGCGGTGATCTCCCCGCGCAGGTGGGCCAGCACCTCGGCGTAGCCGACCGCACGCTCGGCGGTACGGCCCAGCCGCGGCGCGAGCGCACGGACCTCGTCGAGCAGCCCCAGCTCCCACATGCGCTCGACCCGACCCGCCACGCGGGCGTCGAGCGTCTCGCGGTCGCAGTCGAGACCGATCTGGACGGCGGGGCGCACGTACTCCTGGCGCGGGAGGTTCGCGGTGAACGGTTCGCCCGTGATCTCGATGACCTCGAGCGCTCTCACGATGCGACGGGTGTTCGTGGGGCCGATCGACGTCGCGGCACCGGGGTCGAGCCGCGCGAGCTCGGAGTGCAGCGCCCTGGTCCCCTCGCGCTCGGCCCGCTCCTCGAGGCGGGCGCGGACCTCCGGGTCGGTGCCCGGGAAGTTCATCTCGTCGAGCAGCGCCCGGACGTAGAGCCCCGAACCACCGACGACGACCGCCCGGGCGCCCCGGGAGCCGATCGCGTCGAGGTCCGCGCGGGCCGAGGCCTGGTAGTCGGCGACCGAGGCGTCCTCGAGGGGGTCCAGCACGTCGAGCTGGTGGTGGACGATCCCGCGACGCTCGGCGACCGGGACCTTCGCGGTGCCCACGTCCATGCCGCGGTAGAGCTGGTAGGCGTCGGCGTTGACGACCTCGGCAGGGGCGAGGGCCTGGGCGAGGTCGAGGGCGAGGTCCGACTTCCCGGTCGCGGTGGGGCCGACGACGGCGACGATGAGCATCCGAGAACCGTACCCGCCGGGGACGGCCCGTCGCCTCGCCCCCACCCGCGGGGCACGTCCCCTCCCGTCCGGTGTGTCCCCCCTGTCCCTGTGTGGGTGGTCCTGCGTAGGCTCCACGGGTGGCCACCGGCAGCCCGGTGCGTCGCACCTGCCCTGCGCCGCCGTGCGCGGACCCACCACACGACGAGGAATCGAGACATGAGCTTCTTCTCCAAGCCGGACGAGACCCTTCCCCCCGCGAACGCTCCGCTCTCGCGGGACCGCATCGAGGCGATCCTCACGAGCAAGGGCTGGAACTACGGCATCGACGACGACGGCGACCTGGGCGGCAGCTGGGACGGCAACGTCTTCTACTTCTTCGTGATGGGGACCAAGGACGAGATCCTTCAGGTCCGGGGCCGGTGGAGCCGCACGCTCTCGGCCGCCGACCAGACCCAGGTCGCGCTCCTGGCCAACGAGGTCAACCAGAGCAAGATCTGGCCCAAGGTGTACTCCCGCGTCGAGGGCGACGAGCTCGGCGTGTACGCCGAGGTCTCGACCGACCTCGAGTTCGGCGTGGCCGACGACCAGCTGGGACAGCTCGTCGAGTGCGGGCTGTTCTCCGGCCTGCAGTTCTTCGAGCAGCTCGACGAGCGCTTCCCCGCCCCGGACGCCGGGCCCACGGACGCGAACGTCTACGTCGAGGACCGCCCGCTTTGACGAGCACGTTCCAGGTCGACCTGCACGGGGTCGTCGACCTCCTGGCACGCCACCTGTACAGCAGCCCCCGCGTCTACCTGCGCGAGCTCCTGCAGAACGGCGTGGACGCGATCACCGCGCGGCGCGGCCTCGCGGGAGAGGACGCCCCGGCGACCGTCCGGCTCCGGCCGCTGCCCGACGGCGGGCTCGAGGTCGCCGACTCCGGGGTGGGCCTGACCCTCGCCGAGGCCGGCGAGCTGCTCGCCACGATCGGGCGCAGCTCCAAGCGTGACGTCGAGCTCGGCACGGGCCGCGAGGAGTTCCTCGGGCAGTTCGGGATCGGCCTCCTGTCCGCGTTCATGGTCGCGGACGAGATCGAGCTCACGTCCCGCTCGGCGCGCCGGCACGACGACGGGACCTGGCCCGCACCCGTGCGCTGGCGCGGGTTCGCGGACGGCAGCTACGAGCTCGCGGAGATCGGGCCCGACGACCCCGCCGCACCTGCCGAGCCCGGGAGCATCGTCCGCCTGCACCCGCGCCGCGACATGGAGCACTGGCTCGCCCCCGCGACCGTGACGGCCCTCGCCCAGGACTTCGGGTCGCTGCTCCCCGTGGACCTTCAGGTCGAGGTCCGCCTGGACCTGGACGCCGACGCACCGGGTTCGCCCGGGCACGAGGACGGAACCGGCACCGTCTGGCGCCGTCTGAGCGGCCACGAGCTGCCCTGGAAGGAGTCGCACGCCACGCCCGCCGAGCGTGACGCGGCCCTGACACGCTACGCCGAGCAGACGCTCGGCTTCACGCCGCTCGCCCGGATCGACCTGGACATCCCGGTCGCGGGCCTGAGCGGCGTCGCGTACGTCCTGCCCGCCGCAGTGTCGCCCACCACGCCCTCGAGCCATCGCGTGTACCTCAAGCGCATGCTCCTGGGGACCAAGGTCGACGACCTGCTGCCGCCCTGGGCGTTCTTCGTGCGGTGCGTGCTCGACGCCTCGGCGCTGCGCCCCACCGCGTCGCGCGAGGGGCTCTACGAGGACGAGGTGCTGCTCGCGACGCGTGAGGCCCTGGGTGCGCAGGTTCGTGCCTGGGCGCTGGCCGCGCTCGCCGAGGACTCCCCCGCCGGGCGCGCGTTCCTGCGGGTGCACCACCTCGCGGTCCGCGCCCTCGCGCTCCAGGACGACGACATGCTGGACCTCGCGGCCCGGGTGCTCCCGTTCGAGACGACCGAGGGCACGGGCACGCTCACGGACCTCCAGGCGGCGCTCCCCGAGGGCGCGCGCCTGCTGTGGACCCCCAGCGTCGAGGAGTTCCGGCGGGTCGCGCCGGTCGCCGCGGCGCAGGGGCTCGGGCTCGTCAACGGCGGGTACGTCTACGACGCGGACCTGCTCGAGCGCATCTCGCGCCGCTTTCCCCGGTGGCGGCTGTCGCCCGTGACGTCGAGCGACGTCGCACAGGCGCTCCTGGAGGTCGACCCGCTGCGCGAGCTCGAGATCGCCGGCTCGGTGCAGGCGATCGACGCCGCGCTCGCGCCGCAGGACTGCGAGGTGATCGTGCGTGCCTTCGAGCCCTCGGTGCTGCCCGCGATGCTCCTGCACGACCGCGACGGTGACCACGAGCGCGAGACCCGTGCGACCGTCGAGGCCGCGGACGACCTCTGGGGCCAGGTGCTCGCCGGGCTCTCGGGCCCCGCGCGCTCGCGTCAGCTCGTGCTCAACGACACCAACGGGACGGTCCGTTCCCTCCTGGCGACCACGGACCCGCAGGTCCGGGAGGCGGGAGCCCAGTCGCTCTACGTCACGGCCCTGCTCCTGTCCGGAAGACCTCTGCGGTCCTCCGAGGCGACGCTCATGAACGGCTCGCTCGCGGTCCTGCTCGACCGCGCGCTGCACCCTGGAACGCCCCCCCTGGAGGAGAACCGATGACCCGCTCGGTCCACGAGGCCAACGGGGCCCTGTCCCGCATCCGCGACCTGCCCTACGGGATCGCCCGGAGCACCGCGGCCGCCGCCGAGCTCGACGAGATCACGGCGAACGGTCCGGTCGAGGCCCGCGCCTACGCGCTGTTCGTCCTCGTCGAGTCCTACGTGTGGGGCAACGAGGTCACCAAGGCCTACCTGCCGTTCACCCAGCTCCTGCGCTGGTGGGACGAGCACCCCGAGCACTTCGACGAGCAGGACGCGCACTCGCTGTTCTGGTCGTTCAAGTGGATGGTCGGCAACCTCATGGACTTCCCGGCCGTCCCGGCCGCGCAGATCGACCGCACGCTCGACGACATGGAGCGCCGGTACGCGGTCGCGGGCAACGGCATGAACGCCGTGACCATGTCCCGCTTCCAGTGGGAGCGGTCGCGCGGGACGCAGGACGTCGCCGCCGCGTACGAGGCGTGGGTCGCCACGCCGCGCGACGACTTCTCCCAGTGCGAGGCCTGCGAGCCCGGCGACCGCGCTGCGTACCTGTTCGACGTGGGTCGCACCGACGAGGGGGTACGGCTCCTCGAGACCGTGCTCGCGGGGTCGCCCGAGTGCGCCACGGAACCGGGCGACATGCTCTCCCACCTCCAGCTCGCCTACCTCGAGCAGGGGCAGGCGGACAAGGCCGCGACCACGCACCGTCGGGGACTGCGACACCTCGACAACGGCGTCGCGATGACCGGTCCGCAGGGGCGTCACATCGAGTTCCTGGCCCGGACGGGCAACGGCGAGCGAGCGCTCGGTCGCCTCGAGGAGCAGCAGGACAGCCTGCTGACCGCCGACTCCCCGCGAGACCGGTGGTCGTTCCTGCTCAGCGTCGGGACCGCGACCGCGCTCCTCGCGGTCGAGCACGGTGACCGGAGCCTCGCGCTGCGCGAGGTCCCGGCGTCGACGGTCGCGGGGCTCGACGCGTGGATCAGGTCCCAGGCCCTCGAGCTCGCCGCGGCGTTCGACGCGCGCAACGGGACGGACGCCGCGACGCGGCGGACCGAGAAGGTCTGGGCGCGCGCTGCGACCGTCCTGCCCGTGAGCCTGAGCGTGCTGGCGGCACCTTCGGGCAGGGTGTCGCCGGCCGCCGGAGCGACCGGCGGCACCGTGCCCGACGACCTCGCCCCGGCGCGCGTCACGGAACCCGGGCCCGGCGCCGCACCGACCGCGACAGCCCCGACGTCCCACCCTGGAGGAGGGCCCACGGGCCCCGAGCTCGTCGCCCGTGCGACCGAGGCAGCGGCGACGGACCCGGCGTCCGCGGCGCTGCTGTACCAGGAGGCCTCGTCGACGTTCGAGGCCCGGGGTCTGCCGGCCGACGCCGGCTTCGCCCTGGCCGAGGCCGCGCAGATCGCTGCGCTCGAGCAGGACCTGGAAGGGGCGCTGAGCGCGTTCCCTCGCGCCGTGGCCCTGCTGCGCGCGGGCGGGGTGGCACCAGAGTTCAGGGGCCAGGTCGCGCGCGCCTTCGCCCGGCTCTCGGCCCGCGCAGGGGACCCGCTCGCGGGCCTGGTCACGGTCGAGAAGGAGCTCGCGGACCTGGGCGGCCCCTGCGGCGCCGCGGGCAGCGCGCACAGCGCCGAACAGGATGCCCCGGACCGCCCGGATGACGAGCCCGCGTCCCGCGCGGACCTCCGGTCCCGCGAGCGCCGTGAGCTCTCGGACACCCGGGCCCGGCTGCTCGCCTCGTCGGGCGATCATGCGCAGGCGTCAGCCGCAGCGGAGGCCGTCGCCGAGGAGTACGCCCGGGCCGGTGACCTCTCGGGCGCCGCGCACGCGTTCTGGCTCGCCGGGACCACACGGGCTGCGGCGGGCGATCCGGAGGGCGCCGTCGACGTGCTCGAGTCGGCGGTCGACGGCTTCCGGCTCGCGCGCGACCAGCAGTCGCGGGCGAGCGTGGGCAACGAGCTCGTCGCGATCCTGCACGGCCTGGGTCGCGAGGACGCAGCCGCACAGGTCGCGGCGACGCTGAGCGACCGCTAGCGGTCGCGCCCGGCCGGTCGGTGGGTCACCGACCGGCCGGCGCCCCGGCGAATCTCACGACCTCGTACGCGCGCTGCTCGTACTCCCCCACCGAACGCTCGACGACCTGCTCGAACGAGTCGCCCAGGGCGCCGAGCATCTCGTGCTCGACCCCTCCGGCCGCACCGGCCGCACCGGCCGGGGCCGCCGCCGGTCCACCCGGGTGAGCGGCGCCGTCGGGCGCGGCGCTCGTCACCACCACGAGACCCGTGCCTGGTTCCTCCCCGAGCACGCGGACCAGCCGCCCAGGCTCGCCCGTGGGACGAGCGTCGAGCTCGACGACCTCGACCGGTCCCCGCCAGCCCGCAGCCGCGAGCGCCAGCAGCCCGACCGACGCGGGCAACCCGGCGGCGGGCAGCTCTTCCGCGCCCGGGGCGGGCGCCCATCCCCACCAGCGGGGCTCGACGCCGACCGCCTCGAGCGCAGGACGCAGCTCGCCCCGGCGTCCAGGCGCGCCTCGGGGCGCGGGCGCCACCACGACCACCCGGTCCACGTGCGCGACGAGGTCCCGGAGCGCACCGAGCACGTGCTCGCGCGTGTCCGCGAGCACCACGGCACTCCCGGCGACGCCGGGGACGAGGAGGGGGGTTCCAGGCAGGGCGACGGCACGGACGATCACGCGCGCCACGCTACCGCGCGAGCAGGACGATCCGCGCCGGGCGCGGGTAGGGTGGGCACATGAGGTTCTTCGGCGGCAGACGGGGACAGCATTCCGGGAGAGGGGACCGCCCCGAGCCCGGGGACGGGTCGGGGCACGGCGGCGACGGCGGCCCGGACGAGAGCAGCCCCGTTGCACCAGACGGTGCGGGCGCCCCCTCGCTCGACGACGCGGCGCTCCACGCCTCGGTCGAGAGCCTCCTGCTCCGCGAGCTCGGCGGCACCATGATCGCCGACATCGACCACGACCAGATCCCCACGCCCCTGCGGCGAGGGCGCGTGCTCGAGTGGATCGCCGACGCCGGGTACAGCTACTTCATCGACGCCGAGGACGACGTCGGCGGGCTGTGGCACGGACGGCTCTTCTACTTCCTGCTCTTCGGCACGCACCAGGAGATCCTGCAGGTACGCGGCCAGTGGAACAGGGACATCACGATCGAGCGCCTCGAGGAGATCCTCGAGTTCTGCAACGAGTGGAACGCCGACCGCATCTGGCCCAAGGCCTACACGCGTGTGCGCGACAACGGCATGGTCCACGTCTTCACCGAGGTCACGGTGGACCTCGAGCACGGCGTCAACGACGACCAGCTCGACCAGCTGCTTCAGTGCGGCCTGTCGACCGGGTCCATGTTCTTCGACGCGCTCGACGAGTTCTACCCGGACCCGGCGAGGTCGGCACCATGAGTCCCGCCCCCCGCACCAGCTGGCTCGCGCGCCTGTTCGGCAACCACCGGCCCAAGCCCGTGGACGACGTGGCGATCGACGTCGAGCTCCCCACCCCCCTGTCGACCCGACGCATCGGCGACTACCTCTCGCGGCGCGGCTACCACTTCCGCATCGACGACGACGGCGACGTCACCGGGACCTGGGACGGCAACCGGTTCTGGTTCCTGCTGCTCGGCGAGCACCAGGAGATCCTCCAGGTCCGTGGACGCTGGTCGACGACCCTGCCCGTGACGTCCCGGCTCGCTGTCCTCCAGGCCGTCAACGACTGGAACCGCGAGCGCATCTGGCCCAAGGTCTACGTCCGCGAGGAGAGCCAGGGGCTGGCGCTGTACGCCGAGGTCTCGGTCGACCTCGAACGGGGCGCGACCGACGACCAGCTCGGCCAGGTCGTCTCGTGCGGGCTCGGGACCGCGGTCCAGCTGTTCAACACGATCGGCGGCCAGCTCCCGCCGGTGTGAGCGGGGCTCCTGTGGGGGGCGCGGTCGGCCCCGGCAGAGGGCCCGGGCGCGCCGGCCCGTCCGAAGGACGAGTCGGGCGCCCGCCCAGGATCGACTCAGGGACGACGCAGGCTCGGCAGTCCCAGGCTGACCGGACCACCTGCGGCCGGTGCACCGTGCGAGTGCCCGTGGTCGTCGCCGCCGCCCAGACGCGTCTTCTCGCGGGCGACCCAGGCGTCACCCGCGCGCGTGCGGCGGACCGAGTAGGTGCCGGTCCCGCCGGCCCCCGTGACGCCGGCCACGGCCGAGTCGGCGACCAGGTGGTACGGCGCGGACCGCGTCACCTCGACGGTCACCATGTCCCCGGGTCGGGGCAGGCGAGGGTCCAGGCCGTCGGCCAGGCGCGGGTCGTCGGCCAGGACGTCACCGTCACCGCGACCGGCCATGAGGGTGACGACGTCGTCGGGCACGGCCAGGTGCACCAGACGGTTGTCCGCCGCACGTCCCGTCAACCGGTGCGTGGCGCCGTCCTTGCGCCCCGACCCCTCGGTCACGAGCACCTCGACCGTGCGCCCGACCTGGCGCGCGGACTCCTCGGCGCTGACCCGGTCCTGGAGGGCCTGGAGCCGCTCGTAGCGCTCCTGGACGACCTCCTTGGGCAGCTGGTCCGGCAACGTCGCGGCGGGGGTCCCCGGGCGCTGGGAGTACTGGAACGTGAAGGCCGACGAGAACCGGGAGGCCTCGACGACGCGCAGCGTCTCGGCGAAGTCCTCCTCGGTCTCGCCCGGGAAGCCCACGATGAGGTCCGTCGTGATCGACGCGTCGGGCATGGCCTCGCGCACGCGGTCGAGGATCCCGAGGAACTTCTCCGAGCGGTAGGAGCGGCGCATGGCCCGCAGGACGCGGTCCGAGCCGGCCTGGAGCGGCATGTGCAGCTGGGGCATGACGTTGGGCGTCTCGGTCATGGCCGCGATCACGTCGTCGGTGAAGGCCGCAGGGTGCGGGGACGTGAAGCGCACCCGCTCGAGGCCCTCGATCTCACCGCACGCGCGCAGCAGCTTGGCGAACGCCCCACGGTCGCCGAACTCGACGCCGTAGCTGTTGACGTTCTGACCCAGCAGGGTCACCTCGATCGCACCCTGCTCGACGAGCGCCTGGACCTCGGCCAGGACCTGCCCCGGGCGCCGGTCACGCTCCTTGCCGCGCAGGTGCGGCACGATGCAGAACGTGCACGTGTTGTTGCAGCCGACGCTGATCGACACCCAGCCCGCGTAGACCGACTCGCGCTTGGTCGGCAGCGTCGACGGGAAGACCTGGAGCGACTCGGCGATCTCGACCTGCGCGGCCTCGTTGTGCCGTGCACGCTCGAGGAGCACGGGCAGGGCGTCGAGGTTGTGCGTGCCGAACACCACGTCGACCCAGGGAGCCTTCTCGACGATGCCCGACCGGTCCTTCTGCGCGAGGCAGCCCCCGACCGCGATCTGCATGCCGGGGCGCTTGGCCTTGATCGACGCGAGCTGGCCGAGGTTCCCGTACAGGCGCGTCGCGGCGTTCTCACGGACCGCGCACGTGTTGATGACGACGACGTCGGCGCGGTGCGCGGCCTCGTCGGCGGCCTCCGCGCGGGTGTAGCCGGCCTGCTCGAGCATGCCGGCCATGTGCTCGGAGTCGTGCACGTTCATCTGGCAGCCCAGCGTGCGGACCATGTAGGTGCGCGGCGCGGCCCCCGCAGGTGCGTCGGAGGGACCCGCGGCGGGGCTGTCTTCGGGGCGGAGGGCGGTGGAGAACATCACCGTCAAGGGTACGGCGCCGCACCCGCCCCACCGAAACGCGCGTTCCCCACGAGCCGGGCATCTGTTGCCCTTCTGTTGCCGAACTGTTGCCGGAAACAGTGGCGTGCGCAACAAATCCCCCCTAGGTTCATGAAATGGACGCGCAACCGAACACCCCGAGCGACGCTCCCGACGCGTCGCCCACTTCCTCCCTGCCCGCGCCCGCCGGGACCTCCCGTGACGACGAGCTCGGTGCCCCGCTCGTCGAGCTGCGCGGGGTGAACAAGCACTTCGGGGACCTCCACGTCCTCAAGGACGTCGACCTGACGGTGCGACGCGGTGAGGTCCTCGTCGTGATCGGCCCCTCGGGCTCGGGGAAGTCCACGCTCTGCCGGGCCATCAACCGGCTCGAGACCATCGACACGGGCACCATCGCGATCGACGGCGAGCCGCTCCCCGAGGAGGGCAAGGCCCTGGCCCGGCTCCGGTCGGACGTCGGGATGGTCTTCCAGTCGTTCAACCTCTTCGCCCACAAGACGATCCTCGACAACGTGACGCTCGGCCCGCTCAAGGTCCGGCGCATGAAGTCCGCGGACGCCAAGAAGGAGGCGCTGGCCCTGCTCGACCGCGTCGGGATCGGGAACCAGGCCGACAAGATGCCCGCCCAGCTCTCGGGCGGGCAGCAGCAGCGCGTGGCGATCGCCCGGGCGCTGGCCATGCACCCCAAGGTCATGCTCTTCGACGAGCCCACCTCGGCCCTGGACCCGGAGATGATCAACGAGGTCCTCGACGTCATGGTCGCACTGGCCAAGGAGGGCATGACCATGATCGTCGTGACCCACGAGATGGGCTTCGCGCGCAAGGCGGCGCACCGCGTCGTCTTCATGGCGGACGGCCAGATCGTCGAGGAGGCCCCGCCCGAGGAGTTCTTCACGAACCCCCAGAGCCACCGCGCCCAGGACTTCCTGTCCAAGATCCTGACGCACTGACCGCACGTCCGACACCAGCACACCGCCCCCGACCAGCACCTCCCCCCGCAGCACAGCACGCCCCACGGGTCCCGGCCTCGACGAAGAGCCCGGCGACCACCTGCAAGAACCGACAGCTCGACCGGCCACGAACCAGCCGGGCGGAGCGGGTGACCACCAGGTCCCCCGTGACGGCTCGGCACGACGAAGGGGAAGACACCATGCGAGCACGCACCAGAACCGGAGGGCTCCTCGCCCTCACCGCAGCCACCGCCCTGATCCTCGGCGCCTGCAGCGGCGGCACCGACGACTCGGGCGGTGAGACCGACGCCGCCACGACCGGTGGCGGCGGCGAGAAGATCACGATCGGCATCAAGTTCGACCAGCCGGGCCTCGGCTTCAAGGAGGGCGACACCTACACGGGGTTCGACACCGACGTCGCCCGCTACGTCGCCGAGAAGCTGGGCTACTCGGAGGACCAGATCGAGTGGAAGGAAGCACCGTCCGCCCAGCGCGAGACGCTGCTGAGCACCGACCAGGTCGACATGATCTTCGCGACGTACTCGATCACCGACAAGCGCAAGGAGACCGTCGCGTTCGCCGGTCCGTACTTCGTCGCCGGGCAGGACCTGCTCGTCGCCGAGGACAACACCGACATCAAGGGCCCTGAGGACCTCGAGGGCAAGAACCTCTGCTCGGTCACGGGATCCACGTCCGCGCAGCGCATCAAGGACGAGTACGCCGCCGGGGTCCAGCTCCTCGAGCAGCCCGGCTACGCCGAGTGCGTCACGGCCCTGCTCTCGGGCCAGGTCGACGCGGTCACCACGGACGACATCATCCTGGCCGGCCTCGCTGCCCAGCCTGCGAACAAGGGCAAGGTCAAGGTCGTCGGGGCGCCGTTCTCGACCGAGCGCTACGGCGTCGGGATCCCGCAGAGCAGCGACAAGTGCGAGGACATCAACGCCGCGATCACCGAGATGATCGAGGACGGGTCGTGGGAGGAGGCCATCACGACCAACACCGAGGGCACCGGGTACACCCCGAACGCCTCGGAGAACCCGCCGACGCCGGACGCCTGCGCCTGACAGGTCCGCTGCTGCGCCGGGTGAGCGCGTGCCCTCCGGGGGACGCGCCCGCCCGGCGCAGCACCCGTCCCGGTCCGGTCTCGTGCAGCGTCCGCGCTGCACCTCGTGAAGGGTGACCCGTCGTGGGTGACTACCTCTCTCAGTTCCTGCGGCTCTTCGAGTCGTACGACGTCCTGGGCGCGTTCTGGGTCAACATCCAGCTCACGTTCTGGGCGGCGATCCTGGCGCTCGTCATCGGCACGGTGCTCGCGCTCATGCGGATCTCGCCGATCCCGAGCCTGCAGTGGGCCGGCGCCACGTACGTCACGCTGTTCCGCAACACGCCGCTGACGATCATCATGGTGTTCCTGACCCTCGGGGTCTGGGGCCAGCTCAAGATCCAGCTCGCCGACGACTTCCCGTCCAACTTCTTCCGCTTCGCGGTGCTGGGCCTCGCGGTCTACCACGCGGCGTTCGTGTGCGAGGCGATCCGCTCCGGGGTCAACACGGTGCCGATCGGCCAGGCCGAGGCGGCCCGCGCGATCGGCCTCTCGTTCCTGCCGGCGGCGCGGATCGTGATCCTCCCGCAGGCCTTCCGCGGTTCGGTGGCCCCGCTCGGCAACGTGCTCATCGCCCTCATCAAGAACTCGACCGTCGCCGCCGCGGCCGGCGTCGCGACGGAGACCTCCAGCCTCATGAAGACCATGATCGAGTTCGACTCCGACGTCATCATCGCGATCTTCCTGACCTTCGCGATCGGCTACGTGATCCTCGTGATCCCGGTCGGGCTCGCGACGACCGCGCTCTCGCGCCGTCTGGCGGTGAAGCGATGACCGCCCAGCAGCAGACGGTCCTGTTCGACGCCCCCGGGCCGCGCGGCCGCCGCAACATCTTGGTCGGCAACGTCGTCGGGGCGATCGTGGTCGCGGGGATCGCGACCTACGCCCTGGTGCTGCTGGGCCGCGAGGGCCAGCTCACCGCGGAGAAGTGGCAGCCGATCTTCACGGCCGATGCCTGGGAGAACTTCTATCTCCCCGGTCTGCTCGACACCCTGCGCGCGGCCGGCGTCGCGATCGTCGGGGCGATCGTGTTCGGTCTGCTCTTCGGCATCGGGCGCCTGTCGGCGGTCAGGGCCGTGCGCTGGCTCTCGGGCCTGGTCGTCGAGTTCTTCCGGGCGGTCCCGGTCCTGCTCATGATGATCTTCTTCTGGCTCTTCCTGGCCCAGCTCAAGGTGCCCGACGCCCCGTTCATGGCGGTCGTGATCGCCCTGATCCTGTACAACGGGTCGGTGGTCGCCGAGCTGGTCCGCTCGGGGGTCTACGGGCTGCCGAAGGGGCAGCACGAGGCCGCGCTGGCCGTGGGCCTCACGCGCGGTCAGTCGCTCCGGTCGGTCGAGGTGCCCCAGGCCCTCATCGCGATGCTCCCGGCGCTGGTCTCCCAGCTCGTCGTGGTCCTCAAGGACACCGCGCTCGGATACATCATCACGTACACCGAGCTCCTCCAGGAGTCGCGTCGCCTGGGTTCCGCCTACGGCAACATCCTGCAGTCGCTGCTGGTCGCGGCGATCCTGTTCATCACGATCAACTACGTGCTCTCGAAGGTCGCCGAGATCCTGGCGCGTCGGCTGCGGGGTCGGACGGCGGGCCCGGTCCGGGCTGCGACCCCCGGTCTGGCGGTCGGGGCGCGGGGGGCCGCTCCGGTGGGCGCGGCTCCGGCCGCACCACCTGCCCCGAAGTGACCAGCACGTAGGTCCGCGCGAGGCAGCCGTCCTGGTCGTCACGGACCGGGACGGCTGCGTCGCGCCAGGGGCACGCCGGATCGGCGCGGACGTCGGAACGAACAGCGGCGCTCGTCCCGCCTCCGCGGGAGGTAGGCGGGGGTCCGACGGGCGACGCTCGTCCTCAGAGGTCGTCGAACCCGCCGTAGGGCTCGTCGTCCGCCTCGTCCCCCTCACGCGCCAGCTCTTCGCGGACCAGCGCGAACGCGAGCCCCGGGCTGTACCCCTTGCGGGCGAGCATCCCGACGACGCGCCGGGTCCGCACCTCGCGGTCGAGGCCCGCCGTCCTGGCCAGGCGTCGGCGGACGAGGTCGCGGGCCGCGTCGTTCTCGTCGTCGTCGTCGACTTGGTCGAGCGCGCCTGCTGCGGTCTCGTCGTCGATGCCCTTGCGTCGCAGCTCGTGCGCGATGGCCCGACGGGACAGCCCTCGCTCGCCGTGGCGGGTACGGACGATCATCCCGGCGTACTCGGCGTCGTCGACCAGGCCGACCGCCTCGAAGCGTTCGAGGAGGGGTTCGAGGACCGCCGGCGGGTATCCCTTGCGCGTCATGGCGTCCATGAGCTGACGTCGGCTCTTGGGTGCGGCCGTGAGCGTCCGCAGGATCGCCTCGCGGGCGTGCTCGGTGAGCTCGGCCCCTGCCAGCGCACCCGACTCCACGCGGTCGGCGATCGTGGGGCGCGGCTTGCGTTCCTTGCGTTCGCCCGAGTACTCGCGACGCCGGGTCGAGCCGGATCCTCGGCTCGAGGAGCGCTCCCCGAACCCGCTGCTGCCGGAGCTGCTGCTCTTGCCACCGGACCGGCCTCCGCCCAGCCCGGACGCACCGAACCCGGACGTCCCCCGGTCCTGCCTCCCGCGGCTCGGGGCACTGCCTCCGCGTACGGCGGTCTCCACCCGGTCCGGGACGCCCCCTGCTGCGTCGGGGACGTCCCCCGTCGTGCCAGGGGCACTGATGGGCGCGTCCCCCTCCTCTCCGGGAAGGGGACGCGCCCACTCGGGCATCCGGTCCAGCGGGTCGTCGATGATCAGAGGACGGCCTTCTTGCCCTTACCGGCCGGGGCCGCTGCAGGGGTGACCGGAGCACCGGCCGCTACCGCGTCCGCAGGGGCGTCGACCGTGGCACCGACGCCGAGCTTCTCCTTGATGCGCTTCTCGAGCTCGTTGGCGAGGTCCGGGTTGTCGCGCAGGAAGCCGCGCGCGTTCTCCTTGCCCTGGCCCAGCTGGTCGCCGCCGTAGGTGAACCACGACCCGGACTTGCGCACGAACCCGTGCTCGACGCCCATGTCGATGAGCCCACCCTCGCGCGAGATGCCGACGCCGTACAGGATGTCGAACTCGGCCTGCTTGAAGGGCGGGGCCATCTTGTTCTTGACCACCTTGACGCGCGTACGGTTGCCGACCGCGTCGGTGCCCTCCTTGAGGGTCTCGATGCGGCGGATGTCCATGCGCACCGAGGCGTAGAACTTCAGGGCCTTGCCACCCGTCGTCGTCTCGGGGGACCCGAACATGACACCGATCTTCTCGCGGAGCTGGTTGATGAAGATCGCGGTGGTGCCCGACTGGCTCAGGGCGCCCGTGAGCTTGCGCAGCGCCTGGGACATGAGGCGCGCCTGGAGACCGACGTGGCTGTCACCCATCTCACCCTCGATCTCGGCCTTGGGAACGAGGGCCGCGACCGAGTCGATGACGATGATGTCGATGGCACCCGAGCGGATCAGCATGTCCGTGATCTCGAGAGCCTGCTCCCCCGTGTCCGGCTGCGAGACGAGCAGCGCGTCGGTGTCCACGCCCAGCTTCTTCGCGTACTCGGGGTCCAGGGCGTGCTCGGCGTCGATGAACGCCGCGATTCCGCCGGCGCGCTGGGCGCTGGCCACGGCGTGGAGCGCGACGGTCGTCTTTCCGCTGGACTCGGGGCCGTAGATCTCCACGACACGACCGCGCGGGAGGCCGCCGATGCCGAGTGCGATGTCCAGGGCGATCGACCCCGTGGGGATGACCTCGACCGGCGCGCGTCCCTCGTCACCGAGGCGCATCACCGATCCCTTGCCGAAGTTGCGGTCGATCTGTGCGAGGGCGGCTTCGAGCGCCTTCTCGCGGTCTGCGGGTGCGGGCATGTCGGTCACCTTTGCGTGCGGGGCACGGAACCGTGCCGAAGTATGTGCGAGGCCGAGGGCCTCAGGAAGCCTGTGTCGTGTCCCGACGGTACGTGCCGCCACTGACACTCGTCGTCCCCCCTGCCCTGCCTGTGGACGACGGGCGGTCGGCTCGTGCTGTGCACAACTCTACCCGAACACCTGTTCGAGAGAAGGTCCCGTACGGCGTGTCGTCGAGCACGCCGACGCGCCGGGAGCGGCCTGCACGGGCAGCTCGCCCGAGCGCCTCAGCCCTCCCACGACTCGCCGGGCCGCAGCACGACGGCCCGGGTCTCGGGCGCCCACCGGCGCACCGCGGCCGCGAACGCCTCCCCGGCATGGTCCATCCATCCGCGCGGCAGGTTCTGCCCGCCCGGCGCGTGCAGCGTCCCCCAGTGGACCGGGATCGCGACCCGCACCCCGACCGCCGCGCACACGCGCGCCGCCTCGGCCGGCCCCAGGTGCCCGCCCGACAGCCGCGGTCCCCAGCCCGCCACGGGCACCAGGGCGACGTCGACCGGCCCGCCCGCGAGCGCCGGCAGGTGCACCATGCCGGGGTAGGCCTCGGTGTCACCGAGCGCCCAGAGCGTCCAACCGTCCGACTGCACGAGGTGCCCCACCGCGGCGTTGGGCCGGTGCGGCATGGGCCGGTGCCCGTGCACCGCGGGCGTGAGGTGGACGCGGACGAACGCTCCGACGTCGTGCCAGGAGCCGTGCTCCTCCGCCGACCCGGGGACCCGCGGACGCCCCGGGACGGGGCCCGCGAGCGGTCGCTCGTCGCGCTCGGGGCCAGCGCCGAGCCCCACCCCGTCGAGCCCCTTGGAGCGCAGCCAGCGCGCGTTCGCGGGCGCCGTGAGGACGGGTACGTCCCCCAGCAGCCGCAACGACCCCAGCTCGGCGTGGTCGTGGTGCAGGTGCGAGAGCAGGACCGCGTCGGCACCCCGCCAGACCTCGGCGGGCCGCACGCCGCGCCTGCGCAGCAGGCCCGCGTGCCGCTTCAGCAGGGGGTCGGTGACGATCCGCACACGGCCGTCGGGCGTCGCGACGTCGAGCACCGCGCTCGAGTGCCCGAGCCACGTGACCCGCAGCCCCGGGGCCACCCGGTCGCCGGTCATCCCCTCACCCCCAGCTCCTCGAGCCAGCGCACGAGCTCGTGGTGCACGGACTCGGCTCCCACCAGCATGCGCGCTCCGCCCACGTCCTCGCGCGCCCCGTCAGACACCCGCAGGCTCGCGGGGTGCAGCAGGATCGCCTCGTTCTGCGCGCCGCCCAGCCCGCCGTGCGAGCCCACGAGCCCCTCGAACGCGTGGACCAGCCCCGCGTCGTCGACGCTCGAGACCAGGAGCAGGTCGCCCGCGTGCTCGAGCGAGGCCGCCCGCAGGAGGTCGGGCGCGGCGCGCGGTCCGTACGCCACGAGCGGGTCCTCGCCGTAGACCAGACCCGAGACCAGGTGGCGGCTGCCCGCCGGGCCGTACGCGACGACGTCGGGCACCTCGCCCAGCGCGGGCCTGCTCTCCTGCACGACGACGACCCCCACGGCCGGGTTCGCGACCAGGCCCGGCAGGAGCGCGGGCCACCGCGCCCGGATCTCGTCACCCACGAGCCGCGCCGGGGAGCGCGGGAACCACACGAGGCCGAGGTTCCCCGAGCCGACGACGGCGACCTCGGGCAGCTCGCCCGTGTCCGTCGTCGCGCCGTCGCGGTCCGGTCCGACCAGCACGCGCCCACCCTGCGCGACCTTGCCGTCGCGCTCCCCCGGGCCGCTCCGCGCTCCCCTGTCGCGTCCGAGCGCGTTGAGCGCGGTGTTGACCGCTCCCCACGCCTCGGAGTCCGCAGCCGAGGCCGAGCGCACCCCGGACGCCCGACGGCGACGCTCGCCCGGGGAGGGCCGGACCGCCATGAGCCGGCGCACCTCGTCGAGGAACGGACGACCCACGACCTGCTCGAACGTCGCGCCGAGAGACTGTCCGTGGTCGGAAAGCACCACGACCTCGTAGCGACGGGGCGCCGCCGCGGCGACCTGCTCGAGCAGCCCGACCACCCGGTCCAGGCCCTCGAGCGACCGCATGGCCTCGGGGCGCAGCGGGCCCGCGTGGTGCGCGATCTCGTCGTAGTCGACGAGGTCCACGAAGACCACGGGTGCGCCGCGCACGAGCTGTTCCGCGACGAGCGAGGTGTTGAGGTCACGCAGGACGACGTTCGAGACGGCCCGCAGGACCGGGTAGGCACCGAGGCGCGACACGCGGGGCTCGACGTCGCGGACGGCCTGCTGCCACCCCTGGTAGAGCTCCTTGAAGAACTCGCCCACCGTGCCCACGAGCGCCCGGACCAGCACGAACGGGCTCGAGAAGAAGTGGACGAACACCTGCCCCGGCCCCAGTCCTGCGCGGGCCCTGCTCATGACGAGCAGGTTCGTCTCCGCGTCTCCCGAGAACATCGTCGAGACCGCGACCCCTCCGCCCGCGAGCAGCCCGCGGCCGTCGCTCATCGAGGCCTCGACCCGGGCCGCGTCGGCCGGATGGTTGGTCACCACGAGTCGTCCTTGCTCCCGGTCCCACCACCGGAAGGCCGGCACGTGCTCGCTCGCGCCGTGCAGGAGCCCGGCCTGGCTCGCGGGAGTGGTCGACGGGACGCGCGCCCACCACGTCTCGAGGTCGTGCGTGCCGTCGCTGATCCAGCGCGCGAGGTTCGGCGCCAGGCCCGCCTGGACGGCGTGGTCGAACGTCGAGCGTGCGACACCGTCGAGCTGGACGACCAGGAGGCCCGCGGGACGTGACCCGGGGGTGGTGGTCGGCGAGCTGTCCGACGCGCCGGACGCGCCGGGCGGGCCGGGCGGGCCGGGCGGGCCGGGCGGTCCGTCGAGCGTGCTCGCTGCACTTCCCGACGTCGACCGCGCGGCCCGGCGGGCGGCCGTGCGCTGCGCCCGGCGGGCACGTCGCAGCAGGTCGTCGATCACGTACTCGTTGTCGCTCGCACCGATCGCCCACCGACCGATCGCCATGAAGAGCGCTGCCAGGACGAGCACCGCCACGACGCTGCCCCAGTCGTCGGTCTCGAAGCCCGGCAGGTACGTGAGCGCGAGCCACGCCACGAGCACCTGGCCCGCGAGCCCCGAGACCAGTGCCCCGACGACGCCCGCACGCCCCGCGACCACTCGCCACAGGGGCCGCAGGACCGCGTCGCCGACACCCACGACGAACGCCGCGAGGAAGACCGACCACCACGACGTGATCCGCACGCCCGGCACGATCCAGATCGCGAGCCCCAGCCCGGCGGTCGTCGACACCAGCGACCAGAGGGCTCCCGTCAGGTCGTGCACGGAGAACGGGAGCCGATGCCACATGGGTGCCATGATGCCGCGCGCGGTCGGCGGGCGCGCGGGCGGCGCCGGACGGCACTCGGCCGCACACCCGTCCACCCCGCACCGAGCACCTAGCGCGCGGGCGGCGCCTGGCGATGCTTGTCGGTACCCCACCGTTGCGCGTCCGGCAGCTCCATCGCGTCGCACAGCGCGTGCCACACGTACCGCGGCTCGACGCCGTCCTCGAGCGCCTGGACCGCCGTACGGTCGTCCAGGGCGTTGAGCACCTGGTCCCGGGTCAGGGCGCGACCGTAGGCCGATCCGAAGACCTCGTCCACCAGCTGCCAGAACTCTCGATACCGCACGGGGACAGCCTGCCACGTCTCGGTGGCCCCGCCTGACGGGGTTCCACGGCGGGGAGCGTTTGTGGGTGGCAGCGCCCACAATGGCGAGGTGACGTCACCCGACCCGCTCGCCGGCTTCAGCGCCCCGACCCGCGCATGGTTCGAGGGCGCGTTCGAGCGCCCCACGGCCGCGCAGGCGGGCGCCTGGGAGGCGATCGGCAGCGACCGGCACGCGCTGGTCGTGGCCCCGACGGGCTCGGGCAAGACCCTCGCGGCGTTCCTGTGGTCGCTCGACCGGCTGCTCACGCGCCCCGACGAGCAGCCACCGGGTGGACCCGCGCCAGGGCCGGGCGACGACCGCGCGCAGCGCTGCAGGATCCTCTACGTCTCGCCCCTCAAGGCGCTGGCCGCGGACGTCGAGCGCAACCTGCGCTCGCCGCTCGCGGGCATCCGGCAGGCCGCCGTGCGGCTCGGCACCACGGTCCCGGACGTCGTGGTCGGCACCCGCACGGGCGACACTCCCGCGAGCGAGCGGCGGCGCTTCGGCGTCGCACCGCCGGACATCCTCATCACGACCCCCGAGTCCTTGTTCCTCGTCCTGACGTCGCAGGCGCGTGCGGGGCTGGCCGGTGTGCAGACCGTCATCATCGACGAGATCCATGCCGTGGCCGGGACCAAGCGCGGGGCGCACCTCGCGGTCTCGCTCGAGCGGCTCGACGCCCTGCTTCCCGTGCCCGCGCAGCGCGTGGGCCTGTCGGCGACGGTCCGCCCGGTCGAGGCCGTCGCGACCTTCCTCGCGGGGCACCGCCGGCCGGACGACCAGGGGCGCGAGGTCGTCGTCGTGCAGCCTCCCTCGGAGAAGAAGATCGAGGTCGACATCGTCGTCCCCGTCCCGGACCTCTCCGACCTGCGCAGCGTGCCCGGGCCCGGCGGGAGCGCCGGGCCGGAGGGCCTCCCTCCCCTGCCCGACGGCGAGCCCGACCTCTCGGGCCCGGCCACCGGTCGGCCTCCGCGCCCTTCGGTGTGGCCGCACGTCGAGGAGCGCGTCGTGGACCTCGTGGCCGAGCACCGCTCGACCCTGGTCTTCACCAACTCCCGGCGCGGCGCCGAACGGCTCACGGCCCGCATGAACGAGGTCTGGGCCGAGCGTCAGGGCGAGGACGTGCCGGACGTCGGTACGCTCCAGCCCGCGCAGGTACTGGCCCAGTCGGGCGCGAGCGCAGGCACCGAGCCCGTGATCGCGCGGGCCCACCACGGCTCCATGAGCCGTGCCGAGCGCACCCGCACCGAGACCGAGCTCAAGGACGGGCGGCTTCCCGCGGTCGTCGCGACGTCCTCGCTCGAGCTCGGCATCGACATGGGCGCGGTGGACCTGGTGGTCCAGGTCGGGGCGCCACCGTCGGTCGCGAGCGGGCTCCAGCGCATCGGGCGTGCGGGGCACCAGGTGGGCGCGGTGTCCCACGGCGTGGTGTTCCCCACCTTCCGGGGCGACCTGGTGCCCTCGGCCGTGATCGCGGACCGCATGCGCACCGGGCAGATCGAGCACCTGCACGTGCTGTCGAACCCGCTCGACGTCCTCGCGCAGCAGGTCGTCGCCATGGTCGCGCTCGACGACTGGACCGTCGCGGAGCTCGCGGCCTTCGTCCGACGCAGCGCACCGTACGGTGCCCTCGGCGACGCGACGCTGCACGCCGTGCTGGACATGCTCGCGGGCCGCTACCCCAGCGAGGACTTCGGCGAGCTGCGCGCACGGATCGTGTGGGACCGGACGACGGGCGTGCTCAGCGGGCGACCCGGGGCGCTCCGGCTCGCGGTCACGAGCGGCGGGACCATCCCGGACCGCGGCCTGTACGGGGTGTTCCTCGCCACGGACCCCTCCACGACGGCAGGACCCGAGGACACGGCGGGCGTGCTCGGCGACGCACCCGGGGGCGCCGCGACGGGAGCGCGGGCCCGGGGTGGTCGGCGGGTGGGCGAGCTCGACGAGGAGATGGTCTACGAGTCGCGCGTCGGCGACACGTTCACGCTCGGTTCGAGCACGTGGCGCATCGAGGACATCACCCCGGACCGTGTCCTGGTGACTCCCGCGCCGGGCGCCCCCGGACGCCTGCCGTTCTGGAAGGGCGACTCCCCCGGTCGCCCCGCCGAGCTCGGCCGGGCCGTGGGCGCCTGGGTGCGCGAGCTCGAGTCGCTCGCGGCGGCGGACGGCCCGCTCACCGAGCGCCTGCGCGACGCGGGGCTCGACGCCTGGGCGACCGACAACCTCGTCGCCTACCTCGCCGACCAGCGCGAGGCCACGGGTCGCGTCCCGGACGACCGGACGGTCGTCGTCGAGCGGTTCCGCGACGAGCTGGGCGACTGGCGCGTCGTCATCCACTCGCCCTACGGCGCCAAGGTCCACGCGCCGTGGGCGCTGGTCCTGGGCGCGAGGCTGCGCGACCGCTACGGGCTCGACGCCGCGGCCATGCACTCCGACGACGGGATCGTGCTGCGGCTCCCGGACCTGGGAGACGGCGGATGGGGCGAGGAGCCCGGCGGCACTGCCGGGACCACCGGCTCGCCCGTCGTGACGGCCGAGGACCTGCTGCTCGCCCCCGAGGAGGTGCTCGACGAGGTCCGTGCCGAGCTCGGCGGCTCCATCATGTTCGCCGCGCGCTTCCGTGAGGCGGCGGCCCGCGCCCTGCTGCTCCCCCGGCGCCGCCCCGACAAGCGTCAGCCGCTGTGGCAGCAGCGCCAGCGCTCGGCCCAGCTGCTCTCGGTCGCGAGCGAGTACCCCGAGTTCCCCATCGTCCTGGAGGCCGCGCGCGAGTGCCTCCAGGACGACTTCGACGTCGCGGCGCTGACCGAGCTCATGAGGGACCTGACGGCGGGCCGGGTCCGGCTGGTCGACGTCACGACCCCGACCCCGTCCCCCTTCGCCCAGTCCCTCCTGTTCGGTTACACGGCCCAGTTCCTGTACGACGGCGACGCGCCCCTCGCCGAGCGCCGCGCGGCCGCGCTCTCGCTCGACCCGACGCTCCTGGCCGAGCTCCTGGGCACCGAGGGCGGGGCCTCGCAGCTCGCGGACCTGCTGGACCCGGAGTCGGTCGAACGGACCGAGGCCGAGCTCGGCGCGCTGGTCCCGGGCCGCCAGGCGCGGCACGCGGAGGACGTGTGGGACCTGCTGCGCAGGCTCGGCCCGCTCCCTGCCGTGGAGGTCGCGCGGCGCACGCGCGAGGAGGTACGCGAGGAGGTGCCCGCGTGGCTCACGGGCCTCGAAGGGGCGCGCCGGGTGATCCAGGTGCGTCTGGCCGGGGTGCCCGACGCCGACGCACAGCAGTGGGCCGTGGTCGAGGACGCCGGGCGGCTGCGGGACGCGCTGGGGGTCGCCCTGCCCACCGGCATCCCCGAGGTCTTCACCGAACCGGTCCCCGACCCGCTGGGCGACCTCGTGCGGCGTCACGCCCGCACCCACGGACCGTTCGGGGCACACGAGGTCGCGGCGCGGTACGGGATCGGCGTGGCGGTCGCCACGGGCGTGCTGAGGAGGCTCGAGGCCGCACGGGTGCTGGTGTGCGGCCGCCTGCGCCCCGAGTCCCTCGGGGGGACGGGCGAGGAGTGGTGCGACGCCGAGGTGCTGCGGACGCTGCGGCGCCGGTCGCTCGCGGCGCTGCGCGCCGAGGTCGAGCCGGTCGCTCCCGAGGCCCTGGGCGTGTTCCTGCCGCGCTGGCACGGGATCGGCACGCTGCGGGGCACCGACGGGCTGCTGCGGGTCGTCGAGCAGCTCTCGGGGGCCGCGGTCCCGGCTTCGGCGCTCGAGACCCTGGTGCTGCCCTCCCGGGTCACCGACTACTCCCCCGCGCTGCTCGACGAGCTGACCACCACGGGCGAGGTCCTGTGGTGCGGGCACTCGTCGTTGCCCGGCGGCAAGGACGGGCTCGTGAGCCTCCACCTCGCCGACGCGGCCCCGCTGACGCTCCCCGACGTGACGCCCCTCGAGGAGGACGGCCCGCTCGACACCGACCTGCACCGGGCGGTCGTCGACCTGCTGACGGGCTCGGGCGGCTTCTTCCTCCCACGCATCGCCGAGCTCGCGGAAGCCTCGCAGGCAGCGACCCTGGAAGTCCTGTGGGACCTGGTGTGGGCGGGCTGGGTCACCAACGACGGGCTCGGGGCACTGCGCAGCCGTCTCGGCCCGGGAGGCGGCGCGCACCGCGCACCACGCGCTCCGGTCCGTGCCCGCCCCCTGGCCCGCGGCCGCTTCGCCTCGCTCGGAGCAGGGTCGATGGCCGCCGCCCGCGGCGAGTCCGACCTGCGTGGCGGCTCGGGCAGATGGTCAGCTCTTCCCCTGCGTGAACCCGACCCCACCCGGCGCACGCACGCCCTGACGAGGGTCCTGCTGGACCGTCACGGCGTGCTGACCCGCGGAGCAGCCCCCTCCGAGGGAGTCACGAACTACTTCCGCGGCGTCTACCGCGTCCTGTCGGAGCTGGAGACCACGGGCACCGTCCGGCGCGGCTACTTCGTCGAGCACCTCGGCGGCTCACAGTTCGCGCTGCCGGGGGCCGTCGACCAGCTCCGCACCGACGCCCAGGACCGTGAGCACGCCGCCGAGTCGGCGGGGCGCCGCGAGCTCTCGGCCCTGCTCCTGGCCGCGACCGACCCTGCCAACCCGTACGGCGCGGCCCTTCCCTGGCCCGAGCCCCGGGTACCGCACGAGCCGGGAGGCGGGGCGCCCGTCGGTCTCGGGGTGCGGAGCGGGTCGGCACCGGGAGGCCTGTCGGAGGTGCGCACGTCGGCAAGCGCGACCACGGGGTCCGCGACGGCCCTCGCGCTCGCACCGGGCACCGAGCCCGCCCGGACCACGCCCCGCGCGACGCATCGCCCCGGGCGCAAGGTGGGCTCCGTCGTCGTGCTCGCAGGCGGCGACCTGGTCCTGTACGTCGAGCGCGGCGGTCGTTCCCTCCTCTCGTTCGGCGACGACTCCGAGACCTCCGCGCGCCGCCTCGCGCTGGCGTGCGCCGAGCTCGCACGCGCCTCGCGCGCCGGGCTGCTCGGCAAGATGGTCATCGGACGGATCGACGGGATCGACGCCCTCGCCGGCGCGGGCAGCACCGCGTCGCGCGCCTTCGGGGTGACCGCCGCGCTCATGGAAGCGGGCTTCCGCCCCACCCCGCGGGGCCTGCGCGCATGACCGGTCGAGGAGCTACCGATGCCCGAGGGTGACGTGGTCAAGGTGACGGCGGACCGCCTCGACACAGCACTGCGCGGCCGGGTCCTCGAACGGGCCGACCTCCGATGGCCGAGCGCGGGCGGGGTCGACCTCACCGGTCGGACCGTCGTCGAGGTCAGGCCGTACGCCAAGCACCTCCTGACCCGAATCGACGACGGGACGACCCTGCACACCCACCTGCGGATGGAGGGACAGTGGCGCGTCGCCCGCACAGGGACGGGCGGAGCCGTCGCACGTGGGACGGACGTCCGGGCAGTCCTCGCGAACGAGGTCTGGACGTGCGTCGGCGAACGGCTCGGCATGCTCGACCTGGTCCGCACCCGTGACGAGCACGTCCTGCTCGGGCACCTGGGTCCCGACGTCCTCGCGGACGACTTCCTCAGCGCCCCGGACTCCGGCGTCCTGCTCGCGCTCGCCCGCCTGCGCGATGCGGCAGCGACGGGTGGGTTCCCGGCGCAGGCGACCGCGGGCGGACCTCCAGGTCGCGTCGCCCGAGGACTGCCCCTCGCCGACGCCCTGCTGGACCAGCGCGGGGTCGCGGGCCTCGGCACCATCTACACGGCCGAGAGCCTGTTCGCCCAGGGGATGTGGCCGTGGACCCAGGTGTCCGACGTCTCCGACCGCGACCTGGAGGCGCTCCTGCGGACCGCGCGGGGCCAGATGCTCCGCAGCGTCGCGGAGGGCGTGGGGACCGTGCGACGACACGTCCACGGCAGAGCACGACGGGCGTGCCACCGATGTGGCACGCCCGTCGCTGTCGCCCGGGCGAACGAGGCGCCGTTCGAGCGACCGATCTTCTACTGTCCGAGCTGTCAGAAGCCCTGAGGCTCAGCCGACCGGCTGAAGGTCCTCGCGCATGCGCCGCGCGCTCTCTGCAGCCGCTCCGCGACCCATGAGCGTGACGGCGAAGTCTGCGGGGATCGTGTCCGGGATCATCAGACCCTCGGCCACGGCGACCCGGTCGCTGACCTCGCGCAGCACCAACGACATGGGGATGTCGAGGGCTTCGCAGATGGAGCCCAGGAGCTCGGACGACGCTTCCTTCTGGCCGCGCTCGACCTCGCTGAGGTACCCCAGGGAGACGCGTGCAGCCGAGGACACCTCTCGCAGGGTGCGGCCCTGTCGCTGGCGAGCGTCTCGCAGCACGTCCCCGATCTCTCGACGAAGAACAATCATCTGGCGGCCCCCTTCCGTGTCCCGTGCGACCGTCGGAGCCTGCCTCGCTCCGGTGGTGGTTCGCTGACCTGTCGTTCCCCGCGCCCCTCGCGTGGGGATCGTCCTACCGTACCCCGCACCCGGGGCAGTCTCATGTGCTGATCTGTTGAATGGCCTCTTGGCGATCACGTGCTGTTCAACGTCCTTCTCACCAAGGTTGTTCCCGCACCACGCGGAAGTCCACGCCGTTGCCTGGTGTTCACGAACTCTCCACGTGTTCGCCCGCGCTCGGCCTTGGTCGTCCCACCGGAGGGCAAGTTCACCCGCTGACCTTCACCCGCTGATCGTCGCCCGAGCCAGTCCGAGCAGTCCCCGGGTCGCGCCTTCCCGGACCTCTGCCCGGCCGCCCTCGAGCCGAAGCTCGCGGACCTCGGTGCGCTCGGGCGTCGCGACCGCCACGAACACGAGGCCCGGGGCCTTGCCGTCCTGGGGATCGGGGCCCGCCACGCCCGTGGTCGCGAGGCCGACGTCGGCCCCCAGGTTCCGGGCGACTCCCTGGGCCATCTCTCGTGCGACGTCCGGGTCCACGGCTCCGCGCTCGGCGAGCAGTTCGCCGTCGACCCCCAGGATGCTCTGCTTGAGGTCCGTCGCGTACGCGACGACCCCACCGCGCAGCACCGCGGACGCACCGGGCACGGCGACCAGACGGGCGCACACGAGACCACCGGTCAGCGACTCGGCGACCGCGACGGTCCACCCTCTCGACGCCACGGCCTCGAGCACGACCACGGCCTCGGGGGGCGCGATCGCGTCCGGGGTGGCCATGAGGAGCGACTCAGTCCTGCCCGGACGTCCGGGCGGCGCGCAGCGCGTCCCGGCGCAGGCGCCAGCCCTGGTAGGCGTACTCGACCCCCGTGACGACCGTGACGACCAGAGCCGCCACGAGGACGATCCAGCCGACCACCGAGATCCACGACGGCATCTGGTTGAGCGGGAGCAGGAAGATCGAGATGGCGACGGACTGCAGGACCGTCTTGAGCTTGCCGCCTCGAGACGCCGGCATGACCGTGTACTTGAGGACCGCGAACCGCATGAGCGTGATGCCCAGCTCGCGGGCCAGGATGACGATCGTGACCCACCACGGGAGGTCGCCGAGCGCCGACAGCAGGACGAGCGCGGCTCCGATCAGCAGCTTGTCCGCGATGGGGTCGAGCAGCTTACCGAGGTCCGTGACCAGGTTGTACTTCCTGGCCAGGTAGCCGTCCACCCGGTCCGTCGCGGCCGCGAGGACGAACAGTCCCGTCGCGACCAGGCGCCAGGTGACCGTGTGCCCGCCGTCGGCGAGCAGAGCCCACGCGAAGAACGGCACCACGGCGATCCGGGCGATAGTGACCGCGTTCGCGGAGTTCCAGGGGGACGGGACGGCTGTGACCACGGGACAAGCCTAGGCGCTCCGCGAGCGGTCGTCCGACACGTCCAGAAAAGGACTCTTCGGACAAGCCCACACAGAACATCCTCCCTATATCACGAGGTCTTCGAATGCGCGCGCGATACCGCTAGTGTCGCAGCCGTGACACGTCACGTACGCGCGACCCGACGCCGCCGTCGGCTCGGCCAGCTCCTTGCCGCCGGGCTCGTCGCTGCTCTCGTCGCGGCCTCCGGGACCCTCTTCCTCGACCTCGACGCGGTGCCCCCCGCCCAGGCCTCCTCGACCCCCGCGCCGGCTCCTGCCGTGCCGAGCCCCCCGCCGGAGCCCGACGCGGTCTTCACGATCGTCGCCGCGGGCGACGTGCTGCCCCACCTCCCCGTGCACGCGTCGGCCCGGACGGGCTCCGCCGGCTACGACTTCAGCACGCTCCTGGCGGGGACCGACGCCTGGGTCTCGGGGGCGGACCTGGCGCTGTGCCACCTCGAGGTGCCTCTGACGGCCGCCGGCGGTCGCCCCGAGGGCTTCCCGACGTTCGTCGCGGACTCCCACCTGGCGACCGACCTCCGCGAGCAGGGGTGGGACGGGTGCTCTACCGCGTCCAACCACTCCGTGGACCAGGGCCTGCCCGGGGTCGTCGCCACGCTCGACGCGCTCGACGCGGCCGGCCTGGGGCACGTCGGGACGGCCCGGTCGGCCGCCGAGGCGGCAGCTCCCGCCCTCTACGTGCTCGAACGCGCAGGACGGGAGATCGTCGTCGCCCACCTGTCCGCGACCTACGGGACCAACGGCATGCCCGTGCCTTCGACGGCGCCCTGGTCGGTGACCCTGCTGGACCCCGACGACCTGGTGGCCCGTGCGAC
The DNA here is from genome assembly GCF_042726295.1 of Oerskovia sp. NPDC060338. Taxonomy (NCBI): domain Bacteria; kingdom Bacillati; phylum Actinomycetota; class Actinomycetes; order Micrococcales; family Cellulomonadaceae; genus Oerskovia; species Oerskovia sp. NPDC060338. Next base: position 130,036 of record NZ_JBHXCQ010000006.1, read on the forward strand.
GGCGGCTCGCACGGCGGGCGCAGACCTCGTGGTCGTGAGCATGCACGCGGGCGTCGAGTACACGACCGCACCGACCACGGAGCAGGTCGGGCTCGCGACGGCGCTCGCCGCGTCGGGCCAGGTCGACCTGGTGCTCGGCCACCACGCCCACGTCCCGCAGCCGGTCGCGATGCTCCCGGGCGGACCGGACGGCCAGGGGATGTGGGTCGCCTACGGCCTGGGCAACTACGTCTCCAACCAGGACGCCGCGTGCTGCACCCCGGGGACCGAGTCGGGGCTCCTGGTCACGGCGACCGTGACCCAGCCCGCGGGTGGGGCTGCGCGTGTCACCGGGTTCGAGTGGACCGCGACGACCGTCGACCGGTTGGGCAGGCACGCGGTGCGCGTGCTCCCTGAGATCCTCGCCGAAGGCACCGCGAACGTGGGGCCCGCCGAGGTAGCGGCACGCTACGAGCGTGTCCGGACGGCTGTCGGTGCCACGGCGTCCGAGCGGCTCTCGCCCCCGGTCGCGACGGGTGCTCCCCCGCGGCTGGGCGAACGGACCCCGTCCGCGGTCGACGCCGCCACCTCGGACGCCCGACCCGCGGACCAGGGCTGAGGCCCGGACTCGTCGGTCAGCGCTCGCGCCAGTCCGCCTCGTCGCCCGCGTCGTCGTGGTACTCCTGCGCGACGGGCGGCATGTGCCCGTCGGCGCCGTCGGAGTAGTCGCGGCCGTTGCCCGCAGGCGCACCGCCTCCCCCGCCCTGGCCGTCGTAGACGCCAGGGTCCGGCTCGCCGCGCAACATCGCGAGCGTCGCGGGCAGGTCCTCGGCCGTGAGCATGACCTCGCGCGCCTTGGACCCCTCGGAGGGGCCGACGATCTCGCGCGACTCGAGCAGGTCCATGAGGCGCCCGGCCTTGGCGAACCCGACCCGCAGCTTGCGCTGGAGCATCGAGGTCGAGCCGAACTGGGTCGTGATGACGAGCTCGGCGGCCTGCAGCAGCAGGTCGAGGTCGTCACCGATGTCCTCGTCGACCTGCTTCTTGGTCGCCGCGGCCGCCGCGACGTCGGTGCGGTAGGACGGCTTGAGCTGCGCCTTGACGTGCTCGACGACCGCGTGGACCTCGCTCTCGCCGACCCACGCGCCCTGGACGCGGATGGGCTTGGCCGCCCCCATGGGCAGGAAGAGCGCGTCACCCTGCCCGATGAGCTTCTCGGCGCCCGGCTGGTCCAGGACGACGCGCGAGTCCGCGAGCGAGGACGTCGCGAACGCGAGGCGAGAGGGGACGTTGGCCTTGATGAGCCCCGTGACGACGTCGACCGACGGGCGCTGCGTCGCGAGGACCAGGTGGATGCCGGCGGCACGGGCGAGCTGGGTGATGCGCTGGATCGAGGCCTCGACGTCGCGAGGCGCGACCATCATGAGGTCGGCGAGCTCGTCGACGACCACGAGCAGGTACGGGTACGTTGCGATCTTGCGCTCAGAGCCCGGCAGCGGCTTGACCTTGCCCGCGCGGACCGCGGTGTTGAAGTCGTCGACGTGCTTGTAGCCGAACATCGCGAGGTCGTCGTACCGTGCGTCCATCTCGCGCACGACCCACTCGAGGGCCTCGGCGGCCTTCTTGGGGCTCGTGATGATGGGCGTGATGAGGTGCGGGATGCCCTCGTAGATCGTGAGCTCGACGCGCTTGGGGTCCACGAGGACCATGCGCACCTCCTCGGGCGTGGCCCGCATGAGGATCGAGACGATCATGGAGTTGATGAAGCTCGACTTGCCCGCGCCCGTGGCGCCCGCGACCAGGATGTGCGGCATCTTCGCGAGGTTCGCGACCACGTAGCCGCCCTCGACGTCCTTGCCGACCCCCATGACCATGGGGTGCTCGGTGCGGCGCGCGACCGAGGAGCGCAGCACGTCCCCCAGCACGACCGTCTCACGGTCGGTGTTGGGGATCTCGATCCCGATCGCCGACTTGCCCGGGATGGGCGAGAGGATGCGGACGTCGGCCGAGGCCACCGCGTAGGCGATGTTCTTGGACAGGTTCGTGATGCGCTCGACCTTGACCGCGGGGCCGACCTCGACCTCGTAGCGGGTCACGGTGGGGCCTCGCGTGAACCCGGTGACCTTGGCGTCGATCTCGAACTGGTCGAACACGCGCGTGAGCGACTCGACCACGCGGTCGTTGGCGGCCGAGCGCACCTTGTGGGGCGCCCCCTTGACCAGGTCGTCCTCGGAGGGCAGCACGTAGACCGTGTCGCCCTCGAGCATGGGCTGCACGCCCCGCGGCACGGGGTTGTTCGGGGGCGGCGGGGGCGGGGCGGTGGGCGACGCGGCGGTCTGCCCGACGGCGGGGATCACCTGGGTGGGCAGGTCGCCGAAGTCCTCGTGCGCGTCGGGCGGGGCCGCTGCGGCGGCCGCGGCCCGGCGGCTGCGGGCCGTCTTGCGCGCGGCCTCCTCCTCGGCCTCGAGCATCGCCGCGCGCTCGAACGCCTCGTCGCCGACGTAGCCGCCGTCGAGCCGTTCGCGCTCGGCGGTGTCCGCGTCCCGCTCGGCCTTGGTCTTGCGGGCGCGCCCGGTCCGCTTCTTGCGCGGCGCGGTCTCGTCGGTGCCGTCGTGGCGCGAGACGCCGTCGGCCAGCTGGAGGCCGTCCGGGTCCGTCCCGTCCTCGCCCTCACGGTGGTTGCCCGTCAGCCGGTCGTAGATGCCGCGCAGGCGGCTGGGGATCGCGTGCACCGGGGTCGCGGTGACCACGAGGATCCCGAAGAACCCGAAGAGCAGGAAGAGCGGCACCGCGAACCACTGCGTGAGCCCGGTCTGCACCGGCGTCGCGAAGAGGTAGCCGATCACGCCGCCCGCGTCCTGGACGGCCGCGAAGCCGTCGCGGGGGGCGGGCAGGTCCTCGGCGATGTGCACGAGCGAGCACACGGAGACCACGATGAAGGTCAGGCCGATCGCGACGCGCGAGTTCGCCTGGGAACGTTCGGGGTGGCGCATGATCCGGACCGCGAGCCACACGAGCAGGACCGGCAGGGCGACCGCGGCCACGCCGAAGACTCCTGCGGCCACCGCGTGCACCGCGGTGCCGAACGCGCCGGAGATCCCCCACCACTCGCGGGCCGCGACGATCACGGCGAGCGCCAGGAGGAGGAACGCGACGCCGTCGCGCCGATGTGAGGGGTCCAGCTCTCTTGCTCCCTTACCGATACTGCGTGCGACCGCGCCGACCGCGTGCGCACACCCGAGCCACAGCCCGCGCACCGCGCGGACCGGCCAGGGGGCGGGTCGACGACCCGCCTGCGAACCCGTCGGAGCGCGTGACGCGCTCGTAGGGCCCCCCGATCTCCTGGCCGTCGCACCACGTGCCGTGGGCTTCTTGCGGGAGGTCGCGGGCCGTTTCGCCGAGGTGGACGTCCGGGTCGCCATAGTAGGCACCACGGTACCTGCGCACGGGTGCTCGAGCGCGCACCTGGGGCGTGCGTGTCATGTGACGTCGGTTTCTCCGGGCGCGCGGCGAGCCCCGCGTTCGCCGACCGGCGCCCTCCGGGGGCAGGATCGAGGGATGAGCACCGCTCCCCTCGCCCTGCGCGAGCTGCACGAGATCGCCGACGGCGTCCACGTCGCGACCGCCGAGATCTGGACGAGCACCACGACGGTCGTCGTGGCCCCGGACGGGCGCGCCCTGGTCGTGGACCCGGGCATCACGGTCGAGGAGGTCGAGTCCCTCGCGGCCACCGTCTCGCGCCGGGGATGGCACGTGACCGCGGGCTTCTCGACGCACCCGCACTGGGACCACGTCCTGTGGTCCCGCTCGCTGGGCGACGTCGCGCGCTGGGCCTGCCCGACGGCGGTCCGCGCCCAGCAGCGCAGCCTCGCCGAGGACCTGGTGAAGGTCGAGCGAGAGGCACCCGGGCACGATCTCGCCCTGTTCGGTCGACTCACGCCCCTCCCCTCGACCGCGCCGGACGCCTCGGCCGAGGACACCCCGGTCGGCGCGGTCCTCCTCCCGTGGCCCGACCCTGCGAGGGCCGCGACGTCGTCGGGCTCGGCGACCGCTCCCGGCGCCCGTCCAGAAGTGGGCGAGCCGCTGGTGATAGTGGTCGAGCACCAGGCGCACGCACCCGGTCACGGAGCCCTGGTCCTGCCGGGCGCGGGCGTGATCGTCGTGGGCGACATGCTCTCGGACCTCGAGGTCCCGCTCCTGGACCTCGCGTCACCCGACCCCGTGGGCGACTACCGCCCGGGGCTCGACGCGCTCGAGCACGCGATCTCCGAGCACGGCGTGCACACGCTCGTCCCGGGTCACGGGCACGTCTGCACGGGCAGCGACGCGCTCTGGGAGCGGTTCGGGGCGGACCGGGCCTACCTCGACGACCTGGAGGCGTCCGTCCGTGACGACACGGACGACGCGGACGACGCGGACGGCCCTGACGGTTCCCACGACCCCCGCCTCACGGGCGAGTGGGTCGTGGGCGAGCACCGCAGGCAGCTCGCGCACCTGCGTCGGATGCGCTCGGCGTAGCGCGCCCTCGGCCGGCCGGGCGAGGCGACGACCCCTGACCGGGGAGGAGCCTGCGGCACGCGGTCCCGGTCAGCCGTCCGTCCGCGCTGGGGTCAGGCACTCGAGGTCGGCCACCGCGTCGTCCGCGAACGGCCCGCTCAGCTCCCTCACCCGGGGCAGGGCGTCGGTCAGCGAGGCCCCCAGGAACGTGAGCGCGTCGAGACCGGTGCTGCACCAGACCGCGAGCTCGCCGTCCCTGCGCGTCGAGGGGTCCCAGAGCAGCGCGTCACCGTTCTCGCTGTACGCGAAGACGACGAGCCGTCCGGCCAGCGACCAGTCCCCGTCGGGCTCGACCATCCAGTCGAACCCCTCGACCCGGCCGTCCCGGTAGCTCGCCCGGAAGCGGCCGGTGAGGTGCGCGGCGCGGTGCTGCCACCCGTCGGCATACCCGTCCCGGGCGGGAGGGTAGACGAGCCAGAGGCCGAACAGGCGGCAGAACCCGGCCCGGCGCACGAGGCGGCGGTAGGAGGGCGGGAATCCTTCTCCGTCCTCGAAGCGGTGCGATCCGAGCAGCTCGGCCGACACCGCTCCGAGGTCCGGCACGCCCGCCACCGAGAGCTGGTCGACCACGACGCGGCCCGTCAGTCGTCGAGGCCGAGCTCGACCGACCGCGTGAGGGCTGCGTCCAGCGCGGCGGCGTCGGTGATGATCCGCGACAGGTGCCGGGCCGCGACCAGGAGCGCGTCCAGGTCGGTGCCGTAGACGCTCACCATCCCGCCCTCGGGGTCGAACCCGACGGCCTCGAGCACCTCGGGCGACTCGTCCGCGAGCACGGCCTGGAGAGCCCCCGAGAAGTCGTACCCCGAACCCTCGACCCCGTGGCGCTCGAGCGCGTCCTTGTGCTGGTGGTACTCGGGGCCGCCGGGCGAGTAGATGATGCTCGAGCTCGAGTCGTGGGTCACCAGGAGGACGGGCGCGAGGCCGGAGAAGTCTGCTGAGGTTGCCATGGCCTGATGCTAGCGACCCGCACCCACACGACCCTGGCGCCCTACGCGACCAGCAGCCCGACCCCGAGCGTCACGACCCCCGCGGCGACGAACCCGGCGCCGACCGGCAGCAGCACGACCCACCGGTTGGGCGCCTCGCGCCCCGCCCCGGTCGCGGACAGGAAGAACCCGCCGGGCAGGAGGATCGCCCCGACGAGGACGCCCACCCCCGCGAGCCAGCTCCAGAAGCCCGTGAGCCCGGTCGCCTGGCTCAGCACGAGGCACAGCAGCCCCAGGATCACGAGCACCCCTGCGTGCGCGTGCCCGGCCCGGAAGAAGGAGGTCTGGAACGAGGTGGCCGGGACCTTGCCCGTGACGACCCGGACGAGGAAGAACCCGCCGGACTCGATCCCGACGATCGTCAGGAGGACGATCCCGGCGGTGATGCGGACGGCGTCGGTGAGCTCGAGCACGAGGGCCTCCCCTGGTCGGCCGAGCGACGTCGGCAGGATTTACGAACACTGTTATAGAACACCGTTCGCAAACCCGCGTCAAGGGATCTAGACTCCTGTCCGTGGCCAGACCCCGACTTCACGACGACTCTCTGCGTGCGGCACTGCTGGACGTCGCGTCGCAGCGGATCTCCGAGCACGGCGAGTCGGCCGTCACGGTCCGTGGCGTCGCGCAGGCCGCCGGGACCAGCGCGTCCGCGGTCTACGCCCTCTTCGGCAGCAGGGAGGAGCTGGTCGCGGCGGTGAGCGTCGAGGGCTTCCGACGCTTCGCGGAGCACCTGGGTTCTGCGCCGAGGACCGGCTTGCCCGCCGACGACCTCCTGGCCCTGGGCCTCGCCTACCGGACCAGCGCGCTGGCCGACCCCCACTTCTACCGCGTGATGTTCGAGCGGTCCGTCCCGCCCGAGGCCGGCGCCGTGCCTGCCGTGGCCGAACCGACCTTCGACGTCCTGCGGCAGGCCGTGGGCCGGGTCCTCGCCTCTGCCGTCTCCGGCACTGCCGGCGCAGCACCGGCCTCCTCAGGCCTGGCCACCGCGGTGGAGGAGGCGTCGCTGGCTCTGTGGGGCCTCGTCCACGGGCTCGTGAGCCTCGAGATCGGTCGGCTCCTGCCCGGGGACGCCGAGGCCGCGGCAAGGCGCTACGAGAGGGCGATCCTCGCCGTCGGGCCGCCGCTGCTGCGAGCCGCCCCCTCTCTCGCTGCCCCCTGACGACGACGGGCCCGCCCTCCCGCAGAGCGGGGGGACGGGCCCGTCGGACGATCGGTGACTACGCCTCGACGACGACCGGGACGATCATCGGGCGGCGGCGCAGACGGTTGGAGACCCAGCGCCCGACCACGCGGCGCATGACCTGCTGGAGCTGGTGCACGTCCGTGGCGCCTCCCGCGATCGAGTCCTCGAGGGCCTGCACGACCTGGGGACGGACGTCCTCGAACACCGCGTCGTCCTCGGCGAAGCCGCGCGCCAGGATGTGCGGGCCCGCGATGACCTTGCCCGTCGCGGAGTCGACCACGGCGAACAGGGAGATGAAGCCCTCCTCGCCGAGGATCTGGCGGTCCTTGAGCTCTGCGTCCGTGAGCTCGCCGACGCTCGAACCGTCGACGTACACGTAGCCGCACGGGACCGCGCCCACGACCGAGGCCTTGCCGTCGACGAGGTCGACGACCACACCGTCCTCCGCGAGGATCACGCGGTCGGCGGGCACGCCCGTCTTGACCGCGAGCGCCCCGTTGGCCACGAGGTGACGGACCTCGCCGTGCACCGGCATGACGTTCTTGGGCTTCAGGATGTTGTAGCAGTAGATGAGCTCGCCCGCGCTCGCGTGGCCCGAGACGTGCACCTTGGCGTTGCCGCCGTGCACGACGCGCGCGCCGAGGCGCGTCAGGCCGTTGATGATGCGGAAGACGGCGTTCTCGTTGCCCGGGATGAGCGACGAGGCGAGGATCACGGTGTCGCCGTGGCCGACCGAGACCTTGTGGTCGCCGTTGGCCATGCGCGACAGCGCGGCCATGGGCTCGCCCTGCGAGCCCGTGCACATGAGCACGATCTCGTCGTCACGCAGCGAGTCGACCTTCTTGAGGTCGATCAGGACGCCGTCCGGCACCTTGAGGTAACCGAGCTCGGCCGCGATGCCCATGTTGCGGACCATCGAACGCCCGACGAGCGCGACGCGGCGACCGTGGTTGTGCGCGGCGTTGAGGACCTGCTGGACGCGGTGCACGTGCGAGGAGAACGACGCGACGATGATCCGCTTGTCCGAGGCGCCGAACACGCTGTCCAGGACGGGGCCGATCTCGACCTCGGGGGTCACGAAGCCCGGGACCTCGGCGTTGGTCGAGTCGACCATGAAGAGGTCGACGCCCTTCTCACCCAGGCGAGCGAACGCGCGCAGGTCCGTGACGCGGCCGTCGAGCGGCAGCTGGTCCATCTTGAAGTCACCCGTGTGCAGGACCGTGCCGGCCCCCGTGGTGACCGCGACCGCGAGCGCGTCCGGGATCGAGTGGTTGACCGCGACGAACTCGCAGCTGAAGGGACCGAACTTCACCGTCTCGTCCTCCTTGACCACGCGGGTCACGGGGGCGATGCGGTGCTCCTTGAGCTTGGCCGAGATGAACGCGAGCGTGAGCTGCGAGCCGACCAGGGGGATGTCGCGACGCAGGCGCAGCAGGTACGGCACGGCACCGATGTGGTCCTCGTGGCCGTGCGTCAGGATGATCGCCTCGATGTCGTCGAGACGATCCTTGATGTAGTCGAAGTCCGGCAGGATCAGGTCCACGCCGGGCTGGTTGTCCTCGGGGAAGAGGACACCGCAGTCGATGACGAGCAGGCGCCCGTCGTACTCGAGGACGGCCATGTTGCGTCCGACCTCGCCCAGTCCGCCGAGGGCGACGATGCGCAGGGCACCGGCCGGCAGCGCGGGGGGCAGGGACAGTTCGGGGTGAGGGTGGCTCACGGGGCCTCCTGGCCTGTTGTTCAGCTTGTTCAGCGTGGCCGCGGGGTCACCGGGTCCAGCAGGCCGGAGGCCTCCAGACCGGCGCGGACGACGGCGACCTCGTCGTCCGTGGCTGCGACGTACGGCAGCCTGAGGTATCGGTTCTCGGTGACTCCGAGGAGCTGGAGCGCGGCCTTGGCCATGACGGCCTGGAAGCCCGCTCCGTTGATGGCGTCGATCGCCGGGGTGACCGAGCGGAAGGCCGCGAGGGCCGCCGCGTTGTCACCGGCGTCGAACGCCGCGACGACCTGGGCGAAGCGCGTGCCGACCGCGTGCGCCGCCACGGAGACGATGCCGACCGCGCCGTGCGCGAGGAACGGCAGCAGCATGGCGTCGTCACCGCAGTACCAGGCGAGCCCGGTCGACTCGATGAGCTTGGCCGCGGTGTAGACGTCACCCGTCGCGTCCTTGTTCGCGACGATGCGCTCGTGCGCGGCGAGGCGCTCGATCGTGGCCGGGGCGATGCGGACGCCCGAGCGGCCTGGGACGTCGTAGATCATCACGGGCAGCGGCGTCGCGTCGGCGACGGCCGTGATGTGGCGGTACAGCCCCTCCTGGGAGGGGCGCGAGTAGTAGGGGCTCACGACGAGGAGCCCGTGCGCACCGGCCTCCGCGGCCTGCTCGGCCATGCGGACCGCGTGCTGGGTGTCGTTCGACCCGGCCCCGGCCACGACGTGCGCGCGGTCGCCGACCGCGTCGACCACCGCGCGGATGAGCTCGGCCTTCTCCGGTGCGTGCGTCGTGGGCGACTCCCCCGTGGTCCCGCTCAGGACCAGACCGTCGTTCCCGTTGTCCACGAGGTGCTTGGCGACCTTGACCGCTGCGTCGAGATCGATCTCTCCGGCGAGGGTCATCGGGGTGACCATCGCGGTCAGGACGGCGCCGAACGGTCGGGCCTGCGTGGGGGGAAGTGCCATGTGCACAAACTACCGCGCGCGAGGCCGAAACGGCGTGTCGGTCCACGCGTGCGCACGTGGCGCACGCCGTGTCCGAGAGGTCGGTCACGTCGACGGCGCACCACCGGGTCGGGCGACCGAGCGACAGCGGCCGAGCGCACGAGCGTGAGGAGTCGATGCGAACCCGGTCGCGTGATACTCGAAGCATGTCGCCCGCCACGAACGCCCTGTCCCCCGCCCTGGTCTCGCACCTGCCGACCGGGCTGCTGATCGGTGGCCAGTGGGGGCCGGCCGAGGCCGGACGGACGTTCGAGGTCGCGGACCCGGCGACCGAGGAGGTCCTGTTCGACGTCTCGGACGCGAGCCCCGCCGACGGCCTGCGCGCCCTGGAGGCCGCGCACGCCGCGGCCCCGGCCTGGCGCGCCGTCGCGCCGCGCGAGCGCTCCGAGCTGCTGCGCGCCGTCTTCGCGACGCTCACGGCCCGCGCCGACGACATCGCTGCGCTCATCACGGCCGAGTGCGGCAAGCCGCTCGCCGAGGCCCGCGCCGAGGTCGTGTACGGGGCCGAGTTCCTGCGCTGGTACGCCGAGCAGGCCGTGCGCACCGACGGCCTGGTCCGCACGGCACCGAGCGGGGCCAACCGGCAGCTCGTCTCGCGGCGCCCGGTGGGCCCCGCGCTGCTCATCACGCCGTGGAACTTCCCCATCGCCATGGCCACGCGCAAGATCGGACCGGCGCTCGCCGCGGGCTGCACGGTCGTGATCAAGCCCGCGCACCTCACGCCGCTCACGACGTCCCTGGTCGCGGAGATCATCCGCGGGCACCTCGAGGACCGGGGCCTGCCGACGGGCGTGGTCAACGTCGTGCCGACGTCGTCGGCCGCCGAGGTGACCTCGCCCCTGCTCGCGGACCCGCGCCTGCGCAAGCTCTCCTTCACGGGGTCCACGGGCGTGGGCCGCACGCTCCTCAAGGGAGCCGCCGACCAGGTCCTGCGGACCTCGATGGAGCTGGGCGGCAACGCGCCGTTCCTCGTCTTCGCGGACGCGGACCTCGACGCCGCGGTCGAGGGCGCGCTGGTCGCCAAGCTCCGCAACACGGGTCAGAGCTGCGTGGCGGCCAACCGCTTCCTGGTGCACGACGCCGTAGCGCGCGACTTCGGTCAGCGCCTCGCCCGGGCGTTCGGCGAGCTGCGCGTGGGGCCGGGCAGCGAGGAGGGCGTCAAGGTCGGGCCGCTCATCGAGCGCAAGGCGGTCGACAAGGTCGACGAGCTCGTCTCTGTCGCGTCCGACGAGGGCGCCCAGGTGCTCACGGGTGGCGACCGGCCGCGCTCCCCCGGCCACTTCTACTCCCCCACGGTCCTGACCGGGGTCGACGCGGGCTCGCGCGTGGTCACCGAGGAGATCTTCGGCCCGGTCGCGCCGATCGTCGCGTTCGCCGACGACGACGAGGGCATCGCGCTGGCCAACGACACCGAGTACGGCCTCGCGGCCTACGCCTACACCCGCGACCTGGCGCGCGCGATGCGGGTCGGCGAGGAGGTCGAGGCCGGGATGATCGGGATCAACCGGGGCCTCGTGTCCGACGCGAGCGCACCGTTCGGCGGCATGAAGCAGTCCGGTCTGGGCCGCGAGGGCGGCGAGGCGGGGCTCGAGGAGTACCTCGAGACCGTGTACGTCGCGCTCTGAGCAAGGTCAGGGATTGATACCGTAAAAGCGATAGAACGACCGGGCTCGCGCCCGGCAGACCTCGCACACCACCGGAGTACCGCACGTGGCCTCGACCACCCCGAACCACCCCGCACTGACCGGAAAGCAGCACCCCGCCACCATCTCGCTCGGCTACTTCATCTTCGCCTCCCGATGGCTCCAGGTCCCCCTGTACCTCGGGCTCATCGTCGCGCAGGTCGTCTACGTCTGGCAGTTCATGAAGGAGCTCTGGCACCTCACGGAGGGCGCCTTCTCCGGCCACGGGCTCACCGAGGCCGACACCATGCTCTACGTCCTCGGGCTCGTCGACGTCGTCATGATCTCCAACCTCCTGATCATGGTGATCGTGGGTGGCTACGAGACCTTCGTCTCCCGCATCCGTCTCGACGACCACCCCGACCAGCCCGAGTGGCTGAGCCACGTCAACGCGAACGTCCTCAAGACGAAGCTCGCGATGTCGATCATCGGGATCTCGTCGATCCACCTGCTGCGCACGTTCATCGACAGCGCCCGGGTGCCCGAGCAGCAGATGCTCTGGCAGGTGGTCATCCACCTCGCGTTCGTCGTCAGCGCCCTGGCGCTCGCCGTCATCGACCGCATGTCGCTCACCGCGCACCAGCGGGCCGCCAACGCGGTCGCCGCCGGCGAGGCCGAGCCCGACCCGCAGCTCTCGCCCGCGCACTGACCCCGACCCGACCCCCGACCTGGAGCGGACGATGACGACCACCCCGGAGCCCTCCCCGGACGCTGCCTCGTCCGGCGACGGCTCCGGTCGGTCGTCGTGGGCTGCGCGCCCCGTCGGGGACGAGGACCGCCTCGAGGTTCGCGCCGCCGTCCGGCAGGCCGTGTCCGTCTCGGTCGCCACCGGGCTCTACGGCGTCTCGTTCGGGGCGCTCGCGGTCGTCGCGGGGCTGAACCTCGCGCAAACCATGGTGCTCAGCCTGCTCCTGTTCTCGGGCGGCTCGCAGTTCGCGCTCATCGGCGTCGTCGCCTCGGGCGGCACGTCCGCAGCAGCGATCACGACGGCCGGGCTGCTCGGCCTGCGCAACACCCTCTACGGCGCCCAGCTCTCGCCGCTGCTCGCGCTCCACGGCTGGCGGCGCGTGCTCGCGGCCCACCTGACGATCGACGAGTCGACCGCGGTCGCCACGGCCCAGAAGAGCCGCGCCGCGTTCCGTGCAGGGTTCTGGTGGACAGGGATCGGCATCTTCGTCGTCTGGAACCTGCTCACGCTGATCGGGGCGCTCGCAGGCGACGCCATGGGCGACCCCAAGGCATGGGGCCTCGACGCCGCCGCCGGGGCCGCGTTCCTCGCGCTCGTGTGGCCGCGGCTCGCGAGCCGCGTCATGCAGCTCACCGCGGCCCTGGCCGTGGTCGTCGCGGTCGTGCTGCTCCCGTTCGTCGCTCCGGGCGTCCCCGTCCTGGCGGCGGGGGCCGTCGCGATCGTGGTCGGCCAGGTCGCCCGGCAGCCCAGGCAGCCCGTCACGGTCACGGAGTACGTGCCCGACGGCGCAGCGAGCGCCCCGCAGGACCGTGCCGACGAGGCGTCGCCGGGCTCGCCCGACCCGGGTGACCCGGGTGATCCGGGTGACCCGGGCAACCCAGGTGACCTGCCCGCAGCGACCGACCGTCCCGAGGAGCCCTGATGTCCGACGCCGCCCTGTGGGCCACCGTGGTCGCTGCGTCCCTCGTGTGCCTGGGCCTCAAGCTCGCCGGGCACCTCATCCCCGAGCACTGGCTCGCGTCCGACCGCGTCTCGCGCACCGCGGCACTGGTCACGGCGTCCCTGCTCGCGGCGCTCGTCGCGGTCCAGACCGTCGGGGACGGGCAGGGCATCGCGATCGACGCCCGGCTGCCGGCGCTCGGCGTCGCGGCGGTCGCGCTCGCCCTGCGGGCCCCGTTCCTGCTCGTCGTCGTGCTCGCGGCCGCGACCGCGGCGGGGCTGCGGGCTCTCGGGTTCCCCTGACGGCAAGGTCCTCGGTCGACGCGCCGGCGGCCCACCGGGGTGCCCGCCCGCCCGCTCGCGACGGCCGGGCACGCCGCTCCGGTAGGGTCTGGCGAATGGCTCTCTTCAGCGAGGCGGCAGACGTCTCGGTCCGACCGGCGGTCCCCGGCGACGAGGTCGCGGTCACCGCGATCCAGATCGAGTCCTGGAGGTCCGCGCACGGCGACGTGCTGGGCGCGGCGGTGATCGACGCGCTCGACGTCCCCCGGATGCAGGAGCAGTGGGCCGGGGCGGTCTCGTCCCCGCCCGGCCCGGGCTTCGCGGTGCTCGTGGCCCTCGCCGCGGACCGGATCGTCGGCTTCGCGGCCGTGTCCCCGGGCCAGCTCGTCGCGCTCGAGGTACAGCCGTCCCACCAGCGGTCCGGGCACGGGTCGCGGCTCCTGTCCGCAGCCGTCGACCGGTTGCGTCAGGACGGTTCGGAAGAGGTCGTGGCGTGGATCCTCGACGGCGACTCCGCGCGCGAGCAGTTCCTCGGAGGAGCGGGCCTGGGACCCGACCACCGCACCCGCACGCTGGCCACGGGGGTGCGCGACGTCGTCGAGCACCGGTGGAGCGCCTCGATCTGAGGAGCGGGCGCCTCACCGCGACGCGGTGAGCTCCGGGCCCATTCCCGCCCGACGGCGCCCCTCGCCACTGCCTGACGCGGCGCGGGAGCGAATCGCCCTAGCGGGACGCCTTGCGCTCGGCGCGGTACAGGCCCGCCGCCTTGCGCAGCATGGCGCGGGCACGCTTGCGGTCCCCCGACGCGTCGTACGCGAACGCCACGTGGTACCACGAGCGCCAGTCGTCGGGGTGCTCCTCGGCGCGGGCGCGGTGCTCCTCGAACGCGGCGTCCGCCGCGGCCCGGTCGATGCGTCCGCCGGGAGACCGCGGCAGGTCGTCGACGGGCAGCTCGTCGGCTGCAGCCAGCGTGTCGGCCATCTTCTGGACGGTGAACGCGAGCCGGAACTCCCAGGCGATCAGACCGATCACGAGCAGCGGGATGAGCAGGACACCGATCCCGATCGCGATCCCCACGGGCTCGCCCGTGCCCACGAGCCCACCGGCGCGGCCCAGGATCGCCCACACGTAGATCGCGAGCAGGGCCGTGACGACCACGGCCCCGATCAGGCCCTTGCGGTTCCTCACGAGAGGTCCAGGACGTTCTCGAGTCCCACGGTCAGGCCCGGGCGCGAGACGACCTCGCGGATGCCGAGCAGGACACCGGGCATGAACGAGACGCGGTCGAACGAGTCCTGGCGGATGATCAGCTGCTCGCCCTCGTTACCGAAGAGGATCTCCTCGTGCGCGACCAGACCGCGCAGGCGCACCGCGTGCACTCGGACCCCGTCGACGTCGGCGCCGCGCGCCTCCCAGCCCGACTCGGTCGCGTCGGGGCTCGCACCGAGCCCGGCCTCCGCGCGCGAACGGGCGATCGCGTGGGCCGTGTGCGTGGCTGTGCCGCTGGGCGCATCGACCTTGTTCGGGTGGTGCAGCTCGATGACCTCGGCCGACTCGAAGTAGCGCGCGGCCTTGGCCGCGAACGTCATGGCCAGGACCGCCGACAGGCCGAAGTTCGGAGCGATCAGCACGCCGACGCTCGTGCCCTCGGCGGCCCGGCGCCCGAGGTGCGCGATCAGGCGGCCACGGCTCTCGTCGGTCCAGCCCGTGGTGCCCACGACAGCGTGGACCCCGAGGTCGATCAGCGCGTGCACGTTGTCCTCGGTGACCGACGGGACCGTGAAGTCGACCGCGACCTGGGCACCCGCCGCGGCGACCTGCGCCAGGTCGTCCCCGGCGTCGATGCGCGCGACCAGCTCCAGGTCCGGTGCGGCCTCGACCGCCGCGCACACCGTGGCCCCCATGCGTCCGGCCGCGCCCAGCACGGCGACCCTGATCGGCGTCGAGCCTGCGGGCTGCGGGGTGGGCTGGGGAGCGCTCTGGCCTGGGGTCACGTCGTTCGAGGTCACCCGACAACCCTAGCCGCAACGCGAGGAGGACCGGTGCGCGTGATGCGCACCGGCCCTCCTGACTCACCTGGTGAGACTCAGTCCCCGAAGGGACCCACGCGCACGGTCGAGCGCGGACGGGAGGCGAGCTCCTCCGCGAGCTTGCGCACGTCGTCGGACGTCACGGAACGGATCCGGTCGAGCGACTCGGCCACGCTCAGCAGCTCGCCGAACACGAGCTCCGACTTGCCCAGGCGGCTCATGCGCGAACCCGAGTCCTCGAGCCCCAGCACCAGTCCGCCCGAGAGCTGACCGATGCTCCGGTCGAGCTCAGCAACCGTGATGCCCGACTCGGCGAGCTTCTCGAGCTCGCTCGTCATGAGCTCGGTGACCTGGTCGACCTTGGAGGGCGCGCAGCCTGCGTACAGGCCGAACGTCCCGATCCCGCCGTGGCCCGACGCGAACGAGTACGTCGAGTACGCGAGCCCACGCTTCTCGCGGATCTCCTGGAAGAGTCGCGAGCTCATGCCGCCACCCAGGACGGCGCTGAGCACCGAGAGCGTGAAGCGGCGGTCGTCGGTCGCGGACAGGCCCGTGCCACCGATGATGACGTTGGCCTGCTCGACGGTCCGACGGATCGTGAGCTCGACGGCCTCCGTCCCCACGCCCTGCACGTCCGCGTTGTCGCGGCGGGCACGCGGGGTGCCGGCAGGGTCGAGGTCCCAGCCGCCGGTCGTGAGCGCGGTCGCGACCTGCTCGCACAGCGTGTCGTGGTCGACGCCACCGGCCGCGGCGACGACGAGCGTCTCCGGGCGGTAGTGCCACTGGTAGTGCTCCCAGACGGCGCTGCGCGGCACGGCGTTGATGGTGTCCGGCGTGCCGCCGATCGGGCGCCCCAGGGGGTGCCCGGCCAGGACGGCCTGCGCGAACTCCTCGTGCACGACGTCCGAGGGGTCGTCGTCGTTCATCGCGAGCTCTTCGAGGATCACGCCTCGCTCGGTCTCGAGCTCGTCCTCGTCGAGGCGTGCGGAGGTCACCATGTCGGTGATGACGTCCACGGCCATCGGCAGGTCGGAGTCGAGCACGCGAGCGTAGTAGCAGGTGTGCTCCTTGCCCGTCGCGGCGTTGGCCTCACCACCGACGGCGTCGAACGCCTCGGCGATGTCCATCGCGGACCGGCGTGCAGTTCCCTTGAAGAGCAGGTGCTCCAGGAAGTGCGTGGAGCCGAAGTGACCGTCGGTCTCGTCGCGCGAGCCGACGCCGACCCACGCCCCGACGGTCGCCGAGCGCAGGCCCGGCATCGACTCGGTGAGGACCCGAACCCCGCCGGGCAGGACGGAGCGACGGATGGTCGCCCCGTCCTGCCCGGCGGTCAGCTCACCCTCGGGCGAGCCCGAGGGGACGAGCGGAAGGTTCCAGGGCACGTCAGGCGTCGTCCCCGGCCGGTGCCTCGGCGTCGGCGGGCGCGTCGGTCTCCTCGACGACCGCGTGCAGCGACAGCTTGCCGCGCGGGTCGATCTCGCCGATCTCGACCTGGACCTTCTGGCCGATGGACAGCACGTCCTCGACGTTCTCCACGCGCTTGCCACCGACGAGCTTGCGGATCTGGCTGATGTGCAGCAGACCGTCCTTGCCCGGGGACAGCGAGATGAAGGCGCCGAACGACGTGGTCTTGACGACCGTGCCGACGAAGCGCTCGCCGATCTCGGGGACGTGCGGGTTGGCGATCGCGTTGATCGCCGCGCGGGCGGCCTCTGCGGAGGGGCCGTCGGTGGCACCGATGTACACGGTGCCGTCGTCCTCGATGGAGATGTCCGCGCCCGTCTCCTCCTGGATCTGGTTGATCATCTTGCCCTTCGGGCCGATGACCTCGCCGATCTTGTCCACGGGGACCTTGACCGCGATGACGCGAGGAGCGTTGGGGCTCATCTCGTCGGGCACGTCGATGGCCTCGTTGAGGACCTCGAGGATGGTCAGGCGAGCGTCGCGGGCCTGGGTCAGCGCGCCGGCCAGGACCGAGGCGGGGATGCCGTCGAGCTTGGTGTCGAGCTGGATGGCCGTGATGAACTCACGCGTACCGGCGACCTTGAAGTCCATGTCGCCGAACGCGTCCTCGGCGCCGAGGATGTCGGTGAGCGCCGCGTAGCGGGTCTCACCGTCCACGGTGTCGGAGACGAGGCCCATCGCGATGCCCGCGACCGCTGCGCGCAGCGGCACACCGGCGTTGAGGAGCGAGAGCGTCGAGGCGCACACGGAGCCCATCGAGGTCGAGCCGTTGGACCCGAGGGCCTCGGAGACCTGGCGGATCGCGTAGGGGAACTCCTCGCGGCTCGGGAGCACCGGGACGATCGCGCGCTCGGCGAGTGCGCCGTGCCCGATCTCGCGACGCTTCGGGCTGCCCACGCGGCCGGTCTCGCCGGTCGAGTAGGGCGGGAAGTTGTAGTTGTGCATGTAGCGCTTGCGCGTCTCCGGGGAGAGCGTGTCGAGCTGCTGCTCCATGCGGAGCATGTTCAGCGTGGTGACACCCAGGATCTGGGTCTCGCCGCGCTCGAAGATCGCCGAGCCGTGGACGCGGGGCAGGACCTCGACCTCGGCGGACAGGGTGCGGATGTCCGCGAGCCCACGGCCGTCGATGCGGAAGCCGTCCGTGAGGATGCGCGCGCGGATGAGCTTCTTCTGCACCGCGCGGTACGCGGCGGAGATCTCCTTCTCGCGGCCCGCGAAGTCACCGGCGAGCTCGGCCTGGACCTCGGCCTTGATCTCGTCGAGACGGTTCTCGCGGTCCTGCTTGTCCGCGATGCTCAGGGCCTCGCCCAGGCGGGCCGACGCGGCGGCCTCGACCGCGGCGTAGGTGTCGTCCTGGTAGTCCGGGAACGTCGGGAAGTCCTGCACGGGCTTGGCGGCCTTGGCCGCGAGCTCCTGCTGCGCCTCGACGAGCACGCGGATGAAGGGCTTGGCGGCCTCGAGGCCCTCGGCGACGACCTCTTCGGTCGGGGCGCCGACGCCCTCGTTCTTGATGAGGTTCCAGGAACCCTCGGTGGCCTCTGCCTCGACCATGGTGATCGCGACGTCGTCACCCACGACACGCCCCGCCACGACCATGTCGAAGACGGCGCGCTCCTTGTCGGAGTACTTGGGGAACGCGACCCACTGGCCGTCGATGAGGGCGACGCGGACGGCGCCGATCGGGCCGGAGAACGGCAGGCCGGACAGCTGCGTCGAGATCGACGCGGCGTTGATGGCCAGGGTGTCGTACGCGTCGTCCGGGTGGATCGCGAGCACGGTGATGACGACCTGGACCTCGTTGCGCAGGCCCTTGACGAACAGGGGGCGCAGCGGGCGGTCGATCAGGCGGCAGGCCAGGATCGCCTCGGTCGAGGGGCGACCCTCACGACGGAAGAACGAACCGGGGATCTTGCCGGCGGCGTACTGCCGCTCCTCGACGTCCACCGTCAGGGGGAAGAAGTCGAACTGGTCCTTGGGGTGCTTGCCGGCCGTCGTGGTCGACAGCAGCATGGTCTCGCCGTCCAGGTAGGCGGCTGCGGAGCCACCGGCCTGACGCGCGAGGCGTCCGGTCTCGAACCGGACGGTACGGGTTCCGAAGCGACCGTTGTCGATCGTTGCTTCGGTGAATTCGATCTCGGGACCCTCCACGGGTGCCCTCCTCACTCTCGAAGTGCCGCCTTCGGTGCCTGTCGAGGGTGCATCCACTCGACGCTCGGCGGTCTTCGATCGAGGCTCACGGTCTTCCCGCTCGAGGCGGGTTCCGGGGGCCACTACCGAGGACCGAACGAAAGGCTGGCGGCGTGGGTTTCTTACGGGTACATCACACCGGACCAGCCCGGTCCCTGGTGGGACCGGGCTGAGTCAGGGGGTGTCAGCGACGCAGACCGAGGCGCTCGATGAGGCTGCGGTAGCGGTTGATGTCGACCTTCTGCAGGTAGCCGAGGAGACGGCGACGCTGGCCGACGAGGAGAAGCAGGCCACGACGGCTGTGGTGGTCGTGCTTGTGCTCCTTGAGGTGCTCGGTGAGGTCCTTGATGCGCTGCGTCAGCATCGCGACCTGGACCTCGGGCGAACCGGTGTCGCCCTCGCTCGTGGCGAACTCGGTCATGATGCGCTGCTTGGTGGCAGTGTCGAGGGGCACGGCTCTCCTTGTAGTGTTCGTTGCGCGGCGCCTCAGGGCTAGATCCCTGGGCTCTTCGGCAGGCTGACCAGCCTCCGCGGCCGTTCTGACGGCGCCCATAGTCTAGCAGGGTTGGCTCGGAGACGGTCCCGGGCTCAGTCGCGCAGCAGGCCCTGCCGTCGCGCCTCGGCCACGGCGGCCGTGCGCGAGTCGACGCCCAGCTTCTCGTACACGTGCACCAGGTGCGACTTGACGGTCGCCTTCGACAGGAAGAGCTCGCGCGCGACCTCGTCGTTGGACAGCCCCTGGGCCACGAGCCCGAGCACCTCGAGCTCGCGCAGAGAGAGCGAGACCCCGGGGGCCCGCATGCGCCCGAGGAGGCGCCGCTGGACGCTGGGCCCGAGCGCGACCTGCCCGGCCGCGGCCGCGCGGATCGCGGCAGTCAGCTCGTCGGTCGGGGCGTCCTTGAGCAGGTACCCCGTGGCACCGGCCTCGATCGCGGCGAGGATCTCCTGGTCGGAGTCGTAGGTCGTGAGGATCAGCACGGGCGGACCGCCCAGGCGGACGACCTCGCGCGCGGCCTGCGCGCCGCCCATGCGACCGTCGCCGAACCGCAGGTCGAGCAGCACGACGTCGGCCTCGAGCCCCGCTCTCACGCGGCGCACGAGCTCCTCGGCCGTGGCGAGCTCGTCGACGACCTCCATGTCTCCCTCGGCGTCGACGACGGCCCGCAGGCCCGCGCGGACCACGGGATGGTCGTCGGTCAGCACGACGCGGACGGTCATCAGTCCTCCTGGGGGTCGAGCGGCAGGTGGACCGCGAGCGCAGTCCCGTCGCCGGGCGAGGACTCGAGCGAGAAGGTCCCGCCGAGCTCGGCGACGCGCGAACGCATCGCCGTCAGGCCGAAGCCCGAGCGGGGCGCGCGGGCGTCGCCGGCCCCCGCACCGGGTTCCCCGTCCTCCTGCCCGACGACGGAGCGCATCTCCCGTGACGGGCCCGGCACCGCGCCGGCCCGACCGGCAACCACCTGCCGCGGGTCGAACCCTCGGCCGTCGTCGACCACGTCGAGCGCCACGGCGTCACCGAGGAAGCTGAGGGTGACCGCGGCCCGCGACGCCCCCGCGTGCTGCACGACGTTCGCGAGCGCCGACTGGGCGATGCGCAGCAGCGCGGTCTCGACGGGCACGGGCAGCGGACGAGCCTGCCCCGAGGCCTCGACCGTGACGGTCAGCCCTCCCCCGGCGGCGAGCGCCGTGCGGTCGGCGACCCGTTCGAGCGCGCCCACGAGGGTCGCGGACTCGAGGTCGGCCGGTGCCAGGTCGCGCACGAAGCGTCTCGCCTCGGCCAGGTTCTGCTGCGCGGCGAGCCGCGACTGGGTGACGTAGCCGCGGGCGGCGCGTGCCGCCGTCGGGCCGGGGGCGCCCGGGGCGAACGCCCCCGGTGCCACGACCTCCTCGAGCGAGGCGTCCGCGGCGCGCAGCAGCAGCTCGATCGACGAGAAGCCCTGCGCGAGCGTGTCGTGGATCTCGCGCGCGAGGCGTTCGCGCTCGGTCGCGACCGCGGCCTCGCGCTCGGACGCGGCGAGGTCCGCGCGCGTGCGGACCAGGTCGTCGATGAGCTCCTGGCGCCCCTGCGACTCGCGCACGATCGTCTCGAAGCCGAGCACGACGGCGATCGCGACGAGGCCGCCGAACGTCGGGCCGAGGATCGAGCCCACGAGCTGCTGCCCGCCCAGGATCGCGCCGCCGATCGCGCACGCGGTCGTCGCGGCCACGGCCAGGATCCCGCGGCGCGGACCGAGCACGTGCATCTCGAGGAACATCAGGGGGAACGCGATCCACAGCGCGACCGGGGTCAGGAGCAGCAGGAGCGCCCACCCCACGATCAGCGCGGCGACCCAGGCGCCCGTGGGCCACCAGGCGCCGCGCGGGGCGTCGACCGCGGTGTCCCGCACGTTGATCCGCGAGCGCCCCACGCCGTAGACGGCCAGGAGCGCCAGGCCGCACGCGAGCGCGCCCCACGCCCCGGCGTCCAGCCCCCCGGCGCTCAGGGCCTCGGCCCAGCGCGAGCCGACCGCGAGCCCCACGAGGGCCACGAGGAGCACGTCGAGCGCGACCTGGAGCCCGAGGGCTGCGGAGATCACGGCGCGAGGCTTCACATCGCCACCCTAGCCACGCGGCGGGCGCGACGTGCCGCGAGCGATCCATCGAAAGGTTGATCCTCGGCCCCACCCTGCGGCCACCAGAGACCGTCCACGGGCCCGATCCGCGCGGGGCGCTCCGGCGGGAGGCTGGACGCAGATCGATTCCACGCCAACCACCGGAGGCTCTTGATGTTCGTCGCGCTGCGCGACCTGCGCTTCGCCCGGGGACGCTTCGTCCTCATGTCCACCGTCATCGTCCTCATCACGTTCCTCGTCGGGTTCCTCGCGTCGCTGACCGCGGGCCTGGCCCGCGCGAGCACGTCGGGTATCACCGACCTCCCGGTCGACCAGCTCGCGTTCACCGTGACCGGCGACGCCAAGCCGTCGTTCACCGAGTCCCAGGTCGACGCCGCGCAGTGGGACGCGTTCGCCGCGGTCGACGGCGTCGACGCGGCCGAGCCCCTGGGCGTCGCCACGACGCGCGCGTCGGTCACCGCGGGTGCGGACGGCGAGGCCGGGACCACCGCGGCCGTCACCGCGTTCGGCTCGCGCGCAGGCTCGGGCCTCGTGCCCGACGGCGCCGAGGCCGCCCCCGGTACCGTGCTGCTGTCGAGCGGCGCGGCCGACGACCTGGGCGCCCAGGAGGGCGACGAGGTCGCGCTGGGCTCGCTGACCCTGACCGTCGCGGGTGTGCTCGACACCCAGGCCGACTTCTCGCACACGCCCGTCGTCTGGATGGACCTGTCCGACTGGCAGGCCGTCGGCGCCCGCGGCGGCGGAGCGTCGGGTGACGAGGTCGCCACCGTCGTCGCGATCACCGGGGACCCGAGCGACTCCGCGCTCACCGCAGCGGCGGACGAGACCGGCACCGCGACCCTCACACCCATGGGTGCACGCGCCGCGGTCAGCTCGTTCTCGGCCGAGAACATGTCGCTCACCATGATGCAGGGCTTCCTGCTCGCGATCTCGGCCCTCGTCGTGGGGGCGTTCTTCACGGTCTGGACCATCAACCGGGCCGGCGACGTCGCGGTGCTCAAGGCGCTCGGCGCCTCGACCTCCTACCTGCTGCGCGACGCGATCGGCCAGGCGCTCGTCCTGCTCGTGCTCGGCGTCGGCGTCGGGACCGCGCTCGCGGCCGGGGCCGGGGCGCTCGCCGCCCAGGTCATGCCTGTGGTCGTCTCCCCCGCCACGACGCTCCTGCCCGCGCTCATCCTCGTGGTGCTCGGGACCGTCGGCGCCGTCGCGGCGATCATCCGGATCACGCGCATCGACCCGCACGCGGCGCTCGCGGCCCGCTGAGCCCCACCCCCCTCCTGGCCGCTGCGTCGCCCCCACCGGTCGCGGCCCGCGCCCCCATCGCTCTCGCTCCTGAAAGGCACACCATGGACCTCACCCTCGACCACATCACCCTCGTCTACCCCGACGGCGAGTCGACCGTCACCGCGGTCGACGACGTCTCCCTGACCGTCCCCGCCGGGACCACGACCGCGGTGCTCGGTCCGTCGGGCTCCGGAAAGTCGAGCCTGCTCGCCGTGGCCGCGACGCTCACGACCCCGACCGCGGGCCAGGTGCGCATCGGCGACGATGTCGTCAACGCTCCCGCCGGCGGGCCGGCGGCCGGTTCGGCCGTGTCCTCGGACTCCGCGCGGCTGCGCCGCGACCGGATCGGGATCGTGTTCCAGCAGCCGCAGCTCATCGCGTCGCTCACGGCGCTCGAGAACCTCGAGCTCATGAGCCACCTGCGCGGCGAGCGGCCCTCGACGCACCGGGACCGGGCGCTCGAGCTGCTCGACGCCGTCGGGCTCCGCGACGTCGCCGCCAAGCGGCCCGGGCAGCTCTCGGGCGGTCAGCGTCAGCGCGTCGCCATCGCGCGCGCCCTCATGAACCACCCCGAGGTCCTGCTGGTCGACGAGCCCACGTCGGCGCTCGACCACGCGCGCGGCGTCCAGATCATCGAGCTCGTCACGCGGCTGACCCGCGAGACCGGCGCAGCGACGATCGTCGTGACCCACGACGAGGCCACGCTCGACACGGTCGACGCGCGCGTGCACCTGGCGGACGGGCGGCTCAGGGACGTGGCGATGGCCGGCTGAGCAGGACGCGAAGAGCAGCGTGCTCGACCTCGGGGGCGTCACGCGGTGATCTGCCAGGTCAGAGCTCTTCGCCGAGCCCGAGCCCGATGCTCGCCCGGTCGGTCCGTTCGTCCCGGGCGCCCTGCGTCGATACCGCGACGCTTCGCGCACCGCAGACGAACATGGTCCACCAGAGCTCCTCGCACGGCACAACCGTCTCCCCCGAGGTGTCGACCCACAAGTGGGCCGTACTGCCGTCACCGGCTGTCACGTCCCACCACGACCACCTTCTCAGGTCCGGATCGAAGCAGTAGATCCACTCCTGCAGGTCCCATCCGGACTGTTCCCGTCGCTCCACGTAGGCCCGTCGCCCGGCAAGGGCTTCCACCGGGACGTCGGTCGACGAGGCACTCCCTTCCGAGAGCCCCTCGAACCACGAGGGAACCCGCGAGACGTCGACCCGGTCCCCCTCGACGCCAGCCTCGATCACCGTCCGTACGGCGGACACCAGGACCTGGCGGAGCCGCTGCGCATAGAGCTCCCTGTCTCCGACGACGTCGATCTCGAAGAGCATCAGGCAGGCGGGACCGGCTTCCGCCGGCCTCGCCGTCATTCGCGCCAGCTCCGCACGCAGTCGCCCCGCCTCGTCCCTCATGGTCGAACGGTACGTCTCGGGGGAAGGTCGAGCCGGGTCGCCCGTCCGGTACGTCGGACGTAGTCGTCGCTCAAACGCTGCGCACGGTCGTCATGGCTCTCGGCTGGACGATCGTCACGACGCACGAGGATCTCAGGTGGTCGATGCCCCCAGCGCGGTCCGACCGAGCTCGCGCCCCCACTCGCGGGCCCGCTCGACCTCCCCAGGGCACAGCGGCCCCTCCATGCCCTCGACGTAGAACGAGTGCGGGGAGTCTGCGGGAGAGAGCCCGCGGCGGCGGGCCACCCGGTCGGCGGCGCGGGCGGCGCTGCCCGGGAGGTGCTTGACGGACTTGACGCGGGTGTCGAACGTCGCGCCGAACCGCCCCGAGGCGTCGTCGGCGAACGCGTCGAGCCACTCGCGGATGCCCCGTTCGACGACCGGGCTGCCCGGCCGTCGACCCGCAGCCTCCTCGCGCGAGGCGAGCCGCGACATGCCGAACGCGTGGGTGGGGCCACCGATGACGATCAGGTCAGCCCCGAGGACGTCGTCTCCCGGCGCCGCCGCCGAGACTTCGACCGTCCGCACGTCCACCTGCTCGGCCAGCCCCTCGGCCACCGCCCGCGCGATCTTTGCGGTGTTCCCGAACATCGACTCGTAGATCACGACTGCTTCCATGGCTTCCGCTCCCGTCGTCAGCACCAGGCTGCTCGCGGAGCACGACCACCGCCAGGACCTTTGGTCCGGGCTGCACGGGTCCTTGGACCCGGTTCGGCCCGGTCAGCCCAGCAGCGGCTTGGCCCCCGTGGCCCGCACGTGCGATGCCACGGCGAACGCGATCCAGACCGTGATCGCCTGGAACACGATGAGCGCCGGCGTGGGCGCGCCCACGAGGAGGCAGATGCCGAGCGGGATCGCGCTCAGCACGGCGGCGTCGGGCCCCTGGGCGATCATCGAGGTCGCGCCGGTCGGCAGCGCACCTGCGGGGGTCGCCATGAGCGGGCCGGACCAGTTCGGCGGCTTGCGGTAGGCGCCGCGGACCGCGGCCGCCCCCATGCCGACTGCGCCCACGGCCACGAGCGCGAACCAGAGCGGCTCACCCGTGGTCAGCACGAGCGGCACCGTCCCGACCACGAGGGCCACGAGCGCCGTGAGCGAAGGAGCGACGGCCCGCGCCAGCCGGGCGTCGCGCGCGGACAGGGGCACCATCGCGTCGAGCGCGGGCACCATCTCGGCCGTGCGCGCGCCCTCGGCGCCGAGCTGCGCGGCCCGGAAGCCCGCGACCACCAGCAGCACGAACAGCCCGAACCCGCCGGTGAACGCGGGCACCTGCTGGGCGACGATCACCAGGGCCGTGAGGCCCACGAGCTGAGCGAGCGCCGACGGGCTGCGCCGCAGGAGCGTGAGGTCGGCCGCGACGAGCGCCGACACCGGCCCCCGGACGAGCCCGAAGCGCGTGGGCCTGCGGACCTTGCCACCGCGCGTCGAGCCCGCCCGGCTCAGGGCGCGCCCCAGCTCGCGGGTGTCGAGCGAGAGGATCGCCCCGCCCGCCTGGTCGGCCACCGCGCTCTGCGCACGCAGCACCTGGGCCCCGAGCACCTCGAGCCGGCGCCACCACACGACCACGAGGGCGAGCGCGCCCAGCCCGATCGCGCCGATCACCCACGCGGGGACCCTGAGTTCTCGCAGGTCGGACCAACCGGCTGCGACGAGCACGACGCCCGCGACCGGGACCGCCGCGAGCACCACGTCGCTCACGCGAGCGACCCTGGCCGCGACGGGCGTCCGGGGCTGGATCAGCCCCGCGAGGCCCACGAGCAGCAGCCCTGCCGCGGCGCCCAGGGCCGCGCTGCGCCCCGCTGCGCCCGGGTCGGCGCCCGAGGCCAGCGCGACGGCCGCGAACCCACCCGCTCCCACGACGAGCGCCACCGCGACGCCGCGCCAGTACGACGGGGTGAGCAGGCCACGCCGGTCGACGGGCAGGGGCACCCACCACCGCACGCCCGCGCTGCCCGTCCCGAGCGGTCCGAGCCGCACAGCCATGCCCGTCATGAGCGCCAGGAGCGCGACCGAGCCCAGCGCCTGGATCGTGGCTGCGGTCAGGACGGCGTCCCGGCCCCCCGCGGGCTCGACGAAGATCGTCTCGCGGAGCACGTTCGCCGCGCCGATCACGAAGCCGATCGAGATGGCGATCGACACCACGACATAGGCGATGTCCCCGAAGAGCTGCCCGGGGCCCGCGTCGGCCCGCGAGGCCGTGACGCGTGCGGTCAGGCGCCGGATCTCCCGACCGGAGAACTCCTCGTCCGGGTCCGCGACGAGCAGCGGCAACGGAGCGCGCTCGATCTCGGGTTCTGGCGCCACCGGCCCGGGCGCCGCTGGGCCACCCGGGGCGGCGGCCACGGCCGCCGCGGCCGCCACGTCGTGGGGTCCCTCCGTCGGGCCGTGCGGGCGCTTCTTGCCTCTGCCCTGCGCCGCGTTCATCGCCCGCTCCTCAACGGACCCGGGCGAGCGCGTCGAGCGCGGCCTGGTGCCCCAGGCGCAGGCACTCGTCGTCGCCGACCAGGAGCCCGCGCGCACCGGTGCGTCCGACCAGCTCGGGGTCGTGCGTCGCGAACACGACCGCGGCCCCGCGCCCGGCCTCCTCGACCAGGATCCGGGCCAGGTCGGCGCGCATGCCCGGGTCGAGGCGCTGCTCGGGCTCGTCGAGCACGAGGACCTCGCGGGGGCGGGCGAACCCGGCCGCGAGCAGGAGGCGTCGTCGCTGCCCCGAGGACAGCTCGGTCGGCATGGCCCCGGACTGCGCCGCGAGGCCGAACCGGTCGAGGAGCTGGTCCACGACCTCGCCCGCGCCCGCCACGCCGTGGCCGCGCGCAGTCAGGACCAGGTGCTCGCGCGCCGTGAGCCCCGGGAAGTAGGCGTCGTCGTCGAGGATGCCGACGACCTTGGCGCGGAAGTCGCGCTCGCGCTCGTCCACGTCCCGCCCGAACGCCAGGACCTTGCCGGACAGGGGCGCGAGCACCCCTAGGAGCGCACGCAGGAGCGTCGACTTGCCGCTGCCGTTGGGCCCGATGATCGCCCATAGCTCGCCCGGGCGGACCGCCAGGTCGACGGGCGCGCACACGGGCGCCTCGGCGTACCCGACGCGCAGGGCACGGGTCTCGAGCACGGGCTGCTTCTTGACCGACACGGCTACTCCCCCGCCCCGGTCGTGGACGCGCCAACGCCGCCCGGTCCACCTCGCCCGCTCGGCTCCGGGGAGGTCCGCGCAGGTGCCCCCGCGCCCGAGGCGAGGATCACGCGGGCTCGCGCGACGTCGTCGTGCATGGTCCTCACGAGCGCGTCGATCCCGTCGAAGCGCAGCGTGGGGCGCAGGTGCTCGACGAACTCCAGGACGACCTCCTCGTCGTACAGGTCGAGGTCGGTGCGGTCCAGGACGTAGGCCTCGACGCGGCGCTCGACGCCGTCGAACGTGGGGTTGGTGCCGATCGAGATGGCTGCGGGCAGCACGCCGTCACAGTTCCCCGGGTCTGCCGCGAGGAGCTGGGGACGACGCAGCCAGCCCGCGTAGACGCCGTCGGCCGGGACCATGCCGCTGATCGCGCCCAGGTTGGCCGTGGGGAACCCGAGCTCGCGCCCGCGCGCGTCGCCGTGGATCACCACGCCGCGCAGGCGGTGGTGACGTCCGAGCAGCGCCGCGGCCTCGCGGACCTTGCCGTCCGTGAGCAGGCCGCGGATCTCGGTCGAGGACCAGCGCCCGCTGGGCGCCGCGTCCGCTGCCGTCGAGGCGGCGTCGCCGGAGGCGCTCGCGGGCCCGGGCTCCCCTCCGACGGTCCCGACGTCGTCGATCGCGCGCACCTCGAAGCCGTGCGTCCGGCCGAGCTCGATCATCGTCGCGAGGTTGCCCGCGTTGTCGCGCCCGAACCGCACGTCGTGCCCGACGACGACCGTGCGCGCGCCCAGGCCGTCGACCAGGTAGGTCCGCACGAACTCCTCAGGGCTCTGCCGTGCGAAGTCGAGCGTGTACTCGACGAGCAGCACGGCGTCGAGCCCCGTGGCCTCGAGGAGCTCCATGCGGTCGGCGATCCCGGTCAGGAGCTCGGGCGCCTGCTCGGGCCGGTGGACCGTCGCGGGGTGCGGGTGGAACGTCACGGCCACGGCCTGGGAGCCGGACTCCCGGGCGAGGGACACGATGCGGCCGAGCACCTCGGCATGGCCGCGGTGGACGCCGTCGAAGTTGCCGATCGTCACGACCGACGGTCCGAATCCCGGCGGAACCTGGTCCAGGTCCGTCCACAGGTGCACGCGTACTCCTCGAGATGTGTGTGAGGCGGGCCTGCTCAGGAAGCCCGACGACGGCGCGCACCCACGGCGCGCCTGGTCAAGGTTGCCACGTCTCGCCCGGGTGTTCCCCATCGAAACGGTGATCGGTCACCCGTCGGACGGGCTCGGGCTCACGCCGGCGCGAACACGATCACGGGCTTGGCCTTTCGCTTGCCCTCGCGCACCACGTTCTCGAGCAGCGCGACGAGGGACCCGTCGTCGCCGATCGCGGCCGTCGTCGACTCGTCGGGCGACGGGTCGACCCACTTGCCGTAGGACAGGGCGTCTCGCTCCTGGGGCGTCAGGTCGCGCACCGGGAACGTGGCGCGGGCGGCCTCGGCGAGCGGGAGCGTCACGAGCACGCCGTCGCGCTCGACCTGAGCCTCGAGCTCGGAGAGCGTCGAGGCCCCGTCGATCGCGTAGCCGCCCACGCGCGTGCGGCGCAGGGCCGTGAGATGTCCCCCGACGCCGAGGTCCGCACCCAGGTCGCGGGCGAGGGCACGGATGTACGTTCCCGACGAGCACACGACCGTGACGTCCACGTCGAGCGCAGGAAGGTCGCCCGGCTCCGCGGCCGGGACCGGCCGGACCTCGTGGACGTCGAAGCGCGAGATCGTCACGGGCCGCGCCTTGAGCTCGACCTGTTCGCCCGAGCGGACGAGCGCGTACGCGCGCTGCCCGTCGACCTTGATCGCGGACACCGAGCTCGGTACCTGCTCGATGGGTCCGGTCAGCAGCGCGACCCCCGCGTCGATCGCCTCGCGCGTCACAGCCGAGGCGTCCGCGCGCGAGGTGGTCTCGCCCTCGGCGTCGTCCGTGGTCGTGGCCGCGCCCAGCCGGATGGTCGCGGTGTACTCCTTGTCCGCGCCCACCACGTAGGTCAACAGCTTGGTGGCGCGCCCGATCCCCAGGACCAGGACGCCCGTGGCCATGGGGTCGAGCGTGCCCGCGTGCCCCACCTTGCGCGTCCCGGCGAGACGACGCAGGCGCGCCACCACGTCGTGGCTCGTGAGCCCCTGGGGCTTGTCGACGATCACGAGACCGTCGGGGGCGGTGGGGCGGCGCTCGCGCACCGGCTTCTGGTCGTGCGTCATCGGGAGGGGTCCTCGGTGCTCGGGAACGGGGTGGTGGGGAGGCGGGGGCTCAGCGCCCGGAGGCGGCGGGGCGGGACTCGGCGGGGTCGGGGTCTCCGGCGTGGGGTCCGCCCGGCTCTCCCGACCCTCGCTCGCCGGTCCGCCGGGCGGCCGGGTCGACCGCGGGGAGCGCGTCGCCGAACGCGCACCGCACGAGCTCGCCCAGACGCGGGTCCGCGCCGAAGTGCTCGGGGGCGCCGATCGCGAGCAGCGTGTTGAGCAGCATGCCCTGGGCGAGGAAGTCTCGCGCCTGGTCGAGCGTGCCCCCCGTGCGGTCCACGTAGACCTCGAAGACCTCGACGAAGAACTCGCGTGACCGCGCCCCGAACACGGGGTCCGCGCCGGCCGCGAAGCCGTGCATCATGACGAGCAGGAGGTTGCGGTCGGCGAGCAGCCGGACGTAGGTCGCGGCGAGCTCGTCCCCGGCCGCGGGCCCCGCGGGCACCGCGGAGAACGCGGCCACGATGCGGCGGCCGATCCGGTCGAAGACCTCGGCGAACAGCTCGTGCTTGGTGCCGAACATCCGCACGACGTAGGGCTGGGACACGCCCGCGGCCCGGGCGACCTGGTCGGTGCTCGTCCCGGCGTAGCCGCCCGCGGCGAAGACCGCCGTCGCGGCGTCGAGGATCTGCTCGCGGCGCTCGTCGCGTGACATGCGCCGCGTCGAGGCCTCGGGCTCGGCGACCTGGGCCCGTGCGGAACTCGGTGCGCTCTCCATGTTGACAAGGTTATCAGTTGATTACTAGCGTCGGAATCCTAGTAATCATCCGATGCTTACCTTTTCGAGGAGTCCTCATGTCCACGACCGCCGCCCCCGACCGACCGCCCACGCTCGCGACCGACGACGCCCTCCCCGCGGACCTCACCACCGCGATCGACGATGCACGCACCCCCGGTGCGCGGCGCCGTCGGCCTCTCGCGCTGGTCCTGGTCGCAGCCTCGCTGCCCATGTTCATGGCCACGCTCGACAACCTCGTGGTCACCGGCGCCCTGCCCGTGATCGCCCGCGCGCTGCGGCCGAGCGTCGAACAGCTCCAGTGGTTCGTCAACGCCTACACGCTCGCTTTCGCGACGCTCATGCTCGTGGCCGCCTCGCTCGGAGACCGGTTCGGCCGCCGCCGGGTGTTCGTCGTCGGGATCGCCGTGTTCACGCTCGCGTCGGTCGCGTGCGCGCTCGCCGACACCCCGTCCGCGCTCATCGCGGCCCGTGCCGTGCAGGGCGCGGGCGCCGCCGCGATCATGCCGCTGTCGCTCGCGCTGATCGCCGACGCCGTGCCGCGCGCGCGTCGAGCGCTCGCGATCGGGATCTGGGGCGGCGTCTCGGGCCTGGGCGTCGCGCTCGGGCCGCTCGTGGGCGGCGCGGTCGTCGAGGGCATGAGCTGGGAGGCCATCTTCTGGATCAACGTGCCCGTCGCTCTCGTCGCGGTCCCGCTCGTGCTCGTCGCGCTGCGCGAGTCGTTCGGGCGCCGCGGTCCGATCGACCTCGTGGGCCTCGCGCTCGCCGGGACCGGGGTCTTCGCGGGGGTCTGGGGCATCATCCGTGGCAACGAGGACGGGTGGACCTCTGCGGTCGTGCTCTCGCTGCTCGCCGGTTCGGTCCTGCTGCTCGCGGCCTTCGTCGCGTGGGAGCAGCGAGTGGCCCGCCGGGGCGGCTCGCCGCTGGTCCCGCTGCGGCTGTTCCGCTCGCGCAGCTTCGCGGTCGCGAACGTGTCCGGCTTCGCGTTCTCGCTCGGCATGTTCGGCGCCGTGTTCCTGCTCATCCAGTACTTCCAGATCGCCGAGGGCCTCTCCCCGCTCGAGGCAGGGATCCGCACGCTCCCGTGGACTGCGGCCCCCATGCTCGTCGCGCCGCTCGCGGGCATGCTCGCGCCCCGCCTCGGGATCCGGACTCTCCTCGTGACCGGGCTGACCCTCCAGACGCTCGCTCTCGCCTGGCTCGCGGTCGTCTCGTCGGGCGCGACGTACGCGCAGCTCGTCCCGGCGTTCGTGCTCGCGGGGATCGGCATGGGTCTGACGTTCGCACCGAGCGCGACGGCCGTCCTGGTCGACATGGACGAGTCCGACAACGCGACCGCGAGCTCGACCAACTCGACGCTCCGAGAGGTGGGTGTCGCGCTGGGCGTCGCGGTCCTCGTGGCGGTCTTCCAGGCCGCCGGCGGGGCGCTGACCCCGGAGCTGTTCACGGAGGGCCTGCCCGCGGCGCTCTGGGTGGGTGCCGCGAGCGTGGGGGTGGGCGCGGTCGCCGCGACGTTCCTGCCGCGCCGCTCCGCCCGCCCGACGGCGTAGGTCGCCCGCTCGGGCGGGTCCGGTGGGATGCCGGTCCGGTGAGACACGGGGTGCGTGGGGCGCCGACACGGGCAGAGCCGCACACGGATGCACAGCCTTGGGGGCACCACGTACGTGTGGCCCGTGGGCGCTGGACAGCGGAACGGCCGGTCCCCTGCGGGGACCGGCCGTTCGCGTGCTCGTCGTGCCGCACCCGCCGATCGTTCGGCCAGGTGCATGGGCGCGCCGTCAGGCGGGCGCGACCTCGTCGGAGTCCGCAGACCCGTCGGCCTCGACCTCGTCGTCAGCAACAGGCTTCTTGTACGGGTCGGCGTCGCCGGCGTACGTGGCCTTCTCGCGCAGCGCGGCCAGCTCGGCATCGCGACGTGCGGCCTCGTGGAGGGCGACGTCGAGGTGCGCGGCGGTGTCCGGCACGGAGTCGAGGTGGAACTCGAGGGAGGGCGTGAGCCGGATCCCCGTCTGCTTGCCGACCTCGGAGCGGATGATCCCCTTGGCGCTCTCGAGCGCCGCGGCGGTCCCTGCCCGCTCCTCGTCGTCGCCGTAGACCGTGTAGAACACCGAGGCGTTCTGCAGGTCACCGGTCACACGCACGTCGGTGATGGTCACGAACCCGAGACGCGGGTCCTTGATCCGGGTGTCGAGCATCTGCGCGACGATGACCTTGATGCGGTCAGCGAGCTTGCGAGCCCTGGGCTTGTCGACCATGGTTCAGTCCTTTCATCAGAGGGCCCCGCAGGAAGTCAGCTCCTGGTGGGCCCTTCGGGCCACGTCCTGAACGAACAGCTCCGCCGACGCCGGACCGTGAGGTGTGGCGGGTCGTGGTGGGTCTGGCACGGGCCGCCAGGCCCGCGGTAGACCCGCCACACCTCACGGGTAGGCGTCAGCGGAGAGGTACGTCAGCTACGCGGCTTCTCCCGCATCTCGAACGTCGCGATCGTGTCGCCGACCTGCAGGTCGTTGAACGAACCGAGACCGATACCACACTCGAAGCCCTCGCGGACCTCCGTGGCGTCGTCCTTGAACCGCTTGAGCGACTCGACCGTGAGGTTGTCGCCGATGACGGCTCCCCCACGCAGGACGCGTGCCTTGGTGTTGCGTCGGATCTCGCCCGAACGGACGATCGAACCGGCGATGTTCCCGAACTTGGAGGAACGGAAGACCTCGCGGATCTCGGCGGTACCGAGCTGCACCTCTTCGTACTCGGGCTTGAGCATGCCCTTGAGTGCAGCCTCGACGTCGTCGATCGCCTGGTAGATGATCGAGTAGAAGCGGACGTCGACGCCCTCGCGCTCGGCCAGTGCCTCGACACGCTCGCCGTACTTGACGTTGAACCCGATGATGATCGCGTTGTCCACGGTCGCCAGGTTGACGTCGTTCTGGGTGATCGCACCGACGCCGCGGTGGATGATCCGCAGCTGGACCTCGTCGCCGACGTTGATCTGCAGCAGCGCGTCCTCGAGTGCCTCGACGGCACCGGAGACGTCGCCCTTGAGGACCAGGTTGAGGGTCTCGACCTTGCCCTGCTCGAGAGCCTGGGCGAAGTCCTCGAGGCTGACGCGCTTGCGACGCTTGGCCAGGAGGGCTGCGCGCTCGGCCGCCTCGCGCTTCTCGGCGATCTGACGGGCCGTGCGCTCGTCCGGAGCCACGAGGAACGTGTCACCGGCGCTGGGCACGGACGCGAGCCCGAGCACCATCACGGGGCGGGCAGGGCCGGCCTCGGTGACGTTGTTGCCGTGCTCGTCGAACATCGCACGGACACGTCCGTGAGCGGTGCCCGCGACGATCGCGTCCCCGACGTGGAGCGTGCCGGACTGGACCAGGACGGTCGCGACGGCGCCGCGGCCCTTGTCGAGGTTCGCCTCGATGGCGACGCCTCGTGCGTCCTTGTCCGGGTTGGCACGCAGGTCGAGCGAGGCGTCCGCCGTGAGGAGGACGGCCTCGAGGAGCGCGTCGATGCCCTGGTTCTGCTTGGCGGACACGTCGACGAACATGGTGTCGCCGCCGTACTCCTCGGCCACCAGGTTGTACTCGGTGAGCTGCTGGCGGATCTTGGCGGGGTTGGCCCCCTCCTTGTCCACCTTGTTGACCGCGACGACGATCGGCACGCCGGCCGACTGCGCGTG
The DNA here is from genome assembly GCF_042726295.1 of Oerskovia sp. NPDC060338. Taxonomy (NCBI): domain Bacteria; kingdom Bacillati; phylum Actinomycetota; class Actinomycetes; order Micrococcales; family Cellulomonadaceae; genus Oerskovia; species Oerskovia sp. NPDC060338. The sequence continues at coordinate 163,875 of NZ_JBHXCQ010000006.1, forward strand.
GTTGAGCGCCTCGACCGTCTGCGGCATGACGCCGTCGTCGGCTGCGACCACGAGGATCGCGATGTCGGTCACCTGGGCACCACGAGCACGCATGGCGGTGAACGCCTCGTGACCCGGGGTGTCGATGAACGTGATGGGACGGTCGACGCCCTCGTGCTCGTGACGGACCTGGTAGGCACCGATGTGCTGCGTGATGCCGCCGGCCTCGCCGGAGATGACGTCGGTCTGGCGGATCGCGTCGAGCAGTCGGGTCTTACCGTGGTCGACGTGACCCATGACCGTGACGACGGGCGGACGGGCCTGGAGCTCGTCGTCGCCCTCGCCCTCGAGCTCGGCGTCCAGGTCGATGTCGAAGGCACCGAGGAGCTCTCGGTCCTCCTCCTCCGCGGAGACCATCTCGATGACGTACCCGAGCTCCGCGGCGAGCGAACCGAACGTGTCCTCGTCGAGCGACTGCGTGGCGGTCGCCATCTCACCGAGGTGGAACAGCACCGTCACGAGGCTCGCGGGGTTCGCGTCGATCTTGTCCGCGAAGTCGTTGAGCGAGGAGCCGTGACGCAGGCGCACGACGGTCGAGCCGTTCCCACGGGGAACCTGCACGCCACCCAGCGAGGGGGCCTGCATCTGCTCGAACTCCTGGCGCTTCGCCCGCTTCGACTTGCGCCCACGGACGGGGCGCCCTCCTGCACGACCGAACGCACCCTGGGTGCTGCCACGACCTGCGCCACCGCGGCCACCGCCACCGGGACGACCGGCGAAACCGCCGCCACCACCGGGAGCGCCGCCGGGGCCTCCACCTGCACCACCGGGACGACCGGCGAAGCCGCCGCGACCGCCACCGGCACCGCCGGCGCCGCCACCCGGACGACCGCCGGGAGCAGGACGGTCACCAGGGCGACCGATCGAGGTACGACCGGGCATCATGCCCGGGTTGGGACGGGGACCACCCGGACGCGGGGCAGGACGGGGACCACCGGGACGGGGGCCACCGGTGCGCTCGGTGCTGCCTGCTGCTGCTGCGGGGTTGGCGTTCGCCGCCGGGTCCGCGGCGCGCTCGGGGCGTGCACCCGGACGGGGCATGCCCTGGCTCGAGGCGAACGGGTTGTTGCCCGGGCGCGGGGCGCCGGCGCGCGGCATGCCCTGGCTCGAGGCGAACGGGTTGTTGCCCGGGCGCGGGGCGCCGGGACGTCCGCCACCACCGGTTCCGCCGGAGCCGCCGGGGCGAGCTGCTGCGGGACGGGGGCCCGGCGCGGGGGCGTTGCCGCCACCTGCCGGCTTGGGCGACGCCGACGGCTTGCGCTCGGCGGCGGGAGCCGGCGTGGCGGCGGGCTTGGCTGCAGCGGGGGCTGCGGGCGTGGGCTCGACGAACGCGGGGCTCGCTGCTTCCTTCTGGGGTGCCGGCGCCTTGGGCGCGGCGGGTGCCGGCGCGGGGGCAGCCGGAGCCGGTGCTGCGGGCGCAGCCGGTGCGGCCTCCGCGGTCGGCACGGGCTTGGGCGCGGCGGGACGTGCCGGCGCGGGCTTCGCGGCGGCGGGCTTGGCGGGAGCGCTTGCGCTCTCCGTGCCACCGACCGGGAAGGTGTCGCGCAGCTTGCGGACGACCGGCGGTTCGATGGTCGAGGATGCCGAGCGGACGAACTCACCGAGTTCCGTCAGCTTGGTCATGATGGTCTTGCTCTCCACCCCGAGCTCCTTTGCGAGCTCGTAGACGCGGACCTTTGCCACAACTCTCCTGTCTCGGCCCACCCGAAACAGGGAGGACCGTCTTTAGTGCTGGGTGCTCATCGCTGGGTACTCATCGGGTGCCCATCGGCTTCTAACCCGCTTCCTTGTCGACGATTCGTGCGGTGTTCGTGCGGTACTGGCGCGGCTCGGCTGGGGCGGCGCAGGTGCGCCGCCGACCGGGACCGCCGACTTGACGATGACTGGCGATGACTGACGACGGGTCAGTCTTCCCTGTCGAGATGGGCGTGAACTCCGGCGAGGTCCACGGGTCCTGCGAGACGCAGCGCCCGGGGAAAGGCTCGTCGACGCTCGGCCAGCTCGAGGCAACGCCGAGCATCGTGGAGCCAGGCGCCGCGCCCCGGGAGCGACCTGCCGACATCGACGACGAGCCGGAGCTCTGGGATGTCGGGCTGGTCCACCACGAGGCGGAGAAGAACAGACCGTAGGTCACGCTCCCGGCACCCGACGCACGTCCGAACGGGCGCGTGAGCGCCTGGAGGGTCGTGCGACGGATTCCGGACCCGTGGCCCAGTCAGGGACAGTCTAGCGCGCCCGCTCACCGAGTGTTACCGGTTTCCGTCGCCGGAACCCGGTCCGTCGACCTCGTCGAAGCCTCCGCGGGCCCGGTCGTCGCCCGCAACGGGGTGCGCGCCCTCGTCCGAGCGGATGTCGATGCGCCACCCTGTGAGCTTCGCGGCAAGCCGGGCATTCTGCCCTTCCTTGCCGATCGCGAGGGACAGCTGGAAGTCGGGGACGACCACGCGTGCGGCACGGGCCTCGGCGTCGACCACGGTGACAGACGTCACACGGGCCGGCGACAGTGCGCTCGCCACGAACTCCGCCGGGTCGTCGCTGAAGTCGACGATGTCGATCTTCTCGCCGTGCAGCTCGGCCATGACCGCGCGCACGCGCCCGCCCATGGGTCCGATGCACGCGCCCTTGGCGTTGAGCCCCGCGACGCGCGAGCGGACCGCGACCTTGGAGCGGTGACCCGCCTCGCGGGCGATCGCCATGATCTCGACCGAGCCGTCGGCGACCTCGGGGACCTCGAGCTCGAAGAGCTTGCGGACGAGGTTCGGGTGCGTGCGGCTCAGCGTGATCTGCGGGCCCTTCATACCGCGGGCGACGTCCAGGACGTACGCGCGCAGCCGCTCGCCGTGGACGTAGTCCTCGGTCGGGACCTGCTCGTGCGGCGGGAGGACCGCCTCGGTGCCGCCCACGTCCACGAGGACCATGCGCGGGTCGTTGGCCTGCTGGATGATGCCCGCGAGGACCTCACCCTCCTTGCCGCGGAAGTTGCCCAGGATCTGGTCGTCCTCCGCGTCGCGCAGCCGCTGCACGATGACCTGGCGTGCCGTCGCGGTCGCGATGCGACCGAAGTCCTTGGGCGTGTCGTCGAACTCGGGGCCCAGCACGGGCGCGCGGTAGCGCCGCACGGGCTCGCCGTCCTCGTCCACCTCGTCGGCCGCGTCGTCGGCGTCCTCCTCGGCGGGGATCTCCTCGCGCGCCCAGACCGTCACGTGGCCGGTGCGGCGCTCGAGCTCGACCCGCGCGCGGGCGTGCGCGTCAGGGGTCCGGTGGTAGGCGGAGAGCAGCGCCTGCTCGATCGCCGCCACCAGGATGTCGAGGCTGATGTCCTTCTCGCGCTCCAGCAGGCGCAGCGCGCTCATGTCGATGTCCATCGATCAGACCTCCTCGTCGTTCGGGGCGATCGCCCCGGGGTTCTCGTCAACAGCCATCTCCGGGCCGAGGTCCGCCTCGAGCGCACGCTTGAGCTCCACCCGGATGGCGCCGCGCGTCACGTCGTCGAGCGCCACCGAGTCCACCGGGGCACCCGTGAGCAGCAGGCGGCCGTCCTCGACCTCGCGCAGGCGCCCTTCGACGTTCCCGCCGTCCGTGAGCGTGAGCCTGACGATGCGGCCACGAGCGCGCTTGAAGTGGCGCAGCTCGGTGAGAGGACGCGAGGTGCCGGGCGTCGAGATCTCGAGCGTGTACGCGCCGGGGAAGGCGTCGGACGCGTCGAGCGCGTTGTTGATCTCGCGCGAGACCTCCGCGACGGCGTCGAGGTCCAGGTTGCCCACCGCGTCCTCGGGCAGGTCCACCGTGATGCGGACGACCGAGCGGCTGCCGGCCAGGGAGACGGTCACGTCCTCCAGGTACAGGCCCGCTGCCTGCACCGCAGGTTCCACGACCTGGCGGACCCTGTCCGCACCGGCCTGCTTCGCCTTGTTCATGTCTCGGTCTCCCGTCGGCTTCCAGAGCCCACCGGGCAGTGGAATCGACCGGTGTGCTGTTGTACGGGTTCAGCCTAACGACTCACCCGCCAGGAACGTGACATCATCACCCTCGATGACTGCCGAACCGACTCCACGCCTCCACCCGTCGAGCGCCCCGAGCGACGCCGTACGGTCCGCTTCGCCCGGATATTCACGGGTCCGGGCGAATCGTCGCCGTCCCGCAGGTCGCGCGGTGGTGTCGATCGTCACGTCCCTCGCGCTGCTCGCCGTGGCCGGGTGCGGTCTGCGCCTGGAGACCCCTCCCCCGACCGAGCCCGTGCCCGACGCCCAGGAGACGCTGCGCCGCGCCGCGGTCGACGGCGCGCTGCTCGTGGGCGACCTCGCCGAGGCGGCGGTGGCGACGTCGTCGGGCCTGGACGCGACCGCGCTCGCGACGCTCACCGAGACGGGCACCTTCGCCGACCTCCACGTGACGCAGCTGGGCGGCGTCTACGACTCGGGCCTCCCCGAGCCCGAGCCCACCGCGAGCGCGACCGACGAGCCCACCACGCCCACCGCGGCCACGCCCGCCGAGGTCCTCGACGCGCTCGCCGCGTCGAGCGCGAGCATGCGCGAGGGGATCGACCAGACCGAGGACGGCCCGTTCGCCCGGCTCCTGACGTCGATCGTGTCCTCGCAGGACGCCTCCGCGCGTCAGCTCGCTGCCGCGACGGGCACCCCGCTGCCCGAGTCCCTCGTGCTCCCGACCGGTCTGCTCGTCCCCGAGACCACGCCGTCGGGCCTGACCGCGACGGACCTGGCGACCCTCATCGAGGCCGAGGACGCCGCGGGGTACGCGTTCGAGCTCCGCGCGGCCCTCGCGGACGGCGACGTGCGCGCCGCAGCCCTCGACCGCGCGGTGCTGCACCGCGCCCGTGCCGAGGCCTGGGCCCAGGCGGCCGGCACCGCGGGAGGGGCGCAGGACCCGCGCCGGGTCGCCTACTCGGTCCCGGCCGACGTCCCGACGGCGGAGCTCGCCGTCCAGCTCGAGTCCTCGCTCGCGGAGTCGTACGCCGCGCTCACGGCCGAGGCCGGCACGGGCACGCGCCTGCCGCTCGCCGACCTGTCGACCGAGGCGAGCCTCGCGGCCGTCGCGTGGGGCGCTCCCCTGGGTGCGTTCCCGGGCCTGCCCGAGCAGTCGACGACTCCCCCGGCGGCCGGCTGAGGACGCTCCTTGCACGACGGACGGGCCGGGTCCTGGAGCATCGCTCCGGGACCCGGCCCGTGGGTCGTCCGTCGCTCACGCCGCCGAGGTGCTGCGGCGTGAGCGACGAGGTCAGGCCAGCAGCTCGGCGACCTTCTCGGTCACGAGGTCGGCGACCTCGGCGACGGGTACCTGTACGGGCTCGCCGCCCTGGCGCGGGCGCACCTCGACGACGCCGTCCGCGAGACCGCGGCCCACGACGACGACGAGCGGGGCACCCAGGAGCTCGGCGTCCTTGAACTTCACGCCGGGCCCTACCTTGGGGCGGTCGTCGTACAGGACCTCGACGCCGCGGGCCGAGAGCTCGGCCGTGAGCGACGCGGCGGCCTCGAAGACCTCCTGGCCCTTGCCCGTGGCGACCACCTGGACGTGCATGGGGGCCACGTGCGCGGGCCACGCGAGGCCGGCCTCGTCGTGGTTGGCCTCCGCCAGGGCGGCGAGCGCACGCGTCACGCCGATCCCGTACGAGCCCATGGTCACGACGACCTGCTTGCCGTTCTCGTCGAGGACCGTCAGGCCCAGGGCCTGCGCGTACTTGCGTCCCAGCGCGAAGATGTGGCCGATCTCGATGCCGCGCGCGAGCTCGAGCGGGCCCGAGCCGTCGGGGGCGAGGTCGCCCGCACGGACCTCGGCGGCCTCGATCGTGCCGTCCGCCGTGAAGTCGCGGCCCGCGACCAGGTCGAACACGTGCTTGCCGTGCTCGTTGGCGCCCGTGATCCAGCGGGTGCCCTCGACGATGCGCGGGTCCAGGAGGTACCGCACGGCCGAGTGGGACGACGCGGGGGTCTTGCCCTCGGCGGGCACGGTCACCTGGGGGCCCTGCGGGCCGAGCACCTCGGGGCCGATGTAGCCCTTGACGAGCTCGGGGTGCGCGGCGAAGTCGGCGTCGCCCGCGGGCTCGACCTCGGCGGGCTCGACCGACGCCTCGAGGCGCTTGAGGTCGACCTCGCGGTCGCCGGGCAGGCCCACGACGAGCACCTCGCGACGCCCGTCGGGGTGCGTGAGCGCGAGCACGACGTTCTTGAGCGTGTCGGCTGCGGTCCACTCGCGGTCGGGGCGCGGGAAGCGCGCGTTGGCGAGCGCGACGAGCGAGTCGATCGTCGGGGTGTCGGGGGTGTCCTCAACGTGCGCGGCGGGCGCGTCGTCGTAGGGCAGTGCCTCCGGAACGGGCGTGACGACGGCCTCGACGTTGGCCGCGTAGCCTCCGGGCGAGCGCACGAACGTGTCCTCACCGATCGCGGTCGGGTTGAGGAACTCCTCGCTGCGCGAGCCGCCCATGGCCCCGGACGTCGCGGCCACGATCACGTACTCGAGACCCAGGCGCGTGAAGATCCGCTGGTAGGCGGCGCGCTGGATCTGGTACGAGGCCTCGAGCCCCTCCTCGGTCACGTCGAACGAGTACGCGTCCTTCATGATGAACTCGCGGCCACGGATGAGGCCCGCACGCGGACGCGCCTCGTCGCGGTACTTCGTCTGGATCTGGAACAGCGTGAGCGGCAGCTCCTTGTAGGACGAGTACATGTCCTTGACGAGGAGCGTGAACATCTCCTCGTGCGTGGGAGCGAGCAGGTAGTCGCCGTCCTTGCGGTCCGTGAGGCGGAACAGGTTGGCCCCGTACTCCTCCCACCGGCCCGTGGCCTCGTAGGGCTCGCGCGGCAGCAGCGCCGGGAAGTGCACTTCCTGGCCGCCCGCGTCCTCCATCTCCTCGCGGACGATCGCCTCGACCTTGGCGAGCACGCGCAGGCCCAGCGGGAGCCAGGTGTAGATGCCAGGAGCGGCACGACGGATATAGCCGGCGCGCACGAGGAGCATGTGGCTCGCGACCTCGGCGTCGACCGGGTCCTCGCGCAGCGTCCGCAGGAACAGGGAGGTCATCTTGAGGGGCTTGACGGGGGGACCGACCACCCGGCTGGAGGCTGAAGACATGGGCCCGATCCTACCGTCGCGCGGTACGGCGCCCCGCAGCGGCCCCAGGTGCCCCCGGGCACCACGTCCCGCCCGCGAGCCTCCGGCGGTGCGAGTCCGCGCGGGAGCGGGCACCATGGAGGCGTGCCCGAGCTGCCCGAGGTCGAGGCGCTCGTCCGGTTCCTCGACGAGCGCGCGACCGGTCACGTCGTCGTCGCGGCCGACCTCGCCTCGATCGTGGCCCTCAAGACGTTCTCGCCTCCCCTGTCGGCACTGGTCGGAGGCACGGTCACGGGTGCGTCGCGGCACGGCAAGTGGCTCGACCTCGCGGTGCGTCCAGCGACCGCGGGCGCCGGGGCAGGCGGGACGGTCGGGGGCGGCGCGGGCGCCACGGGCACAGCGCCCGACGGCGAGCTCCACCTGGTCTTCCACCTCGCCCGGGCGGGCTGGTTGCGCTGGTCGGAGGACGCGCCGACCACGCCCGTGCGCCCGACCTCGAGCCGGGGTGGGGTGCGGGCGGTCCTCGCGCTGCGGATCCGCTTCGACGACGGCTCGGGGTTCGACCTGACCGAGGCGGGCACGCGCAAGCGGCTCGCGGTCCACCTGGTCCACGACCCCGCCGAGGTGCCCGCGATCGCGACCCTGGGCGTCGAGCCCCTCGGGCCCGACTTCACGCGCGCCGAGCTCGCTCGCCTGCTCGCGGCACGCAACCAGCAGCTCAAGGGGTTGCTCCGCGACCAGCGGCTCATCGCCGGGATCGGCAACGCCTACTCCGACGAGATCCTGCACGCCGCCAGGACGAGCCCGTTCCGCCTGACCCGCAGCCTCGAGGCCGACGACGTGGCCCACCTGCACACCGCGATCCGGGACGTGCTCTCCGAGGCCGTCGCGACGTCGTCGGGCAGGCCGGCCGCCGACCTCAAGGACGCCAAGCGGCGCGGGATGCGCGTCCACGGGCGCACGGGCGAGGCCTGCCCGGTGTGCGGGGACGTCGTCCGCGAGGTCTCGTTCGCCGACCGCAGCCTGCAGTACTGTGCGACGTGCCAGACCGGCGGGCAGGTGCTCGCCGACCGGCGCATGTCGAGGCTCCTGCGCTAGCGGCCCGCGGCGGCCCTCAGAAGAGGACGGTCGCGAACGTCCCGACCTGCTCGAACCCCACGCGGCGGTACGTCGCGAGCGCCCGCTCGTTGTACGCGTTGACGTAGAGCGAGACGACCGGCGCGATCTCCCGCCGCGTGATCTCCACGACCGCGGCCATGCCCGACTCCGACAGGCGACGCCCGCGGAGCTGAGGATCGACCCACACGCCCTGGACCTGCGCGACCGCGGACGTGACCGCTCCGAGCTCGGCCTTGAAGGCCACGGTGCGCTCGGGCAGGGCGACCGCGGCGAGCGGGTCCCTGTCCCCGTTCGGCAGCGACGGCGCGGGCACCCCGCCCGCGAGCCGCACGAACGAGCGCCCCGAGGTGATGAGCCCGCGCACGCGCTCGGCGTACGCGTTGCCGCCCGCGGCGACCGGGGAGTACCCGACCTCCTCGACGAACATGCGCACGCACGCGGGCAGGACGAGCGGGAGCTCCGCGGGCACCGACCGACGGACCAGGGGGTCCGGCTCGACCTGGGGTGCGCGGTCGATCATGAGCGAGGGCTGGTCGTCGCGCACGTCGCGGGCCGCGGGCCAGTACTGCGCCAGCCGGTCCCACAGCCCGAGCGCGGCCGCGCGCTCGCCCACGATCGACGAGGCACGACGACCGAACCGGCGTGCCAGGGCCGCGAACGCGTCGAGCGCCTCCGCGTGCTCGGCGCCGCCCACGGGGACGACGGGCACCAGGTTGGCCCCCGCCCAGCAGATCGCGAGCAGCGGCCCCTGCGCGGGGAAGCCCCACACCTGTCCGCCGCTGTGCGACAGCCGCGTCGCCTCCACGATCCGCGAGGCGGCCAGGACCGAGCCGACCGGGTCCAGGGCGCACACCGCGAGCGCGGCCGGGACGTCCGCGTCCGTCAGGACCCGAGCGGCCTCCGGCCGGGACCACGGCCCCGGGGGGTGCCAGCGCGCCATCGCCGCGGGCTCAGCCGACGGTGACGACCGGCGGACCGGCCTGAGCGTCGTTCTCCGGCGTCATGGTCTCGGCGATCCGCATCGCTTCCTCGATGAGCGTCTCGACGATCATCGACTCCGGCACCGTCTTGACGACCTCGCCCTTGACGAAGATCTGGCCCTTGCCGTTGCCCGACGCGACACCGAGGTCCGCCTCGCGAGCCTCGCCCGGGCCGTTCACGACGCAGCCCATGACCGCGACGCGCAGCGGGACCTCCATGCCCTCGAGTCCCGCGGTGACCTTCTCGGCGAGCGTGTAGACGTCCACCTGGGCCCGACCGCACGACGGGCACGAGACGATCTCCAGCTTGCGGGGGCGCAGGTTGAGCGACTGCAGGATCTGGATGCCGACCTTGACCTCCTCGACCGGCGGCGCAGACAGCGAGACACGGATCGTGTCGCCGATGCCCTTGCTCAGCAGCGCGCCGAAGGCCGTCGCCGACTTGATGGTGCCCTGGAACGCCGGGCCCGCCTCGGTCACGCCGAGGTGCAGGGGCCAGTCACCGCGCTCGGAGAGCAGCTCGTAGGCCCGCACCATGACGACCGGGTCGTTGTGCTTGACCGAGATCTTGAAGTCGTGGAAGCCGTGCTCCTCGAACAGCGACGCCTCCCAGACGGCCGACTCGACGAGGGCCTCCGGGGTCGCCTTGCCGTACTTCGCGAGCAGCCGCGGGTCGAGCGACCCGGCGTTCACGCCGATACGGATCGAGGTGCCCGCGTCCGAGGCCGCGCGAGCGATCTCCTTGACCTGGTCGTCGAACTTGCGGATGTTGCCCGGGTTCACACGCACCGCAGCACAGCCCGCGTCGATCGCCGCGAACACGTACTTGGGCTGGAAGTGGATGTCCGCGATCACGGGGATCTGGGACTTCTTCGCGATCGCGGGCAGCGCGAGCGCGTCGTCCTGGCTGGGCACCGCGACACGCACGATGTCGCAGCCGGACGCGGTCAGCTCGGCGATCTGCTGGAGGGTCGCGTTGATGTCCGTCGTCGGCGTCGTGGTCATCGACTGGACGCTCACAGGGGCGTCGCCGCCGACGTCGACCTTGCCGACCTTGATCTTGCGCGTCTTGCGGCGCGGCGCGAGGACCGGCGGGGGTGCTGCTGGCATGCCAAGGCTGATGGGTACGCTCACGGACCTAGTATCCCCCGCCCAGCACCCGTACCGCGCCCAACAGCCCACCCCGCCCCGCTCCGCACGCGACTCTTCGCGAGATCTTCACCGTGCCGCCGGTCAGGTGATCCGGACCGGGTTGACGATGTCCGCGTAGATCAGCAGCAGACCCATGCCGAGCAGGACGACCCACATGGCCAGCCCCAGCGGCACGAGCCTGGCCACGTCGGCGTGCGGCGGGCGCGGCAGCCCGCGGACCCTGGCGACCTGGCGCTTGGCCCCCTCGTAGAGGGCGCCCGCGATGTGCCCGCCGTCGAGCGGCGGCAGCGGGATGAGGTTGAAGGCGAACAGTGCGATGTTGAGCGAGGCCAGCAGGCTCAGCATGGTCGCGACCTGCCCGACGAGGTCCCCCTCGCCCGCGTCCAGGAGGTCGGCCGCCACGATCGTGACCCCGACCGGGCCGACGGGCGAGCTGGGGTCGCGTGCCTCGTCGCCGAACGCTGCCTGACCGATGTCGACGAGCCGTGCGGGCAGCGAGACGATGATCGCGGCCGTGCCGCTCACCTGCTGCCAGATGGCCTCCGGGACCGCCGACAACGGCTCGGAGACGCGCTCCTGGGTCGGCGCCACCCCGACGTACCCCGTGGGGCGGAGCACGAGCTCGCCCGCGTCGTCGCGCACGTACTGGCCGTCGTCGCCCACGACCGGTCGCTCGACCTCCGCCGGGGTGATCTCGAGCGTGGTGCGCTCGCCGTCGCGCTCGACCACCACGGGCACGGTCTCCCCCGCAGCGCCCGTGATCTTGCCGACGAGCGAGTCCCACGACGTGACGGGCTCACCGTCGAACGAGACGATCGTGTCGCCCGGCTCGAGGCCCGCCTCGGCCGCCGGCGTGAGCGGGTCCTCGGCCGTGCACTCGTAGTCCGCGGGGGCCGAGGCGGGCGTGACGCACTGCGGCACGAGCCCGACCGTCGTGGTCGCCTGCGGCAGACCGATGCCGACCAGCACGATCGTCATGAGCACGAACGCGATCACGAGGTTCATGAAGGGCCCGCCGAACATCACGACGATCTTCTTGGGCACCGAGAGGTTGTAGAACGCGCGCGGCTCCTGGCCGGGGAGGATCTCCTCGGCACTCATCTCTCGAGCGTCCTGGACCATGCGCCCGAAGAACCCGTCCGACTGCTTCTTGCCCGCCGGGGCCGGGGGGTACATCCCCACGAGCCGCACGTAGCCGCCCAACGGGATCGCCTTGACCCCGTACTCCGTCTCACCCTTGGTGCGAGACCACAGCGTGGGGCCGAACCCCACGAAGTAGTGGCTCACGCGCACGCCGAACTTCTTGGCCGGGACCATGTGCCCGACCTCGTGCAGCGCGATCGACACCAGGATGCCGACCAGCACGACGAGGATCGCGATCACCGCGGTCATGAGATCTCCGTTCGGGGAGGCTGTGGGGTCCGGGAGGACTCCAGGACGAGTGCGAGACGGTCGGAGGGCCTGGACGGACCACCACGGACCGGACGGGGCGAACCTACCGCCGATCGCTGGACGATGCCTGAGACCGACCGTGCTCCCTGAGACGCCTTCCGCGTGAGCACCTCAGCGCTGCGCCAGGATCTCGTGAGCCCGGGCACGGGCCCACGTCTCCGCCGCCGTCACGTCGTCCAACGAGACCGCCGCTCGCGAGGTTCCCTGGTGCTCCCCGAGGACGCGCTCGACCGTCGCGACGATGTCCAGGAACCCGATGCGGCCCTCCAGGAACGCCGCGACGCACTCCTCGTTCGCTGCGTTGTACACCGCAGGGTGCGTCGCGGAGGCCGACGCCGCCTCGCGGGCGAGCCCCACGGCCGGGAAGAGCGCCTCGTCGAGCGGCTCGAACGTCCAGGCCGTCGCAGCCGTCCAGTCGCACCCGGCGGCCACCTCCCCCAGGCGATCCGGCCAGCTCAGCCCGAGGGCGATAGGAAGCCGCATGTCCGGGGGCGAGGCCTGCGCGATGGTCGAGCCGTCCACGAACTCGACCATCGAGTGGACGACCGACTGCGGGTGCACGACGACCGCGATCTCGTCGGTCGGCACGTCGAACAGCAGGTGGGCCTCGATGAGCTCGAGTCCCTTGTTCATGAGCGTCGCGGAGTTGATCGTCACGACCGGGCCCATGGCCCACGTCGGGTGCGCGAGCGCCTGCTGCGGTGAGACGGCCTTGACGTCGTCGCGGGCCCACCCGCGGAACGGTCCCCCGGACGCCGTCAGCACGAGCCGACGGACCTCCTCACGGCGCCCCGAGCGCAGGGCCTGCGCGATCGCCGAGTGCTCCGAGTCGACGGGGACGATCTGGTCGGGACGCTGCCTCGCGTCCTGGACGAGGACTCCACCCACGACGAGGGACTCCTTGTTGGCCAGCGCGAGCGTCGAGCCCGCACCCAGAGCAGCGAGCGTGGGACCGAGCCCCACCGACCCCGTGATGCCGTTGAGCACGACGTCCGACCCCGCCCCCGCGAGCTCGGTCGCGGCGTCCGGGCCGACCAGCACGTCGACGGGCCGATCCCCCGCACGCTGAGCCCGGGCCGCCAGGGCGGCCTCGACCTCGGCGGCTCGCGCAGGGTCGGCGACACCCACGCGCTGCACGCCGAGTGCCATCGCCTGCTGCGCGAGCAGCTCGGCGTTCGCACCTCCGGCCGAGATCGCGTCCACGCGGAAGCGGTCGGGGTGACGGGAGATCACGTCGATCGCCTGGGTGCCGATGGATCCGGTCGACCCGAGGAGGGTCACGCTGCGCAGACTCATGGGGACATCCTCCCAGGTGCGGGGACGGCCCGAGGCGCGCGACGGCGTCGGGCGGGCCTCACGCGGGCGTCACTCGACGCCGAGCAGCACCTCGATGGCCCGGGCGAAGAACGCGTCCACGGGTCCCTCGGCATAGCCGTCCTTGCCGCGACGACGAGCGAACGTCGCGCTGCGGATCTCGGCGGCCGTGATGGGCTCCTGGCGGTCGAAGTACGCCACCAGGCGGTCGCACAGGTCGTCGACGTCGTCCATGTCGTAGCCCGACTCGCCACGGCCCGCCGGAGCGAAACGCTCGCCGTCCGGACGTCCCAGGCGGCCGTACAGGCTGCGCGCCCGCTCGGCCAGCGCGTTCATCCAGGCCTGCTGCCCGTTGACCGCGACGTACTCGGCGCGCTGGCGGGCGATGAACGCGCCCTCCAGGCGGTCGAGGGCCGCGTCGACCTCGTGGGTGTCGTACCCGCCACGGACCAGGTCGAACATCGAGACCTGGATGTCCGTGCTCGTCAGGCGCTCGGGCTTCTTGCCCTCGTAGACCTGACGTGCGTGGTCGAAGAACTCGTCCACCTCTTCGGGGTCGTACCCGTTGCGCACCTTCGAGACGGTGCTGAACAACGCACTCACTCTTCCTCCTCGGCTGCCAGCTGTCCGCACGCACCATCGATGTCACTGCCGCGTGTGTCACGAATAGTGGTCGGAATCCCGTGCCCGCGCAAGCGAGCGACGAACTCGTCCTCCACGTCGCGCTCGCTCGCGGTCCAGATCGACCCCGGCGTCGGGTTGAGCGGGATGGGGTTGACGTGCACCCAGCCCGAACCGCGGGCCGTGAGCTTCTCGCCCAGCAGGTCCGCGCGCCAGGCGTGGTCGTTCATGTCCTTGATGAGCGCGTACTCGATGCTGACGCGCCGGCCCGTGACCTCGAAGTAGTTGCGGGCAGCGTCCAGCGTCTCGTCGACCGACCACCGGGTGTTGATCGGGACGAGCTCGCTGCGCAGGTCGTCGTCCGGGGCGTGGAGCGAGAGCGCGAGCGTGACCGGGATGCCCTCGGCCGACAGCTTGTTCATCGCCGGGACCAGGCCCACGGTCGAGACGGTGATGTTGCGCGCCGACATGCCCAGGCCCTCGGGGGCCGGGGCGATGAGCTGACGGATGGTGCCCATGACGGCCTTGTAGTTGGCCATGGGCTCGCCCATGCCCATGAAGACCAGGTTGTTCAGCCGGGCCGGGCCGCCGGGGATGTCACCGTCGGCGAGCGACTTCGCGGCCGAGCGCACCTGCTCGACGATCTCCGCGGTCGACAGGTTGCGCGTCAGGCCGAGCTGGCCCGTCGCGCAGAACGGGCACGCCATGCCGCAGCCGGCCTGGCTCGAGACGCACAGCGTCGACCGGTTCGGGTACCGCATGAGGACCGACTCGACCTTCGCCGCGTCGAAGAGCTTCCAGAGCGTCTTGACGGTCGTCCCGCCGTCCGCCTGCATCACGCGCGCCGGGGTGAGCAGCTGCGGGAACAGGTTCTCGACCAGCAGGTCGCGCGAGGCCTTGGGCAGGTCCGTCATGTCCTCCGCAGCACTCGTGTAGTGCGCGTAGTAGTGCGTCGCGAGCTGCTTCGCGCGGAAGGGCTTCTCGCCCAGCTCCACGACGGCCGCCGTCCGTTCCTCGGCAGAGAGGTCGGCGAAGTGACGCGGGGGCTTCCCGCGGCGGGGTGCCGACATGACGAGCGGCAGCGGCTTCGATTCGACGGACGGGCGAACAGACATGGTGGATCCAGAGGTTGGAACGGGTGGAACAGGTCAGAGCAACCACGCTCCGGTGCGGACCGGGGCGAGCGTGCGAGCGTGCGAGCGTGCCGGTGCGTTCTCACGCGGACCGGCACGCACGCGGGCGATCGGGCCCTGCCTCCCCTCGCGGGGACCGTCTCAGAGCGAGACGGACAGCAGCAGGAACACGAACGGGGCAGTCAGGAGCATGGAGTCCAGGCGGTCGAGGACACCTCCGTGCCCCGGCAGGAGGGACCCCATGTCCTTCAATTCTAGGTCGCGCTTGATCATCGACTCGGCCAGGTCCCCCACGGTGGCCGTGAGCGGCACCATGACACCCAGCGCGACGCCGATCACGGGGCTCGCACCGAGGCCGTAGACCGCTCCCACGACGCCGACCGCGGTCGCGAGCACGAACGAGCCCGCCAGCCCCTCCCAGCTCTTCTTGGGACTGATCGAGCGTGCCAGCGGGTGCCGGCCGAACAGCACGCCTGCCACGTACCCGCCGACGTCGTTCGCGACCGCCAGCAGGATGAACAGCAGGACCTGGATCCGTCCGTTCTCCGGGTTCGCCAGCATCATCATCACGAACCCCGCCATGAACGGCAGGTACGCGGTCGCGAAGGTGCCGGCCGCGGCGTCCCGCACAGCCGCCGTGCCCGAGCCGTCGATCACCCGCCAGACCACGACGCCCGCCACGGTCAGCACGAACGAGACCATGAGGGCCTCGGGGCCGGCGTAGTACGACGAGATCAGGATCCCCGCCGCGCCGACCAGGAGCGGCAGGAGCGGCAGGTGGATGTCGCGACGCAGGAAGGCCTGCTTCAGCTCCCAGAGGGCTGCACCCACCGCTGCGATCGCCAGCAGGACGAACGGCTCCGGACGGAACCCCAGCGAGGCCCCCACGACGAGGAGGAGCCCGACGCCGACGGCGATCGCCTTCGGCAGGTCGCGCCCGGCCTTCGGCGTACGCCGGGGCTCGGACGCGACAGCATCACGTGTCATCGGTGCGTTCGGCGTTCTGCATCAGACCTCGAGGAGCTCGCTCTCCTTGCCGGCGAGCAGCGCGTCGATCGTGTCGACGTGGCTCTTGGTGAGAGCTTCGAGCTCCTTCTCCGCACGCGTACCCTCGTCCTCGCCCGCGTCGCCGTCCTTCACGATGCGGTCGAGCTGCTCCTTGGCACGGCGACGGATGTTGCGTACCGAGACGCGGGCGTCCTCGGCCTTGCCCTTGGCCAGCTTCACGTAGTCGCGGCGACGCTCCTCCGTGAGGACGGGGAGCACGACGCGGATGATGTTCCCGTCGTTCGACGGGTTGACGCCCAGGTCCGAGTCGCGGATAGCCTTCTCGATCGCCGACAGAGCGGTCTTGTCGAAGGGCGAGATGACGATCGTGCGCGCCTCGGGCGTGTTGAACGAGGCGAGCTGCTGGAGGGGCGTGGGGGCCCCGTAGTACTCGACCGTGATCTTGTTGAACATCGCGCCACTCGCACGTCCCGTGCGGATGTTGGCGAAGTCCTCCTTGGCGACCTCGATCGCCTTGTCCATCTTCTCTTCGGCCTCGAGGAGGGTCTCGTCGATCACCAGTGCTCCTTCGTCGTGCGTTGCAGGGCTTGCCGTCCTGTGCGCCGTGGGGGCGCACCGGGACGCAGCGCGCCCCGGGTCGTGCGTCGGTCGTCCGGTCAGCTCGTGGTGACCAGCGTCCCGATATTGTCCCCCAGGAGCGCGCGGGTCACGTTGCCCGGGTCTCCCATGCCGAAGACGCGCATGGTCACGTCGTTGTCGCGGCACAGGCTCAGGGCCGTGGCGTCCATGACCGCGAGGTCGCCCACGAGCGCGTCGGTGTAGGTGAGGTGGTCGAGCTTGACCGCGTCCGGGTTGGTCCGCGGGTCCGCGCTGTAGACGCCGTCGACCCCGTTCTTGCCCATGAGGACTTCCTGGCAGTGGGTCTCGAGGGCCCGCTGGACCGAGACCGTGTCGGTCGAGAAGTAGGGCATGCCCGCGCCCGCGCCGAAGATGACGACGCGCCCCTTCTCCATGTGGCGGATGGCGCGCAGCGGGATGTACGGCTCGGCGACCTGCCCCATCGTGATGGCGGTCTGCACGCGCGTGTCCACGCCGGCCTGCTCGAGGAAGTCCTGGAGCGCGAGGCAGTTCATGACCGTGCCCAGCATGCCCATGTAGTCGGCACGCGCACGGTCCAGGCCGCGCTGCGAGAGCTCGGCCCCGCGGAAGAAGTTGCCGCCCCCCACGACGATCGCGACCTGCACGCCCTGGCGCACGGCCTCGGCGATCTCGCCCGCGACGCGCTGGACGACGTCCGGCGCCAGGCCGATCTGTCCGCCGCCGAAGGTCTCACCGGAGAGCTTCAGCAGAACTCGTCGTGCCGGGTTCGTGGTCTCGATGTTGTCGCCCATGTGCAGCGCCACCTGTTCTTCGTCGTTCCGAGCTCCCGAGGTCTGCCCCAGGACGTTCCGAGGACGGTGCTGCGCAGAGTCCCCGGGGTGTTGCGTGGTGCGCCGGGACCTGGCCGGGTCCCGGTGCGCGGTAGCCCGGTCCGCGCAGTGCGCGGACCGGGCCACCGGTGGAGTGCGTCAGGCGCCGACGCGGTACCGCACGAACTCGGTGACCGTGCCACCGACCTCGGCGAGAACCTGGCCGACGGTCTTCTTGGGGTCCTTCGCGAGGGGCTGGTCGACGAGGACGACGTCCTTGAAGAAGCCGTTCAGGCGGCCCTCGATGATCTTCGGCAGCGCGGCCTCGGGCTTGCCCTCGTTGCGCGAGGTCTCCTCGGCGATACGACGCTCGTTGGCGACGACGTCCTCGGGGACGTCCTCGCGCGTCAGGTACGTCGGGGACAGCGCAGCGATGTGCTGTGCGATGTCCTTGGCGACGGCCTCGCCGGCAGCGTCCGTCGCGACGACGACGCCGATCGACGGCGGCAGGTCCTTGGCGGTGCGGTGCAGGTACGCGGTGACGCGCTCTCCGGCGATGCGCGTGGCACGGCGCAGGACGACCTTCTCGCCGAGCGACGCGGCGGTGTTGTCGATCACGAGCTGGACGGACTCGCCGTCGGCGTCAGCGGCGAGTGCCGCGTCCGTGTCGGCAGCACCCGAGTCGGCGACGGCCTTGAGCACGCGAGCCGCGAGGTTGAGGAAGTTCTCGTTCTTCGCGACGAAGTCCGTCTCGGAGTTGAGCTCGATGAGCGTGGCGACCTGGCCACCCTCGGTCTCGGAGATGTCGACGGCCACGAGGCCCTCGGAGGTCGAACGGCCCTCGCGCTTGGCGACGCCCTTCAGACCCTTGACGCGGATGATCTCGAGCGCCTTCTCGGAGTCGCCGTCGGCCTCGTCGAGGGCCTTCTTGACGTCGAGCATGCCGGCGCCGGTGCGCTCGCGCAGTGCCTTGATGTCGGCTGCGGTGTAGTTCGCCATGGTGCAGTCCTTACCTGTCTGGGGTCCCGGGGCTCCCCGGGGAGAACGTGGAGCGGGCGGTGCGGCGGGTGCGCGCCCCTCGGACGAGGGGCGCGCACCACGTCGTCACTTGGACTCGTCGGCCTCTTCGGCGATGACCTCGGCCTCGGCGACGACCTCGGCCTCAGCGGCGGCCTCGACGGCGACCTCAGCGACCTCGGCAGCAGCCTCGGCGACGACCTCGGCCTCGGCGGCAGCCTCGACGGCGACCTCGGCGACGACCTCAGCAGCGGCTGCGGTCTCGACAGCGGCCTCGGCCTCGGAACCGGCGAGGAGCTCGCGCTCCCACTCGGCGAGGGGCTCTGCCTCGGTGGCCGTGCCGGCCTCGGCGCCCGTGCGGCCCGAGTGGCGCTGGAGCAGGCCCTCGGCGGCGGCGTCGGCGATCACGCGGGTGAGCAGCGTGACGGCGCGGATCGCGTCGTCGTTGCCCGGGATCTTGTAGTCGACGACGTCGGGGTCGCAGTTGGTGTCCAGGATCGCGACGATCGGGATGCGCAGCTTGCGCGCCTCGTCGACGGCCAGGTGCTCCTTGTTGGTGTCGACGATCCACACGGCGGAGGGGACCTTCGCCATGTCGCGGATGCCACCCAGGGTGCGGGTCAGCTTGTCCTTCTCGCGACGCAGGACGAGGAGCTCCTTCTTGGTGAGACCCGAGGCTGCGACGTCGTCGAAGTCGATCTCCTCGAGCTCCTTCATGCGCTGCAGACGCTTGTGCACCGTGGTGAAGTTGGTGAGCATCCCACCGAGCCAGCGGTGGTTCACGTAGGGCATGCCCACGCGAGCGGCCTGCTCGGCGACGGGCTCCTGCGCCTGCTTCTTGGTGCCGACGAAGAGGATCGTGCCACCGTGGGCGACGGTCTCCTTGACGAACTCGTACGCGCGGTCGATGTAGGACAGCGACTGCTGCAGGTCGACGATGTAGATGCCGTTGCGCTCCGTGAAGATGAATCGCTTCATCTTCGGGTTCCAGCGGCGGGTCTGGTGTCCGAAGTGGACTCCGCTGTCGAGGAGCTGGCGCATGGTCACGACGGCCATGGCACGTCCTTTCAGGCGTGACGCGGGATCCTCCCGCTGCTCACGCTCGTTCGTCCGACCGGGCGCGCGGCGTCCGGTCGGTGCTTTCGGTTGTCGGTGCGGGCCGGGATTGGCCGTGCACCCCTGGCGTCACACCGCCGGGCGACGCCGGACCCTGGCGAACGAGGATCCGGACCGTTGTCGTGGCAGCCCCTGCCGCTGGCCCTGACGGGCCGGGAGGCGGGGAAGTGACGCGCGAAGTCGACGGCGCGCAGCGGGGGCCCGGGCGTCTCCGACGGACTCCGCCGGAGGTGCTGGTAGGCCGTCCGAATGAACGTGCCGATCGCGGCGTTAAGTCTACCTGATGCGCGGCCCCGGCCGGACCTGTCCACAGGTCCCGCCCGATCGGCCCGGTCCACAGGCCCGGGCGCCGACGCCCCACACGCACCGGCGGTGCGCGATGCTCGGCCCGTGCCCGCCATCCTTCCACGCCCCGCCCGCCTCTCCGCCGTCGTCGCCGGAGCCCTCGTGCTCGTCCTGGTCGCGCCGCCCGCTCCCCTCGCGCGAGGAGCGACGGCGCCCGCTCCTGCGAGCGACGCGTGGGTCGCGCCCGTCGTCGGTGAGCCCGTCGTGCTGCGTCCGTTCCTCCCACCCGACCAGGACTGGCTCGCCGGTCATCGCGGCGTCGACCTCGGCACAGCACCCGGCGACGCGGTCGTCGCGCCCGAGGCCGGGATCGTGACGTTCGCCGGGACGGTCGTGGACCGAGGCGTCGTCGTCGTGCTGCACGACGACGGGCTGCGCACCTCGCTCGAGCCCGTCACGGGGAGCGTGGCCCCGGGGACAAGGGTGGGGCGCGGTGAGGTCGTCGGGACGCTCGAGGGCGGTCGCGGCGGGGGTGGTGGGAACGAGGCGGCCGCCGCCGGGCACTGCCTGCCGTCCTCGTGCCTCCACTGGGGTGTCCGGCGGGGTGAGGTCTACCTGGACCCGCTCACCCTGCTGGCGCCCCGAGAACCGATCGTGCTGCTCCCGCTGCGCTGAGCCTCGCCGCAGCGTCCCCAGGCGAGGTCACGCCCGCGGGAACGCCTGCTCGAAGGATGCCCGCAGGCGGTCTGCGCTGACGTGCGTGTAGCGCTGCGTCGTGGAGAGCGTCGCGTGCCCGAGCACCTCCTGGACGCTGCGCAGGTCGGAGCCGCCCTGGAGCAGGTGCGTCGCGGCGCTGTGCCGCAGGTCGTGCGGCGTCACGTCGTCGACGCCCGCGAGCGCCGCGAGCCTGTGCACGGTCTCTCGTGCCTGCCGCTGGCCCCACCGGTGTCCTCGGTCCCCCAGGAGGAGTGCCGGACCGGAGTCCGCGACGGCGAGCGCAGGGCGACCGGCGTCGAGCCAGCGGCGGATCGCCCGACCGGCGGGCACCCCGAACGGGACGACCCGCTCCTTGTCGCCCTTGCCGACCACGCGCAGCGTGCGCTCCCCCAGGTCCACGTCGTCGACGTCGGTCCCGACGAGCTCGGCGACGCGCACGCCCGAGGCGTAGAGCAGCTCGAGAGCGGCCCACTCGCGCAGGCGGGCAGGGTCGCCGTCGGCGGCCGACGCGCGGGCCGTCTCCATGAGGTGTGCGGCGGAGTCGACCGCGAGGACCGTCGGCAGGTGACGCGGCACACGGGGGCTCGCGAGGCGCAGGGCGGGGTTCTGCACGGTGCGCCCGGTGCTGGTCGTCCAGGCGAAGAACGCTCGCGCGGCCGCGCCGCGCCGCGCCATGGTGGTGCGCGCCAGGTCCCGCGCGCCGAGGTCGGCGAGCCAGTCGCGCAGCACCGCGATGTCGACGTCGTCGAGATCCCGGACACCCGTCCCGACGGCGCGCCCCAGGAGCGAGCGCACGTCGCCCATGTAGGCGCGCACGGTGTGTGCGGAGAGGCCACGTTGCACGGCCAGGTGCTCCTCGAACGCGGCGACTGCTGCGGTCAGCCCGGCCGGCAGGTCCGGCACGGCCTGCGCCGTCCCGGATCCGCTCGGCCCGGCCGCCTCGGCGCCGTGCGGACGCTTCTCGGAAGTGCTCATGGGCCCAGTCTCGCGGAGCACCCGCACCAGGACGGGTCTGCCACGCCCGGCGGCACTATCCGCCGAGCCTGCGCCACCTCCCGCCCGACTGCTCGGCGAGCCCGACGAGCTCGAGGTGGCCGAGCCCCCCGAGCGTCTCCTGGCTGCCCAGCCCGGCTGTCCGGGCGACCGACTCGACCGGGGCGTGGGCACGCAGCGGGAGCGCGTCCCAGAGGCGTCGACCTACCTCGTCGAGGCCGTCCTGGGGCTCGCTGCGCCCCTCGTCGACGGGGGCTGCGTCGGTCCCCGCCCTGCCACCCAGCTCGGCGGCCTCGGTGGCGTCGGTGACGCAGACGGCCTTCGCGTCCCGCAGCAGCCGGTGGCACCCGCTCGAGGCCATCGAGGTGACCGGTCCGGGCACTGCACCGACGGGGCGCAGGAGCGCAGCTGCGTGCGTGGCGGTGCTCAGTGCCCCTGAGCGCCAGGCCGCCTCGACCACGACGGTCGCTCCGGAGAACGCGGCGATGAGGCGGTTGCGGTGCAGGAAGCGCACCCGGCTCGGGACCGAGCCCGGCGGGACCTCGCTGATCACGCTCCCTACCTCCAGGACGGCGCGCAGCAGGTCGGTGTTTCCCGCCGGGTAGAGGCGGTCCGCTCCTCCGGCGAGGAACGCGACGGTCGGCCCTGCGGCGGCAAGAGCGCCCCGGTGCGCGGCGGCGTCGATCCCGTAGGCGCCTCCCGAGACGACCGTGAAGCGGCGGTCGACCAGGCCCACGGCGAGGTCCGCTGCGACGTGCCGCCCGTAGTCCGTGCACGCGCGCGCCCCCACGAGCGCGAGCGAACGCGTCGAGAGCGCCGCGAGGTCGTCGCGACCACGGACCCAGAGCGCGAGCGGGGCCGCGGCACCCAGGTCGTCGAGCGCGGTCGGCCACCGCGGGTCCTCCGGGACCACGAGGCGTCCGCCCATCCGGCCGAAGGCGCCCAGCTCCCGCGCAGGGTCCAGTCCGGGCAGCCGTCCTCGCCACCGCTCGACCGCGCGCACGAGCCGGTCTCCTGCGGGCCGCTCGTCGCGTCCCGCGAGCGCTCCCAGCGCCAGCCGGTGGGGGTCGTCGACGACCTCGTAGAGCCACGCGAGCGCGTCGGCGGCCCCGAGGTGCGTGACGAGTGCGCCCGCGACCTGGTCCCCGGGCTCGGCGATCCGGCTCCACGCCGCACGCGCGAGCAGCGGGTCGGTGAGGTCGAACGAGGCACGGTTGCGCTCACCCATGGTGCCCCCTGGTCCGTAGCGCGAGGCCCTGCCCCACGTCCGACCGGGTGGGCGCGGCGCGCCCAGCGAGGTCTGCGACGGTCCAGGCGAGGCGCAGCACGCGGTCCGCCCCGCGCAAGGAGAGCGTCCCCCGGTCGAGCGCGGTGTCGACGTCGGCCAGCAGAGCCCGTCCCGCGCCCAACCGTTCGCGCAGCCACGTCCCGGGCACCTCGGCGTTCGTCGACCACGGGGTCCCCGCGAGCCGCGCCCTGGCCGCGGCCCGCGCGCCCGCGACACGTGCCGCGACCGTCGCGCTCGTCTCCACGTCCCCCTCGCCCGCACGGTCCACGCGAGAGACGGGCTGCACCTCGACCTGGACGTCCACGCGGTCGAGCAGCGGCCCCGAGAGGCGTGCGAAGTACCGGCGGCGGACGACGGAGGTGCACTGGCACTCGAGCCCCTTGCCGATCGCGAGCCCGCACGGGCACGGGTTCGCGGCGAGCACGAGCTGGAAGCGCGCCGGGTAGCGCGCCGAGCCCGCGGCCCGGTGGATCACGAGCTCGCCGTGCTCGAGCGGCTGCCGCAGCGTCTGGAGCACCCGGGAGCCGAACTCGGGGGCCTCGTCGAGGAACAGGACCCCGCGGTGCGCTCTCGAGGCGGCACCGGGTCGAGGCAGCCCGGACCCTCCGCCGACGATCGAGGCGGGGGTCGTCGTGTGGTGGGGGTCCTCGTAGGGCGGGCGCCGGACGAGGCCCTGGCCGGGGTCGAACACCCCCGCGACCGAGTGGACCGCCGTGACCTCGACGGCCTCGGCCTCGTCGAGGTCCGGCAGGATGCTCGTGATCCTCGACGCGAGCATGGTCTTGCCCGCACCTGGTGGTCCGACGAGCAGCAGGTGGTGGCCTCCTGCTGCGGCCACCTCGACGGCTCGTCGGGCCTGCTCCTGCCCCAGGACGTCCCGCAGGTCTCCCTCGGCGCGGAGCGGCCGGTCGATCCGTGGCGCGCGCGGGGCGGCCGGGGGCAGGACCATGCCGGGGACCTCGGCGCCGTAGAGGGCCGCGACCTCGGCGAGGCTCGCGACGCCGACGACGCGCGCCCCGGGCACGAGGCGCGCTTCCCGCGCGTCCTCCAGGGGCACGACGACGTCGGGCATCCCGGCCGCGACGGCAGCGGCCACGGCGGGGAGCACCCCGCGGACAGGCTGCAGGCGACCGTCGAGCCCGAGCTCGCCGATGTGCACGACCTTCTCCGGGTCGGACACGGAGATCTGGCGGGCACCGGCGAGCATCGCGACCGCGATGGCCAGGTCGAAGCCCGAGCCGGACTTCGGCAGCGACGCGGGTGACAGGTTGACGGTGACCTTGCGCTGGGGCCACGCGATGCCGGACGAGGCGATCGCGGCCCGGACCCGGTCGCGCGACTCGGACAGGGCCGCGTCCGGCAGACCCACGAGCGTGAAACCGGGAACCGAGGCCGCCAGGTGCGCCTGGACCTCCACGAGGTGGCCCGAGAGCCCGACCAGCGACACCGCGAACGTGGTGCCGAGCGTCATCAGCTGACCCCGACGAGGTGCTCGACCTGCGCGGCCCCCGCCTGTGGGAGCACGACAGCCACGACGTCGATCCGCACCGAGGCCGGTCTCACCGGGTGGGCGGCCATCCACTCACCGGTGAGGCGCCGCAGCCGCGCGATCTTGTCCTGGGTCACGGCCTCGGCGGGGTGCCCGTAGGCCGTACCTCGTCGGGTCTTGACCTCGACGACGACGAGCACGTCACCGTCCCTGGCCACCACGTCGAGCTCGCCCCGGGTGCCACGCCAGTTGCGGTCGAGCACGACCCACCCGGCCTCGACCAGGTACCTTGCGGCGATCTTCTCCCCGTACCGACCGACAGCGTCCTTCGCTCCCATGTCCCACCTCCGGGCCACACCCTGACGTGCTCAGGGGTGGTGCCGGGCGCGGGAACGAGGGGCCTGTGGACGACGCCCATGGACGGACGCCTGTGCACGGCTCGACGCCGCCGCCGACCGCTAGAGCTGGAGCTCGGCCTTCGCCAGCTCCTCGACGTTCACGTCCTTGAACGTCACGACGCGCACCGACTTCACGAAGCGGGCCGACCGGTAGACGTCCCAGACCCACGCGTCGGCCAGCCGCAGCTCGAAGTACACCTCTCCGGCGGCCGAGCGGACCTGCAGGTCCACCTGGTTCGCGAGGTAGAAACGTCGTTCGGTCTCGACCACGTAGGAGAACAGGCCCACCACATCGCGATACTCGCGGTAGAGGGCCAGCTCCATCTCGGTCTCATAGTTCTCGAGGTCTTCGGCGCTCACTGGACCATCATGGACCATCGGCGGACCGAACCCGGGACGCGCAGCCGCGCACGCCCGCCCCGGGCGCGTCGACGGTCCTCGCGTCAGGCCCCGTCCTGCTCGGGGAGCCGCCAGCTGCGCCGGTGCTGCGGCGTCGGGCCGTGGGCCTTGAGGGCCTCGACGTGCACGGCCGCGCCGTACCCCTTGTTGCCGTCCCAGCCGTAGGCCGGGTACTGCCGGGCGAGCCCCGTCATGAGGCCGTCGCGCTCGCACTTGGCGAGCACGCTCGCCGCCGCGACCGACGCGCACTGGAGGTCGGCCTTGACCAGCGTCCGCACGGCCGGGTCGGGCAGCGCGCCCAGGTCGTCCTCGGGGTCGAGGTCGAAGGCCTCGAAGAGGTCGACCGTGGGGCGGGTCAGCCAGTCGTGCTTGCCGTCGAGCAGCACGGCGTCGACGGGCCCGAGCGAACGGCGGACCTGGGCGAGCGCACGGCGACCGGCGAGCCGGAGCGCGACCACGATCCCGTGGGCGTCGATCTCCGCGGGGCCGGCATGACCGACCGCCCAGGCCAGCCCCCACTCGCGGACGGCGGGCAGCATCGCCTCGCGTGCCGCGGGCGTCAGCATCTTGGAGTCCGTCAGCCCCTCCGGGAACGCACCCGTGGTCAGGTCGACCACGACCACACCCACGCTGACCGGGCCGGCGAGCGCTCCGCGCCCGACCTCGTCCATGCCGGCGACGTACCGCGCCCCCGAGTCGAGCATCGAGCGCTCGTGGCGCATGGTCGGCGGCACCGGGCCCGTCGCCCGCTTGGCGGGCGCCTTGCGGGGCTTCTTCGCGGCTGCGGGGCGCGCACCGAGATCGGTCGTCACGGCTCCGGCACCTCCGCGAACACGTCGCCCGGGTTGCGCATGAACGTGAAGTCGCTCAGGGGCCAGACCTTGACGAACGCGGTCCCCACGACGTTGCTGATCGGCACGAACCCGCCGCCCGGCTTGCCCGTGTTGTAGCGCGAGTCGGCGGAGTGCTGGCGGTTGTCGCCCATGACGAACAGCATGCCCTCCGGGACCACGGTGTCGAAAGGGTCCTGGCTCGGGACGGAGCCAGGTTTGATGTACGTCTCGTCGACGGGCTGCCCGTTGACGCTCACGCGCCCCTGGGCGTCGCAGCACACGACCGTGTCGCCCGGGAGACCGATCACACGCTTGATGAGGTGCTCGCCCGTGTCCTGCGGGAGCAGGCCCACGAACGTCATGGCCGACGTCACGGCGTTGCCGACGGGCCCACGGTCGGGGGCGACGTACGGCGGGAGCCAGCTGCCCGGGTCCTTGAAGACGACGACGTCCCCGCGGTGGACGTCGAACACGTCGGGCACGAGCCGGGAGACCATCACGCGGTCCCCCTCGACGAGGGTGTCCTCCATCGAGGCGCTCGGGATGAAGAAGGCCTGCACCAGGAACGACTTGATGAGCCACGAGAGCACCAGGGCGCTGAGGAGGATGATCGCGGTCTCGCGCACGAGCGACGGCCTGCGGGGTGCGCGGCGCGCGCCGGGCTGCTGCTCTGCCATCTCGCTCCTAGCGTGAGCACCGCTCCCCGGCAGGTCACCGGGGGCGGGTTCGGGTCGGGCTGCTGCCTGTGCGGCGCTCTCTGTCACGCGCTCACTGTGCCATTTCGACGCCCGTGAGGGGAAAACGGCGCGCGCCGGGACGCCGACGGGCGGCCACCTCGAGAGGTGACCGCCCGTGAGCGTGCGATGCGGCTGACGTGGGGTCAGGACCGGATCACTTGGCGGGAAGCGCGTCGCGCTTCTCCTTGATCTTCGCCTTCTTGCCGCGCAGCTTGCGCAGGTAGTACAGCTTGGCGCGACGGACGTCACCGCGCGTGACGACCTCGATCGTCTCGAGCGTCGGGGAGTGCACCGGGAAGGTACGCTCCACGCCGACACCGAAGCTGATCTTGCGGACCGTGAAGGTCTCGCGGACGCCGCCACCCTGGCGGCCGATGACGACGCCCTGGAACGCCTGGACGCGGGAGCGGTTGCCCTCGACGACCTTGACGTTGACCTTGACGGTGTCTCCGGCCCGGAACTCCGGGATGTCGCTACGCAGCGATGCTGCGTCGACGCTGTCCAGCGTGTGCATTGTTCTCTCCCCGCTCTGCCACAGGTCAGACGCGTTCTCGTGGCCCACCGCGAGGTGGGTCCGGTTCAGTACAAGGGTGGTGCTCGCATGAGATCGGTCGCGCACGCGGACGTGCGGTGAGCCTCCCCTGTGGCAGAGGCCCGACCGGCAGGCACCGAGGGTCTATTCTGCCACACCGCCGGGAACGGTCTCCGGTGCAGCCCCGGGAGCCGGGTTCTCGGCCGTCGCCGGGCGGCGCAGCACGCCGTCCGCGATCTTCCACCCGAGCCCCGCCAGGAACGCGCAGTCGTGCTTGTCGAGCGTGCTCACGTCGAGCGCCTCGATCAGGTCCGGCCTGCGGGCCGCGGTCTTCTCGAGCGCGCGGTCCCTGCGCCAGCGACGGATCTTCGCGTGGTGCCCGGAGAGCAGGACGTCGGGCACCTCGAGGCCGGACCAGACGGGCGGCTTGGTGTACACGGGGTACTCGAGCAGACCGGCCGCCCCGTGCGACTCCTCGACGAGCGACTCGGGGTTGCCGATCACTCCCGGCAGCAGGCGGGCGACGGCCTCGACCATGACGAGCGAGGCGACCTCGCCGCCGTTGAGCACGTAGTCGCCGATCGAGAGCTCGCTCACGCGGTGCCCTGCAGCACGGTAGTGCTCGGCCACGCGGGCGTCGATCCCCTCGTAGCGCCCGCACGCGAAGACGAGCTGGTCCTCGGTCGCGAGGGCTTCCGCGGTGCGCTGGGTGAACGTCGTGCCCGACGGCGTCGGGACCACCAGGTGCGCGGGTCCGGTCGAGGTCAGCTCGTCGATGGCCTGCCCCCACACGTCGGGGCGCATGACCATGCCCGCTCCCCCGCCGAAGGGCGTGTCGTCGACCGTGCGGTGGCGGTCCGTCGTCCAGTCGCGAAGGTCGTGCACACGCAGGTCGAGCAGTCCTGCGACGCGCGCCTTGCCGACGAGCGACAGGTCGAGCGCGGCCAGGTACTCGGGGAAGATCGAGACGATGTCGATACGCACGTCAGTCGTTCGTCCCGTCCGCGCCGGCCGAGTCGTCGGAGTCGTCGTCGCCCGAGCCCGGCGTGGGCTCGGCGACCTCGAGCCGGTCCGCGTCCCGGGCGAGGAGCCCGCCCGGCGGGTCGAGCACGACGCGGCCACCGGGGACGTCGACCACGGGCACGATCGCGTGGACGAACGGCACGAGCGTGCGCGAGCCGTCGGTCTCCTTGATCACGAGCATGTCGTGGGCGGGCAGGTGCTCGAGCCCCTGGACCTGACCGACGACCGTCCCGTCCTCGAGCTCGGCGCGCAGGCCCGCGAGCTCGTGCGGGTACCAGGCGTCCTCCTCGTCCGAGACGTCGGCCTCGACCACGA
Source organism: Oerskovia sp. NPDC060338 (assembly GCF_042726295.1). Lineage (NCBI taxonomy): Bacteria > Bacillati > Actinomycetota > Actinomycetes > Micrococcales > Cellulomonadaceae > Oerskovia > Oerskovia sp. NPDC060338. The sequence continues at coordinate 192,312 of NZ_JBHXCQ010000006.1, forward strand.
GCGTGACGCCGCGCATGCGCTCGGCCGCGGACCGGTCCGTCACGCCGGCGAAGGTCACGAGCCACTTGCCCTGGTGCAGCCGAGCGCGCTCGATCGTCAGCGGGCCCGCCTCGGCAGGCTCGGTGTCGATCGAGGACCCGACGACGAGACGTGCCTCGGGGTTGTCGGTGCGCAGGTCCAGCGCGACCTCGCCGCGCAGTCCGTGGGCGCGGCCGATACGGGCCACCGTGAGCTGCATCGTGTGCTCCTACTCGTCGTTACGTGCTCGTCGTTTCGGGGCGCGGACCGCTCGACCGGACGGGACCACCGTGGCACCCGTACGGCATCGCCGCACCCGTGCCCGGTGTCGGACAGACGACGAGGCCCGGTCCGCCGTGAGGGGACCGGGCCTCGTCGTACCGTGCAGTCGGCGGACCGACCGTCACGTCGTGCTGTGAATCGGCTCTGCGCTCAGCAGGCGTCAGCGGCGATCGACGTCAACGACGTCGACCCGCACCGGACCGTCGACCGACAGGGCTCCGATCACCGTGCGCAGCGCGCGAGCAGTACGCCCGCCCCGCCCGATGACGCGTCCGAGGTCCTCGGGGTGAACCCGGACCTCGAGCAGCTCGCCCCGGCGCAGCGGCTTCGCGTTGACCCGGACGGCGTCCGGGTTGTCCACGATCCCGCGCACCAGGTGCTCGAGCGCCTCGCCGAGCATCAGGCCTGCTCTTCGGCTGCCTCAGCCGCGTCAGCGGACTCGACCGGAGCAGCGGACTTCTTCTCGGCAGCCTTGGCCTTGGCCTTCTCGGCGTCCTGAGCGGCAGCCTCGATGGCAGCGGCCGGGTCGACCTTCTCGCCCTTGACGCGCAGGGTGCCCTCGGCACCCGGCAGGCCCTTGAACTTCTGCCAGTCACCCGTGATCTTGAGGAGCACGAGCACCTGCGGCGACGGCTGCGCGCCGACGCTCAGCCAGTACTGCGCACGCTCGGAGGAGATGTCGATGAGCGACGGCTCCTCGGTCGGGTGGTACTTGCCGATCTCCTCGATGACGCGACCGTCGCGCTTGGTGCGCGAGTCGGCGACGACGACACGGTAGTACGGCGCACGGATCTTGCCGAGACGCTTCAAACGAATTCTGGTGGCCACTGTGGTGGTCTCTCCTGGTTCTGGGTGAGGTGACCCGTGCGTCCTCCCGGTGGGGACCAGGCGAGCACGAGGTCGGGACACGGCGTAGCGCGGAGAGAGGGGCCGGGCACGCCGAGTACCCGGCTATTGTGCCAGACCAGACAGCGTGCGACCAACCCGTCCTTCCAGGACCCGCTTCGCACGAGGCGACTCGCTCGGACCGGTGCGAACGCCCCTCGGTCCGCTGGCACCACCCTCACCCACCGTGCACCACGCACCGGGGAGAGGGCCGCACGCCTCAGACCGGAGACACCAGCTCCCCACGGAGCACCACGGCCTTCGGGTGCCGCAGCACCTCGATGTTCTCGCGCGGGTCCTCCGGGTAGACCACGAGGTCCGCGCTCGACCCCTCGACGAGCCCGCCGTAGCCCAGGAACTCGCGGCCCTGCCAGCTCGCGGCCGCGACGACGTCCGCCGTCGGGACGCCCGCGGCCACCATCTCCGCGCACTCGTCGGCGATCCGTCCGTGCCCGATGGTGCCCCCCGCGTCGGTCCCGACCAGGAGCTGGATGCCGGCCTCGTGGAGCTGGCGCACCTGCTCGTACCGGCGCTCGTGCATGTCGCGCATGCGCGACGCGAAGAGCGGGTACCTGCCCTCTGCCTGGCGGGCGATGTTCTCGAACTCGGCGACCTGCAGGAGCGTGGGCGTCACGGCGATGCCCCGCTCGGACAGCGTGTACATGTCGTCGGGGTGGATCCCGGTGCCGTGCTCGATGCAGTCGACGCCCGCGGCCAGCAGCGAGGGGATGACCTCGCTCGAGAACGCGTGGACCGTGACGCGCGCGGCCTCGGCGTGCGCGACCGCGACGGCCTCGGTGAGCACGTCCTGCGGCCACAGGGGGCGCAGGTCGCCGTCGGCACCGAGGTCGCGGTCGATCCAGTCCCCGACGAGCTTGACCCAGCCGTCCCCGGCGCGCGCCTCCTGGCGCACGACCTCGGGGAGCTGCGTGACGTCGTCGAGCTCGAGGCCGAAGTTGCGCAGGTAGCGCTTGGGGCGCGCGATGTGGCGCCCCGCCCGCACGATGCGCGGCAGGTCGCGACGCGACCGGACCCACCGGGTGTCAAGCGGTGACCCCGCGTCACGCAGCAGGAGGACGCCGCTGTCGCGGTCCGCGACGGCCTGCGCCTGCGCGGTCGAGTTGTCGACCGGCCCGTCGGGACCGACCCCCACGTGGCAGTGCACGTCCACGAGCCCGGGCAGCACCCAGCCCTCGATCGCGACCATGTTGGTGCCCTGCGCGGACGGGCGGGTCAGCGTGACGTGGCCGTCCTTGACCCAGAGGTCGGAGACCTCGCGGTCGTCTCCCAGGAGGATGTGACCTCTGATGTGCAGCGAGGGGCCTTCCAGCGCGGACATCGGTCTCCAAGTTCTCGGACGGTCGGGGTGCGTCCGTCACGCAGCCGGACGGGCCGGGCCACGGTGTCGGACGAGGGCGTCGGACGAAGGTCAGGTGAGAGCCACCCTGACCTGCAGGACATAACCTAGCGCGCTAGCGCCCCAGGAACTTCTCCAGGTCGGGCGGGAGCTGCAGGTCGGTCGCGTCGGCCGCCTTCTGGGGGGCCTTCGCGCCTCCCAGGGCGCCGAACGCCGATCCGGGCGCCGCCGGGGGCGTGGCCGGACCACCGAGAGCGCGCGCCTGGCGCGCGGCCTCCTCCGCCGCCCGCTTGGCCGGGTTGCCGGACTTCGCCTTGCGCCCCTTGGCCGGGGGCGCGACGCGCCCGCGGGCCTTCTTGCCGCCCATGCCCGGCAGGTTGCCCATGCCCGGCATCCCCGGCATTCCGCCGCCACGGCTCATCTGGCGCATCATCTTCTGCGCACCCGCGAACCGGTCGAGGAGCTGGTTCACGTCGCTCGTGGTGACACCCGAACCACGGGCGATGCGCGCACGGCGCGACCCGTTGATGATCTTGGGGTTCTCGCGCTCCCCCGGCGTCATCGAGCGGATGATCGCCTCGATGCGGTCGACCTCGCGCTCGTCGAAGTTGTCGAGCGCCTCACGCATCTGCCCCATGCCCGGCAGCATGCCGAGCATCTTCTTCATGGAGCCCATGTTGCGCATCTGCTGCATCTGGACGAGGAAGTCCGCGAGCGTGAAGTCCTGGCCCGTGGCCACCTTCTCGGCCATCTTGGCGGCCTGCTCGGAGTCGAACGCCTTCTCGGCCTGCTCGATCAGGGTGAGCACGTCACCCATGTCGAGGATGCGCGAAGCCATGCGGTCCGGGTGGAAGGCCTCGAAGTCGGTGAGCTTCTCACCGGTCGAGGCGAAGAGGATCGGGCGGCCCGTGACGCGGGCGACCGACAGCGCGGCACCGCCGCGCGCGTCGCCGTCGAGCTTCGACAGGACGACGCCCGTGAAGTCGACGCCCTCCTCGAAGGCCTTGGCGGTCGCGACCGCGTCCTGGCCGATCATGGCGTCGATGACGAACAGGATCTCGTCGGGGTCGACCGCGTCGCGGATGTCCGCGGCCTGGCGCATGAGCTCGGCGTCGACGCCGAGCCGGCCCGCGGTGTCGACGATCACCACGTCGTGCTGGCGCTGGCGCGCGGTCTCGACGCCGTCGCGAGCCACCTGGACCGGGTCGCCGACGCTCGTGCCCGACTCGCCCTCCGAGCCCTGGTTGCCCGGCAGCGGCGCGAAGACCGGCACGCCGGCACGCTCGCCCACGACGGAGAGCTGGTTGACCGCGTTGGGACGCTGCAGGTCCGCTGCGACGAGGAGCGGCGTGTGCCCCTGCTCGCGCAGGTGCAGCGCGAGCTTGCCCGCGAGGGTCGTCTTGCCGGCGCCCTGGAGGCCCGCGAGCATGATGACGGTCGGTGGGTTCTTCGCCAGGCGCAGGCCGCGGCTCTCCCCGCCGAGGATCGCCACGAGCTCCTCGTTGACGATCTTGACGACCTGCTGGGCAGGGTTGAGCGCGCCAGAGACCTCGGCCGACAGGGCCCTGGACCGGATGGCACCGGTGAAGTCCTTGACGACGGGTACAGCGACGTCAGCGTCGAGGAGCGCGCGCCGGATCTCACGGATCGTGGCGTCGATGTCCGCCTCGGAGAGACGGCCCTTGCTCCGCAGGTTCTTGAAGGTCGACGTCAATCGATCTGACAGCGTGGCGAACACCGCGTCATCCTTACCGCTCGTGAATCAGGGAAGTGCCCAGCCTACCGGTCGGGGGCGCCGACTCGGGCAGCACGGCCCGGGTCGCGGCCGTGAGGTCGTCCACGAGGCGTGCACGCCACGAGGTCCAGGCCGTGGGGCCGAGCGAGGACGAGTCGGCCTCGGTCAGCGCGCGCAGCACCTCGAGCAGGTCCCGTCGGTGCCCGACGGCGTCGGCGAGCTCGGCGACGGTCGCCGGGTCGTCCGGGTCCGCCGAGACGGCGAGACGCGAGAGCGTGAGGTGGTGCCGCACGAGGCGCGCGACGTCGTCGGGCACCCCGTCCTCGAAGCCCATCCGGTGCAGGATGCCCGGGACGAGCCGCGCCCCCTCCTCCGAGTGGTCGAGCGCCCCGCGCCGCTTGCCGATGTCGTGGAACAGCGCCGAGAGCAGCAGGAGGTCCGGACGTGCGACCTCCTTGCGGTCGCGCGCGGCCCGCGCGACCGTCTCGACGAGGTGGCGGTCGACCGTGTGACGGTGGATCGCGGCACGCTGCGGGCGGTTGCGCACCCCCTCCCACTCGGGGATCCACGTCGTGACCACGCCCGCGAGGTCGAGCGCCTCCCAGACCGCGACCTGCGCCTGCCCGCTGGCGAGCAGCGAGAGGAAGGCGGTCCGCGCCGCCGCGGGCCACGGTTCGGGGAGCGGCGGGCAGTGCCCGAGGCTGCTGACCGAGACCGGCGAGAGCGTCAAGCCCGTCCGCGCGGCCGTCGCGGCGGCACGCAACGACAGCAGCGGGTCCGTCTCGGGGTGCGCGTCGATGGCCAGGACCAGCTCGCCGTCGTGCTCGACGAGCCCGTCCCCGACCGACCGCAGCCGGGGCGCGGCCCGTCGGCCCCGCACGAGGACCGGTCGGCGCGTGGTGCTGGGCCGCTGGAGCGCCTGGCGGGCACGACGGACCGTCGTGTCGAGCGCGTAGGAGATCTCGCGCCCCGAGGCCGCGAGGCTCGCCAGGAGCTCGTCAGGGTCGTCGTACCCCGTGAGGGCGGCGACCTCGTCGAGGTCCGCGAGCAGGAGCCTGTTGGTGTGCCGCCCCGTGACCACCTGGATCGCGTCGCGCACGTCGAGCAGGTGCGCGTGGGCTCGGTCGACCGTGCCGTGCGGCCGGTCGGTCAGCCAGGTCGCCGCCAGGGCCGAGAGCACGACGGCGTCGCGGATCCCGCCGCGCGACTCCTTGAGGTCGGGCTCGATCAGGTAGGCGATCTCCCCCGACCGCTCGGCCCGCTCCTTGGTCGAGGACAGGAGCTCGGGCAGCCGGCGGCGCGAGGCCGACCGCCAGTCCGTGAGGACGGCCGACGCGGCCCGGTGGACCACGAGCGCGTCACCCGCGACGGGCCGGACGTCGAGCCACCCGACCGCGGCCGGGACGTCCTTGGACGCGACCTGCCGGCACTGGGACAGCGACCGCACCGCGTGGTCCAGGTCCACGCCCTCGTCCCACAGCGGGTACCAGAGCCGCTCCGCGATCGCCGCGACCTGCTCGGGCGAGTGGCTGCGACCGTCGTGCACGAGCACCAGGTCAAGGTCGCTCGCCGGCCCCATGTCCGCTCGCCCGAGGCTCCCCACGGCCGCGAGCGCCACGCCCTCGGTGCTCGTGCCGGCCGTCGCCTCCTGCCAGAGGGCCGTGAGCCGGTCCGTGACGAGGGCGCAGACCGCCGAACGACGGGCCACCCCCGAGCTGCCCGGGCCGCTCAGCCCCCGAGCGACCGCGAGCATCTCGGCCCGGAGGCCCCGCACCCGAGGTGGGTACGAGGCCTCCGCCGGTTCGCCGGACCCCTGGGGAGCCCCTTCGTGCGCTGCGCCGGTCATCTCGACCGCGCCCCCTGCTGCACCGCTGACGACACCATGCCGTTCTCCTGTCCGGTCCGGATCGCCTAGAGGGCGCCGGCGCCGTGCTCGCCCGTGCGGACCCGGGCGACGTCGTCGACCGTGACCGTCCATACCTTGCCGTCACCGATCCGCCCGGTCTGGGCGGCCTTGACGATCGCCTCGGTGACCGTCGAGGAGTCCTCGTCGTCCACGAGGACCTCGATGCGGACCTTCGGGACCAGGTCCACGGTGTACTCCGCACCGCGGTAGACCTCGGTGTGGCCCTTCTGCCGGCCGTAGCCGCTGGCCTCGCTGACCGTCATGCCCCGGACCCCTGCGGCCTCGAGCGCGGACTTCACGTCGTCGAGACGGTGCGGCTGGATGATTCCTGTGACGAGCTTCATGCCCTGACCTCCTGGATGACACGACCCTGTGCGATGGTCTCGTATGCGGTCTCACCGTGCTCCGCGAGGTCGATCCCGCCGACCTCGGCGTCCTCGCTGACCCGCCAGCCCATCGTCACCTTGATGACGAAGCCGATGACGAACGTGAGGATCCCGGAGAAGATCACGGCCGCGAGGGCGATGACGACCTGGATCACGAGCTGGTCGATCCCGCCACCGTAGAACAGACCCGTGTCCGTGCCCAGCAGCCCGATGAGGACGGTCCCGACCAGGCCACCGACCAGGTGGACGCCGACGACGTCGAGCGAGTCGTCGTAGCCGAAGCGGTACTTCAGGCCGACCGCGAGGGCGCACAGGACACCGGCGACGGCGCCGAGCGCGATCGCGCCGACCGGGTTGACGGCCGCGGCGGCCGGGGTGATCGCGACGAGGCCCGCGACGATGCCGGACGCGGCACCCAGGCTCGTGGCGTGACCGTCACGCAGGCGCTCGGTGAGGAGCCAGGCGGCCATCGCGGCGCAGGTCGCGACCGTGGTGTTGACCCAGGCCAGGCCCGCGACCTCGTTGGCGGCACCGGCGGAGCCCGCGTTGAACCCGAACCAGCCGAACCACAGGAGGGCTGCGCCCAGCATCACGAACGGGAGGTTGTGGGGACGCATGGGCTCCTTGCCGAAGCCCTTGCGCTTGCCGATGATCAGGGCGAGCACCAGGCCCGCGACACCTGCGTTGATGTGGACGACCGTGCCACCGGCGAAGTCGATCGGGGCCACGTTGGCGATCCCGTCGGTCACGCCGTAGATCGCCGCCGCGATGCCGTTCTCGCCGGCACCGAGGATGCCGCCGCCCCACACCATGTGGGCGAGCGGGAAGTAGACGAGCGTCACCCAGACGCCCGCGAAGACGAGCCACGCGCCGAACCGCGCACGGTCCGCGATCGCGCCGCTGATCAGGGCGACCGTGATGATCGCGAAGGTGGCCTGGAACCCTGCTGCCACGAGAGCCGGGACGCCGCTGCCTGCCAGGAGGCTGTTCGCGTCGTCGGTCAGGGGCGCCAGACCGAAGAACTCGGTCGGGTTGCCGAAGATGCCGGCCACGTCGGACCCGAAGGTCATCGAGTAGCCCCAGAGCACCCAGATGATGCCGACCACGGCGATCGCGCCGAAGCTCATCATCATCATGTTCAGGACGCTCTTGCCGCGGACCATGCCGCCGTAGAAGAACGCCAGGGCCGGGGTCATCAGCAGCACCAGAGCGGCTGACGTCAGGAGCCAGGCCGTGTTTCCAGTGTCAAGTTCGAAGGGCATGCGCTGTCGCCTCTCACCTCGCCAGCCGGGCGGCCGGACAGGTCAAGAGTCGTCCAGCGGCGTTTCCCCGCGACGCGCGTGCGGTGACGGAGGTGTAACGCGCGGCCCCCGTGTGTAAACGTTGCGTTTCCCAGCCCGTCCGAGCCCGGTCCGGGGGCCTCCTCGCCCCCGGACCGGTCACGTTCAGTCGCCCAGGAGGCCGTCGACGAACTCCTGGGGGTCGAACGGCGCCAGGTCGTCGGGGCCCTCGCCCAGACCGACGAGCTTGACCGGTACGCCCAGCTCGCGCTGGACCGCGACCACGATCCCGCCCTTGGCCGTGCCGTCGAGCTTGGTCAGCACGATGCCGGTGACACCGGCGATCTCCCCGAAGACGCGCGCCTGGTTGAGCCCGTTCTGGCCCGTGGTCGCGTCGAGCACCAGGAGGACCTCCGACAACGGCGCCTCCTTGGTGATGACGCGGCGGATCTTGCCCAGCTCGTCCATGAGGCCGGCCTTGTTCTGCAACCGGCCCGCGGTGTCGACGAGCACGACGTCGACGCCCTCCTCCCGGCCCTGACGGACCGCGTCGAACGCGACCGCGGCCGGGTCCGCTCCGTCCCGGTCCGAACGCACGGTGCGCACGCCCACGCGAGCGCCCCACGTCTCGAGCTGGTCAGCGGCGGCCGCGCGGAACGTGTCGGCTGCGCCGAGCACGACCGTGCGGTCCTCGGCGACCAGGACGCGCGCGAGCTTGCCCACGGTCGTCGTCTTGCCCGTCCCGTTGACACCCACCACGAGCACGACGGCGGGCAGCCGGGTCCCGTCCTCGGCCGTCTGCGGGGCCGTGGCGAGCGAGCGGTCCATGGTCGGGTCGACGAGGGCGACGAGCTCCTCGCGCAGCAGCGCGCGCACGCTCGCGGGGTCGCGCACACCCAGGACACGCACGCGGGTGCGCAGCGAGTCGATGAGCTCGCCCGCGGGCCCGGCGCCGACGTCGGCCAGCAGCAGGGTCTCCTCGAGCTCGTCCCAGTCGTCCTCGGTCAGGTGGTCGCGCGAGAGCACCGCGAGGAGCTTGCTGCCGAGCGGCGAGCCCGAGCGGGCGAGACGGCCGCGCAGACGCGCCAGGCGGCCGCCCACGGCCTCGGGAACCTCGACCGCAGGCGGAGCCTCGAGGTCGGACGGGGCCTCGGCCGTCGCCACACCGGCGCCCACGGCAACCTCGGTGGGTTGTTCCTCGGGAGCGTCGCGCTCGAGCGTGGTCGTGCCTGTCGAGGCGGGCGGGAGCGGGGCGCGCGACCCGGACCGGCGACGGACACCGAGGAATCCGAGTCCGAGCACGACGAGGACGGCGAGGGAGATCCAGAGCCAGAGGAGATCGTTCACCGTCGAAGTCTCTCAAATCCGCGCGCGGCGTGCGGGCGGCCGGGACATCTGCCTCGCGGGCGCGGGGCGATTCAGTCCTGCGGGAGGACCGGGGGCCGACCGGGCGGCGTCGCCGAGGGGACCGACGGGACGGCCCCCGTCGCAGGGCGACGCACGCCCGCGCTGTGCAGCGTGTGGGTCGCCCGCTCGCGGGCCCGGTGGAGGACGTCCGTGATCTCGTCCGCGTCGATGTACGCGGGGTCGTCGACCTCGGTCGCGGCGAAGAACTCTTCCATGCCCGTGTCCACGGGCTCGGCCGCCGGCCCTCGGGCGCGCTCGACCCGGCGCGAACGACGCCACGAGGTGAGCCCCGACACGAAGTCGCGCCAGAAGCCCTTGAGACCGACGGGCGGCCCCGTCCGGTCGTTGCGGTCGTCGATGCGCGTGACGACGCTCGCGAACAGGAAGACGACGACAGCCGCCACGAGCGCGATCCCCAGGAACACGAACATCCAGAACATCGTTCGATTATCACGGGAGAACGGCTCCGCGGCCTTCGCTGCGGCGGCGAGTCCGATGTTCGGCACAGCATCTTCACGGGACCGCGGCCGGGAGGTGACCCAGGACACGCGCACCGTACCGTCGGCCGCTCCGCGGTGGACCGCCCCGTCCCCGCGGCCCTGCTGCTCGCGCCCGCCGCGGCGATCCCACCACCTGCCGGTGGCTACGCGGGGACCTCGTCACGCAGCCGCTGGCTGATGACGGTCGTCACGCCGTCGCCGCGCATGGTGACCCCGTACAGCGCGTCGGCGATCTCCATGGTGCGCTTCTGGTGCGTGATGACGATGAGCTGCGAGTCCTCCTGGAGCTCGCGGAAGATCTCGAGCAGGCGCCCCAGGTTCACGTCGTCGAGCGCGGCCTCGACCTCGTCCATGACGTAGAACGGGCTGGGACGAGCCTTGAAGATCGCGACCAGGAGCGCCACGGCCGTGAGCGAGCGCTCCCCGCCGGACAGCAGGGAGAGCCGCTTGACCTTCTTGCCCGCAGGACGGGCCTCGACCTCGATGCCCGTGGTGAGCATGTCATCCGGGTTCGTCAGGACGAGCCGCCCCTCGCCGCCCGGGAACATCCGACCGAACACGTGGACGAACTGCTCGGCCGTGTCGTGGTAGGCCTCGGTGAAGACCTGCTCGACCCGCTCGTCGATCTCCCGGACGATCTCGAGGAGGTCGGTGCGCGACTTCTTGAGGTCGGCGAGCTGGGTCGTGAGGAACGTGTGCCGCTCCTCGAGCGCCGCGAACTCCTCGAGCGCGAGCGGGTTGACCCGGCCGAGCTGGCCCAGCGCCCGCTCGGCCGACCGCAGCCGCTTCTCCTGCGCCGCGCGCACGTACGGTTCGGTCACGGGCTCGCCGTCCTCGTCCTCGCGGACCGTGCCGTCCTCGGCGAGGACCGGCACCGGGCGGTCGGGGCCGAACTCGTCGAGCAGCACCTCGGGGTCCAGGCCGAGCTCGTCGACGCTGCGCCCGTGGAGCTGCTCGATCCGCAGCTGCTGCTGGGTCCGTGCCACCTCGTCGCGGTGCGCCACGTCGGTGAGCTCGCGGAGCTGGCCCGCGAGCGCGTCGACCTCGGCCCGCCGCGCCGTGACCGCCTGGTCGAGCTCTCCGCGGGCCGCCTCCGCCGCGTCGCGCTCCTCACGGGCCCGTTCGAGCGACCGGTCGAGCGCGGCGAGCGCGACCTGGGCACCGTCGCGGACCGCCTCGGCGCGCTCTGCCTGGCGCACGCGCGCCGCCTCCCGGGCTGCCGCCCGCTCACGGGCCGCACGCTCGGTCGCCGCCGCACGCGCCAAGGACTGGGCGCGCCCCGTCAGGGCCCGTGCACGCTCCTCGCTCGTGCGCAGCGCGAGCCGCGCCTCGGTCTCCGCGGCCCGTGCCGCGGTCGCGAGACCGTTCGCCCCGTCCCGTGCGGCCGTCGCGGCCGCGACCGACTCCTCGGTCTGCTCGGGGGCCGCCTCGGCCTCGTCGTGGCGTGCGACGAGACCCGCGAGCTCGGTCTGCTCGGCCACCAGCATGGCCTGCGCCTTCTCGAGCGACGCGCGCACCCGGGCGGACTCGGCCGCGGCCGCGCGCGCCGTCGCCCCCAGGTGCCCCAGCTGCTCCGCGACGGCGGCCAGGGCGGCGTCGGACTCGTTGAGCCGGTCCAGGGTCGCGTCGTAGCGCTGCTGCGCCTCCTCGGCCTCCTCGAGCGCTCCCACGAGCGCGAAGCGGGTCCGCTCACCGCGCGCGACGGCGTCGTCCCGCGCCGTCTGGGCCTCGTCGAGCGCGGACTGCAGGTGCAGGACGCTGGGAGCGGTCGCCGAGCCTCCCCACGCGCCGTGCGCGGCGAGCAGGTCGCCGCCCCTGGTCACCGCGGTGACCTGCGGCGACGACGAGACGAGCGCACGGGCCTGCGCCAGGTCCTCGACGACGACCACGCCGTCGAGCAGGAGCTCCACGGCCGACGCGACCGACCGCGCAGGTGTGACGACGTCCGCTGCCCACGCGGCGCCGTCGGGCAGGACGGCGGGCCGGGCCGCACGCGCGGCGCTCGCCCTGTCCTCGACCGGCGCTCCCCCGCCCACCACGAGGCTCGCTCTCCCCGCGTCCTCCTGGCGCAGGTGGCGCAGCGCGTCGACCGCCGCCTCGAGGCTCTCGACGGCGACCGCGTCCGCGGCGGGCCCCAGGGCTGCCGCGATCGCGTCCTCGTACCCTGCGTCGATGCTCAGCAGCGCAGCGAGCGACCCGATGGCCCCCACCTGGTCGGCCGCGAGCAGCGCGCCCGCGCCGTCCTTGCAGACCAGGCTCATCTCGAGCGCCTCGACGCGTGCGCTCCAGGTCGCGCGCTCACGGTCGGCGGTCTGCTCCTCCTCGCGCAGCCGCGCCACCACGGCGCTCGTGCGCTCGACCGCGTCGGCGGCCTCCTCGTGCTCGGCGTCCAGGCCCTCCTCGCCCTCCTCGACGCCCACGACCTGCGTCTCGAGCGTCGCGAACTCGACGTTCGCCTGGTTGCCGCGCCGCTCGGTCTCGGCGAGAGACTCGCGCAGGCGACCGATCTCGGCCTCGGTCGCCTCGACGCGCGACCGCCGTGCGGCGACCTGGCCGGCCAGGCGCGCGAGGCCCTCGCGGCGGTCGGCCGCTCCGCGCAGCAGCGTCGCGAGCGCCCGCTCGGCGGCCTGCGCCTGCTCCTCGACCGTCGTCCGTTCGGCCACGGCCGCATCGAGCCCGGCGCGTGCGACCGCGACCTCCGACTCGAGCTCGAGCTCGGCCGCACGGGCCCGGGCGGCCTGCGCGTCCAGGTCGTTCGGGTCCTGCCCACGCTGCACGGTCTCCGGGCGTCCCAGCAGGCGCAGCCGCTCGGCTGCGAGGGTCCGCGTCCCGCCCAGCCGCTCCTTGAGCGAGGACAGGCGGTACCAGACCTCGCTCGCGCGGGCCAGGGCCGGTGCGGCCTCGGCCGCCTGCGTCTCCAGGGCACCCAGCGCGTCCCGAGCGGTGGCGAGCGACCGCTCGACCTCGCCCTGGCGGGCCCGCAGCGCCGACTCGTCCGCGATCTCCTGCTCGAGCGTCGCGGTGAGCTGCGCCAGGTCGTCCGCGAGCAGCCGTGCCCGCGCGTCGCGCAGGTCGCGCTGGACCACCTGCGCCTTGCGCGCGATCTGCGCCTGGCGCCCCAGCGGGCCGAGCTGGCGCCGGATCTCGGCCGTCAGGTCCCCGAGCCGCGTCAGGTTCGCCTGCATCGCGTCGAGCTTGCGCAGCGCCTTCTCCTTGCGCTTGCGGTGCTTGAGGACGCCCGCGGCCTCCTCGATGAACCCGCGACGCTCCTCGGGGGTCGCGCGCAGCACCGCGTCGAGCTGCCCCTGCCCCACGATCACGTGCATCTCGCGACCGATGCCCGAGTCCGACAGCAGCTCCTGGATGTCCAGGAGCCGGCACGACGACCCGTTGATCGCGTACTCCGAGCCGCCGTTGCGGAACAGCGTCCGCGAGATGGTCACCTCGGAGTACTCGATCGGCAGCGCGCCGTCGGTGTTGTCGATCGTCAGGGACACCTCGGCACGGCCCAGCGGCGGGCGGCCGGCGGTCCCCGCGAAGATGACGTCCTCCATCTTGCCGCCGCGCAGCGACTTTGCCCCCTGCTCGCCCATGACCCAGGACAGGGCGTCGACGACGTTCGACTTGCCCGAGCCGTTCGGGCCCACGACGCACGTGACCCCGGGCTCGAAGCGCAGGGTCGTCGCCGAGGCGAACGACTTGAACCCGCGAAGGGTCAGGGTCTTGAGGTGCACGGGTCAGAGCCTAGTGCGGTGTGGCGGGTGAAGCGGGGAGGTGGCGGCGCTGGGAGCAGGGCCCCTGCCCGTCCTCCTCGCCGACGCAGACAGGCGCCCCCTCCTTCGAGGGGGCGCCTGTCGGCAGGTGCGAGGGCCTCAGAGACCCGGGAACCAGAGCGAGATCTCGCGGGCGGCCGACTCCGGGGAGTCCGAGCCGTGGACCAGGTTCTGCTGCACCTTCAGGCCCCAGTCGCGGCCCAGGTCGCCACGGATGGTGCCGGGGGCGGCGGCGGTCGGGTCGGTCGTGCCGGCGAGCGAGCGGAAGCCCGGGATCACGCCTTGGCCCTCGGCGACGATCGCGAGCGTCGGGCCCGAGAGCATGAAGTCGACCAGCGGCTGGTAGAACGGCTTGCCCTCGTGCTCGGCGTAGTGCGCCGCGAGGAGCTCGGGGGTGGCGTCCAGGAGCTGGACGGCGGCCAGGGTGTAGCCCTTGGCCTCGATACGGCGGAGGATCTCGCCCGACAGTCCACGGCGGACGCCGTCGGGCTTGACCAGGACGAGGGTGCGCTCGATGGTCTCGGAGAGCGCGTCGGCCACTGCGGGGGCTGCAACATCAGTCATGCGCACGACCCTACCGGCCCTGCTCACATGTTCGGCGCGGTCTCCGGGTGCTCCGCGTCGTACGCGGCGCGCTCACGGTCGATGCGCCCGCCGAGACGCAGCGACACGATCCACAGCACCACGAAGATGCCGCCCACGAGGAACATCAGCGGGACGGCGAAGCCGCACGCGATGACCGGGATCTGCACGGCCGAGCCCGCGACGTAGCCGCCCGGCCCGCCCACCATGCGGCTGAGCAGGAGCAGGACCACGATCAGCGTGCCGCCCACGATCCAGATCGCCGGGCCCGAGGGCACCTGCATCTTGTCCGGCCACGCGTAGGGCACGTTCCGCAGCCCGTACGCGACGAGGGTCGCGAAGAGGATCAGGAACGCCTCCAGCATCAGCGTCGTCGACGTGAACTGGATCTTCGCGGACTTCTTGGCCTTGATGCGGGGCGCGTCCGCCGCGTCCTTCGCCGTGGGGGCGGAGGACGCGACGGACCCGTCGACCGGTTCGTTGGTGGAGCTCACGCGACTCAGTTTACCGGCGCGTCCTGGCGGGAGGGGCCGCCCGCCGGGTCGTCGTCCGTGGGGATGGTGGCACCGTCCGGCCCGACGGCGTCGCGCACCTGCGCGTCCGTCTCGCCCTCGACCAGCGCGCCCTTCGGGTCGGCGACCGCCTCGCCGCGCGCGACCATGCCGGCCTCGCCCGAGAGCTTGACCTCCTTGAGGAACAGCGCGAGCACGAAGCCGACGACGACGAGCGGCACGAGGTACCAGAACGCCGGCGCGAGCGCGTCCGTGAAGGCGTCGATCACGCCCGTCTTGACGGGCTCCGGGAGGGCCTGGACCGCAGCGGGGGTCAGGCTCGAGGCCTCTCCCCCACCCGTGGCGGCGCCACCGGGGATGACCTCGGCCAGGTTGGCCGACAGGCGCGTCGTGAAGATGGTGCTGAAGAGCGCCGTGCCCACGGCTGCACCGATCTCCCGGAAGAAGTTGTTCGCGCTCGTCGCGGTCCCGATCTCGTGGGGGTCCACGGAGTTCTGGACGGCCAGGACGATGGTCTGCATGACCAGACCCATGCCGGCACCCATCACGAAGATCATGGCGCCGAACAGGACCATGGACATGTCGCCCGTGATGGTCGTGAGCCAGATGATGCCCGCGGTCGTGATCGCGAGGCCTGCGACGGGGTAGATCTTGTAGCGGCCCGTCTTGGTGATCGCGAACCCGGACCCGATCGCCGTGATCATGACACCGACCATCATGGGCAGCATGAGGAAGCCGGACTCGGTCACGCCCGCGCCGGTCGACATCTGCAGGAAGGTCGGCAGGAACGCGAGCGCGGAGAACATGCCCATGCCGAGCACGAGGCCGATGAGCGTCGCGATGGTGAACGTGCGGTTCTTGAAGAGGTGCAGCGGGAGCAGCGGCTCCTCCGCACGGCGCTCGACCACGATGAACAGGGCGATCGACGCGAGCGTCGCGGCGACCATGCCCAGGAGCTTGGGGTCGGACCAGTCGTAGCCCCTGCTCGAGGTCAGCGACTCCCAGCTCGTGAGCAGCACGATCCCGGACGTCCCGACGACCAGGAAGAAGATGCCGGCCACGTCGATCTTGCGCCCGGAACGGTGGCTCGGGAGCTTCAGGGTGAACCACGCGACGAGGAAGGCGGCGATGCCGATCGGGACGTTGATCCAGAAGGCCCAGCGCCAGCCCGGTCCCTCGGTGAACCAGCCGCCGAGGAGCGGCCCGATCACGGCTGCGATGCCGAACAGGGCACCCATGGGGCCCATGTACTTGCCGCGGTCCTTGGCCGGGACGATGTCCGCGATGATGGCCTGCGACAGGATCATGAGGCCACCACCACCGAGGCCCTGGACGGCTCGCCACGCGACGAGCTCGGGGAACGTCTGGGCGAAGCCCGCACCCGCCGACGCGACGGTGAACAGCCCGATCGCGACGAGGAACGGCCAGCGGCGCCCCCACAGGTCGCCGAACTTTCCGTAGAGGGGCATGACGATCGCGATCGCCAGGATGTAGGCCGTGATGACCCACCCCTGGTGCTCGACGCCGTGCAGCTCGCCCACGATCGTGGGCATCGCGGTGCCGACGATCGACTGGTCGAGCGAGGACAGGAACATGCTGGCCATGAGCGCGCCGAAGATCAGCCAGACCGTGCGCTGCGTCAGCACGATGAGCGGCTTGCCGTTCTCGGCGGACGCGCCGGCCCCGGTCGGCGCGGCCGACGTGGTGGAGCGGGAGGAGGACATGAGGGATCCGTTCAGGTCGAGTCAGACCGGTGGTGGCGCCCGTCGACGCGAGACGGCGGGCGTGAGTGTGGTGGTGGTGGTGGGGTCAGCCGGGGCTGCCGGGTTCTCCCGGCGAGGTCCCCGGGCACACGAGCGTCCGGAGCTGCGCGACCACCGAGCCCAGGTGGTCGACCGGCTCGCCCGTACGGCCGAGCCGTTCCCACTCGAGCGTCGTGGTGCGCAGGAGCGCCATCACGACCATCGCGAGCAGCTCGGGCTCGGGAACGAACGGGTGCTGGGCCCGGCGACGCTCGAACACGTCGATCAGACCGGTCCGCAGGTTCTCGATCCACCACATGTGGCGGGCGAGGAGGCGGTGCTCGCGCTCGACCAGCCGGATCGCCCGGTGCACCCGTTCGAGGGACATGACCTGGTGCGCGAGCAGGTCGGCGACGAGCACCTGCAGGTCGTCGAGGAGGTCACCCGTGGGGCCGCCCGCGACGAAGACGTGGACCGCGCCTGCCGAGGGCGAGAACTCCTCGACCCCGAGCACGGCGTCGTCCTTGGACGCGAAGTAGTTGAAGAACGTCCGTGCCGAGACGCCGATCGACGCGCAGATGTCGTCGACCGTGACCGCGTCCAGCCCGCGTTCGAGCACGAGGGTCTGGGCAGCGTCGATGAGCGCCTCGCGGCGTTCGCGCTTCTTGCGCTCGCGCAGCCCCGTGGGGGCGGCGGAGGGCTCGACAAGGTTCTGCACAGCAGGCAAATTTACACGTCGTGCAACTTTGCAGGCAATGCAGTATTCACGTGACGCTCGTCACGGGACGGCTCAGACCTCTCCGAAGCCGCCCTCGACCGCGGCCACGGCTGCGTCCCTGGCCTCGCTGGCCTGCGGCCCCTCGGCCGCGATCACGAGCTCGCGCCCCCCGGTGGCGCCCAGCTTCATCATCTCGAGCACGCTCGCGGCGTTCACCCCGTTGATCGTGACCTTGGCGTCGTAGCCCGCGACGAGCCGCGCGAGGATCGCCGCCGGACGCGCGTGGAGCCCCAGGGGGTTGCGGAGCGTGACGGAGCGCGGCGCACCGGGCGAGTCGTCCTCGAGTCCCGCGGCGGCGGCCAGCTGGTCGGCCGGCCCCGGCGGGGGCACGAACCCGCCGTCGGGCGACCCGCTCTGCGCGAACGTGCCGCCCGCGGCCTCGGCCGACGCGAGCACCTCCGCGAGGGTCCCGCCCCCGTGGGCCGTGACCGCAGCGGCGACGGCCCCCTCGACGAACGGCGCGTCCGCGAGGACGACGCGGCCCTCGAGCGAGTCGTCGAGCTCGATGACCGACTCGATCGTCATGACCGCCGAGCCCAGGTCCGCGAGGACCACCACGCCCTCTGTCCCGACGAGCCCCTCGGCGACCGCCGCGGACACGACGTCGTAGCTCGTGCCGAGGCTGCCGTCGTCCGTCCCGCCCGCGGGCAGGAGCAGCACCCCCGGGGCCATCTGGGCGGCGAGCTCGGCGGCGCCCTGCGCCAGCCGGGCCGAGTGGGACACGAGGACCAGGGCGATCCGCGCGCGGTCGCCGACGTGTGGGGTTGTCATCGGGACATCATTCCCCGGGAGCGTCGACCGCCGCGACCGCAGCCCGCAGGATCACCACGGTCGAGGTCGCCCCCGGGTCCTGGTGCCCGACGCTGCGCTCGCCCAGGTAGCTCGCACGCCCCTTGGTCGCGAGCATGGGGACGGTCGCGAGCGCCCCGGCCTCGGCCGCGGCGAGCGCGGCCTCGAGGACCCCTGCCGGGTCGCTGCCGGCGTCCGCGGCCTCGACGGCCGCGTCGACCGCGGGCTGCCACGCGTCGACCATGGTCTTCTCGCCCGGGACCGCCTTGCCGCGGGCCGTGATGCCCTCGAGGGCACCCTCGAGCAGCGCGACGACGGCGGACGAGTCCAGCTCCGTGAGGCCCGTGACCTTCGCGGCGCGCAGGAACGCCGTGCCGTACAGCGGGCCCGACGCTCCCCCGACCGAGGACATGAGGGTCGTCGCGACGAGCTTGAGCACGTCGCCGATCTGCGCAGGCTGCTCCTCGAGGCCGTCGAGCTTGGCGACGACCGCCTGGAACCCGCGGTTCAGGTTCTCGCCGTGGTCCCCGTCACCGATCTGACGGTCCAGCTCGGTGAGCTCGTCCCGCGACGACACGATCATCGTCGCCGCGCCTCGCATCCAGCGCACAGCCCACGCAACGTCCAGCGTCATTCCTCGCCCTTTCGTTCCTGTCCCGGGCACGGCTCGCGGGGAGCAGGGTCCGGGGCGCCGCTCCCCGGCTCTCGGGGGGCGGCTGGAGTCACCACCGCAGAGCGGCGGTGTGCACGGGCGCGTCCCACAGCGCGGTCAGCTCGTCGTCCAGCCGGAGCACGGTGACCGAGGCCCCTTGCATCTCCAGCGAAGTGACGTAGTTGCCCACGAGAGAGCGTGTGACTGCCACGCCGCGCGCCTCGAGCAGCCTCCGTGCCTGACGATAGACGACGTAGAGCTCGGACTGGGGCGTACCGCCCATTCCGTTAACGAACAGCAACACTCGCTCTCCGCCCGCGAGCCGCAGGTCCTCCGCGACGGCGTCGACGAGCATGCCCGTGATCTCGTCCGCGGTCGCCATGGGGATGCGGTGCCGGCCCGGCTCGCCGTGGATCCCGATCCCGATCTCGATCTCCGACTCGTCGAGGTCGAAGCTCGGCTTGCCGACGTGCGGCACGGTGCAGGCCGAGAGCGCGACGCCCATCGAGCGGACGTTCGCGACGACCCGCCCGGCGATCTCGGTGACCTTGCCCAGGTCGTCCCCGCGCTCGGCGGCGGCTCCCGCGATCTTCTCGACCGCGACGGTCCCTGCCACGCCGCGACGACCCGCGGTGTAGAGCGAGTCCTCGACCGCCACGTCGTCGTTGACGAGGATGCTCGCGGCCTGCGTGCCCTCGGCCTCGACGAGCTCGAGCGCCGTCTCGAAGTTGAGCACGTCGCCCGTGTAGTTCTTCACGATCGCGAGCACGCCCGCGCCCGAGTCGGCCCCGAGGATCGCGGGCACGATCTGGTCCGGCGTGGGCGAGGTGAACACGGCCCCGGGGACCGCGGCGTCGAGCATCCCCGCGCCGACGAAGCCCGCGTGCAGCGGCTCGTGCCCTGCACCGCCTCCGCTGACGAGCCCCACCTTGCCCGGCACGGCACCACCGGCGCGGGACACGTACAGGGGTGCCCGGTGCACCTCCACGAGGTCGGCGTGAGCCAGCTCGAACCCGTCGAGCGACTCGGTCACCGCGTCCTGCGGGTCGTTGAGCAGCTTCTTCATGGCGCATCCCTCCGTCGGACTGCTGCGGCGCGTCCGGCCGCGTGCACTGCTCGCGCGCCGGTGGATCGTGCCCCCGGCGCCCGTCCCCCCATCAAACACCCCCGCCGGTGCGGTGGCACGCAGAGAGTCGCCCCGGCGCGACTTTCCGTGCCCGACGACGCAGGGCGCCCCTCGGAGCGAGGGGCACCCTGCGTGGTGGTCGGGCGAGCGCAGCCTCCGGGCCGCGGCGTGCGAGCGGCTCGCCGTCAGCCGCGCCCGAGCAGGATCCGCACGTCGGCCGCGGTGATGACCGAGCCCGTGACGAGCACTCCCGTGCCCACGCCGACGCCCACCGAGTCGTCGCGCTCGGCGAGGTCGACCGCGATGGCGAGCGCCTCGTCGAGGCGCTCGGCCGTGTGGACGCGGTCCTCGCCGAAGACCTCGATCGCGACCTCCGCGAGGTCGGTCACGTCGGCCGAGCGCTCGGCCGAGTTGCGCGTGATGACGACCTCGGCGAGCACGGGCTCGAGCACCGAGAGGATCTGCTCGGAGTCCTTGTCGCCCATGATGGCGACGACCCCGATCAGGTGCTCGAACTCGAACGCCTCGTCGATCGCGGCGACGAGGGCCTCGGCACCGGCCGGGTTGTGCGCGGCGTCGACGATCACGGTCGGGCTCGACCGCAGGACCTCGAGCCGCCCCGGCGAGCTCGCGTCCGCGAAGGCAGCCTCGACCACGCCGCCGTCGAGCGCGCGCCCTCCCGAGAGCAGCGCCTCGGTGGCCGCCAGCGCCAGCAGGGCGTTGTGGGCCTGGTGCTCGCCGATCAGCGGCAGGAAGATCTCGGTGTAGAGACCCGCAGGGGTGCGCAGGTCGACGACCTGTCCCCCGACGGCCGGGGTCCGCCCGGCCACCGCTATGTCCTGCCCCTCGCGCAGGACCCGCGCGTGCTTGGCCGCCGCCGCCTCGATGACGATGGCCTCGGCGGCGTCGCTCTGCTCGGCGAGGACGACGACCGCGCCCTCCTTGACGATCCCCGACTTCTCGGTCGCGATCTCCTCGATCGTGTGACCGAGCCAGCGCGTGTGGTCGATCGAGATGGGGGTCACGATCGCGACGTCGCCGTCCACGACGTTGGTCGAGTCCCAGCCGCCGCCCATGCCGACCTCGACGATCGCGACGTCGACGGGGGCGTCGGCGAACGCCGCGAACGCCATGACCGTGAGCACCTCGAAGAAGCTCAGACGGGGTCCGCCCGCCTCCTGCGACTCACGGTCGGCGACGCCGATGTAGGGCGCGACGTCCTCCCAGATCTCGACGAAGCGCGCGGGGCTCACGGGCTCGCCGTCGATCGCGATGCGCTCGGTGACCGAGGTCAGGTGCGGGCTCGTGAAGCGCCCCGTGCGGAGGCCGTGCTCGCGCACGAGCCGCTCGACCAGGCGCGAGGTCGACGTCTTCCCGTTGGTCCCCGTGATGTGGATCGTGCGGTAGGCCTTCTGCGGGTCGCCGAGGAGCTCGAGGACCCGCTCGACGCGCGCGAGCGTCGGGTCGATGTCGTGCTCGGGGGCCCGGTCCATGATGTGCGCGTACACCGTGGTCAGGTCCTCGAGCGCGGCGGCCTCCTCGGCCGTGCGCTGGTGCGCAGCGCCTCCGGGACGCCGCGCGTCCTTGTCGCCCGGGCGCTCGCCGGCGCCACGGCCGACGCGGATGCCGCTCATGCCCGTGCTCCGTCGGTCTGGTCAGACGAGACGGTCGCCGACGCCTTGGTGACGAGCACGCTGCGCTCGTCGGTGGGCGACAGGTCGACCGTGACGCTCACGGCAAGGGTCTCGCTCGCGATGAGCTCGCGGTGGTCCTCGACCGCTCCCTGCCAGGGGCCGGGCACCGAGAGCGACAGGTCGATCCGGTCCGAGACCTCGAGGCCGGCCGCCTTGCGGGCGTCCTGGACCTCGCGCACGATGTCGCGTGCGTAGCCCTCGGCCAGGAGCGCGTCGTTCAGCTCGAGGTCCAGGACCACGAACCCGCCCGTGGGCAGCACGGCCGCCGCGATCGACGGAGCGGCCGGGTCGACCTCGTCGTGGCCCTGCTCGGCGAGCACCACGGTCGTCAGCTCGTACTCGGAGTCGAGCAGCGGCACGTCGCCGTCGGGCGTCTCGACGACGACGAACCCGTCGTCACCCACGCGCCACGAGCCCGCCTTGGCGGCCTTGATGACCGCCTGGACCCCGCGCCCCAGGCGCGGGCCCGCAGCGCGGGCGTTGACCGTGAGCTTCTGCGAGACGCCGAACTCGTCGGCCGCACCGGACTCGAGGTCGAGGAAGCGCACGGCCTTGACGTTGAGCTCACGGGCGAGCAGGTCGCCGTAGGGCTCGAGCGCTGCCGGGTCCTCGGTCACGACGGTCAGGGTGCTGAGCGGCTGGCGCACGCGCAGCGAGTGCGCCTTGCGCAGACCGAGCGAGAGCGAGGCCACCGAACGGACCAGGTCCATCGAGGCGACGAGCGCGTCGTCGGCGACCAGGACGCCGGCCAGCGAGTCGCCCGGCGCGTCGGCGACGACGCTCGGCCAGTCGGTCAGGTGCACGCTGCGCCCGCCCGTGAGACCGCGCCAGACCTCCTCGGAGAGCATGGGCGCGAGCGGTGCCATGACGCGCGTGAGGACCTCGAGGGCCGTCCAGAGCGTGTCGAACGCGTCCTCGTCCTCGTCCCAGAAGCGGTCACGCTGCGTGCGGACGTACCAGTTGGTCAGCAGGTCGAGGTGCTCGCGCACGGTCTCGCACGCGCCCGCGATGTCGTACGCGTCGAGCTGGGTCGTGACGGTCGCGACCAGGTCGTGCGTGCGAGCCAGCAGGTAGCGGTCGAGAGCCGGGAGGTCCGCGACGCGCTCGGGGGCCACGCGCTGCGCGGTGTACCCCGCGCCGCCGTCGGCGTTGTTCGAGTAGAGCGTGAAGAAGTAGTACGTGCTCCACAGCGGCAGCAGCACCTGACGCACCGAGTCGCGGATGCCCTCCTCGGTCACGATGAGGTTCCCGCCGCGCAGGATGGGCGAGCTCATGAGGAACCAGCGCATCGCGTCGGAGCCGTCGCGGTCCAGGACCTCGGACACGTCCGGGTAGTTGCGCAGCGACTTGCTCATCTTGCGCCCGTCCGAGCCGAGCACGATCCCGTGCGAGACCGCCGAGCGGAACGCCGGGCGGTCGAACAGGGCCGTGGCCAGGACGTGCAGCGTGTAGAACCAGCCGCGGGTCTGGCCGATGTACTCGACGATGAAGTCGCCCGGGTAGTGGTGCTCGAACCAGTCGGCGTTCTCGAACGGGTAGTGGACCTGCGCGAACGGCATGGAGCCCGAGTCGAACCAGACGTCCAGGACGTCGGGGATGCGGCGCATGACGGACTTCCCGGTCGGGTCGTCCGGGTTGGGGCGCGTCAGGTCGTCGATGAAGGGACGGTGCAGGTCCGTCACGGGCACGCCGAAGTCGGCCTCGAGCTCGGCGATCGAGCCGTAGACGTCGATGCGCGGGTAGTTCGCGTCGTCCGAGACCCACACGGGGATGGGCGTGCCCCAGTAACGGTTGCGCGAGATGGACCAGTCGCGGGCGCCCGCGAGCCACTTGCCGAACTGCCCGTCGCGGATGTGCTCGGGCGTCCAGGTGATGTCCTGGTTGAGCTCGACCATGCGGTCGCGGAACTCGGTCACGCGCACGAACCAGCTCGAGACCGCCTTGTAGATCAGGGGGTTCCGGCAGCGCCAGCAGTGCGGGTAGGAGTGCTGGTAGGTCTCGTGGCGCAGCACGACGGCGCGCGAGGAGGCCGCGACGCGCGCGAGCGGGCCCGTGCCCTCCTTGAGGTCCTTGATGACCTTGGGGTTGGCGTCGAAGACCTGCTCGCCCGCGTAGTCGGGGACGGCGTTGGTGAAGCGCCCACGGGCGTCGACGGGCACGACGGGCACGATCCCGGCCGCGTCGCACACGGCCATGTCGTCCTCACCGAAGGCGGGGGCCAGGTGGACGACGCCCGTGCCGTCCTCGGTCGTCACGAAGTCGGCCACGAGCACCTGGTGCGCGTTCGGCCAGCCCTCGGCCGAGCGGTCGGTGAAGTAGTCGAAGGCCGGGGTGTAGCGCAGCCCCGCGAGGTCGGCGCCCTTGACGGTCGCCAGGACCTCGGCGTCCTCCCCGAGCTCCTTGACGTACGCGCCCAGGCGCGCGGCGGCGAGCACGACCTTGTCCCCGACCACGGCCGAGGAGGCGCCGGGGCGCACCACGACGTAGTCGACGTCCGGCCCGACGGCGACGGCCAGGTTCGAGGGCAGCGTCCACGGCGTCGTGGTCCACACGAGCACGAGCGCCCCCGCTGCGGGCGAGGCGACGCCGTCCGCGACGTCATCGGAGAGTCGGAACCCGACCGTGAGCGCCGGGTCCTGACGCGACTGGTACACGTCGTCGTCCATGCGCAGCTCGTGGTTCGACAGCGGCGTCTCGTCGCGCCAGCAGTACGGCAGCACGCGGTAGCCCTCGTACGCGAGGCCCTTGTCGTACAGGCGCTTGAACGCCCAGATCACCGACTCCATGAACGTGATGTCGAGCGTCTTGTAGTCGTTGTCGAAGTCGACCCAGCGCGCCTGGCGCGTCACGTACTCCTTCCACTCGTCCGTGTACTTGAGCACGGACTCGCGGCAGGCCTCGTTGAACGCGGCGATGCCCATGGCCTCGATCTGGGACTTGTCGGTGATCCCCAGCACGCGCTCGGCCTCGAGCTCGGCCGGCAGGCCGTGCGTGTCCCAGCCGAAGCGGCGCTCGACGCGCTTGCCCCGCATGGTCATGTAGCGCGGCACGACGTCCTTGGCGTAGCCCGTCAGGAGGTGCCCGTAGTGCGGCAGACCGTTCGCGAAGGGAGGGCCGTCGTAGAAGACGAACTCGTTGTCGCCGTCCTGACCCGCCTCGCGGTGCTCGATCGACGCGCGGAACGTGTCGTCCTTGGACCAGTACGACAGCACGCCGCGCTCGAGAGAGGGCAGGTGGGGGCTGGCGGGGATCTGGTGGCCCTGACCGTCAGGGGCGGTGTCGTCGGTGCGGTGCAGAGGGTAGGCCATGGCTCAGTGGCTCCATCGTGAGTGGCAGGCGGTGGTCCGGGACGTGCTCGTGCGAGGACGACCACCCCTCCCTGGTTCTCGAGGGAGAAGGCGAGCCGCGGTACCACCCCGCTTGCCGTCGTCGGGCACCCGCAGGAGCCCGAGCGGCGACCGCTCGACACGGCTGTGACGGGCCTACCCGTCCGGTTCTACTGAGGTCCCGCGGACGGGTCCCGTTCTTCCGGAGGCTCACCGGTGATGGCCGGGTCGATGCCTGTGGACCCCATGGTAACGCGCCGTCCGCCGGGCGTGCCGAGTCGACCGTTCCTCGCGGCACCTCACGGCACCTCACGGCGCAGGTGCGCCCGCGTGAGGCGCCGCTCAGCGCCCCGCGACCGACCGACCGCGCGACGACGCCCGACGGCGTGCCCGGTACGTGTCGATGTCACGCGCGACGAGCCACTCGATGGTGAGCGCGGCTCCCTGGGCGGGCTGCGCCGTCGGGCCGTGGGCCGCCGTGGGGGCGATGCCCGACGACGCTGCGGCGAACCACGGGTCGTGGGCGACCAGACGGCCGAGGGGATCGGTGCGCCCGTCGGTGTCGGACGGGTGGGCGATCAGTGCGATGGCGTTCATGGGGAGTCCTGGTGTCGAGGCGGGTGCTCACGAGGGCAGACCGACCAGGACGTGAGAACTGATCGGTGACCATCACGCCCTCACTCAGAGGGAGGGGCGTGGCACTGCTCGCTGACACCAGGTCGCGCGCTGCTGGAGCGTCAGCGAGCCCTCAACAACAGCTCGACGCGTGGACCGACCGCAGGCGCACGACGAGCACGCGGGTGCTCAGGGGGTGCGCGGCGGGGGTCACGGGCGTCATCATGCCAGCCTGCGCCCCCTCCGACAAGCGTGTCCCACGCCGGGGGCCGGCCCGGCGGCCGGCCCGGCGGCCGGCCCGGCGGCCGGCCCGGACGAGGGGCACCGCGGGGCGACGGCCGTCACCGGCGCGTCACGAGCGGCCCGCGCGCCAGGAGCGTGGTCGAGGACTGCGCGACGGGACGCAGCACCAGGGTGTCGATCGCGACGTGCTGGGGCCGGGTCACGGCGAACGTCACGACGTCGGCCACGTCGTCCGCGGTGAGCGGGTTCTCGACGCCGTCGTAGACCGCGTCGGCCCTGGCCTGGTCGCCGTCGAACCGGGTCAGCGAGAAGCCCTCGGTGCGGACCATGCCGGGTGCGATCTCCAGGACCCGGATGGGCTCGCCGTTGAGCTCGAGGCGCAGCGTGTCGGCGACCGCGGCCTCGGCGTGCTTGGTCGCGACGTAGCCCGAACCTCCGCTGTACGCGTCGTGCCCCGCGGTCGACGTGAGGACCAGGACCGTGCCGAACCCCGCCCGACGGATCGCGGGTAGGAACGCCTTGGTCACGCGCACGGTGCCCAGCACGTTGGTCTCGAACATGGCCCGCCAGCGGTCCAGGTCGCTCGCGTCGATCGGGTCCGTGCCGCTCGCGAAGCCCGCGATGTTGAGCACCGCGTGGACCGGACCGCGCGCCTCGGCCTCGCGCACGAGGCGCGCGACGTCGTCGTCGTCCGTCACGTCCCCGACGACGGGGTGCGCACCGGTCGCGGCCGCGAGCGCGTCGAGCAGGTCGGCGCGGCGCGCGAAGGCCACGACGTCCCACCCCTGCGCGCGCAGGCGGCGCACGGTCGCCGCGCCGATGCCCGACGAGGCGCCCGTGACCACGGCGCGCTGCGGCGCGGGGTCCTGCGGCGTCGCGGACGGGGTCGTCGGGGCGGAGGGCTGGGGCGTGGTCTGCGAGGTCGTCACGTTCCTTACCTTGCCACGCCGGGGCGGGCGGACCGCGCCGCTGCGCAAGGTGCCCGCATGCTGGACGCCCGGTTCAGGCCACGCCGACCTCGAGCGTGTCCCAGCCGCTCGACCCGTCGGGCGCGGGCGGGGCCTCGGTCGAGGTCTGGACGGTCCCGTCCACGTCCGTCGCGCGGACCGCGAGGCGGTGGCTGCCCTTCTCCGGTGCGGCCCATCGCCAGGACCACTGCCGCCACGTGTCGGCCGAGACCGTCCCGGCGAGCTCGGCCGCCTCCCACTCCCCGTCGTCGACCCGCACCTCGACGCCCGCGATCCCGGTGTGCTGGGACCACGCGACGCCCGCCACGACCACGTCGCCGGCCGCGTCCGGCGACACCGTCGCGCCCGAGCGGGGCACGTCGATGCGCGAGGACATCTTGATCGGCCCTCGCTCGGACCAGCCGCGCGTCGACCAGTAGGCGACGTCGTCGGCGAAGCGCGTGACCTTGAGCTCGACGACCCACTTGGTCGCCGACACGTACCCGTACAGCCCCGGCACGACCATGCGCACCGGGAACCCGTGCGCGAGCGGCAGCGGCTCGCCGTTCATGCCGACCGCGAGCAACGACTCGCGACCCGGGTCCGTGAGGACGTCGAGCGGCGTGCTCGCGGTCCAGCCGTCGGCGCTGCGCGAGAGCACCATGTCGGCGTCCGCGTGCGGGCGGGCGCGGGCGAGCAGGTCGCGCAACGGGTACCCGAGCCACACCGCGTTGCCCACCAGGTCCCCGCCGACCTCGTTGGACACGCACGTCAGGGTCGTGGCGTTCTCGACGAGGGGCAGCGCGAGCAGCTCGGCGAACGAGATCTCGACCTCCTCCTCGACGAGCCCGACGACGCGCAGCCGCCAGTCGTCCGGGTCCACCTCGGGGACGCGCAGGGCCGTGTCGATGCGGTAGAAGTCGTCGTTGGGCGTCACGTAGGGCGTGATGCCGGGCACGTCGAGACTCGCCCCCGCCGGGACCACGACCGCGGGACCGGTCGGGGCCGGGAGGCGGATCGCGTCCCGCGCGGCGGTCAGGGCCCGTGACCCCGCGGACAGCACGCGCGCCGCGCCGCCGACCACGAGCGCGGTCACGGTCGTCAGGCCCGCGAAGACGAGGAAGGACCGGCGGTCGAGCGCCTCGCGCTGCCGGGCCGCGGAGAGCGGGGTCTCGGGACGCTCGGGCGAGCCCGCACCACCACCCTGCCCGGCCGGCCCCGGGACCCGGGCCGTGACCGCGAGCGCCGAGGCCCGCCACGCGCGCAGCCGTGCGGCACCCGTCCGCAGGAGCATGATCCCGACGCCGACGCCCACCACGGTCGGCAGCGCCCACAGGGGGGTCGCGTCGGGTCGCGTCACGGCGGCGGCGACACCCACGACCCCGACCACCACGAGCAGCACCGTGCCCCAGGGGGGTCGCCGCGTCTCGAGGACCCCCGCGGCGACGGCCGCGACCGCCAGCACCACCACGATCCCGAGGATCAGCACGGTCTTGTCCGCGGTGCCGAACGTCTCGACCGCGAAGTCCTTGAGCCACGGGGGGACCCTGTCCACCACGCCGGCCCCCACGACGAGCACGGGGCTCGACCCCGAGCCCACGACCAGCGCGACGAGCTCGGCCACCGCGAAGGCGCCGAGGGCCGAGGCGACGCCCAGCAGCGGGGCCCACCACCCGGACGTGCCCGCGCTGCGTCCCGGCCCGCGCTGCGCGCGACCGGACGTGCCGGGAGGGCCGGGCTCCGTCGTCGGGCTCATGCGCCCACTGTAAGTCCGCGACGCGAGGCCGGTGCGCCGTGTGCTGGTCCGGCCCGACCATGCCCCCGGCGTTCAGCACGAGCGTCCGACCTACTAGGCTGAGGGGTGGATCGCGAGCCGTGCTTGGCTCGCCGCAGCGGCCCGTGCTTGGGCCGCGGATCCTCGTCGCGGATTGTGGCGCCCTTCCCTCTCGCATCTCGCCGCGCCGCCGTGCCCTGCACCGGCCGAGCCGGCGACCTCCCCGACATGGAGTCCCGTGCTGTCCTCGTCCGCTCGCCCCCGCGTCCGCTCGACCTCCCGGCGTGCAGTCTCCGCCGGCCCGACGGCGGCGCTCGCCCTGGTCGCGACCCTCACCCTGGCCGCGTGCTCGGACGCGGGGAGCCTCGCGACGGGCGGGGCGACCACGGCGCCCGCCGGGTCGCCGACCACCTCGACGACCTACCCCCTGACGCTCGACAACTGCGGGTTCGAGGTCACGTTCACCGGCGCCCCGCGCCAGGTCGTGACCATCAAGTCGAGCACGACCGAGATGATGCTCGCGCTCGGCCTGGGCGACCGGATCGTGGGGACCGCGTTCCCCGACGGCCCCGTGCCCGAGCAGTGGGCCGACGCGGCCGCCGCCGTACCGGCGGTCGTGACCCCGATGGCCGACAAGGTCCCCGGAGCCGAGGCCGTGCTCACGCTCGAGCCCGACCTCGTGTACGCCGGGTGGGAGTCCAACCTGACGGCCGAGGGAGCAGGGGACCGTACGACCTTCCAACAGCTCGGCGTCCAGACCTACGTCTCACCCTCCGCGTGCAAGGACGAGGCGTACAAGCCGGACCCGTTGACGTTCGACGACGTGTTCGCCGAGATCGACGAGGCCGGTCAGATCTTCGACGTCGCCGGGACCGCGACCGAGCTGGTGGCCGCCCAGCGCGCCGAGCTCGACGCCCTCGAGCCCGACGACCGCGGGCTCACGGCGCTCTGGTACTCCTCGGGCTCCGACATCCCGTACGTGGGTGCGGGGATCGGTGCGCCGCAGATGATCATGGACGCCGTCGGGGTCGAGAACATCGCGGCCTCGGTCCAGGACACCTGGACGCCGTTCTCGTTCGAGGAGATCATCGCGGCCGACCCCGACGTGATCGTGCTCGTCGACTCGGCGTGGAACACGGCGCAGTCCAAGATCGACGGGCTGAAGGCCAACCCCGCCACTGCCAACCTCACGGCCGTGCAGGGCGACCGTTTCTTGACCGTGCCGTTCCCCGCGACCGAGGCGGGCGTGCGCAACGTCGACGCCGTCAAGGACCTCAGCGCCCAGCTCGCGGCGCTGACGATCCCCTGAGGAGTCCCGAACCGGTGAGGAGCCCCGTGGCCGAGAGACGCACCGCCCCGTCGGGAGCGCACGCCCCCGTGCGCCGCTCCCCCGGGACCCGGCGTGCCACCCCGTGGTGGCTCGTCGGGGCCTCGCTCGCGCTCGTCGTGAGCGTCGTGGTCGCCGTGACGATCGGCCCCGCGGACCTCTCCTGGGGCGACGTGTGGCGCTCGATCGCGACGCACCTCGGGCTCGGCGGGCCGCTCGGCCTCGAGCCGCTGCCCCTGCTGCAGGACGGCATGGTGTGGCAGCTCCGGCTCCCGCGCGTCCTGACGGCCGCGGCCGTGGGGGCCGGGCTCGCGATCTGCGGCGCGGTCATGCAGTCCCTCACGCGCAACCCGCTCGCCGACCCGTACCTGCTCGGGCTCTCGTCGGGAGCCTCGCTGGGTGCCGTCCTCGTCCTGGTCCTCGGCGTGAGCGTCCTGCTGCCCGTCGCGGCGTTCGGCGGAGCCGTCCTGGCCCTGGTCGCGGCGCTCGCCCTCGCGGGTTCGCTCGGAGCCATCACCCCCACGCGGACCGTGCTCGCAGGCCTCGCGGTGAGCCAGCTCGCGGCCGCGGCGACGTCGTTCATCATCTTCTGGTCCGCGACCGGGGACTCCTACCGCGAGATCCTGTCGTGGCTCATGGGGTCGGTCGCGGGGGCCACCTGGACGTCCGTGGCGATCGCGGGCGGCGCCGTGCTCGTCCTGGGGACGCTGCTCGCGTCGACCGGGTCGGTGCTCGACGCCTTCACGTTCGGCGACACCGCGGCCGCGGGCCTCGGCATCGCCGTGAACCGGACCCGGTGGCTCCTGCTCGTGGGGGTCGCGCTGCTCACCGGAGCCCTGGTCTCGGTCTCGGGCGCGATCGGGTTCGTGGGGCTGATCCTGCCGCACGCCGTCCGGCTCCTGACCGGTGCGCGGCACCGCATGCTGCTGCCCCTCGCGGCCCTGCTCGGCGGGTCGTTCCTCGTGTGGGCCGACACGCTCGCCCGCACGATCTTCGCCCCGCGCGAGCTGCCCGTGGGCATCCTGACGGCCGCGATCGGCGCACCCGTCTTCGCGATCATCCTGTGGCGAGGGAGGCGGGCGCTGTGACGGAGCCGAGAACTGTTGGACGGGTCGGTCGCGAGGGGGCGCCGGGCCACGACGGATCGCCGTCCTCGCGGGACGGCATGCCGGCCGCCGGTGGGCGTGCGCGGACGGCCCACGGGCTCGACGCCTCGCGCGTCTCGTGGTCGGCCGGGTCGCAGCTCATCCTCGACGGGGTGGACTGCACGGCTCCCCCGGGAGCGGTGAGCGGGCTGCTGGGCCCCAACGGGTCCGGGAAGTCGACGCTGCTGCGCGCGATCGCGGCCACCCAGGTCCCGGACGCGGGCGAGGTCCGGTTCGACGGCGAGGACCTGCTGCGCATGCCGCGACGGCGTCGGGCGCGCAGGCTGGCCCTCGTCGAGCAGGACGCGTCGACCGACCTGCCCGTCTCGGTGCTCGACGCCGTGCTGCTCGGCAGGATCCCGCACCGCTCGCTCCTGGCGGGCGACACCGACGCGGACCGCGCCGTGGCCCACGAGGCCCTGGTGCGGGCCGGGGTCGAGGAGCTGGCCGAACGGTCGCTCGCCACGTTGTCGGGAGGTGAGCGCCAGCGCGTGCACATGGCACGCGCCCTCGCCCAGGACCCCGCGCTGCTGCTCCTCGACGAGCCCACCAACCACCTCGACATCGCGGCCCAGCTCGCCGCCATGACCGTGCTGCGCAAGCTCGCCGCGGACGGCGTGACGGTCCTCGCGGCCCTGCACGACCTCAACCTCGCGGCGGCCTCGTGCGACCACGTCGTGGTCCTGTCGGGCGGGCGGGTCGTCGCGGCGGGTGACGTGCGGGACGTGCTGGTCCCGGACGTGATCGAGCCTGTGTACGGGGTGCGGTGCGACGTGCTGGCCCACCCCCGGACCGGACGACCCGTGCTGGTCTTCGGGGACTGACGGCCCGTCGCGGTGCCGGGGCGGGCCGGGAGCCGACGAGCCCTAGAACCCGCGCAGCCGTTCGGGCGTGAAGCGCAGGACCTCGGAGTACGCCGCGTGGAACTGCTCGGGGCTCATCCCGAGGTCGGCCATCGCCGCCCGGTACCTGGCGTCGTAGCGCGCGCGTTCCTCGGTGCTCAGGCCGGCCGGGTCCAGGACGAGCCGCTCGGCGGCGCGCGCGCCCAGCGTGGTCGTCGTGTCGATCACGGCCACGTCGGGCCTCAGCCCTGCGCGGCGGCGGTCGTCGGTCCCAGGCGCGGCCACTCGATCGCCGGGCAGCGGTCCATGACCATGTCCAGCCCGGCGTCGCGGACCCGCGCGAACGCGTCCTCGTCGACCACGTCGAGCTGGAACCAGACGGCCCCGGCCCCGATCTCGACGGCCTGGTCCGCGACGGCCCCCGCGAGGTCGGAGCGCACGAACACGTCCACGACGTCGACCGGGAACGGGATCTCGGCGAGCGACGCGTAGCCCTGCTCGCCGTGCACGGTCTCGGCTGCCGGGTGGACCGGCACGATGCGCTTGCCCTGACGCTGGAGCAGCCGGGCCACCCCGTACGCGGCGCGAGCCGAGTTGTTCGACAGCCCGACCACTGCCCACGTCTCGGTGTCCGCGAGGACCTTGCGGATGACGGCGTCCTCGCCCCAGCTCTTGTCGCTCATACCGGGGCAACCCCGGCGCGGGGGCGACTATTCCGGGCTGCGCCCTCCTCCGGTGCGCTGAGTGCGGAGTTCTTGCGCGACTCGCCGGGCGTGTCTCACCAGGACTCCGCACTCACGGTTCGCCCGCTGCCCGACGGCGCCGCTCACCCCGCGAGTCGCGTCACGAGTCCCAGGACCAGGAGCAGGGCGGCCACCCCGCACGCCAGGGTCCGCACGTGGTTCCAGGCGACCCAACGCCCGAGGAAGACCGCCCAGACCTGGTCTCGCTCCGCCGTCGGGCCGGTGGGGCGAACCCTCGTCCCACCCGACCCTCGACCTGAGGGTGAGGCTTCGGCCGACCGTCGACCCGAGGTCGAGACCGCCGCTTCCGCAGCCTCGAGGCGGTCGTTGAGCGGGACGTTGACGGCCGACGTCACCCCGATGCCGCCCACAAGATAGGCGACGGCCGCGGCCAGGACGAGCACCGTGCCCGCCTCGCCCAGCCGCGTCGCGGCCACGACGCCGAGGACCGTCACGAGCCCGGTCGTCACGACCAGGAGAGACCCGAACGGGGCCCTGGTCGCGTGGCGGTTGATCGAGGCCATCGCGGTCGCTCCGACGTCGGGCGCGACCGAGCGCAGGCCCGCCATGACGAAGGTCGAGAACGCGAGGAGCACTCCCCCGACGAGCGCGCAGCCGACCGATGCCACCACGACCGCCCACCCGAAGGCCCCGAGCGCGCCCATCAGTGCACCCCGTCCAGGACGGCAGGCTGGGCCGGCGGGGCCGGCGGGGAGCCGACCGGCACCCAGGCCGCGGCCTCACGACGCGCGAACTCGGCGAAGTCGCTCGGCTCGCGACCGAGCGCCTCGTGCACGCCGTGCGTCAGGTGCTCGTTGCGTCCGTCGAGGACCTCCTCGAACAGGTAGCGGGTGAGCTCGACGACGTCGGCGGGGACGCCCGCGGCGGTCAGGCCGGCCGCGAACTCGTCGCCCGTGACGGTCACGAGCCGGACGGCCCGGCCGCTCGCCGCCCCGACCTCCGCGAGCGCCTCGCCGAAGGTCAGCAGCCGGGGCCCCGTGAGCTCGTAGATCCGGCCCGCGTGCCCGTCCTCCGTGAGCGCCGCGACCGCGACGTCGGCCACGTCCTCGAGGTCGACGAACGGCTCGACCACGGCGTCGACGGGGAGCGGGACCACGCCGTCGAGCACGGGGTCCAGCAGGAAGCTCTCGCTGAAGTTCTGCGCGAACCACGCGCAGCGCACGACCGTGCGCGCGGGGAACGCCTGGGCGACGAGCTCCTCGGCACGCTGCGCCTCGGGCTCGCCGCGACCCGAGAGCAGCACGAGGCGCTGCACGCCCACGCGCGCCGCGACCCGGGCGAAGTCGGCGACGACCTCGGGAACTCCGGGGGCCGCGAGGTCCGGTGCGACAGCGACGTAGGCGGCGTCGGCCCCCGCGAGCGCCGGCGCCCAGGTTGCGGGGTCGTCCCAGTCGAGCCTGGTCTCGGTGCTCCGCGAGACGGGGCGGACGGCGATGCCCCGCGCTGCGAGGCGGGCCGCGACACGGCGCCCGGTCTTGCCCGTCGCGCCGACGACGGCGACGAGGGACGGGAGACCGGCGTCGCCGGTCGGGGTGGTGGGGTGCGGCTGGTTCGTGGTCATGGCGGTCTCCTGTGATCGGTCGTCCGTGCTGTGGTTCGAGTCAACCGGTCTCCGGCGAGACGATCCATGGTCGAACGGCTCGGCGGCATGTCCGTTCGTCTTCCGTCGAGGACGCGGTGGGCGTACGGTCGGGACATGGACGCTGTCGCCGGGCTCCTCGACGGCCCCCGCGCGCGGGGCGCCTTCCTGCTGCGCTCGCTCCTCGCGCCGCCGTGGTCGATGCGCATCGAGGACGAGGCGCCCCTGACGCTCGTGCCCGTCGTGCGCGGGTCGGCCTGGATCGGG
This sequence comes from Oerskovia sp. NPDC060338, assembly GCF_042726295.1. Lineage (NCBI taxonomy): Bacteria > Bacillati > Actinomycetota > Actinomycetes > Micrococcales > Cellulomonadaceae > Oerskovia > Oerskovia sp. NPDC060338. The sequence goes on from NZ_JBHXCQ010000006.1 coordinate 226,545, forward strand.
ATGGACGCCGGCCCGCAGCCCCACGAACCACCGCTCGAGGCGCACCTCGACGAGGGCGACGTCGCTCTCGTGCGCGGGCCCCGCCACTACACCGTGGCCGACTCCCCCGGGACGGCGCCGCAGATGGTGAGCGACGCCGTCGGCGCCTGCCGGGCGGTCGGCGACGCCCCCTCTCCCCTGGTCGACCTCGGCGTCCGGACCTGGGGCAACGACCCCGACGGGCCGACCGTGCTGCTGACCGGGACCTACCCGCTCGACGGCGAGGTGGGTGGCCGACTGCTGAGCGTGCTGCCCCCGCTCGTGGTTCTGCGCCGCGGGGACCTCGACGCCGACCTCGTCTCGTTGCTCGCGCGCGAGGTCTCGCAGGACCGCCCCGGCCAGGAGGCCGTGCTCGACCGGTTGCTCGACGTCCTGCTCATCGGCGCGCTGCGCGCATGGCTCGACCGCGGCGAGGCCCCGGGGTGGTACCGCGCAGACGCCGACCCGGTCGTCGGGCACGCGTTGCGACTCATGCACCACGACCCGGCCAGGGCCTGGACGGTCGAGTCGCTCGCGCGGACCGTCGGGCTGTCACGGGCCGCGTTCTCGCGTCGCTTCACCGAGCTCGTGGGCGAGCCGCCCATGAGCTACCTCACGGGATGGCGGCTGACCCTCGCCGCAGACCTGCTGCTCGAGCCCGGGGCGACCGTCGGCTCGGTGGCACGGCAGGTCGGGTACGGGACACCGTTCGCACTGAGCGCCGCGTTCACGCGTGTGCGCGGCATGAGCCCGACGGCGCACCGGGAGCGTGCGGGGGCCGGGACGGCGGCTGTGGCTGGGCCGGGGCCGGGATCGGGGGCGGGGGCGGGGGCGGGGGCGGCCTGACGGTCCGTCTCGCGCGGCTCCGGGGACTCCTCGGGTGCCGAGCACGAGGTTGCGGTCGATATGGCGGGCCTGGCGATCGCAAGGTCGTGCTCGCGTGCACACAACCTCGTGCTCGACGCGTGGCCCGCCGTCGCACCGGAGCCGCGACGCCGGTGCCGGTGCCGGTGCCGGTGCCGGTGCCGGTGCCGGTGCCGGTGCCGACCATACGTTTGGCGTCGCGATCCGGGCCCAGGACGACGACAACCACATGCTCGGAGGACGGCTTCCGCATGCTCGGCACGATCGGCTGCCTGCGCCCGGGCACCGTGCGCTGGCCGCACCGTGCGCGGGCGCGCACCATGGCTGACATGCCCATCCCGCACCTGGTCACCCGGACCAACAAGCGGTACCTCAACCCGCTCGTGCTTCGCGTGTCGTCACGCGTGCCGCCGTTCGCGACGGTCCACCATCGCGGTCGACGCAGCGGACGGCCGTTCACGACCCCGGTGCTGGCGTTCCGCGAACCGTCGTCGGCCACTGGGCCGCGCGAGGTCCGCGTGGTCATCGCGCTGACCTACGGATCAGACGTCGACTGGCTCAAGAACGTCGAGGCCGTCGGGTTGTTCGGGCTCACGCGAGGTGGGCGCGGGTACGTCGTCGACGACCTGCGACGGCTCCACGGCGACGCGGGTCTCCAGCTCGTGCCGGGCGTGATCAGGGTCGCCCTGCGGGGGCTGCGGGTGGTCGACTTCCTCGACGGACAGGTGGGTCCGCCCCGTTGAGGGGCCCGCCTGTCACCACCGGGGCCGCCGTCGGCGTCGCGCCCTACCGGCCGCCCCCGCCCGATCGGCCGGCCGGCCGGAGTCACCATTCGCCCGAAGGGGACGCTCGCCGTCCGGCACGCCCGGCCCCGTAGGCCGGACCCCTAGGCCGGACGTCTCGGCCCCGTGCCGCCTCGCAGACGCCACCGTGCGGGCTCACCGCGCCGCGGGGCGCCAGCCGTTCGGCGTCGTGACCAGGACCCGCTGGCCCACGTAGCCCGGGTCGGTGGCGATCTGCACGAGCGCCCTGCCCGCGTTCGCGAACGGCAGGGTCGGCAGTCCCGGGACCTTGCCGACCTCGTCGAGCGGCTCGACGGCCTCGGAAGCCAGCGCGGGTGCGCTCTTGAGGTTCACGGGGTACGCGATCGTCCAGCGGAGGGCCGTTCCCGGCAGGACCACCTCGGACGCAGCCTTGTCCTTGAACATCGACGCGATGACCGTGCTGTAGATCAGGCGCGCGAACCAGGAGGCCTTGGCCGCGGTGTCACCCACGCCGAACGCCGAGACCAGCACGAACCGGTCGACACCCGCCTTCTCGAGCCCCTCCACGATCGTGGGCAGGGTGCGCTGCATGAAGGTCTTGTCCTTGGCGGGGCCGCCCACGGCCGAGACGACCACGTCCGCGCCGCGCATGGCGTCTGCCAGCGCGGAGGAGTCGTCGAGGTTGCCCCCGACGACGGTCACTCCAGGACGCGTCTGCACCGCCTCGGGGCGACGGGCGTACGCGACGACCTCGTGGCCCGACGCGACGGCCTGCTCGACAACCTGCGACCCGATGTTGCCGGTAGCACCCAGCACGGCGATCTTCATGAGTTGTTCTCCCTGGTCGATGGTTCGATGCTGTCTTCCTCGCCGCTCCCGAGCACGAGGGGCGAGCCGGTCACGACACCCAGCGCGCGCAGGCAGAGCCCGAGGACCTGCTCGCGCGGGACCGACGAGCCGCCACCGCTCTCGCGCGCGACCTCCTCGACGAACCCCAGCCAGCCCCCGACCGCGAGGCGCGACAGGGTGGTGTCGGCCAGGTCGAGGTAGTCCAGGATCCGTTCGACCTGGACCGCGTGGTTCGCGGCGGCGAGTTCGTGCACGAGCGCCGGAGCCGAGGCGTGCGGTGCGTACAGGGCACGCAGCTGACCGCTGCTGGCCGAGAAGTGGTCGAGATACGCACCCAGCGCGCGCTCGAGGTTCTCGCGGGCGCTGCGCCCGGGCAGCGGTGAGGTCGCCGCCAGGATGGCCTCTGCCTCGCGCCGCAGGACGGCGTCGAGCAGCGAGTCCTTGCCCGGGAAGTAGTGGTAGACGAGCGCCCGGGTGACCCCGGCCTCCTGCGCGATGTCGCGCACCGAGACCGCATCGAACCCCTCGCGCGCAAAGCGCTCGGACGCCACACGCAGGATCTGCTCGCGGCGCTCGTCGGGGCTGAGGCGGCTCGCCTCACTGTTGTTTGACACATGTCAAACTGTAGGCGCCTGTTTGACACGCGTCGAACACGTCGGGCGCCGGGCGCCCCCACGGTCCGGAGAGGGCTCGTGGACCTGGCGCCGCCCCGCTGGCTCCAGGCATGCCGGCCCGGCGGCAGCTCGACCCGGCTGCCATGATGGGGTCATGGCACACGACCTGTGGTTCACCGGCGACCCGGAAGCCGACGCGCTGCTGTCCACGGACCCGTTCGCACTGCTCATCGGCATGCTCCTCGACCAGCAGGTCACCATGGAGTCGGCGTTCGCGGGGCCCCTCAAGATCTCCCAGCGCATGGACGGGTTCGACGTGCACCGCATCGCCTCCGCCGAGCCCGAGGCGTTCGCCGCGATGGCCGCCACTCCCCCGGCGATCCACCGCTACCCGGGGTCCATGGCGGGCCGCGTGCAGGCCGTGGCCCAGGTCGTCGACGAGCAGTACGACGGCGACGTCACGCGCCTGTGGACCGACCCCGGACCCGACGGCGGCGCCCCGGACGGGGCACTCGTCCTCAAGCGGCTCAAGGCGCTGCCCGGCTTCGGGGAGCAGAAGGCGAAGATCTTCCTCGCGCTCCTCGGCAAGCAGTACGGCGTCCAGCCCGAGGGGTGGCGCGAGGCCGCGGGGGCCTACGGCGAGGAAGGGTCGCGACGCTCGATCGCCGACGTCGTCGACCAGCACTCGCTCGACCAGGTGCGCGAGACCAAGAAGGCGGCCAAGGCCGCCGCGAAGGCCGAACGGGCAGTCAAGGGCTGACGCTCCGGCACCCCACCGGGACGCTCCCGGCGCGGTGTATCTTCGCTCGCATGCGCTCACGGACGCCCGACGCGACTCCCTCCAGCGGGAGGTGCGCGCCGACGCCGCACGAGACTCGGTCGAGCGTGCCCGCGCCTACGCCGCCGCCCTCGGGTACGACGACGTGCGACTCCTCGCTCTGTTCGAGGACGGACTGCGCCCCAACGTCTCCGGAGGGGTCGGTGGGGCCGGCACGAGCGTGCGCGGCGCGCCGCCCGCGCCGGGCGGTGCGAAGGCCTTCGAGATGAGGCCCGACGACATCGTCGTCACGGCGGCGGTCACCGCCGACTTCGAGGTGGTCTGAGGAGCGGGCGCCACGGACCCCGTGAGTCTGCCCTGCGTGCGGCTGGGAGAGCCTGCGCACCACCCCGCGCGTAGCGTGGGAGGAGGGCACGGTCCCGTGCCCGCTCCCTGGGAGGACCTCATGGCTCACGGCGACATCACGCACATCGACATCCCCGTCGGCGACACCGACCGTGCCCGCGCGTTCTACAGCGGGTTGTTCGGCTGGGACATCGCCGAGGCCCCCGGTTTCGAGGGGTACCCCATGTGGCGGGCCCCCAACCAGATCAGCGGCGGCGGCCTCGCCCCGCGCGAGGAAGGGTTCACGAGCCCCCGCAGCTACGTCGAGGTCGACTCGATCGAGGAGTCGCTGGCTCAGGTCGAGGCCCTCGGCGGCAAGGTGCTCATGGGTAAGTCGCAGATCAGCCCGACGAGCTGGTGGGCGGTCTTCGAGGACCTCGACGGGAACCGGCTCGGGCTCTACGAGGGCGTCACCACGATGGACTGAGCCGGGGTCGCGCCACCGGGGCGGCGCTCCTCTGGTTCGTTCGCGTCGGACGACCTGCCCGCCCTCAGGTCGCGGAGCGACGTCCGTCGAACAAGAGGGCCCGAGCCGGACGTCCTGTCGCGACGAGCTCCGTGCCCCCTGCAGGACGGCCTGATCATGCACGGCCCCGTCTCGTGGAGGTCAGTCGAGGGGGTCGGTGACCAGGCGCGAGCGGGCCTCGTAGATGGTCAGGGGTGGGGCGGTGGCGGTGGTGCGGGCGGTGCCGGTGATGGGGGTCCAGGTCGGTGTGCCGGTGATCTGGAAGCGTCCTTGCCAGGTGGTGTCGAGTCTGATGGTGGCCGTGCCCTCGTGCGTGTAGGTGTGGAAGACGCTCTGGTCGGGGTAGGGGGCGCCGGGGTCGGTCGTCCGGGTCGGGGTGGTGCCGTCGTCGTAGTCCCAGGTGTAGGTCGTGGGGGTGGCCTCGATCGTGACCGGGATGCCGAGCAGGGTCGCGGCGAAGGTCTGCGGGGTGGGGGTCGTGTAGGTGATGGTCTCGAGGTTGACCAGGGTCCACCCGTCCGGGGGTTGGACCGTGACCGGTGACGGGGTGATCGTCAGTCGTTGGAACTCGATCTCGGCCAACGGTGCGAGGTCGACCGCGGTCAGGCAGTCGCCCTCGTTGAGCAAGGTCCAGCCGGTCAGGGCGGTGATGGTTCCGTCCGGGTTGTTGGTCCAGGACTGCACGAAGACGGGCTCCAACGCGATCTCGCCCTCTGGGCACGAGACCTGGAAGGTCCCTTCGACCTCGCCGTCGGCGCACGACCCGATCTGGCCCTTGGTCGTGGTGAAGTCCGCGTTGTGGCACAAGGCGGCGGGCATCCGCCGGTACTCGAAGGACGCCGGGGTTCCGTCAGCATTCTTCGGACGATGGGCGGTGCCGTCGGCAGAGACGTCGGTGGCCTTGAGGTCGAACCCGTCGTCTCTTGCGTCTACCTCGAGGTCCGAAGGCGATGTTGCCAGGGTGGCCGCCAGAAGTACCGAGATTGCCAGCATCGAAGTCACTCTTCGGTTCCTACCGTGAGAACACGCCAGTTTGTTCCATCGTTGAGCATCTCAACGCGCAACTGGCCAGAGAATCCGCTCTGGCGATCCTTCTCCGTCCCATCGGAGTCACGAATAACCGCCTCGCGCTGTTCCATCTGCACATCCAGTGGGTAGCCTCCTATGAGCGAATCCAGCGGATAGGTACTCACTACAGCTACCGAGACCTCCCCGCCTTCGTATGTCTCCGCCGCGGCTGCGCGCTGAATCTGTCGTTCCTTTGATGAGGTACAGAAGGTGCAGAGATCGGCCCATGTCATTGCGTCCCACTCGACGAAGTCCCCCGTCGCCATCACGTACGGGTAGAGCTCCAAGAAGTACGTCGCTGCCGCCGCTGCACCGACCTCGTCGGTACGGTCCATGTCAGCGGGTCGCTCGGGCTTGACGGGCCCTGTCGGGGTCGGGGTCGGCGTCGGCGTGGGGCTCGGAGCCTGGCTCACGACCGGCGGCGTCTTCTCCACCTCCGGCGCAGGCGTCGAGCAGCCCCCCAGGACCACTCCCATGCCGATCACCAGCGCAATCGCTCCCACCGACCACGACCGACCCCAGTCGCCGCGCTCGTGTCGACGCCCAGCGCCCCACACACCCCCGCGCGCACGCGCGGCAGCCCTGTGCAACCCCTGCCAACCCATCCCTGCCCCCTCGGTAGGTACCGGCACAGGGCCACACCGCCCCCCACCTCCCAGGAACCTAACGGGTCAAACCACCACCCCACCAGCCCCCGTCCCAGGCTGTGGACAACCAGGCACCGCCACCACCAACGAGCGCCAACCACGACGATCGACCACCCACCAACCCGACACCACCCGGCCACCGCCGACGGCGCGACCAAGCCCCCACCCACGACGAACATGCGGTTGGCATCCCACGAACAGGCGGTTGCCATCCCCCTGGCCCCGAATCACGACGACAACCGCATGCTCGGCACCGACGAGACCCATCGACGTCACAGGCGGAGGGCGCGGCGGAGCCGGGCGGAGCCTGGCCTGCCACCTGGAACCTGCTCACGCCGACCCGAACGCGATCCTTCCGTCGGGGTCGCTCGCACGTCGCGGCCGCAGCCGTGCCGGCGCCGGCCACGGCAGTTCGTGCCGGACGACCGGCGCGTCGATCGCCCCGAAGTCGTCGGTCTGGACCACGACGCGCTCGGGCGTGACCTCGACGAGCCGGACGCGGACCGGGTCCGGACCCTCGCCGTCGAGCATCCAGACGTCGGCGAGCCAGGACAGGCCGGTGCCGTCGAGAGCCTCCTCGGCGTCGAGCCAGTCGACCGGGCCGGTGAGGTCGTGCCCCAGCAACGAGACGGCGACCCAGGCATCGCCGTCGGGCCGGATCCACCCGATGTGGTCACGGTCCTCGGGGCGGCGGTGCGGGATCCAGGAGGCAGGCAGCATCCAGGAACGATAGCGAGCGGCCGGCCGATCCGCCCAGGAGATTCGGCCCGGCGCCGGCTCCGGATGACGGAAGCCGTCGCCCTGGAGCGTCCAGCCCTGGCGGCCACGACCATGCGGTTGGCGTCCCACGAGCATGCGGTCGGCGTCCCTCAGGGCCCGAGATGCGACGACAACCGCATGCTCGGCACCCGGGTCGGGCCCCGGGGCACCAGAGTGGGCGAGTCGTCAGAGACGGCGAGGCACCAGAGTGGGCGAGGCACCGGGGTCACCGCGGTCACCCTTCACCGCCGGCACCGGCACCGCGGCCGCGGTTCGTCGCCGCGACGTGCCGGATCCGGTGGGTCCGACCGCCCCCGGCGAGGGCGTCCAGGACGTCGGCACGGGTCGCGGAGCTCGCGGTGCGCAGCTGGAGCCAGTCGGACCAGCCGTCGACGCCCAGACCTTCGTCCGCACGTCGGAGCCCATCGCCCACCGCAGCGACGGCACCCGACACCGACTCGAGGATCTCCAGCTCCGCGGCCCGCCGGGCCACGAAGTCGGCCACCGTCCATTCGCTCGTGAGGGCCACCCAGCGTTCCCTGTCTACCGACGGGACACGCTCGAGAGCGGCGACGACCACCCCGCTCGCCATGACCTGGTCGTCGTCCTCGGCGACGGCAGCGGCCACCAGGTCGTGCAGGCCCCGCCCGAGCGCCTGGTCGTAGAGCGCCCACCGGACGTGCTCGTCGGCCAGGTCGCCGGAGAACGCGAGTTCCCGTGCGAGCCGGCTCAGGTCCGCTCCCGGTTCCTGCCTCGTCATCCGCCACCCCAGCAGTCATCGAGCACGACCTTCCGTTCAGCCGACCACGACCTTGCGGTCGCCACACCCCTCAGAACGACCACAACCTCGTTCTCGGCACCCGGGCCCTCGTTCTCGGCACCCGACGTCAACCCTGCTGCGGATTCCCCGTCCCCTCGCGGAACCCCTCGGCAAACCCATCGCGATACCCGTCCGCGTACCCGGCCTCGCGCGCGACGTGCTCAGCCTCCCCGGGGTCGACCGCCGCAGCCCCAGCCGGGCCTGCAGCACCGCGCCCATCGGTCACGCCCCGCGCGTACGCCTCCGCGGAGCCCTCACGGAACATGTCGGTTCCCGAGTCCCGCACGAGCACGCGCGCCCCCGGCCCGTCGTCGTCGGTCACGAACCGCCCGAGCCCGCGCACGACGGCCACGGGGCGCCCCGCGGCCTTGCCCCGGACGAGCTCGGAGGCCGCGGCGATCTGGTCCGCGACGGCCGTCACGGTCACCGACAGCTCACGCCCGTGCGAGTCGACGCCGCCGCGCAGGTCGTCGAGCGCGACCACCCCGGCGACACCGATCGCCAGGTCGGTGAGCCCCTCGCGCCAGGCCCGCCCGGCGGTGTCGGACACGACGACCCCGACCCTCACCCCGAACCGTTCCGCGAGCGCCGCCCGCAGCGCGCGCGCCGAGGCGTCGGGGTCGACGGGCAGCAGCAGCACGGTGCCCTCGGGGGTGTTGGACGCGTCGACGCCTGCGGCGGCCATGACGAGGCCGAGCCGGTTCTCGACGATCCGCAGCACTCCCCCGGGCGACGGCCGGGTGGCCACGACGCGCACGGTCTCGTCGGTGATCGCCTGCTCACGGTCGGTGGCCGCGACCACGCGCCCCTCGGCCTTGGACACGACCTTGCTCGTCACGACCACGACGTCACCCTCGCGCAGCCCGCCCTCGCGGTCGAGCGCGTCCCCCACGATGCGCGCCAGGTCGTCACCGGGCGAGATCTCCCCGATGCCCGACGGCGCCACGACCGTGAAGCGCGTGTCGTCGCCCGCGGCGCGCCCCGCCCCGGGCGACGCCTGCCGCTCGGCGCGAGCTCCGCCGTCGGGCAGCGGGACGGACGTGCCCGTCACCGGACGAGCTTCGGCAGGACGTCGCGCGAGAACGTGTCGATCCACTCGCGCTGGTTGCGGCCCACGTTGTGGAGGTAGATGCGGTCGAAGCCCAGGTCGACGAACTTCTGGATGTAGGCGCGGTGCACGTCCGGGTCGGACGAGATGACCAGGCGCCCCTCGAAGTCCTCGGGCCGCACGAGCTTGGCCATCTGCTCGAAGTCGAACGGCGAGCGGATGTCGGCCTTGGGGAACTTCATGCCGCCGTTGGGCCACTCGGTCATGGCGTTCGTCAGCGCCTCCTCGTCGGTCTCGGCCCACGACATGTGGAGCTGGAGCACCTTGGGCATGGTCTGGGGATCACGGCCGGACTCGCGGACGCCGTCGTCGAACTTCCCGAACAGCATCGAGATCTTCTCGAGCGGCGCTCCCACGGTGATGAGGCCGTCGGCGTGCTTGCCCGCGCGCTTGGCCGTGACGGGCCCCGCGGTCGCGACGAGGATCTCGGGGGCGACCTCGGGCATGGTCCACAGCCGCGTGGACTCGTGCTTGTAGAACTGCCCCGAGTGCTTGGTGTCCTTGCCCGCGAGCGACGCGGCGAAGAGCTTCTTGATGATGTCGATGGCCTCGAACATGCGGTTGATGCGCTCGGGGGCCTCGGGCCAGTACTGCGCCGTGACGTGCTCGTTGAGCGCCTCGCCCGAGCCCAGGCCCAGCCAGTGGCGCCCCGGGTACATCGCGGCGAGCGTCGCAGAGGCCTGCGCGACCATCGCGGGGTGCCAGCGGAAGGTGGGCGCCGTGACGCCGGGCCCCAGGTCGCCGCGCGTGCGCTCGCCGAGGGCCGACAGGACGTTCCACACGAACGCCGAGTGCCCCTGCGCGGGGACCCAGGGCTGGAAGTGGTCCGCGGCCATGACGCCGGAGAATCCCTTGCTCTCCGCATACTCGGAGAGGGCGATCACCTCGGTCGGGTGGAACTGCTCGAGCATGGCGGCGTAGCCGATCGTCAAGTCCATGGACCGACCTTAGTACGGGCGCCCCGCGCCCGAGCGCCGGTATCTGATACTCGTCGGAGGACGGCCGCCCGGTCGTGCGGACCGGGCGACCGCCCTCTTCTCAGCAGGCCTCGATCAGGTGAACAGCGGGGTGAGCGCGGCGTACTCCTCGACCGATCCGTCGCGCAGGCACACCTCGATGATCTGGCGACCCAGGGGGTCCAGGTCGTCGGTGAGGAACTGCTGCAGCTCGCTCTTGAAGAAGTCCGTGATGATCCTGGCCCCCTCGTCGTAGGCCTCGACGCCCACCTGGGACTGCATCTCGGGCTTGAGGAACGTGGGGCGGACGAGCTGCCCGTCGATCTTCATCTCCTGGAGCGTGTAGCCGAACAGGGGGCAGCGCGAGGGGGTCAGCTCCTCGGTGCGGATCTTGCCGCCGCCGCGGCGCGCGAGGTACTCGCGCGTGAGCCACTCGGCCGCGAAGTCGACCTTGTACGCCCCGATGTGCTGGTTGGGCGTGAGCACGTAGCGGGTCCGGTCCATGTCGACGAGCTGGCGCAGCAGCAGGTTCGCGGCCGCGACCTTGGTGCCGGTCGAGAAGGGCCAGTACGACCCCACGCCCTCGGCGACCATGCCGCCGTGCGCCAGCTTGTCGGTCGCGGTCTTGGACTCGCCGATCGACGGGTTCTTGTCCCCGCGCGGGGCGATGAGCCGCCAGATCCACGCGAGCGACGGCGGCACGATGTGCATCATGCCCATGATCCCGTAGGTCGGGTTGTCGCGGGTGCAGGCCGGCATCCGGGCGCCGAAGGTGCGTACGTCGACCTCCTCGGCCCCCGTGACGTCGGTCAGGAGGTGGCGGGGCACGACCACGCGCGGGTTGGGGCAGCGCTTGCCCGTCGAGTCGAGCGTGTGCTCCCAGGGCAGCACGGTCGCGTCCGGCACGCCGTCGATGTTGAAGAAGACGAGCGGCTGGTCGGGGTGGATGCAGGCCCGCTCGAGGTGCGCGTCCTGGCCGTAGCCCGTGAGGTTGTCGACGCGCACGAACCACCCGTCCTCGGCGTCGGCGACCACGAGCCGTCCGTCGCCGGTCTGCAGGTCGACGTGGCACAGGGTCATGTCGTCGGTCACGGGGTCCAGGGCGCTCGTCTCGCCCAGGTTGATGACGTAGGGCTCGTCGGTCACGACGTTCGTGCCCAGCAGGATGCGCCCGTCCTCCTGTCGGCGGATCTCCTGGCACATCTCGGACTTGCCGCCGCCCGAGGCGCCCTCGTGCATGATCACGGTCTCGTTCTCGTACGGGGTCGTGACCCGGACCGAGGACGCGTGCGCGGTGACCCACCCCTCCTGCTCGCCGACGTCGAGGAGCACCGAGAACACACCCTTCTTGGCGCTGGGACCCGGGTACAGGTTGTAGGCGAAGACCTCGTGCAGCGTCTCGGAGCGGTCGTGGACCACGACCTGGCGGCCCTCGAAGTGGGTGTGCCGGAAGGGCGGGGCGACGTAGAGGATCGAGCGCGGCTCGAACGGGCCGAGCTCGTCGAACGTGACCCAGCCCTGCAGGTCCACGAGGGTCAGGGCGAAGAACGCCGAGTTGACCGGGCAGATCGCGAGCGACGGGTAGCCGTGCGTGAGGCCGCCGGCCTTGAAGGGCACGACGACGAGGTCCTGGCCCGCGAGCCAGTCGAGCGTCTCGGCCTTGACCGCGTCGAACTCGGCGCCGAACACGTCGCGGTAGCGCGGCTTGTCGGTCGGCAGGTCGTCGGCGATGCGCATGCAGTCGGGGTCACGGCGACGCATGTAGTCCTCGGGATAGTTCACCGCGATGCCGTTCTTGCACCGGACGACCTCGGCCTCGGGGACGAGCGTGCCGAACACGTCGTACTCGACCGTGAACCTCGGCCCACCCTGAGGTCCGAGCGACAGCTGGTAGAGCTCCTCGCGGGACGAGGGGACGATGATGTTCGCGCACGCGTCCAGGGCGGCCTGGACAGCGGGGGGAAGGACCATGCCCGCGGGGATGCCGGCGGGAAGGACGCCGGCGTCGCGCACGGCCGCGCTGTCGATCAGTGTCATGTGCTACTCCAAGGTCGGGCCTCGCAGAAGGCGGCGGGGAGACAGGGCGCACCCACGTACGCCCACGCCTTTGCTTGAAGGTTACGAGTCGATGACCTAGCCAACCAGGGACCTTGGACCTTTGTTCATTCGGGAAAACTCGACGGGCCCTCACCCGGAGGCGCCTCCGGGGGGCGACGGGGACCCCGACCCCCCTCCGTCGAGCGCTCCGTCGCGCCCGTCCCGTCCGGTGAGCGGCCGTTTTACGGACGCCCCGGAGATTCTGGGAGAATGTCGACCATGAGTTCACCCGCCGAGGGCACCACGCCCGCACCCGCCTCCCCGACCGCCGCTGCACCCGCCCCCGTCGAGGGCACCGAGGTAGTCCGTGCCGTGGTCGGAGAGGTACCGGACAAGGTGAGCCTCGACGGCCTCGAGGCCAAGTTCGACGCCGCCTGGAAGGAACAGGGCACCTACGCGTTCGACCGCTCCAAGACCCGCGAGCAGGTCTACTCGATCGACACCCCGCCACCCACGGTCTCCGGCTCGCTGCACGTCGGGCACGTGTTCTCCTACACGCACACCGACGTCGTCGCGCGCTTCCAGCGCATGCGCGGCCGCGAGGTCTTCTACCCCATGGGTTGGGACGACAACGGCCTGCCGACCGAGCGCCGCGTGCAGAACTACTACGGCGTGCGCTGCGACCCGACGCTGCCCTACGTCGAGGGCTACGAGCCCCCGCTCCAGGGAGCCGAGGGCAAGAGCGTCAAGGCCGCCGACCAGCAGCCCGTCTCGCGACGCAACTTCGTCGAGCTGTGCGAGCGCCTGACGGCCGAGGACGAGGTCCAGTTCGAGGAGCTGTGGCGCCGCCTGGGCCTGTCGGTCGACTGGTCGCACCACTACCAGACCATCGGCGTCCCGGCCCGCATCGTGGCGCAGAAGGCGTTCCTGCGGAACCTCTCGCGCGGCGAGGCGTACCAGTCCGAGGCCCCGGGCCTGTGGGACGTCACGTTCCAGACGGCCGTGGCGCAGGCCGAGCTCGAGGCGCGCGACTACCCCGGCCACTTCCACAAGGTCGCGTTCCACGCGCCCGGCGGCGAGAAGGTCTACATCGAGACCACGCGCCCCGAGCTGCTCGCGGCCTGCGTCGCGCTCATCGCGCACCCCGACGACGAGCGCTACCAGGGCCTGTTCGGCACCACGGTCACGTCCCCCCTGTTCGACGTCGAGGTGCCCGTCCTGGCGCACCCCGCCGCGCAGATGGACAAGGGCGCGGGCATCGCGATGTGCTGCACCTTCGGTGACCTGACCGACGTCCAGTGGTGGCGCGAGCTCCAGCTCCCCACGCGCTCGATCATCAACCGCGACGGGCGCATCACGCGCGAGACACCGGCCTGGCTCACGTCCGAGCGCGCGGTCGCGCTGTTCGAGGAGATCGCGGGCAAGACGACGTTCTCGGCCCGCGCGGCCGTGGTCGACGCGCTGCGCGAGACGGGCGACCTGGACGGCGAGCCCGTCGCGACCCAGCGCAAGGCGAACTTCTTCGAGAAGGGCGACAAGCCCCTCGAGATCGTCACCTCGCGCCAGTGGTACATCCGCAACGGCGGGCGCGACGTGCCGCTGCGCGAGGAGCTGCTCGAGCGCGGGCGCGAGCTCAAGTTCCACCCCGAGTTCATGCAGGTGCGCTACGAGAACTGGGTGGGTGGCCTCAACGGCGACTGGCTCGTCTCGCGCCAGCGCTTCTTCGGCGTCGCCATCCCGCTGTGGTACCCCGTCCTGGAGTCGGGCGAGACCGACTACGAGCACCCGATCGTCCCCGACGAGGCGCTCCTGCCGATCGACCCGTCCTCGGACGTCCCGGCCGGCTACACGGCCGAGCAGCGGGGCCTGCCCGGTGGGTTCGTCGGTGAGCCCGACGTCATGGACACCTGGGCCACCTCGTCGCTGACCCCGCAGATCGCGGGCGGCTGGGAGTCGGACCCGGACCTGTTCGAGCGCGTCTTCCCCATGGACCTGCGCCCCCAGGGCCAGGACATCATCCGCACGTGGCTCTTCTCCACGGTCGTCCGCTCGCACCTCGAGCACGGCTCGCTGCCCTGGACCAACGCCGCGATCTCGGGCTGGATCCTGGACCCCGACCGCAAGAAGATGTCCAAGTCCAAGGGCAACGTCGTGACCCCCATGGGTCTGCTCGAGGAGCACGGCTCGGACGCGGTCCGCTACTGGGCCGCCTCGGCGCGCCTCGGCACCGACGCGGCGTTCGAGGTCGGCCAGATGAAGATCGGCCGCCGCCTCGCGATCAAGGTCCTCAACGCGTCCAAGTTCGCGCTGTCGTTCGGCGGCAGCGAGATCACGCTCGACCCGGCCCTCGTGACCGAGCCGATCGACCGGGCGATGCTCGCGGGCCTTGCCGACGTCGTGGACCGCGCGACCGAGGCGCTCGAGGGCTACGACCACACGCGCGCCCTGGAGCTCTCGGAGACGTTCTTCTGGACGTTCTGCGACGACTACCTCGAGCTCGTCAAGGACCGCGCCTACGGTGCCGGAGCCGGGCCCGACGACGTCACGTCCGAGACGCAGTCGGCTCGCGTCGCGCTCGCCCTGGCTCTCGACACCCTCCTGCGTCTGTTCGCGCCCTACCTGCCGTTCGCGACCGAAGAGGTGTGGTCGTGGTGGCGCACGGGTTCGGTGCATCGCGCGCCGTGGCCCACGTCCGCAGGTCTGCGTGCCGGTGCGGGCGACGCCGACCCCGCGGTCCTGACGGCAGCCGGGCATGCGCTGGCCGCGCTGCGCAAGGTCAAGTCCGAGGCCAAGGTGTCCATGCGCACCCCGATCCTCGCAGCCGAGCTCGCCGTCCCGGCCGCCGCGATCGAGGGCGTCCGGGCCGCCGAGTTCGACGTCCGCGGCGCCGGTCGCGTGACCGGGTCGTTCGACGTCGTCGAGGCCGCCGAGGGCCAGGGCGACCCGGCCGTCCAGGGCGGGATCGTCGTCGTGCACTCGGAGCTCGGTGAGCCCGAGGTCCGCAACCGCGGCTGACGCTCCCCCACGCAGCACGACGCAGGGCCCCGACCGCACGTGCGGTCGGGGCCCTGCGTCGTCCGTCAGACCGGGGTCAGACGATCTCTCCCCGGAGCCTCTTGTCGTCTCCCGACATGGTCGCGGCCACCTCGTTGGGCGTCCCGTCGTCGTTCCACCGCAGCGTGGCCCCGACGCCCTCGATGAGGTCGACGCTCCCGTCGGGCGAGAACGTGAGGCCCGCGTCCTGGCCGATCGCCGCGCGGACCAGAGCCACCGTCGCGGGCAGCTCCTCGATCCCCTCGCTCACGCCCAGGTCCGTGATGTCCGTGCGCGCGGAACCGATGTGCAGCGGGCTCGGCCCGATCCACAGCGTGCGCCCGTCGAGCTCGGTGTCCTGACCGTACTCGTCGGCCAGGATGAGCTCCTTGACCTGCCCGCGCGACAGCACGGCGACCACGTCCTCGAGCGAGGTCACCGCGGCGGCCTCGCGGCCCTGCTCCTGGCGGAACTCGGCGAGCACGGACTCGCGGCGACGCTCACGGAAGCTCGCGAGCGCGTCCGCGACCTTGGCCTCGAACGCCGCCTCGTTGATGCCGGGTCCCCGGCCGCCCCCCGCGACCTCGACCACGAGCTCGTCGGTGGCCTTGGTGAGCGCCGCCCGCACGAGCGGGACCGCCCGGACGTCTCCCGTGATGAGGATCAGCTCGGGACGGTGCTCGAGGACCTGTCGGTCGAGCTCGGCTGCCACCGCCTCGGCGTTGCGGTCCCACGAGTCCTCGGCCCGCGTCTCGATCCGCTTGTGCGACAGCCCGCCCGTGCGGACCTTGTTGATGACGTCGTGCCCGCCCTCCACGGACTCGGCGTCGCCGTAGGGCAGGTGCCCACCGGCGACCGACCAGGTGATGTCCGCCCCCTGACGGTCGACCACGACGCGGACGTAGTCCACGGACTCGTCGGCCGCCCGGGCGGCCTGCAGCAGCGCGGGGACCGGGCCCCAGAGGCCCTTGGTCACCGCGGGCGGGTCCTTCAGCACGCGGTCGACGAGGACCCCCTCCTCGTCGGCGATGAGGACGCGGCCGTGCGGTCCGGGCATCCTCGTGGGCAGGGTGACGGACTCCTCGAGCTCGTCGATGATGCTTGCCGGCGCTCCCGCGTTCGCGAGGGCTCGGCGCACGCCCTTCCACCGGTTCTCGACCTCGCGATCACCCGCCTCGTTGGAACGCGTCGCGTCGAGGTAGACGGTCGCGAAGGGGCCGGGGTGGCCGAGCAGGGGCTTGAGCCAGTCGATCTTCATGCAGGCACCTCTAGACATCCATCGTCGGAGGGACGGTCGGAGGCCGACCGCCCCGATGTCCTCACCAGCCTGGTGCACGGGCCCGGCGACCGCCACCGGGGGCGACCGTCCGGGCTCGCGACCCGGGCTCGTGCCCCGGCAGGGCCCGCAGCCGCGCCCACGTCGCGTCCCTGGATGGCGCGCCGTGTCCGACGCCGCGCCTCCGAAGCTCCCTGAAAGCCCACCGGAAGGCCTCCGCGAGGCAGGCGAGGGCCGCCTGCGAGGCCCGCGCCGGACGCCTCGGAGGACGCCTCAGGAGTAGGTGTCCAGCACGGGCGCCTCGCCCTGGTGCGCCTCGGCGATGCTGCGGTGGTGGCGGATGACCTCGCTCACGATGAACTCGCGGAACTGCTCGGCGAACGCCGGGTCGAGACCCGAGGCCTCGGCGATGCCGGTCAGGCGTTCGATCTGCTGCTGGTCCCTTGCGGGGTCCGCGGGCGGGAGTCCACCCTGGGCCTTGAGCTCACCCACGCGGCGCGTGAACTTGAACCGCTCGGCGAGGAGGTGGACCAGCGCGGCGTCGATGTTGTCGATGCTCTGGCGGAGGGTGAGGATCTCGGGGGGCACGGGCGGCACCTGCGTGCCGTCGGCGTGGGGCTCGGTCATCCGTCGATCCTAGGCACCCGCGAGCCCCCGGGAGCACGGCCGGAAGAACATGAGACGCCGGGTACGCAGTAAAGTCGGTCCTTGCCCCACCACTCACCGGAGAGTAGACATGACCGAATTCGCGTCGCCGAGCCTCGTCGAGGTACCGGCCACCAGCAGCATCAGCACCCTTCTCACCGACCGCGCGGAGCGGTCCGGTGACGACGCGGTGATCGAGCGACGCCTCACGCAGGGCGGCCCCTGGCAGCCCGTCACCGCTCGAGCCTTCGACGACGAGGTGATCGCGGTCGCCCGCGGCCTGGTCGCGCGCGGCGTCGCCGCAGGAGACCGTGTCGCGATCATGTCGCGCACGCGCTACGAGTGGACGCTGCTCGACTTCGCGATCTGGGCCGCAGGGGCCGTCCCCATCCCGGTCTACGAGACGTCCTCGGCCGACCAGGTCGAGTGGATCCTGTCCGACTCCGAGGTGAGCCTCGTCGTGGTCGAGACGTCCGCGCACGCGCAGGTCGTGGCGAGCGTCCGCGAGCGGCTCCCCCTCCTGCGGGACGTCCTCGTGCTCGACGACGGCGCGGTGGCCGACCTGCAGGCCGCCGGCTCCGCGGTCGAGCGCACCGAGATCGACGCGCGCCGCGCGGGCACGGGACGTGACGACCTCGCGACCATCATCTACACGTCGGGCGCCACGGGGCGCCCCAAGGGCGTCGAGCTCACGCACCTGAACTTCGTGCACCTCGCGCGCAACGGGGTCCAGGGCCTCGGCGAGATCGTCGCGACGCCCGACGCCCGCACGCTCCTGTTCCTGCCCCTGGCGCACGTGTTCGCGCGCTTCATCCAGGTCGTGTGCATCGCGTCGCCTACCGCGGTCCTCGCGCACTCGGCCGACATCAAGCAGCTCGTGCCGGACCTGGGCACGTACAAGCCGACGTTCCTGCTCGCGGTCCCCCGCGTGTTCGAGAAGGTCTACAACGCGGCCGAACAGAAGGCCGGCGCGGGAGCGAAGCGCCGCATCTTCCACTGGGCCGCGAAGGTCGCCATCACCTACTCGCGCGCCCTCGACAAGCCGTCCGGCCCCTCGGTCGTGCTCAAGGCTCAGCACGCGGTGGCCGACCGCCTGGTGTTCACGACGATGCGCGCCGCGCTCGGCGGCGACCTCACGCACTCGATCTCGGGAGGGGCCCCGCTCGGCGAGCGCCTCGGTCACTTCTTCCGCGGGGTCGGTCTGACGATCCTCGAGGGCTACGGCCTGACCGAGACCACGGCCCCGACCGCGGTGAACCTGCCCGGCCGGCTCAAGATCGGCACCGTGGGCCCCGCGTTCCCCGGCACGGCGATCAAGGTCGACCCCGACGGCGAGCTGCTCGTCCGGGGCGACCACGTCTTCCGCGGGTACCACAACCAGCCCGACCTGACGGCCGAGGTCCTCCAGGACGGCTGGTTCCGCACGGGCGACCTCGCCTCGATCGACTCCGACGGCTACCTGCGGATCACGGGTCGCAAGAAGGAGATCATCGTGACCGCGGGCGGCAAGAACGTCGCCCCGGCCCAGCTCGAGGACCGACTGCGCGCCCACCCGCTCGTGAGCCAGGTCGTCGTGGTCGGCGACCAGCGCCCGTTCATCGGCGCCCTGGTCACGCTCGACCCCGAGATGCTCCCGGGATGGCTCTCGACGCACGGCCTGCCCGCCATGGACGTCGCGACGGCCGCCGCGGACCCCACGGTCCTCGCGGCCCTGGACCGCGCCGTGACCCGCGCCAACGAGGCCGTCTCGCGGGCCGAGTCGATCCGCAAGATCCAGGTGCTGACGACCGACTTCACCGAGCACAACGGCTACCTGACCCCGTCGCTCAAGGTCAAGCGCGGGCTGGTCCTCAAGGACTTCTCGACCACGATCGACGACCTGTACGGGTCGCAGGTGTCGGTCGAGGCCTGACCCGCCCCGACGGCCCGGCTCCCCGCCCGGCCGTCGGTCCCCTGGTCGGCCCGACCACGGCCGCTGCCGTACGACGAAGGGCCCGGACCTCACGGTCCGGGCCCTTCGTCGTAGGCAGGCAGGTGCGGCGCCGGTCAGGCGCTCCGCTCGCGCGGCGCCCGCTTGATCGCCGTGCGCGGGATCAGCGTCGGGTTCACGTTGTCGAGCACGGCCTCGCGCGTGATGACCACGCGTTCGACGTCGTCGCGGCTCGGGACGTCGAACATGACCTGCTGGAGGACCTCCTCCATGATCGCGCGCAGCCCGCGGGCACCGGTCCCCCGCAGGAGCGCCTGGTCCGCGATGGCCGCGATCGCGTCGTCCTCGAACTCGAGCTCGACCCCGTCGATCTGGAACATGCGCTGGTACTGCTTGACCAGAGCGTTGCGCGGCTCGGTCAGGATGCGTACCAGGGCGTCGGTGTCGAGCTTGGCGACCGACGTGATGATCGGCAGACGACCGATGAACTCGGGGATGAGCCCGTACTTCTGCAGGTCCTCGGGGCGCACCTCGGCGAAGAGGTCCGCCTCCTCGTGCGTGTCCATGGGGGCACCGAAGCCCACGCCGCGCTTGCGCGAGCGGGTCGCGACGATCTCGTCGAGCCCGGCGAACGCGCCGGCCACGATGAACAGGACGTTCGTCGTGTCGATCTGGATGAACTCCTGGTGCGGGTGCTTGCGCCCACCCTGGGGCGGCACCGACGCCGTGGTGCCCTCGATGATCTTCAGCAGGGCCTGCTGGACGCCCTCTCCCGACACGTCACGGGTGATCGAGGGGTTCTCCGACTTGCGGGCGACCTTGTCGACCTCGTCGATGTAGATGATGCCCGTCTCGGCCTTCTTGACGTCGTAGTCGGCGGCCTGGATGAGCTTGAGGAGGATGTTCTCCACGTCCTCGCCGACGTAGCCGGCCTCGGTGAGCGCCGTGGCGTCCGCGATCGCGAACGGCACGTTGAGCATCTTCGCGAGCGTCTGGGCGAGGTAGGTCTTGCCGGTCCCCGTGGGACCGATCAGCAGGATGTTGGACTTGGCGATCTCCACCTGGGAGTCGTCCGACGGGCGGGCCGTCTCGCCTGCCTGGATCCGCTTGTAGTGGTTGTACACGGCGACGGCCAGCGCTCGCTTGGCGGCGTCCTGGCCGATGATGTACTGCTCGAGGAAGTCGAAGATCTCTCGCGGCTTGGGGAGCTCCACGAGCCCCAGCTCGGCCGCTTCCGACAGCTCTTCCTCGATGATCTCGTTGCAGAGCTCGATGCACTCGTCGCAGATGTACACGCCGGGACCCGCGATGAGCTTCTTGACCTGCTTCTGGGACTTACCGCAGAAGGAACACTTCAGCAGGTCCGCACCATCTCCGATCCGAGCCACTACGAGCCTCCTAGCCTCGGTCTTGCTGCTCCGCCGGTGTCGATGACCCGGTGGTCCGGACGGCACCTGCCGACCTACACCCCATTGCACACCACCGGGGGCCCGTTGTCAGCCGGGCACCCCGGTGGGTCGGGAGGAATTGTCCCGATCAGGGCTTGTTCTGGATGACCGGCTTGCGGCTCTCCAGGACCTGGTCGACCAGGCCGTACTCCAGGGCCTGCTTGGCCGTGAGGATCTTGTCGCGCTCGATGTCCTCGCGGACCTGCTCGACGTCACGACCCGAGTGCATGGCCAGGGTGTCCTCGAGCCACTCGCGCATGCGGATGAGCTCGTTCGCGTGGATCTCGATGTCCGAGGCCTGCGCGTAGCCGCCGCCCTCCATCGCGGGCTGGTGGATCAGCACGCGGGCGTTGGGGAGCGCGAGGCGCTTGCCGGGCTGGCCCGCCGCGAGCAGCACCGCGGCGGCCGAGGCGGCCTGCCCCAGGCACACGGTCTGGATCTGCGGCTTGATGTACTGCATGGTGTCGTACAGCGCCGTCATGGCCGTGAACGAGCCACCGGGCGAGTTGATGTACAGGATGATGTCGCGGTCCGGGTCCTGGCTCTCCAGGACCAGGAGCTGCGCCATGACGTCGTCCGCCGAGGCGTCGTCGACCTGGACACCCAGGAAGATGATGCGGTCCTCGAAGAGCTTGGTGTAGGGGTCCTGGCGCTTGAAGCCGTAGGCCGTGCGCTCCTCGAACTGCGGGAGCACGTAGCGCGAGGACGGCGCGCCGTGCGGGAGCGCGATGCCGCCGCCTGCGCCGGCGCCCGCGAGGCGCTGAGCGGTCGAGATGTACTGCGATTCCTGGCTGGCTGAGTAGCTCAAGGTGTCTCCTCGGGTGGGGTCGTGGACGTGCGGGCGGGTTCTCGGCGAGCTCAGCTGCTCGTCGTGCCGCCGCCACCCGTGACCGACGAAGCGTTCGTCACGACGTGGTCGATGAAGCCGTACTCGAGGGCCTCGGGAGCCGTGAACCAGCTGTCGCGGTCGTTGTCCTTGAGGATCTTCTCGAGGGGCTGGCCGGTCTGCTCGGCCGTCAGCTCGGAGAGGACCTTCTTCATGTGCATGATGAGCTGCGCGTTGATGCGCACGTCGGTCGCCGTGCCGCCGATGCCGCCCGAGGGCTGGTGCATCATGACGCGGGCGTGGGGCGTCGCGTAGCGCTTGCCCTTGGTGCCCGAGGAGAGCAGGAACTGACCCATCGAGGCCGCCATGCCCATCGCGATGGTCGCGACGTCGGGCTGGATGTACTGCATGGTGTCGTAGATCGCCATGCCGGCCGTGATCGACCCGCCGGGCGAGTTGATGTAGAGCCAGATGTCCTTCTCAGGGTCCTCGGCCGCGAGCAGCATCATCTGGGCGCAGATGGCGTTCGCGTTCTCGTCGCGCACCTCCGAGCCCAGCCAGATGATGCGCTCCTTGAGCAGCCGGTTGTAGATGGAGTCGTTCAGGCCGAGTCCCGGCCCCTCGGCTCGTGCCACCGGAAACTGATCGCTCACGTCCATCTCCTTCGTCGTTCCCTCGTCGCTCGCGACGCTCGAACGTCGCGGCTGGTCGGCTCGTCCGTCGTCGACGGAGTCACCGTTGCTGTGACCCTAACGCGGGCAGGGAGCGGAAACCGTCCCGATATCCGGGGTTTTCGCTGTCGGCGCAGGAAGGGCGCCCCCGCTGCCCGACGGCGCCGCTCACCGGGCCCCGATCACGCGCCCCGGGTGTCGCTCGGGGCTCCGCCAGGGTTCCGCGGCCAGAACGCCCACGCAGCGTTGAGCACGCAGAGCACGGCGAAGAACCAGCCCCGCGCAGGGCTGTCGAAGTACGTGAACATCGCGACGGAGACCCCACCGATGACGGGGATGGCGAGGATCTGCCACGTGAGGAACCACCACGGCTTGCGGCGACGAGCACCCTCGAGGTCCAGCCCGGCGGCGCCGAGCCTCCTCGCGAGCGGATCGTCCGCTCCGGTCGCGCTGTCCGCCATGGCCGATCGGAGGAACGACCGGGGGTGCTCCACGACAGCACCTGGCAGCTCGTCGAGCCGGACCTGACCGCGCAGGGCCGCCAGCACCTCGGCCGGGAGCGCCAGGATCGCGGCGAGCTGGTCCAGAGGGTCAGCAGGGTCCTTCGTGGCAAGGAGCTGCCGCAAGGCCTCGGCTCGCGCCTCGTCGAGCCCGAGAGCGGAAGCGACCGCGTCGGGGTCGCTCGGCTCGACCATGATCTCGTCGAGCACGACGTCGGCGATCGACTCGTCGTCGCCTTCGCCGTCAGGCCGCGTCGGGTCGAGCGCCACCCACCCGGGCCCGAACTCGTGCCCGACGACGGCCTTGCCCGCCACCACGAGAAACCCGGACCAACCGCCGTTGACCCACAGGTGGAGCACGGGCCCCTTGGTCGGCCAGAACGCGACCCGGGACACGTCCTCGGTGGACTCCAGCCCGGTCACGATCGTGGTCGCGCGGGTCGTTCCGCTCGCGGGGACCGTCGCGAACCGCACCGGGATCCGCGCGGTGTGCGCGAGCATGGCCGACTCGTGCGGTGGGAAGTCGGCCACGACCACGTCCCGGTACTCGAGGCCGACCGACAGCATCCCTGCGCTGTCCGGGAACGGCCCCTCGTCGAACGAGAGGACCGTGCCGACCCGGACGTCGCCGAACGCCGCCTCGAGGGTCCGGTGGAGCCACGGGGTCCCGGAGGTGGCGACCAGCGCCCACCCCGTCTCCGGGTCCGACAGGAGCCAATCCTCGTCGCGGTCGGCGCCTACCGTGGCGCCGGCAGGTGCGCGTCGGACCGCGACGGGCCGAGGGCCGTCCTTCGCGGAGGCCGCCAGGAGCTTCGCGACGACCCAGTCGGAGGCCCCGACGTGCCTGCCCTCGATCGTCGCACCGACGATCCCTGCGCCCCGCAGGACGTCCGCGAGCCGCAGACGGGCGACCTCGGCGTCCTCCCCGGACGGGACACGGACCGACGCGAAGCACAGCTCGAGAGACGGTTGACGACGCGGCATGGAGGGCTCCCCCGGAGAGCGGCCGCGAACGGCCGAAGGACGATGACGGATCGTGCCCGCCATGACGTTCCTGCGAGGCCTCGATCGCGGCAATCTACCGCCCGGCGGTGACATCCGGAAGGGCCGACCGCCCGTCGGCGCGCCGGTACGACGAAGGCCCCCACCTCCGTCGGCGGATTCCAGCGGTGGTCGCAACACGTTCGGCGTTGATGGTACGGGCCCGGCCGCTCTAGCGGCCGGGCCCGTACTGTTCACAGGAGTGATGCGATGTGGGCGAGGGTGCCGGACTCGATGAGGATGAACAGGCCGAGACCTATGAAGACCACGGGCACGAGCCAGTG